>NZ_JBEULY010000037.1:0-2302 GCF_040578655.1 Phytobacter sp. RSE-02 | reverse complement strand
TAATCCCGTCCCGCCCTGCCCCTGGCTGAGCGGTGTTGTCAGCCCGTTCAGAGAAGTGATATCTGAGTTAGCCCCTTTTTTTGCCAGCGACTTCTGGCCGGGAACCGTGACGGCCACACCGTTTGTTGTGATAGTGACGTCACCCGCCCCGTTCATCACGTCAGCGAAACCGCTCATATTTTTTTGATACAGCGTCAGCGTCTCAGCGATATTCTGCGCCAGTCCGTCCACGCTCAGCGAATCACTCAGCAGGATGGCGTAAGCGGTACCGGCTGCGATTGTCGGGTTCGCCGCTGGCGTCACGGTGAGCTGGGTTGCGCTGTTGATTGCGGTTATCTGGAATACCTGTACCGGATTTGCCAGAGTGACCAGGGTGCACCCAACGCGGATGAGTGAGCCTGCTGCTGTAAAGTTCGTTCCGGTTCCCGTCAGCGTATTACCGCTAATGGCAAGGGTGCCAGTTGTGTAAATCATATTTTCTCCGGGCATAAAAAAACCCGCCGGAGCGGGTTTATTTGATGTGATTTAAATTTATTTGCAGGTAGACGCGGTGAAATTGTTTTTATTCACCCATTGCCAGTTAAATGGATACCCGGCCCTGTATTCAATTTGATTAGCGACTGTGCGCACCCCGTAAATCTGTACGGTATGTGGCAACCCACCTATATTGGCAGTTGCTTCACAGACAGGATTTTGCTTTTCGAGAATGCCTGAACAGGCAGACAGAGATAACACCAGAGATATTGAAATAATTATTTTATGCATTTTAACTTCTCGTAAAGAGAGTGAATATACACATTACGAAATAACCAATCCGCTTTAAAATAGATTTTGCAGATTAATTATCAATTAAAGATCGATTAAAACGATCAATTAATCATAGGCGGCTGTATTAATCGCCGTCAGTGCTATTCCTGTATTTGTACTCCCGACCGGGACACCCGTTGCTGTTGTGCCGGGCGCGGCATTTATTCGGGTGTTTGCGCCATCAAACCGCGCGCCAGAATATGCAGTAATATTGATAATGGTCGGTGGTTGTGTTGAGTTGTTCTGAATGTTTGTAGACCCCAGCATGCCGGGGGCAACAGCCCATGAACCGCTCAGCGTCTGGTCAATATTTATTCCACCATTTACACCTGGTGTGCCGACTGTCACCAGGTCACTCAGTACCTTACTTTCATTTGTCAGCACCAGTTTTCCGGCAGCATCCCATATAGCGAAGCCCCATGACGGAAGGGTTTGAGGAAATATTGCGAAAACATAGGCGGTCAGCGTGTGCGATTGTCCGTAAGCATTGTTTGAGTTTACAAAAATGCTATTCCCTGACCTGCTCGCCCCGACGCCGGTAGGTTGCGCCGTATTCGTGGTTTTGCAAAAAACCAGTGCCGGGTAAGATGCGTCGATGGCTATCGTAGTCGATGCAGCATGTGCCGATCCATTCTGGGCTGAATTAATGCTGACTCTGGCGTACAGACAAAACGGCGTGGATTGTGGCGTAACAAACGGATTGCCATTATCCATCAGAATCATTGCCCCATAATCAGCCATTACGCCTTCTCCATAAATACGACTAATTCACAGGTTGATGCCGGGTAATTACCAGTCCCGACATCACTGGCTGGCGACAGAGTAATGGTATTCCCGGCGGCCACAATGCGACGACCTACGCTCACAGCCCCAACATCAAGCGACACGACGAAACCAACTTTAAAACCAGTGGGTACCGTAAAACTCCATGTCCCTGATGTCTGCCCCGCTGACAAAGGGATGCGCCCAATAACAGAAACGGGTTTAATTCCATAGTTATTCGGGACGCCGTTAGCGTCCCATGTCTGAATACCATAAGCCATCAGAACACTCCATCCAGAAGCCCAAACTGTACTCGCAATACATTATTGGCGTCCCTGATGCTAATTTTCTGGTTGGTCTGTCGCATGCCTCCCTGACCAGCAACACTACCGTTGTTTTCAAACGTGCCGTCTTTACCCAGCCGCCAGCCAACTGAGCCAGCCACGTAGTTATTCGACTGGATATACGCCCCAATTTTCGCGTTAGTGATGGTCCCGTCCTGGATAAACGTGTCACGAATAAACGTCTGGCCGTTCTGAATAACAAACGGCAGCGTGACCGCAGCTCCAGCCTGAGACATAACAGCGAAGCGGTCAGCAATGAAAATAACCTGTGACTGCATGCCGTTGGGTGTGTTCTGCACACCCAGCCCCATCCCTGCCGCGTATTGCACACCGTTGACATCCACACCGACCTTTATCGAATACAGCGCGTTCAGGTTGCCATTGATATC
>NZ_JBEULY010000036.1:0-4467 GCF_040578655.1 Phytobacter sp. RSE-02 | reverse complement strand
AACGTAATGACATGGTATCTCTCGCATCCCAGGGCATAAGTGACTCCATAAACGGGTTCTTATGCCTCAGTTGTAAGTGTCTACCATGTCCCCGAACAAGCGTTCACTATGTCTCCGGACCGTACACAACTCAGGGGAGGATAAGACGCCGTAGACGTTGCCTGTTTTCTTCTTAATCTTCTGTCAGCAACAGGCCCGGACTACCCCAGTCCGGGCCTGTTGCGTTTACTCTTTCGCCGTTGCGCGACGTGGAGCAAACCCTTCGCTAACCCCTTCACGATCGTGGCGTGCAATCCAGCGGTAGCTGCCTGCGCCCAGGAACACACCGATAAACCAGCTAAAGTTC
Source organism: Phytobacter sp. RSE-02 (assembly GCF_040578655.1). Lineage (NCBI taxonomy): Bacteria > Pseudomonadati > Pseudomonadota > Gammaproteobacteria > Enterobacterales > Enterobacteriaceae > Phytobacter > Phytobacter sp. RSE-02. The sequence continues at coordinate 4,121 of NZ_JBEULY010000036.1, read as the reverse complement.
GCCACTTCGTGCAGTGACGGAATAAAGCTGATTACCAGGCACACGGCGACCGACGGCACCAGTGCGGCAACCGCTTTCGGGTTGATGCCGTTTTTGTACCAGTAGCGCCCATTCGGGGAGACGGTAAACAGATCATCGACAAATACTTTCCCGCGTTTAATCAGGTAGAAGTCCGCCAGGAGAATACCGAACAGTGGCCCGATAAAGGAGCCCAGCACATCCAGCGTGTAGTGGATCAGTTCCGGTGACTGGAACAGGTTCCACGGCGTCAGCAGCACGGAACCAACGGCGGCGATCATCCCGCCGGTGCGGAAGCTGATCTTCTGCGGCGAGCAGTTTGAGAAATCGAACGCCGGGGAGACGAAGTTAGCCACAATGTTGATCCCAATGGTGGCGATAATCATGGTCAGCAAACCAATTGCCATGGCCAGGCTGTTGCCCACGTGGCTGACGGTCTCGATGGGGTCGGTGATCATTTTGCCGAACAGCGACTGTGTACCTGACACGATCACCACGGTCACGATGGAGAACAGCAGGAAGTTAAACGGCAGGCCCCAGCGGTTGCCGCGACGAATTTCCTGCATGCTTTTGCCGTAGCGAGAGAAGTCGCCAAAGTTCAGCAATGGGCCGGAGAAGTAAGAAACCACCAGCGCCGTTGCGGTAATCATCTGCCAGGTTTGCTCGCCCGCGGTCAGCTCTTTGCTGGCAAGGGTAAACGAGATACCGCTAAAGCCGGTTTGCGACAGGATCCACACCGCCAGCGCCAGCATCACCACGTAGACAGCCGGGCCTGCGATATCGATAAAGCGTTTAATCGCGCTCATCCCGTGCCAGAACACCAGTGCCTGCAATACCCACATAATGCCGAAGCAGACCCAGCCCAAATGCGACAGACCAAGGAAATGCCCTTCGGTCATCGGGGCCAGAGAAGGCCAGAATTTCAACATCACCAGCATTAACGCGTTAGCGGCCAGATAGGTTTGTATACCGTACCAGGCAAAGGCGATAAGACCACGGATGACGGCCGGAATATTGGCACCGAACACGCCAAATGCCTGGCGACAGATAACCGCATAGGGCACGCCAGCCATTTGGCTTGGTTTGGCAACAAGGTTTGCGCACAACTGCACAATACAGATGCCCAGCAACAGGCACAGTAATACCTGCCAACTAGCAAGGCCGAGCGCAAAGAAGCTGGCCGCGACCACGTATCCGCCCATGCTATGAACGTCGGACATCCAGAAAGAGAAGATGTTGTACCACGTCCAGTTCTGGTCGCGCGTCGGGGCCAAATCGTTGTTAGTGAGTCGTGGGCTGTAACTGTCTTTGTAATTTGGTTCAAGGTTTGGCATGGAATCTGCTCCTCTGAATACAGATTGTGACGTTATGTCTGCCATCCTGTATTGCATGAACCAGGCCAGGTTTTAATTTTATGTATACAAAATATTTTAATGATGTATACAAAAAGATAAGAACCAGGTAACAAAGGAATTTCCCAATGAAGCAGCCAACGGGGCTACAGACCCCAGCAGATCTGGAAGATAAAGAAAATTTCATCTGGCAGTCGCTGATGACCGCCATTGTCGAACATCAATTACCGCCCGGTAGCAAATTACCCGAAGAAGCCCTGGCCGAAGTGTTTGGCGTTAGCCGCACGGGGATCCGCAAGGTTCTGACGCGCCTTGCGACGGTGCAAATGGTCACGATGACGCCCAGACGTGGTGCATTTGTTGCCAAACCGGATATCGATGAATCGAAAGCGATCTTCTCTACCCGCAAAATGATCGAGTGTGCCAACCTGCCGCAGGTGCTTGAGCATCTGCAGCCGCCACATATTGCTGGTCTCGAGAAAATCATCGCGCAGGAAGAAGAGGCGCATCAGAACCACGATGGCGCGGCGGCGATTCGTCATTCCGCGGCATTTCATATCCAGTTGCAGGCTATCTCTGGCAATGCCGTAGTGACCGATATTGTGACCACGCTGGCGCAACGTTCATCGCTGGTGATTGCCGCCTGGGGCGCCCCCTGGCAGCGTGGGTGCCGCTGCGATGACCACGACAGGCTCATCGAATTGCTGCGTAAGAAAGATGGCGCGGCGCTGAGCCATGCTATGGCCCACCACTTCGATCATATTGTCTCAAGCCTCAGCTTTGAGCGCGGCGGCGACATCCTCCCCGATTTTGCCCGCCTGTTTGGCGCGCCAGGAGAACAGGCATGACACAATTCTGTATACAGGTGATCAACCCCAATACCAGCCCGGAAATGACACACACCATTGCCAGCGCTGCCCGCAGTGTCGCCGCACCGGGTACGACGATCCTCGCCAGTTGTCCGAGCCAGGGCGTGGCATCGATTGAAGGGCACTTTGATGAGGCGATTGCCGCCATTGGCGTGCTGGAACAGATAAAAAAAGGCATGGCGCAGGGGGCGCAAGGCCATGTGATTGCCTGCTTTGGCGATCCGGGGCTGCTGGCCGCCCGCGAGCTGGCAAGCGGGCCGGTCGTGGGAATTGCCGAAGCGGCGATGCATGTCGCCACGCTGGTCGCGACGCGTTTTTCCATCGTCACCACCTTGCCGCGCACGCTGATCATCGCCCGTCATTTATTGCAGCAATATGGCTTTGGGCATCACTGCGCCGCACTGCATGCGATCGATTTACCGGTACTGGCGTTAGAAGATGGCACGGGTCTTGCTCAGCAGAAAGTACGCGAGCGTTGTATACAAGCCAAACGGGAAGATAATAGCGGCGCTATTGTTCTCGGCTGTGGCGGGATGGCGAACCTTGCCAGCGAGCTGACGCAGGAGCTGGGTATTCCGGTGATCGATGGCGTCACGGCAGCGGTGAAAATGGTGGAATCCCTCCTGGCACTGGGGCTTGGTACCAGCAAGTACGGCGATCTGGCGTATCCCAATAAAAAGCCGCTTTCAGGATGCTTTGAAATGCTGAGCTGAAAGCGGCCCCAAAATGAGGTCGAATCAGCATGCATTCAGATACGGACAAGCCTGTCTGGCACTTTACCGATAACTACCCACGCGATATGGCAGGGTATGCCGGAAAACCCCCTCATGCGCAATGGCCCGGAGGGGCGCGCATTGCCGTGCAGTTTGTCCTCAATTTCGAAGAAGGCGGCGAGAACCACGTCCTTCATGGCGACACCGGTTCTGAACAGTTTTTGTCAGACATTATTGGTGCGGCGAGTTACCCGGCAATACATATGTCGATGGACTCACTGTATGAATACGGTTCCCGCGCAGGTTTCTGGCGCATCCACAATGAATTCCAGAAGCGCGGCCTGCCCTTAACGGTGTTTGGTATCGCAATGGCGCTGGCGCGTAACCCGGAGATCGTCGCCGCGATCAACGCCGCGGAGTATGACGTGGTGAGCCACGGCTGGCGTTGGATCCACTATCAAAATATGGATATCCAGACCGAGCGCCAGCATATGCAGCAGGCGCTGGAGATCCTCACGACGCTGTTTGGCAAAGCGCCGCTCGGCTGGTATACCGGACGCGATAGCCCGAACACCCGCAAGCTGGTGGTGGAGCAGGGCGGTCTGCTGTATGACAGCGATTACTACGGCGACGACCTGCCGTTCTGGACAACGGTTGACGAGAAGCCTCACCTGATTGTGCCTTATACGCTGGATGCGAACGATATGCGCTTTGCCACCGCGCAGGGTTTTAATACCGCCGAGCAGTTCTATACCTACCTGAAAGACAGTTTTGATGTGCTGTATGAAGAAGGTGAAACGGCGCCGAAGATGATGTCGATTGGCATGCACTGTCGGCTATTGGGTCGCCCCGGTCGTTTCCGCGCATTGCAGCGTTTCCTGGATTATGTGCAGAGTCACGAAGGTGTGTGGATTTGCCGCCGTCAGGATATCGCCGAGCACTGGGTGAAAACGCATCCGTATACTCCGGCGTGAGTTTATCCCCTCACTCCGGTCCTCTCCCTGTGGGCTGAGGAATCCCCACAAAAATGCGAGCGCGAACAGTCCCCTCTCCTCTTTGGGGAGAGGGTTAGGGTGAGGGGGAAAATGCGGCTCTGATGGTCATTCCGTTCACCTTATGTTCCTTGCTTTTCTGTCGCGACAGAACCCGTGAACGTGCCAGGGTGGCTC
>NZ_JBEULY010000035.1:0-6039 GCF_040578655.1 Phytobacter sp. RSE-02 | reverse complement strand
ACTAAAGGAACGTTAAAGACGATGACGTTGATAGGCCGGGTGTGTAAGCGCAGCGATGCGTTGAGCTAACCGGTACTAATGAACCGTGAGGCTTAACCTTACAACGCCGAAGATGTTTTGGCGGATTTGAGACGATTTTCAGCTTGGATTCAGAGTCCGAAGGATTTTGCGCTGAGACAAGGCGGCAAACGAGGCGATGGAAGGAGCATACAAAAGTATGTGACTGACACTCGCGAGAGCAGCCAACGCAGTATGAGCGCAAAAGACACAGGACGAGCACAAAGAATTTGCCTGGCGGCTTTAGCGCGGTGGTCCCACCTGACCCCATGCCGAACTCAGAAGTGAAACGCCGTAGCGCCGATGGTAGTGTGGGGTCTCCCCATGTGAGAGTAGGGAACTGCCAGGCATCAAATTAAAAGACCTGCACCAGTCTTCGGGGCAGTTCGCTACTCGACAGAGAGTAGGACAAAAGCGAGCGCTTTTGAACGTTGCGCAGCAACGGCCCGAAGGGTGAATCACAACGTGATTCATAAACTGCCAGGCATCAAATAAGTAAGAAGCCCATCCTCACGGATGGGCTTTTTGCGTTTTTATCCCTCAAGAAACCTCCCATATAACCACAAGCGCTCACTTTGTATATGCGGTAAACTAGCCGGGTTTTTGCATCAGGACAGCGTCTATGAACCACTCCCTTAAGCCCTGGAATACCTTCGGCATTGATCACAATGCAAATAAAATAATACGTGCTGAAAGCGTGCAGCAACTACTTGAAGCGTGGCAGGAATCCTTACGTAATGAACAGCCCGTATTGATGCTGGGTGAGGGCAGTAATGTTCTTTTCCTGGAAGATTTCACAGGTACGGTCATTATTAACCGCATCCTGGGTATTGAAACTGAGGAAAGCGCCGAGGCCTGGCATGTTCATGTTTGTGCGGGAGAAAACTGGCATCAACTTGTGCAATTTACACTCTCGCATGGTATGCCCGGTCTGGAAAACCTTGCGTTGATCCCCGGTTGTGTTGGGTCATCGCCTATCCAGAACATCGGCGCATACGGTGTTGAATTGCAGCGCGTCTGTGCTTATGTCGACTGTGTAGAGTTGAGTACGGGAAATACCCGCCGATTAACGGCAGAAGCTTGCCGCTTTGGTTATCGCGACAGTATCTTCAAACATGAGTATCAGGATCGCTACGCAATCGTCGCGGTTGGGTTACGCTTATCTAAGCAGTGGCAGCCGGTTCTGACTTATGGCGATCTGACGCGTCTGGACCCGGCAACCGTAACGCCGCAGAACGTTTTTGAAGAAGTTTGCCGCATGCGCACCAGTAAGCTGCCCGATCCGAAAGTAAACGGTAATGCCGGTAGCTTCTTTAAAAATCCGGTTGTGAGTGCCGAACAGGCCGCCTCGCTACTGGAAAAGTCGCCGAAAGCTCCCCATTACCCTCAACCTGATGGCACAGTAAAACTCGCTGCCGGATGGCTTATCGATCAATGCCAGTTAAAAGGTGTATCTATTGGTGGGGCAGCCGTTCATCCGTTACAGGCACTGGTGCTAATCAATCAAAATCACGCGACCAGTAAAGATGTTGTCCGCCTGGCTCACCATGTACGTGAACAGGTTGGAGCGAAGTTTAATGTCTGGCTGGAACCGGAGGTGCGTTTTATCGGCCCTCGTGGCGAAGTCAATGCCGTGGAGGTGATTGCATGAAAGACAACACCATTCCATTAACCCTGGTCTCTATCCTTGCTGATGGCGAATTCCACTCTGGTGAACAGCTCGGTGAGCGGCTGGGCATGAGTCGTGCAGCTATCAATAAACACATTCAAACCTTGCGTGACTGGGGGGTGGATGTATTTACCGTACCTGGTAAAGGTTACAGTCTTCCTGAACCTATCCAATTGTTGAATGAAGAACTGATCGTAGCGCAGGTGCAAACAGGTAAAGTGGCTGTATTGCCGGTTATTGATTCCACTAACCAATACCTGCTGGATCGTATCGGCGAGTTGCGATCCGGCGATGCCTGTGTCGCAGAATACCAGCAGGCGGGGCGTGGCCGGCGTGGGCGTAAGTGGTTCTCTCCCTTTGGTGCGAATCTCTATCTCTCTATGTACTGGCGTCTTGAACAAGGTCCGGCTGCGGCCATCGGATTAAGTCTGGTCATTGGCATTATCATGGCAGAAGTTCTGCAAGAGCTCGGCGCAGAAAATGTTCGGGTGAAATGGCCAAATGATCTGTATCTGGGGGACCGTAAACTTGCTGGTATCCTCGTGGAATTAACCGGTAAAACCGGCGATGCTGCGCAGATCGTGATAGGGGCTGGCATCAACCTTGCCATGCGCCATGCGGAAAGTGATGTGATCAATCAAGGCTGGGTTAACCTGCAAGAAGCGGGTGTAGTCATTGATCGCAATACGCTCGCTGTCCGTCTGATTAATGAATTACGTGCTGCGCTACAGTCTTTTGAACAAGAAGGGTTAAGTCCCTGGCTCGCTCGCTGGAAGAAACTGGATAACTTTATCGATCGCCCGGTGAAATTGATCATCGGCGAGAGAGAAATATTTGGCATCTCGCGTGGCATTGATGCACAAGGTGCATTGTTGCTTGAACAGGATGGGGTAATTAAACCCTGGATGGGTGGTGAAATTTCCTTACGCAGTGCCGAATAATAAAATGGGGAGCATTTCGCTCCCCTTGTTTTATTTTCGCAGGCGTACTTGCTCGACCGCGTGGTCGGCACTCTTGGTCATAACGAGGCTTGCACGCTCACGGGTTGGAAGAATATTTTCTTTCAAATTTAGCCAGTTAATTTCCTTCCAAAGGGATGTGGCTATATTGATAGCTTCTTCTTCGGTCAATTTCGCATAGTTGTGGAAATAAGAATCCGGATCGGCGAAAGCCCCTTCACGGAATTTTAGGAAGCGATTGATATACCATTTCTGTAATAACTCTTCCGGCGCATCGACATAAATAGAGAAGTCGACAAAGTCAGAAACAAATACATGATGAGGGTCATGAGGGTAATCCATACCGCTTTGTAATACGTTGAGTCCTTCAAGGATTAGAATATCCGGCTGAGTTACCGTTTTATCACCGTCCGGGATCACATCGTAAATTAAATGTGAATATACTGGTGCAGTAACGTTTGGCACGCCAGATTTAATATCGGAAACGAATTTCACCAGACGGTGCATATCATAAGATTGCGGAAACCCTTTCTTCTTCATCAGGCCACGATCTTTTAAAACCTGATTAGGATGCAAAAAGCCATCGGTGGTGATTAATTCAACGCGGCGATGCTCCGGCCAGCGACTTAATAAAGCCTGCAATACACGTGCAGTGGTGCTTTTGCCCACGGCAACGCTACCTGCAATGCTGATGATATAAGGTATTCTTTGTCCATTCGTGCCTAAGAATTGTTCAAGCACAGCCTGGCGACGTAAATTCGAACTGATATAAAAATTGAGCAAACGCGATAGCGGCAGATAAATCTCTGCGACCTCTTCCAAAGAGAGATCTTCATTAATGCCTTTTAACCGTGCGATTTCACCCTCAGTGAGCGTCATCGGCACTGAATCACGAAGCGCAGCCCACTGGCTACGATTGAACTGCAAGTACGGGGTCATTAACGTTTGCTCTTTTTTACTCATAAGCTTTTTCTGCCTGCCATGGTGGCTCGCCACGTATGCTTCCGACACGGAGCGAGAAGCCTTCTTTTAAGGTAATGTGATGGCGCGACGTTATTGATATAAGTTAGGACAATGGGCAGGAGGTTAACACCAGATGACAGGGAATAATATGAAAAATCGCGTCTGCGTGATGCTTTCCGGGGAAAGCATCACGTTTCAGAGACTGGCAGGCAATAGCGCGAGATAACGGAATTACCACGAATAAGCGTTTGTAATAAATCATGGTTGAATGTGTGTTTCCATCTGCTGAGTTCAGGAAACCCGCTATTTCGGCAGACAGTGTCGTCCCTACCTACTGTAGAAATCTTCTGCATGCAAACCAGCCTGTGCTTAGTGATAAAGAAGGCTGCGTTGCCATGCATAACTCGCTTTCTCAGATGTATTAATAAGGCATTAGCCAGAACCGCTTCGGCGGAGCTGATGGTGTACCTTATTTATCTTGATGGATGATGTTACGAAGATGACCGTTCGTTTCGTCCCTCTGAACGACCGGCACAACAAATTGGCAAGTTCCTCGCAGTAAACGGGAAGACCATTTTTACAGTGATACTCCCGCGTACAGGTAATATGTATCACGCTCTCCTCAATAAGGGATTTCTTCTTGATTGGTTAAAAAACGGCATCAGGGTGAAGCAAAAGCACTTTATACAGAGTGATGGGAGGTGCGCTCGCCATGAACGGCGAGAAGGTATGGCCTCTCATAGCTGCCACGATGCTGGTTTTTTCCACTGATTTGCTTGAAATAGCAGCATTTAACGGCCTTGTCGTGCAAAATGTGAGCGATAGAACAATTTGTGCAATTTTTTAGTTGCATCAAGCGCTCTGTCTCCCTAGAATGCGCGCTACTTGATGCCGACTTAGCTCAGTAGGTAGAGCAACTGACTTGTAATCAGTAGGTCACCAGTTCGATTCCGGTAGTCGGCACCATCAAGTCCGGTGGGGTTCCCGAGCGGCCAAAGGGAGCAGACTGTAAATCTGCCGTCACAGACTTCGAAGGTTCGAATCCTTCCCCCACCACCATTTTCGGTCACCTTGTGTGACCAGAGTTGGTGTCAAAACTGAATCAACTCAAAGGGAGAGTTTTCTTCTCCTGAAACACAGAAAGAATAGGGTAGCCGAGTTTTAGGATGCGGGCATCGTATAATGGCTATTACCTCAGCCTTCCAAGCTGATGATGCGGGTTCGATTCCCGCTGCCCGCTCCAGACGTGCTGATATGGCTCAGTTGGTAGAGCGCACCCTTGGTAAGGGTGAGGTCCCCAGTTCGACTCTGGGTATCAGCACCACTTCTTTATCTCTCCTCCCCTGTTTCTCTCTGTTTATTGCATTCAACAAGTCGGGCATGTTGCCTGGTTGATGTGGTGATATCACCGATTTATCCGTGTCTTAGAGGGACAATCGATGTCTAAAGAAAAGTTTGAACGTACAAAACCGCACGTTAACGTCGGTACTATCGGCCACGTTGACCATGGTAAAACAACGCTGACCGCTGCAATCACTACCGTTCTGTCCAAAACTTACGGTGGCCAGGCTCGCGCATTCGACCAGATCGATAACGCGCCGGAAGAAAAAGCACGTGGTATCACCATCAACACCTCTCACGTTGAGTACGATACTGCGATCCGTCACTACGCACACGTAGACTGCCCGGGCCACGCCGACTATGTTAAAAACATGATCACCGGTGCTGCGCAGATGGACGGCGCGATCCTGGTTGTTGCTGCGACTGACGGCCCGATGCCGCAGACTCGTGAGCACATCCTGCTGGGTCGTCAGGTAGGCGTTCCGTACATCATCGTGTTCCTGAACAAATGCGACATGGTTGATGACGAAGAGCTGCTGGAACTGGTTGAAATGGAAGTTCGTGAACTTCTGTCTCAGTACGATTTCCCGGGCGACGACACTCCGATCGTTCGTGGTTCTGCTCTGAAAGCGCTGGAAGGCGAAGCTGAGTGGGAAGCGAAAATCATCGAACTGGCTGGCCACCTGGATACCTATATCCCGGAACCAGAGCGTGCGATTGACAAGCCGTTCCTGCTGCCGATCGAAGACGTATTCTCCATCTCCGGTCGTGGTACCGTTGTTACCGGTCGTGTAGAGCGCGGTATCATCAAAGTGGGTGAAGAAGTTGAAATCGTTGGTATCAAAGATACTGCGAAATCTACCTGTACCGGCGTTGAAATGTTCCGCAAACTGCTGGACGAAGGCCGTGCTGGTGAGAACGTTGGTGTTCTGCTGCGTGGTATCAAACGTGAAGAAATCGAACGTGGTCAGGTACTGGCTAAGCCGGGCACCATCAAGCCGCACACCAAGTTCGAATCCGAAGTGTACATTCTGTCCAAAGATGAAGGCG
>NZ_JBEULY010000034.1:0-9044 GCF_040578655.1 Phytobacter sp. RSE-02 | reverse complement strand
GGTACAGCACGAAAGTGGGGATGATCGACCTGAAAAAGAGGTCGATCATCATGGGTAAAGGGTGTTAAAAAGTGTTCACCATGTCTCCGAACACCTGTCTACCATGTCTCCGGACCGTACACCCTCAAGGGAGAGGGTGAAAAATAGTCCCCACCCCGCTTGAATCGGTTGCCTCTTCCCTGTCGGATGAGGATTCCCCACAAAAATGCGAGCACGAACGCTCCCCTCTCCTCTTTGGGGAGAGGGTCAGGGTGAGGGCAAAGGGAAACACCGCGCACCACACCAAACCGCTATTCCGGCATCAGCCCCACAAACGTCCTTTTCTTACGCGGCTCCGACATCAGATCTTCGAGCTTCGCCACGCAGGCCAGATAGTGCGGCGTCTCCTTGTGCGCCAGCACAGCGGCCTCATCCTTGTACGCCTCGTAGATAAAAAACCGCGTCTTCACTTTCGGATCCTGCAACACATCAAAACGCAGATTTCCCGGCTCCTTCACTGCCCCCTCGTGATTGGCGCGAAACACCTCAAGAAACTCATCGATCTTGTCCGGCTTGATGTTAATCTCCACCAGCGTCACATTCATTGTTGCTCTCCCTGTTTCTCTTCCTGCCAGAATTGATACGCCTCACGGGCGCTCATATTCTCGTGTACCACTTTTTTTACTGCTTTGAGCATGGCGAGCGGCGCGCTGGACTGGAAGATATTGCGCCCCATGTCCACGCCGGACGCCCCCTGGTCGATGGCGCGAAAACACATCTCTAATGCCTCCAGCTCAGGCAATTTCTTGCCCCCGGCAATCACAATCGGCACAGGGCAACTGGCGGTGACTTTCTCAAACCCCTCTTCGACAAAGTAGGTTTTGACAAACTGCGCTCCCATCTCGGCGGCGATACGGCTGGCCAGCGAAAAATAGCGTGCATCCCGCGCCATCTCTTTGCCGACGCCAGTGACCGCAAGCGTAGGGACACCGTAACGGTTCCCGGCATCCACCAGCTTAATAATGTTATTGATCGACTGATGCTCATGCTCGCTGCCGATATAAACCTGGGCCGCCACCGCACAGACGTTGAGCCGCAGGGCATCCTCCATCGCTACCGCCACGCACTCGTTCGACAGTTCGGTCAGAATAGAGTTACCTCCCGACGCCCGCAGCACCACCGGTTTATTGGTAGCGGGCGGCACCTGGCTTCGCAATACCCCACGGGTACACATCAACACGTCCGTTTCGCCAAACAGCGGGGCGATGGATAAATCGATACGCTCAAGGCCGGTAGTCGGCCCCTGAAAATAGCCGTGGTCAAACGCCAGCATCACCGTGCGGTTGCTTTTCGGGTTGAAGATGCGCGACAGGCGCGACTGCATCCCCCAGTCCAGCGCCCCGCAGCCTTTAAGCGTAAACGGCACATTCTGTTGCGGCCGGTCGAGGCCAAAATCTTTGCCATCTTTAATGTCATCTAAATCCGCCATCGTTTCCTCCCGTCAGAAGTCGTATTTGCCAATGTTCTCTTTGGTGAACACCACGCGTTCCGGCAGCAGCACAATCCCGTTGCCTTTCGCTTCATACTGATAGCCCTGCACGCTGTTTGGCTCGACTTTAAGCGTGCCGATATCTTTCACGTCGACGCTGTCGCCCACGTTAAGATCGCCTTTTTTCAGCAGATGCTCGGCGACATTCACCGAAATTTTCCCCTGTTGCACCACATCCCACAGGCCAAAGGCTTTCACCGTACCGCGCTCTACATACGGGCGCATGACGTTCGGCGTACTAAAGCCGACAATCGCCACTCCTTCCCGTTTCAGGTTCTCCGCCGCCTGCGCTGCCGCTGGCAGAGCATTGGCATCCGGCGCAATGATCGCGTCCAGATCCGGATACGCTTTTAAGATCCCTTCTGCGGTTTGCAGCGATTTGGTCGCATCGTTATAGCCAAACTGGGTGGTGACGATTTGCCACTGGGGATGATCTTTCTCGATTTTGGCTTTCGCCTCTTTTACCCACTGGTTCTGGTCGGTCACCGTTGGGCTTGAATAGAAGAAAGCGACTTTGGCATTCGGTTTGGTTACCTGTTTTGAAGCCATCTCCACCAGCAGACCACCCAGTTGCTCTGGCGTCCCCTGATTGATGTAGATGCTGCGACACTCAGGCTTGGTATCGGAGTCCCAGGTCAGCACTTTCACACCGCGCTGCATCGCCCGTTTCAGCGCCGGGCACAGCCCATCCGGCGAAACGGCGGAGACAATAATGGCCTTATAGCCCTGGTTGACGAAGTTGTTGATGAGCTGAACCTGGCCGGAAACGCTCGGTTCGGTCGGGCCGTCATAGGTCACATCCACACCCAGGTCTTTTCCCGCCTCTTTCGCGCCGTTGCCGCCGCTGGTGAAGAAGCCCACCCCAACCAGTTTGGGAATAAAGGCGATACGGTCAGCCGCCTGGGCAGCCATGACGCTACCCGCCAGCGCCAGCGCACTCAGTTGCACTATCAATTTTGTCTTCATCTCATGCTCCAAAAGATTAACGCGAGAGAACCCGATGCCAGGTCATACGCACCCATTCCCGGTGCAGACTCAGCGAACGTCCCATCACCACCACCACCAACAGCGCCCCTGACAACGCGCTCGACACCTGGTTGGGGATGCCGACCATCTGTAACCCCTGCTGTAAATACCCCACCAGCAACGCTGCCAGCGCAGTACCCAGCACCGAACCTGAACCGCCATAAATATTGGCCCCGCCCAACACTGCGGCGGTAAGTGCAGGCATCAGCAAATCGCGCCCCAGATCGGAACGCGCTGAACCGAAATAAGAGACCAGCACCACGGCGGCAATGGCCGATGCCACCCCGACCAGCCCGTAAAGTGCGTAAGGCATACCGTTCACCGACAGCGCCGCATAGCGCGCCGCACGCGGGTTTTGCCCGAGTAAAAAGAGGTGACGGCCAAAACGCGCCCGGTGCGTGATCAGCCAGAAAAACAGCGTGATCACCGCAAACAGCACCAGCGGTACGGGCAGGCCCAGCAAAGTGAGATTGGCAAAGGCGGTAAAGCTATCCGGGAAACCGCTGATACCTTCATAACCCGTCGCGCCCGCCATGCCGGAGAGCAACAGCGCGCCACCGCCATAGAGATAAAGCGTGCCGAGGGTGATGACCAACGGACTGATGCCGGTGTAGTGAATCAACGCCGCGTTGACCAGCCCGCACAGCAGCCCAAGCGCCAGCGTCAGCACTATGGCCACGCTCATCGGCCAGCCCGCCTGCATCATCACTCCCAGCGCGATGGCGCACAGGCCAATGGTCGAGCCAAGCGAGATATCGATACCGCCGCTGATGATCACCAGCGTCAACGGCAGCGCCACAATGCCGATGCAGATAAAGTCGCTGGTGCTGAACAGCAGCATATTGACGTCCAGCATGCGCGGGTTCAGTGCGCCAAAAAGCAGGATCTCCAGCACCAGTAACAGCAGCAGCGCAAATTCCCAGTTGAGCTTCATTTACGCCACCTCTTTGTTTTTACGTTTGGGAAAAGGGGCCACGTTTTTGCTCCCCTTATTGCCGGGCATAAAGCGGCTGTATTTCAGTTGCCGTTGATGGCGGGCCAGCGCCTGGCGTAAACGTCCGTCCAGCACCAGCACGCCGAGCAACACCAGGCCCGCGATAAAGTCATTCCACCAGGCCGGGAGCTTAAAGAGCACCAGCACGGTGTCGATTTGGGTGAGGAAAAAGGCACCGAGAAACGCGCCGACAAGCGTCCCCGTCCCGCCAAGCAGCGAGATACCGCCGAGCACGCAGGCGGCGATGGCTTTCATCTCCAGCCCGCTGCCGGTCTGATTCGGTACAAAGCCAATCTGCGAGGCAAAGACAATCCCGGCGCAGGCTGCCAGCACGCCGTTCAGGGTGAAGGCCAGCATCCGCGTGCGGTTCACTCCGACACCGAGCTGGCGGGCGGCGGCGAGATTATCCCCCACTGCATAAAAGTCGCGGCCAAACGCCGTGCGCGCCAGTACCCAGGTCCCTGCACCGAGCACCAGCAGCACCAGCCAGCCCAGAGGGGAAACCCCGGTCGCCCCCGCCACAGAGAGTGATTTCAGACTGGCAGGCAGCCCTTCAATCCACTTACCGCCTGTCCACAGCAACATTGCCCCGCGATACAGCCCGAGCGTACCCAGCGTTGCCACAATCGCCGGAATTTTCAGTCCCACCACCAGCAGGCCGTTAAAGGCCCCGGCCAGGGCGCCAATCGCCAGGGAGAAAAGCATGGCGACAGGCAGACTGTAGCCACTGTTCAGCGCCACCCCGACGGCAATGGCGCACAGCCCCACAGTAGAGCCCACCGACACATCAATATTGCGGGTCAGCATCACCAGCGTTGCGCCGAGCGCCAACAACATCAGGATCTGGCTACTGGCGAAAATCATGCCCACGGTTTGCAGGCTGAAAAAGGAAGGGTTCAGCGCCACCAGCACCACAAACAGCGCCAGGATAGCCAGAAACGCGCTGAGCTCACGGTTTTTCAGTAATGTTTTCATGGCTGTCCCCCGCCGAAAGCCAGTGTCATCATGCGATCCACACTCACCGCATGGCGCGGCAGTTCCCCGCTCAGTCGGCCCTGATGCATAACCAGCACCCTGTCGGCCAGCCCTGGAAACTCATCCAGATCGCTTGAGATCATCAGCACCGCCACGTTTTGCGCCGCCACGCTTTTGATCAATTGATAGATATCCGCCCGCGCCGCCACGTCCACCCCGCGCGTCGGTTCATCGACAATCAACAACAGCGGGTTGGCCTCCATGCAGCGCGCCAGCAACACCTTTTGCTGGTTCCCGCCGGAGAGGGTGCGGACAATTTGATCCGCATGATTCAGCTTGATCCCCAACGCCCGGTGATAGCGCTCCACCACCGCGGCTTCACGTTTGCGCTGCTGCCAGAGAGAGGGTTCATTCAGGGCAACCGTGTTCCAGCGTACCGGGGCATCAAGGAACAACCCCGACACCTGGCGGTCTTCCGGCAGATAAACCAGCCCGCGCGCCAGGCGTGCGCGGGTGGAATCGCCACTGATCTCACGGTTCTCCAGCCAGATACGCCCCGCGCGCACCGGGCGCAGGCCATAAAGGGTTTCAGCAAACTCGGTACGCCCGGAGCCCACCAGCCCTGCCAGACCAACGATCTCCCCGGCGTGGATCTCAAGGCTGAGATCGATAAACCCCTCCCCCGTCAGATCATCCACCCGCAGCACCGGGAAATCCTGCGGCTGGGTACGGCGATTGCCCGGTAGCGCCAGCCACAGTTTTTGGGTATCGCTTAAGCTTTTCTCGCGGCTCGTGGGCGTCATGGCGGTAATCAAGGCGTTGTCGTCGAGGCTGGCGATTTCACCGCTCAGCACCACCGCCCCGTCGCGCATCACCGAGACATGGCTTGCGAGCGCGCGGATTTCCGGCAATTTATGAGAGATAAAAACAATGCCGACACCCAGCTCTTGCAGGGCGCGGATCTGACGGAAAAGCCGGTCAGTTTCGCCGGGCGTAAGAGAGGCGGTGGGTTCGTCGAGGATCAGGATCTTCGCGTCGCGCATCAGGCCGCGTAAGATCTCAACCATTTGCTGATCGGCCACTTCCAGGGTACTGGCGGCCGCCTGCAGGTTAAGCTGGCAGTTAAGCTGCTGCAGTTTCTCAGTGAGCAGCGTGTCATGTTGTGCGCTGCGCGGCAGGCGAAACAGGATATTTTCCCGCACGCTCAGGTTGGGAAACAGCATCGGTTCCTGCGGGACCAGATAGATACCAAGCTGATGCGCCTGATTCGGCTTAAGGCGCGCAAACGCCTTGCCGCAAACGAAAAGTTCACCGCTGTCTGGCGTTTCCACCCCGGCGATAATTTTCATTAGCGTCGATTTTCCCGCGCCATTACCGCCCATCAGCGCATGGACCTGGCCTGAATACAGCGTGAAATCAATGCCTTTCAGGACTGTGACGCCTGAAAATTGCTTATTGATGCCTCGCGCTTCAATCAGTGGATTCATTGCAGCCCCGCTATTGAACAAATGATTTTTTATTTCAATAATGTTCAAAAGCGTAGACGGTGAACTATATTTACAACCGTGCAGTGATCACATTTTTATGTATTTGGATCTCTCTATTCCAACAGCGACATCAAAAGATCTGTTTTGCCAGGCGGCTCACATTTTCACCGCAGGCAAGCACGAACATATGATCTAAATTTTTATAAGAGTTCAGATATGAGCGAAAAAAGAACATTAGAAGAAGGACGCTTTGCAGGTCTGGCGCTGGCAGAAGAAGAGCTGGTGGCCCGTGTAGCCTGGTGTTACTACCACGACGGCCTGACACAAAACGATATCGGCGAGCGACTGGGTTTACCGCGCCTCAAGATTTCGCGCCTGCTGGAGAAGGGGCGGCAGTCCGGGGTGATCCGCGTACAGATTAATTCCCGCTATGAAGGGTGCCTGGCGCTGGAAACGGAGCTGCAACGCCAGTTTGGCTTACGCCTGACCCGCGTGCTGCCAGCCCTGAATACCCCGCCCATGAGCGTGCGACTCGGGATTGGCGCCGCCCAGTCGTTAATGGGAGTGCTGGAGCCGGGTCAGCTTCTGGCGGTGGGATTTGGCGAAACCACTATGAGTTGTCTGCAGCACCTGAGCGGGTTTATCAGTTCGCAGCAAATTCGCCTGGTGACGCTCTCCGGCGGGGTCGGCCCCTACATGACCGGGATTGGCCAACTGGATGCCGCCTGTAGCGTCAGCATGATCCCCGCGCCATTGCGCGTATCGTCGCCGGAGGTGGCAGAGATCCTGAAACGGGAATCGAGCGTGCGGGATGTGATCCTCGCCGCCACCGCCGCCGATGTTGCCGTGGTGGGTATTGGATCAGTGAATCAGAAGCGCGACGCCACGATCCTGCGCTCGGGCTATATCAGCGAAGGTGAACAACTGATGTATGCACGCAAAGGGGCCGTCGGCGACATCCTGGGCTTCTTTTTGCAGGCCGATGGTGAACGGGTCGAAGGGCTGGAGATTCATCGGGAATTACTCGGCGTCACCCTGGATGAGCTGGCGCAATTGCCGACCATCATCGGTGCCGCCGGGGGCGTGGAAAAGGCAGACGCGATTTATGCCGCACTCAAAGGCCGCCGTATCAATGGCCTGGTGACGGAAGAAACAACAGCACGCGCGGTCCTGGCGTTGGCGCAATAACGCGCCGCTTGCCGCGCTGCGCTGATAACAGCGAGGCAAGCCCATGAGTTACCTTTTAGCGTTAGATGCAGGGACCGGCAGCATTCGTGCAGTGATCTTCGATTTAACCGGGAGACAGGTTGCCGTCGGCCAGGCGGAATGGAAACACCTGAGCGTGGAAAATGTGCCGGGCTCAATGGAGTTCGATCTCACCACCAACTGGCAACTGGCCTGCCAGTGCATTCGCCAGGCGCTGGCGAACGCGGGTCTTTCCGGTGCGGATATCAAGTCCATCGCCTGCTGTTCCATGCGCGAAGGTATCGTGCTGTATGACCAGTACGGTGATGCCATCTGGGCCTGCGCCAACGTCGACGCGCGCGCCAGCCGGGAAGTGGCCGAACTCAAAGAGATCCACAACGATCGCTTCGAATCCGAAGTCTATGAGGTCTCCGGGCAGACGCTGGCCCTGAGCGCGATGCCCCGTCTGTTATGGCTGGCGCACCATCGCCCGGATATCTATCGCAACGCGGTCACGATCACCATGATCAGCGACTGGCTGGCGGCGCGCCTTTCCGGCTGGCTGGCGGTCGATCCTTCCAACGCGGGCACCACCGGCATGCTCGATCTGTTTACCCGTGACTGGCGGCCTTCCCTGCTGGATATGGCCGGACTGCGCGCCGATATTCTTTCGCCGGTAAAAGAGACCGGCAGCGTGCTGGGCGAAGTGACCAGAGAGGCGGCACAGGAGAGCGGTCTGCGCGAAGGCACGCCGGTAATCATGGGCGGCGGCGATGTCCAACTGGGTTGTCTGGGGCTGGGGGTGGTACGCCCCGGACAGACGGCCGTGCTGGGGGGGACATTCTGGCAACAGGTGGTCAACTTGCCGCAGGTGCGGACCGACCCGGAGATGAATATTCGCGTAAACCCGCATGTGATCCCAGGCATGGCACAGGCGGAGTCGATCAGTTTCTTTACCGGCTTAACCATGCGCTGGTTCCGTGATGCCTTCTGCGCGGAAGAAAAATTGATTGCCGAGCGCATGGGAATGGACACCTATAGCCTGCTGGAAGAGATGGCTGCTCGCGTTCCGGCGGGCTCCCACGGCGTGATGCCGATCTTCTCCGATGCGATGCATTTCAAGCAGTGGTACCATGCGGCGCCGTCGTTTATTAACCTCTCCATCGACCCGGAAAAATGCAATAAAGCGACGCTGTTCCGCGCGCTGGAAGAGAATGCCGCCATCGTCTCAGCCTGTAACCTGGCACAGATTTCCCGCTTTTCCGGCGTGAAGTTCGACAGTCTGGTGTTTGCGGGCGGCGGTTCAAAAGGGGCGCTGTGGAGCCAGATTTTAAGTGACGTCACAGGCCTTCCTGTACGCGTGCCGGAAGTCAAAGAGGCCACCGCGCTGGGCTGCGCCATTGCCGCAGGCGTCGGGGCGGGTCTGTATGACGATATGGCGGCAACCGGTGAACGACTGGTGAAATGGAGCCGGGAGTTCACGCCGAACCCACAGCATCGCGAGTTATATGACGAGATGATGCAGAAGTGGCAGGCGGTGTATGCCGATCAGCTCGGTCTGGTGGATAGCGGGCTGACAACGTCAATGTGGCAGGCACCGGGCCTGGTACGCGCATCATTACCCCGTCTTTCTGTCTGAGGGGCCAGGCCGCAACCCCTGATGCGCTGCGCTTATCCGCGCTACGGCGAGGCAGAAACGCTCGATCGGCCCCCTCTCCTCGTGGGTGTACGGTCCGGAGACATAGTGAACGCTTGTTCGGGGACATGGTAGACACTTACAACTGAGGCATAAGAACCCGTTTATGGAGTCACTTATGCCCTGGGATGCGAGAGATACCATGTCATTACG
>NZ_JBEULY010000033.1:0-12735 GCF_040578655.1 Phytobacter sp. RSE-02 | reverse complement strand
TAACCTGTGACTGCATGCCGTTGGGTGTGTTCTGCACACCCAGCCCCATCCCTGCCGCGTATTGCACACCGTTGACATCCACACCGACCTTTATCGAATACAGCGCGTTCAGGTTGCCATTGATATCCGCTACCGCCTGGGCGTTAATGGTAATTGCCGCAGCCTGGCCGTTTACCGTGACGCTCAGTGAGTTGATTTTCGTTGCAGAGGTCTGCGTGAAATCAGACATCGTTTTTGCGAAGTCCGTGATATTGGCATTGCCGCCAGCCGTGGCATCCAGGGTTTTCAGCGACTCAGCAACGGCTTTGCTCGCGTCCACCATCACGTTATCAACACGCTGGATACCGGCACTGTTTGCGCCGTACTGAGCACTGAGCGTCATCCGGGTGTTGACCTGCGCCAGCGTCTCCTGAATCAGCGCCACCGCCGTGTTTTGCACCCCACCAGCCGCGTTAGCCGTTTTCCCTGACAGTTCGTCGAAACGGGATGCGGTAGCGCTGTCGAGCGTGGACACAGCCTGTGTGAGCTGCGTTACGTCAGCGGTATTGTCCTCCGTCTGTGCCGTCAGCGTATCAACCGCCGTCGCGCGCGCCTGAGTCTCGTCGGCGAGCGCCTGAGTCAGTTGCGTTACCTGTGCCGCGTTCTGGTCGGTTTTTGCCTCCAGGCGCGTCACGTCCGTAACGCGGGCCTGTGTTTCGGTGGCAATCACCTCCCGTAGCTGGGTGAACGTTGCTGAGTTTACGCCGTTCTGTGCAGACTGCCTGACAACTACGTCAGCGATAGCCAGTGCGTTACTGATAATACTTTCTGCCGTCTGCCGGTTCGCGCCCACTGCCGCCGCCAGTTGGTCGGCGTTTTGGGTAATTGCTGTGGCGAGGTCAGCAACGGTTTTACTGGTTTCAACCGCGTTTTCGATGATATCTTTGAATAGCTCGGTATCCTTGATCTGCTCAAGCACGGCATCAGTGATGTCAGACACATCAACACTGGCCTGCCCCCTCACCCATCCGGTGTAACCCGACTCGTTCCCGGTCCTGTCCACCAGTTGTGCGCGGTACCAGAAAACCTGCCCCGCTTTAAGGCCCATCTGCTGATATTTGCGCAGCGGATACGGCACATCCGCCAGCAAAACCGCATCATCAGCCGTACCCGTGGCGCTGTACTGAATTTCCGTTTTCAGCGTGTCGTCCGTGTTCGCAGGGAATCCCCAGTTCAGTTCAATACCGAAAACCACATTGTCCGACGCGGTGAAACCGACAGGTTTAGGCGGATTTCCCGTTTTCCCGGTCAGTGTTGTCTCGGTTGAATATCCCCAGCCTGAGGAAATTTCAGCCGCGTTAATAGCCCGCACCCGCGCGAGATAACGTCCGGTGTAAATGGCCGGCACCTCAAACGACGCGGTAGAACTGCGGGGTACGTTCACCCAGTCGCCATCGTTACGCCGCCACTGTGCCTCGTACGAAATAGCGTCTGGTGCCTGGTTCCAACTGACGCGCATTGTCTCCAGGCTGATCCCCTGATTCACAACGGCGTAGCTGGAAATGACGATATTCGAAGGTGCAGACTGATTACCCGGCGGGATAACGCTTACCGGACGCTGATCGATAATCGCACCTGTATCAATACGAGCATATTTATCAGGGTCGTGTGCGGCACCCACGATGGTAAACGTGCCGTCGTCATTTTCCGTAACGCTGACAACGCGGTATAGCTGGGCATAGAGCGAATCTGACTCAACCACCCACACCGCATGGGCTTCTGGCGTTGTAGTGAACACCGTCGAAACGGTGACTTTATTTCCGCTGACTGCCTGAATTGTTCGGCTCTGTGATGCGCCTGTCGGGAGGTTCACCATAATGCGATCACCCATCACGGCATCCGGCACGCGGTCGAGCGTCAGTACACGACCACTTACCGCGCTGATGCGGCCGCCTGTCACTTTTCCGGCCAGGTCCCTGTCACTGACCGCAATGATGTATCCCGGCTGTGGGATGTTCCCGTCAAGACCAACAGAGAAGGTGACCACGCGGTCTTTGTTATTGGTCAGAATGCCCCAGCGCCCCTTACGGTTTGCCTCCGATTGTCGGGTGCAGCCGATAGCCGTCAGTTCAAGCTGGTTAAAGCCAAAGCGTCTGACCAAATCCTGTTCGAAGACAGGCTCCATTGCGTCGGCATATCCGTTCGCCGGGTCTGAGTATGAAACCAGCGCAGTGGTATACCGGGTTTTTGAAGTGCTGCTGCTGTATGTGAATTTACCGTCAAGGGTATTTGCGTTGGTGTAGCTGTAATCGACATCACGCGGCATATCAGCCAGAGCAACAATCTGATTGCCGCCCCAGTACGTCATACCCCGGAAAATAGCCGCAAAATCCCTCATGACTGTGTATGCATCGTTACGGTCCTGCACATAAACATTGCAGGTGTAGCGAGGCTCCATACCGTCTCCGCCCTTCCCGTCAGGGACAAGCTGATCGCAGTACTGTGCAACCTGGTACAGCATCCATTTATCGATGTTAGCTGCCGTCAGCCTGTCGCCCAACCCAAAACGATCGGTTACCACCAGATCATAAAATATCCACGCCGGGTTATCAGTCCACGCCCACTTAAACGCCCCTGACCATGTACCGCTGTAGGTGCGTGTTTCAGGGTCGTAGGTATCAGGGACGCGGATAACACGCCCGCGGGGCTCGCAGGATATCTGCGGAATGGAGCCGTTAAACTGGCTGGAGTCGAACTCGATATAGAGCAGTGCTGTGTTGGGATAGCGAAGCTTTGCATCGATAATCCGCAGGACACTGTTAGCGCCCTGTTTGTCGCGTTTTCGCCGTGAAAGTCTTACGCTTGCCACACCCAGCTTAATCGCAGGCAGATTTCCCCGGTTGACCCGGATTGTTGCCCTCGGTTTGCTGACCGTGGCTTTTTTCAGCCTCGCCCGCTGTTTCACCAGCTTACGTGGCACCTTCGTGTCCGTTGCGACAGTGCGCACGCTTCGGCTGACGGCGCGCCCCGCGACCCGGTTAACAGCCTGAGCCGAAGCACGGGGGACCGCCGTTTTACTGATGCTGTTGAGGTTTGCAATTGCCTGTTCAAGCCCGTTAGTAGCGGACATGACAACCTCCTATTCAATCCAGATTTGTGGCTTACCGTTAAAAAACTGGCTGCGCGTAACTTTGTACTCCGTGCCTTTCCAGATCAGCGCGTCATTACGTCGCGGGTGGTAGTTTTCACTGAATACCACCAGCGAAATGCCGTCACCAGTTACCGGCCCCATTTCAGGCACAAAATGACTTTCTACCGCGATAAAGTCGTTGCCATTAATAGTGACCGGTTCACCCATACACCGGACAGTGGCGGCATCCATGCGCGCCGCCATTTGTTCGAAGGGATTAGCCATTGAGGCGAACCAGTACGGTTGTACTGTTGGCTGCTGCGGCTTCCCATGCCTTGCCAGCAGGCGTGGCGCTGGCGCTGTCGAGCTGGATTTTGCCGCTTTTCAGATAAACGGTTTTGCCCTGGGTAATGTTGTCTGCCGCAAGTTTGGGTAACGACACGACCCCTCGCGCCATTCCATCACCAGTTTCACCAGGCTGGATGTCCGTGATGGCAACAGCAACCAGATCACCCAGAGCAATGGGTGAACCGCTGGCAATAACCTCTGTGCCATCGTTGGTAACAGGAATAGTGTTACCGTCCTGAACATAATTTTTCATAGAGGATCTCCACGGCTCCGGGGAGCCGTTTTACAGGCATAAAAAAAGCCCTTTCGGGCGCGTTTGTCTGGTCGGTAATTACTGGCCGGAGGATTTCGTCAGACCGCGATAGTCCAGCGGGGCTACGCCTGCATCGATGCGCACTTTTGTGGCAATACCATCAGTGGTAAAGCCATCCTGCTGATCGATGTAAGGGGTATCCACGCCATTGAGATAGGCCACCTCAATAGTGTCGCTGCCTTTCGCCGCCGCGAGGTACCAGGCTTTTGCATCGGCAACGTCCAGGCGCGGCTCTGCAATGACTTCGGCGAAATTCTGGATGGGGTTAATGATGCCAGCGTTAATATCTGCACCTTTTACACTGGCAGATTTGATGGTCTGATTTGCCAGTGTTTCCAGTGCAACCGGCACCAGCATAAATGCGGGTCGGATGTTCAGAGAACGATCGCCATCTTTTTGCAGACGCATCAGTTTACGGCTGTCGTCCAGGCTGGCAACCGAAATGGCGCCGGAACTGAGGTTTGCATGATCGGTATGGAAAAGTGCCTTGCCGTCAGACAGTTTTGCGTTGGCTGTCAGTACGGCATAAACCAGATCGCCAATGGTGCCTTTTGCTGCACGCCCCATTTTCATGGGAACATCAGTCAGTGCATTAAGGTCATCGTTGATGATGGCCTGACGGGTGACAGAGAAGATCTCACCATAGGTTGCCAACGCGATAGTCTGCCCTTTGTCACCCGTGGTGATGTACTTATACTCCGCACCTTCACGAACCTGACGCAACGACGGGAAACCGCCCATACCGACACGATGAGCGGTTTTAAAGTCGCTCAGGCTGCCTTTTTTCGTCCACAATTCGAAGGTTTCTGACGCTTCTTCCCAACCCTGTAACAGCGACTTATTGGACACATCCAGCAGAATGTTACCGAAGTCAGACGTGCTGTGCGTCAGCGCAAGTCCCACCATCTGTACCGGGTTTAGACCTGAAACACCAATACCGCGCTCAGTCAGCGCCATACGGGCCAGTTCGCGCAGCGTCATGCCGTTATAAAAGTTATCTTTTTCCTGGGCTTCATAACCCGCGCGGGCCATCAGGGATTTACGGATGCCATCACCGACGATGTTTCCGTTACCCGCATAAATGTGGGGCGGGTTATTTTTATTCGACGGAGTCGTGTCTTTGCCCAGTTCGGCCACCGGGAGAATTGATATGCAGGTTAATGTGGCTGACATCGCCCAGCGCCTGCAGGTCACTGACAAACTGTCGTGCCGTTACCCCCCAGAAGCCGATTTCGTCATAAATATAAATTTCCGCTTCATCCGCTGCGAGCGCCTTCATACGGAACCATGAATTACTTTTTACGCTGGCTTTCGGGCGGCGGCTCACCCGTTTTCGTTCTTGCTTCGGCACTGGTGCCTCCTTTGTCATTGGCGGGGTCGGTATCGTACACCAGTCCCAGTTCGCGGTTTTCATCGATCTCCGCTTTTCGGCGGCGTTTTACATCATCAGGATTGCTGCCTCTTGCGCGGACCCAGTCGGATTCCGTTGCCGCGCCACCACGGATAAGTATTTTCCAGGCGTTCGCTTCTTTTGCGGGGTCAATCCAGGGCATCACCGGCCCCGAATAGACAGCGGAATAGAGCGTGTCCATATCGAGCCCCCGAGGCACGGTGATTTTTCCCGAGAGGATCGCCAGATTCAGCCAGGCACGGTAAATGTGGCGTGTCACCGAACCGATGAACCAGTCCTGAAGGACGAAATACCCGTCAGTGGACTCCACCAGTTCCTGCCGCTGGGCGCTGTAGGTGCCGTCGTAGTTACGGGATGCGCTGGAATAGCTGATGCGGGTCCCGGCAGAAACGGCACGTAGCTGACCGTTACGGAACGATTCAAGGTTGGTGTTCGGGCGGTCCGATTTGATCATCCCGATTTCCTCACCGGGACGAAGGTCGTCGTACAACATGCCAGGCTGAATCAGCAGGTCGCGATCCCCGTCCTTTGCCGTCGGCGCATCTTCATAACTCTGGCCGTCACCTTTTTTGATGTACATCCCCAGCGCCGCCGCAATACGCGCGGCCACCAGCTCAGAATCCTCATACTCTTTAAGGGCACTCAGACGCATCAGCACGCCAGAGAAAAGCGATGTTCCACGGGCCTGATGCAGGCGGCGGGTGAATTTAAGGTGCAGCATGTTTTCCGCTGCCACATCTTTGGTCTCCAGTTGCCGGCCTGACACTGGGCTTGTCTTGTACACCTGGTATTTTTTTGGCCTGCCCCAGTTGTCTTTATAAATACCCTGAATGAGCCCCTGTGATTCGTCGCTCTGCATTGGTACGTAATCAGCCTCCAGAGCTTCCAGCCAGAAACTGATCCCGGCTAACGGGCGGTGCAACAGCCGGGGGTGGCGCTTCGCCAGTTTCCGGCGGCGCGCTCTCCAGCCACGTTTGCCGCCGTGCCCAGTCTGGCGCATTCGGCCATTTAATCTTTTCGTAGCCATGAAGGATTGCCAGCGCATCGGCGTAGACGAGCAGGTCAAAGGCTTCATTCGGACCGCGACCCGGCTTACTCCATTTTCCATCAGGTGAACGCTCCTCATACGTCAGCTCGTCGTAGAACCAGCTACCGAGCCATTTCGGGAAATGCACGTAGTTCGGTCCGGGGGATTCGCGCCATAAGGCGTTATTCACCTGGTCTTTCAGTGCATCGGTCTGGAGAAGAAAAAGCGGCACATCACCTGCGGCTTTTGCACGCCGGGTTGACCTGTCCGTGTTGTCAGGAAATGAGCGGGTGATGAGTTTTGAGCGGCGAACACTGTCGCCCTTAAAGAGATAAATCTTTTTGCCCAGCCCTTCACGGCGGCATTTACGCCAGAACTTATAGGCGTTGTCGGTGACACCATCTTCACCACCGGAATCGACCGCCATTGCCATCAGGCGCATACGTTTTGTCGGGTCACCCGCCAGCGGCCAGGACTTTTCAAACACATCAGAAAGCAGTAAATCCCAGTCCTCCGGATAGCTGGCAGGATCAATGGGATAGCATTCGCCGTGCTCACTGGCCCGTAAGGACTGCCGGATGTTATAGCGATCAACCACCCACCGCTCTCCCTGTTCACCGTAGCCGGTAACCTGCACCACGAATCGCCGGGACTTACCACCCTGCACATCAACCGTCGCCACAAGAAATTCAACGCCGTCAGGCACGGTGCGTTTTGATATCTCTTCGGCGCGCTGCTCAAGCAGTTCACTCTTACGCTGCTCGAGGTTAGCGCGGGGAAGATATGGCCGACCAAAGTCGGTATTAACAACCGTTTTTAGCGTTTCCTCACTCTGGGTGGCGTCATACTCCTGCTCAGCAGTCAGGAATTTGTAAATCATCTGCGCCCAGGTCTGGTAAGCAGCGGCGGGGCCCTCCATCCAAAATGACGCGATACGCGAGCGGCGCGGTTCGCCATATCTGTTGCCGTCACGGTCTATTTTCTCCCCGTCCCGCAACCAGACAGAACGAATGTTCAGTTCGCGCTTCATATCCGGCGTAATTTTGCCTTTACATGCAGGACACTGGATAAAAGCGGATTCACTTGCCACAACAGGGTCAGGGGTTTCACGGTAACCCGTCATGTTGGCGACTTCCGGCTGAAAATATTCCCCGCAATGCGGGCACGGCCAGTAAAGGCGACGGCGGTCACCACGGTTAAACAGCGACAGAATCCCGGTTGTCGGCGGCGCTTCGTGGGCAGACGAGGGACGCCATTTTGTGTCCCGGATGTCCCGGCCTGGGGAGCTTTCCACAAGCGTCATCCCGCTGGACATAAAGGTGGTGGTACGCTTCGATCCCAGGGAAAAGGCATCACCCTCCCCGTCGATATCTTCCGGGAAGCGGTCATAGTCCGTCAGCGCCACACTTTTATAGTCAGACGACGACATGATGTTGACCGACGGCCAGCCGAGTTTGAGGTAGTTACCGGCGCGAAATGTGCGGTCGTGGACGTTGTTATCATTACGGCGTGGGCTGAGCCGTGATCTCACTTCCGGGCTGCAGCGGAAAGTGCGGTCGAGACGCTTCTTGGAGTGCTCGCGCGCTTTCTCTTCCGATACCTGAATAACCAGCATGTCAGCGGGATCGCAGACAATGTTGTAAACAATCCAGCCATCAATCAGGCCGATGGTTTTCCCGGTTCGGGCTGGACCGACAAACACCACGGCATCGTATTCACGGGATGCCAGGCAGTTCATCGGCTCGATAATGTAAGGGGTCAGATTCGGATCCCACTTCACAGAGTGACCCGCGCCAATGGGTACATGCATAAAATCTCTGACCGCATCGGCCACCTTCATACGACGCGGGGCACGTAACATGCCGGAGACATCACGACGGGTCCCCCTGGCTGATGCCCGTTTCGCCATCAGTCCTCCTCTGGCTCTTCCTCCTCTGCTGTGGCGTCCATCACTTTCTGTGCGATCTGATCACGAAGTTCGTCGATCACATCCTGCACACGTGAGACTGCAACTGGCGTCAGCGCACAATCTCGCTCAAGAATGTCCGGGAGCGTTTCAAGCACAGTAACGACAGCTTTCGCCATCAATGAAAATTCTCTGGTTACGTCTTCGGCGGGTATAAGTTGCTGAGTATCGACCTCAAATTTAAGCCGCTCGTTTTCAGCCTTCCAGTGCGCGAGCCTGTCTGCTGGCTCCATCTCTTCCACGTTTGCCGTGGAAACCGTGGGGATCATCAGTTCGCTCAGAATATCAGTAACCAGATAAAGCTTGAGCTTGCTGTTACTGCCTGCTGCCGGAGCAACATTTTTCAGCCTGGCGGCAACCGTCTGGCGATGGACGCCAGTGATCCCGGCTAGCTGGTTGATATTGAGTTTTAAGGCCGCGATTTCCTGGTCCATGATGGTGAACACTTTTTGTACGATTCGACATCATTGATTAGCCGGGTACCGGAAAATCAATAACCTGC
The DNA here is from genome assembly GCF_040578655.1 of Phytobacter sp. RSE-02. Classification (NCBI taxonomy): domain Bacteria; kingdom Pseudomonadati; phylum Pseudomonadota; class Gammaproteobacteria; order Enterobacterales; family Enterobacteriaceae; genus Phytobacter; species Phytobacter sp. RSE-02. The sequence goes on along the minus strand of NZ_JBEULY010000033.1, from coordinate 4,059 downwards.
ACACATGATGATGATGACTATAAAATATGAAAACCAGCCGATTCCCGCGAGTCCGCCGCCCCGTGGCAAAGGCCCCCTCCGGGAGGACTCGCTCAAATGATAAAGATTATCATTTGCATAAATAGGTGTTTTGACGTTCAAACGGAGGTGTTCAGGTTCTGGTGCGGAACGCGTACAGTACACCACCCGGCCTGAGCGCATTGGCAATGGCATCATTCACTGCCTGGTTAATGCGTCCCGTGAGAGCGGCCTGTTCAAGTGGTTCCATCAGACGGGGGTCACTGTCTGTTTTCCAGTTGCGGAGAGTGACAGAGATTAAAGCATTATTGATGAACACTTCCCCATCCCTGAACCGAAATGCCGGTTCCTTACCAAAGTGGCGCTCCACCAGATAGCTGATGGCGAACTCTTGCCCGGTAGGTGTGAGGAAGTTGTAATGATTTTCCCCGTCGAACGGCGTTACCGTGTCCTGCGTCATCATGTAACCGAGTTCACGCAGTTCAGCAGCGCCAGCCTTTGATGGCAAGTCACCATCCACCAGCGCGCCACGGAAGAAAAGCGCATGCAGGACATCGCCAGCAGGCCGGAAAGTTCTTTGCTCATGGTTGTTTCCTTTTAGATGTGAGCCTGTCGCACGGGAAGACCGCCCGATAAAGCGGAACGCCCCAGGCTCACGACTGAAAGTTATCGTTAGGCTGCGCGTGCGAGGCGCATAAAAAAGCCCCGCTATTGCGAGGCTGACTTACTTCGTGTATTGCTTATTTCGGGCTATCTTCGAAAATAAAATCGTCAGAGCCAAGACGATGAGATCCATATGCCGATTCATAGTCTCTGCCCAACATACCGGCTTTTGTATCAGCCATGTCCTTTGAGGTATACACGCCGACCAAATGCCAGGGGCTACGACGAACAACAGCCCATCCCATAACCCATCCCTGATTATCAGGGTTTCTTTTCAATCCTTCTGCTACAAACATAGTCTTCTCCTTTGGGTACCCGGAGAACATGCTATGAAATTGAGCAGCAGAAAGAAACGATCCTAAACAAAAGCGGCAGTGATAGACAGGTGAGCTAAGTCAGGTCGGTTATGCTCGACAACCACATCCGTATCTGACCCGACCACTTCATACTTTTTCAAGTAAGGGCTGGTTACTTTGCCAGATAGCGTCTCTTCAATTAATACCTTTCCGGCCTGGATTACTTTAAACGTTACGTTTGCACCCTGGACAATACCATCAGCAAACTCCATCAGGTTGTTAATGGTAACTTTGAGATTTTTCATTTCTAACTCGTTAGTGTTTGCGCGAAAGCGCAATAAAAAAGCCACCAGCGGATGCCAGTGGCTTGGATGTGGTAATCAGGAAGGGATTCGAACCCTTGAGCCAATGGGTACAGGTCGTCAGCACCACCCACCAGCTTGTAGCTGCGTCGCGCTTAGTCCGGAACGGTTTTACCCGCTATCTCGCGCACCTGATTGATATGCTCAAACATTATCACTGGCACTCAGTGAATGCCTGCTGTAATGCCAACAAAAAAAGCCCGCCTAAGCAGCCCTTTGTACTTTACATAAGCTTTATTTTTACTTGATAACCCTCAAGGCCAGACATGGTCTCATTCGGTATAAACTCGATCTCAGAAACCTCTTTGCCTGTTTTCTTGCGCAGCTCAGCAATTTTTTTAGTAATAAGAGCAGAAATCTCTTCCTCAGCTTTACGCTCCAGTTCTTCGTGTTTCATGCACGATCTCCTTTTTCACATAACCTTTTATAAATCATAGGTTATCTTCCCAGAACGCGCTCAGGAATCATCATCCTGGATATTTCCTAAAGAAGCCTGTTAGCTGCACTAACTATCTCTTCTGACGAGAGTTCTCTGTCAGAAGCAACATAAATTTCAGTTTGATCGCCTGTAATCGAGTAACTCCCTACACGCATAATCTTGAGATGGATTTCTTCACCATTTGGATAATTTCGCAGGATAGTTGTCACAGCTTTAATGGTTTCTACCACAATAACTGGCTGAGCATTGAAGAACACCAATACCTTTCTCATTTTATACCTTGCTACAGGTCTGCTGCATGTAATTGAGCATCTGATAAATATCATCAGAAAAGGCCGCACAAACTCAGTGCGGCCTTGCTTAGTGTTAGCCGGGCAAGATGCATCCTGTATCCCTGGAGCCACCCAAAAGGAGACAGGAAATCTGGCCGGGGTAACAGGCTCTGTCATTTGGTGTTGGCTTTGCTGACAGAACCATCATTGAGACTATGGTATTAATAGGAATTAGCAAATTTTATTTATCAAACCAATCGGCAAAATTTATCAATGCCTTGATTTTATTTGTGTTTATCAAGAAAAATAATAAAATCAATAAGTTATTGACTTTCAGTTTATCCTGGTAAAGGAACTGCTCACATACATACGCTTGCAGGCCTTACGATAATTGGTCATAGTTTTGATTCGCTCTCTGAGGGTGAAATAATCCCGTTCAGCGAATGCCTTTTGCGCGGGAGATGAGATGCACAACTTAAGAAAAATCCGAATAAAGCGGATATCTAGAACGTATCCCGCGCTTACGCTTGTTAAATATGGGTTTCTAACAAAACTTAAGTCGACTCATAAGGCAAGAGCGCCTCGCCAGGGCTCATCTCAAGGATGAGGTTTAACTCCTCTCATCAGTTCTGGCTGGTCCGCTTAAAGCCCATAAAAAATGATCTGCATGTTGAGCCCTACCACGATGGGGCTTTTTTTTTATTTCAGGCACTGCTCACGCACATACGCTTGCAGCCCAGTCAGTTGGGCTGTGACGGTTTCGATTCGCTCTCTGAGGGTGAAATAATCCCGTTCAGCGGTGTCAGTAAGTCGGGGGCTGGTTGCATCATCCATGCCGGGGGCGCTGGCCGTTCCGTTCTTTGGACAGGTTGCGTTGATGTGCAGCCCACACTTACCAGTGCTAACGCAACGCTGCAGGTCTTCAAGCTGCTTTTTAGCATCTGCGAGTTCTCCGGTGTATTTAGCGTCGAGAGTGGCAACTTCACGCTGGCGCACTGTCATATCGTTAATGGTGTCGTTCGCCAGTTTTAAATCATGTTCGGCGGTTGCGGCCTTTTCGCTGTAGTGAAATGCAGACCATGCCAGACCGCCGAAGATGCTCAGGATGAAAACGCCGATCACAGCGAGATAACGAATCTTCATCAGGCACCATCCAGGCAGAGAGCCTTTTCTTTTCCGGCACGATCTACCAGCCCCGGCAATACCTGACCCCCTCCCCATACCCAGCGAGTAAATTGATTACAGGCTGCGGTGACGTTGCCGTTACGGAACAGGGCGAACATCTGAGAGCTACGAAGATTGCCGCACCCGGCACGGAACGTAACAGAAACTGCAGCGCTGAAAGTGTTATCAGACAGGTTGCGTCCGTTGCCGTAGCGATTTACGCATGACTCAGCATCAAGAATGTTTGCCTCCCAGTCAGCAGCAATTTGCGTATCAGTTTTACGCGTACCGGCTTTTACGCCGTGAGTGTTGCCTATACCGTCCGTCAGAACACCAGCGGGACAAACGTAAGGATCACGTCGGCAGGATTCCGCATTACCGATAAGCTCAAGTCCGCGTTGATTGGTTCGCACCTGCCCGTTGCTCACGACGATAGCGATGATTGCCATCACTGAGCAGATAGCACCACCAGCGATTTTAGCTTTACCCATCACTCACCCCTGGCGGCTTTGCGCCGATCCTCTTTGATTTTGAAATAAAGATTGGTCAGATACGTCAGCAGACCAAAAAGAACACTTGCGATAACACCTAACGCTGCCCACTGCGAGGGCGAGACTTTATCCAGTAGCTGGAGCACCCAGAACCCTCCGTTTGCTCCGGCAAAACCGTAGCTCACACCAGTTGTTATTTTGTCCATTCGATACATACTCCACCTCCGCTTTTCGGGAAGTGCTGTGCGATGTGAGAAAGGGAAGGTCAGGCCCTCGGACTGCAATTAACAACGAGACGATGAGGGTTGACTGCTCGGGTCCTAAAAATTAATAGACCCGCTCAATGCGAGGATT
>NZ_JBEULY010000032.1:0-18483 GCF_040578655.1 Phytobacter sp. RSE-02 | reverse complement strand
GGGGATGATCGACCTGAAAAAGAGGTCGATCATCATGGGTAAAGGGTGTTAAAAAGTGTTCACCATGTCTCCGAACACCTGTCTGCCATGTCTCCGGACCGTACACCCCAAAGAGGAGAGGGGACCGTTCGTGCTCGCATTTTTGTGGGGAATCCTCAGTCCCTGTACGGTTCGGATAAGGCGTTTACGCCGCATCCGGGGTTGACCTAAAGGTGAGAACGATTCTCAATATTATTGCCGCCTGGCGGGGGCAATGGTAATCTGTAGGCGTTTTTCAGGGCGTCGACCCGGAAACTTTCGCGCATCCCCGGTGGAATGTTGAACATTGGACAGGATCACAATGGCTGCCCGCTATGCAAAAAAGACACTTTTCCGTTGAAGATTTTATCGGGTTTGGCGAACGCTACGGCATTGATTATCGCTTCCCGTCACTCTCTGCCTGCCGCGACGTCAGTAAAGAAAAACACATTGTCATTCAGGGCGATGTCGAAGAGATGTCGTTCTCATCCGGTCTCAACCTCACCAGCTCAGATATTCGCGTCCTGCAACCCTATGAAACCACCTCCTTGCATAGCTGCCCGCTCTATATGCTGGTGGTGCTGGAAGGCAGTGTGATGCTGCGCGTCAACGGTCAGGAATTTGTGGTGCGCTCCGGTATGGCCTTTACCTCGCGCCTTGGCGAGCAGCAGGTGATGAACGCCGTACATCTTGCCGACTACCACTTACGCACGCTTTCACTGGGCGTAGACCCGGCGCGCTGCTGGCAATCGCCGCTGCTCTCTGCGTTGCTTCAGCAGTGGGAAAACGGCGGTGCGCCAACCTTCTTATGGCAGGTGCCGGGCTTTTTGCTCTCTGGCCTGCAATACATCCAGCAGTCCAGCCAACCGGGGCTGTCGCGCCAGTTAATGCTCGAAGGCGTCATGCTACAACTGCTAGGTCACGGCCTTTCACTGCGCCTGCAAAATCACACCTCCCGCCATGCCCCCAGCGGCGAACACCATCGGCTCGAAACCGTGCGTCGCTTGCTGGAGCAACAGCCGGAGAAAGAGTACACCCTCACGGAACTGGCCCAACTGGCAGCCATGAGCAGCAGCAGCCTGCGGACCAAGTTTCGCCAGGCCTATGGTCACTCGGTGTTTGATTATCTTCGCGATTGCCGTCTGGAGCTGGCCCGCCGCTACCTGGCACAGGGGTACAGCGTGCAGCAGGCAGCGTGGATGTCGGGATATCAGCACGCCACCAATTTTTCTACCGCCTTTCGCCGTCGCTATGGCATTACCCCCGGCGAGGCGCGCCACGCCTGTTAATCCCTGTTTTTCATCCGGTCGTCCACGGGCCTGTAGACCAAAGTTCAACTGTTGTGATCTGTTTTGTCACCGCGCATACGTCTCTTGTCATTGCGCATACCTGCCGCCGTCGGCAAAAGGGTAATAATTCTTATTTACAATAAAAACGGCTTCTGGAGATTTTCATGTTCGCAAAAACGCGACTGGCGCTGATGATTGGCTGCATGACGGGTGGATTGAGCGCGACGGTCCTGGCACAGGACACCTCGTCGACAAAAGAAGAGACGGTGGTGGTGACCTCACAAATGCAAAGTGGCGCAACCAAGCTGGAAACGCCGGATATCGAAACCCCGCAGTCGGTCTCTATTGTGACGCGTCAACAGTATGAAGAGCAGGGGGCTACCAGCGTGCGCCAGGCGGTGGGCTACACACCGGGTGTCTATGCCAACCAGATTGGTGCCTCCAACCGCTTTGATTACATCGTCTTGCGCGGCTTTTCCGATGGGAGTCTGGATAATATCTATCTCGACGGCCTGAAAATGATGGGGGACACCAACTCGCACAGTTCGTTGGTGGTGGACCCGTGGTTCCTCGACAGTATCGAAGTGGTGCGCGGCCCGGCCTCTGTACTGTATGGTCGCTCTTCGCCTGGCGGGATTGTGGCGCTGAATTCCCGTAAACCGTCGTTTGATCCGGGGGGCGAAATCAAAGTGTTCGCCGGGAATAACAACCAGCGCGGTGCGGCCTTTGATGTGACCGGCCCGGTGGATGATAACGACCGCGTTGCCGTACGTTTAACCGGCATGACCCGCTATGCGGATTCCCAGTTCGATCCGCTAAAAGAAGAGCGCTACGCCCTGATGCCGAGCCTCACCTGGCGCATCACCGATAGCACACGCCTGGATCTGATGGCCTATCTGCATCGCGATCCGGAAGGGGGTAGTCACTCGGGCTTACCGTATGAAGGCACCGTTGTCCCTCACGCCGGGCAGAAAATTTCCAATACCTTCTATGAAGGGGAAGATGATTACGACAAGTACGACCGCCGCGAAAACATGGTCGGCTACAACTTCGAACACGCCTTTGATAGCGGCTGGTCAGTACGCCAGAAATTGCGCTATCTGCACACTAAAGTGAACCTGAATCAGGTGTATGCGGCAGGCTGGCTCAACGATACCGAACTGAACCGTGGCTATTCCGGTTCTGATGAAAAGATGAATGCCATCACGCTCGACAACCAACTGGATGGCAGCGTGGAGACCGGCCCGGTTAACCATCGCCTGTTGATGGGGGTAGATTACCAGCGCCGCAGCAATAATGTGGCCGGTTACTACGGCGCTTTCCCGGCGATCGACGCGTTTAACCCGGTGTATGGCGCAGATCCGGATTACATCACGCAGTACAGCAGCGAGAAGCATAAGCTGGAGCAGACCGGGATCTACGTCCAGGATCAGATGTCACTCAATAAGTGGCGGCTGACGCTGGGCGGCCGCCACGATCAGGTGAAAGTCACAAACGTTAATAAGCTCAATGACACCAGCGATACCCTGGATCAAGGCCATTACAGCAGCCGTGCGGCATTGCTGTATCTGTTCGATAACGGGATTGCGCCTTACGTTAGCTACTCAACCGCGTTCACGCCGACCAGCTTTACCGATGAAAACGGCAAGATCCTGGAGCCGATGAAGGGGAAACAGTGGGAAGCCGGGTTGAAATTCGAGCCGGAAGGGACGCAGACGATGTACAGCGCCTCGGTGTTCCGCATTAACCAGAAGAATATCGCCACCAAAGAAGAGCCGACCGATCCGTACCGCTCTATCGGCGAGATAGAATCCGAAGGGGTGGAACTGGAAGCGGTGGGGCAGTTAACGGATAGCCTGCGTCTACAGGCGGCCTATACCTACACCGATATTCGCTACAAGAAGAGCAGCCCGGAAGAGCAGGGCAAGCGCGCCGTCTACGCACCGCGTAATCAGGCCAGCGCCTGGCTGAGCTACGATGTGAAAAGTGGGCCGCTGGACGGGCTGACCGTCGGTTCCGGCGTGCGCTATGTGAATGGCATTACCTCGGATCGCCAGAACACGCATACGCTGCCGTCCTATACACTGGTGGATCTGGCGGTCGGCTATGACCTGTCGAAGGTGGGTTTGAAAGGGCTGAGTGCGCAGGTTAACGTTAATAACCTGACGGACAAGAGCTATATCGCCGCCTGTAACTCGCTCTCTTACTGCTACTTTGGTGCCGAGCGCAGCATTGTGGGCAGCCTGTCGTATAAGTTCTGAGTGTCTTGAGAACTCCGGGTGGCGGCGCGCACGCGCCTTACCCGGGATACGATTTTACCGGGGCCGCGGTGCGGTGGTTTGGTAGCCCCGGTAAGCGAAGCGCCACCGGGGAAGGAAAAAGAAGGGGGAGATTAACTCTCTTCCATCGCGAAATGAATAGCTTCGCCCAGCTTCGAAATGGCCTCGCGATACCGTTCAGTCAGCGGCAGGGCGCAGTTAATGCGCAGGCAGTTGCGGTATTTCCCCGAGGCGGAAAAAAGCGATCCCGGCGCAATCTGGATTTTCAGCCGACAAAGCTGGCGCGAGACACAGAGCATATCCACCCCTTCCGGTAGCTCCACCCACAGCATATAGCCACCTTTTGGCCGCGTGACGCAGATTCCGCATGGGAAATACTGGCGGATCCAACAGGTATAGGTTTCCAGGTGCTGCTGATAAAACTGGCGCATCCGGCGAATATGGCGATGGTAGTGGCCGTCGCGAATAAACGCCGCCATCGCCAACTGATTCGTAGGCACTGTGCTGCCGATAGCGGCATATTTCATATGCAGCACCCGATCGCGATAGCGCCCCGGTACAATCCAGCCCACACGCAGCCCCGGCGCGACCGATTTGGTAAACGAGCTGCACAGCAACACGCGGCCATCGATATCAAAAGATTTAATGGTGCGCGGGCGGGGATAATCGGTGACGAGTTCGCCATAGATATCGTCTTCGAAAATGACAATGTCATGGCGCTGCGCCAGCGCCAGTATCGCTTTTTTGCGCGCATCCGGCATGATCGAGCCCTGCGGGTTGCTGCAACTCGGTACGAGGATCACCCCTTTGATCGGCCACTGTTCCAGCGCAAGTTCCAGTGCCTCAATGCTGATCCCGGTTTCCGGATCGGTTGGGATCTCCATCGCTTTAATGCCAAAACCGCGCAGTAACTGCATGGTGCCATAGTAGGAAGGGGACTCCACGGCCACGATATCACCCGGTTTGCACACCGAAAGCAGGGCGATGCTCAGCGCGCCGTGGCAGCCGTTGGTGATCACGATATCTTCCGGGTCCACCACCGTGCCGCCATCAACCATCAGGCGGGAGATCTGCTCGCGCAGTTCGCGGCGTCCTTGCAGGGCGTCGTAGCTCAGAATGTCGCACTGATTGTGCTGCACCAGACGCGCCATTTCGCGCCACAGCGGTTTCAGCGTCGGTTGCGAAATGTCCGGCGCACCGCCGCCAAAGTTGAGCATCTCTTTGTCCGAACGGGCATCGAGCAGTGTGAGCACTTCATCCCACTGCGTCACTTCTACCGGGCGCTGAACCGGGCGCGATATGGCAGGCACCGGCGGTTTGGCTTTGCGCGGGGCGACAAAATAGCCCGAGCGCGGCTGCGGGGTGATCAACTGTAGGTTTTCCAGTACCTGATACGCCTGCTGTACGGTGCTGATACTCACGCCGTGCTCCTGGCTCAGATTCCTGACGGATGGCAGTTTCTCGCCATGGCGGTAGAGCCCTTGTTCAATGCGCTCCGCCAGTAAGGTGGCCAGGTTTTCATAACGTGTCATGCTGTATCCTTTGTTGTCACCATACAGATTGTAAAACCAGTACAGATGGCGGAGAAAAATGCCGTTCAGATACAGTTGTAGGCGATCTGTATGTTAAAGAAAAGTAATTTCTGCGTCTGTATTGCATACAGGAATTCCAGAGAAAATAGGGCTCTGTTCAGGTGAGGAGAGACGCGATGGAATTCTTTGAAAATAGACCGCAACGACCATTTTTCGGGTTAGTACAACTGTGGCATTGGGCGAAGAGAAAATGGGAACGGCGCAAGACGCGGATAATTTTGAGCAATCTTAGCGATGAGCAACTGAAAGACCTGGGATTGCGTCGTGACGATCTGGGTTATTGATCCCCCAAAAGTGCGGAGATAACATCTTGTTATTTTCCGCCTTTTATGGCGTAGACTATGCTTAATGCCATTATCACTACGGGGGATTCACCATGCATTATATGGGCAGTAAAGACGACGATAAAAAAGAGAACGAAGGCGGCAACGTCACTCAGATGATGCAGCAGAAGTTGCTGGATTCGCGCTCGATCATTATCTCCGGTGAGATTAACCAGACGCTGACCGAAAAAGTGGTGACCCAACTGCTGCTGTTGCAGGGGATCAGCGATGCGCCGATCAAAATCTACCTGAACAGCCAGGGCGGCCATGTTGAAGCTGCGGATACCATTCACGACATCATTAAATTCATCAAGCCGGAAGTGCATATCATTGGTACTGGCTGGGTGGCGAGCGCCGGGATCACCATTTTCCTGGCGGCGAAAAAAGAGCATCGCTACGCGCTGCCAAACACTCGCTTTATGATCCATCAGCCGCTGGGCGGCGTGCGTGGCCAGGCCAGCGACATTGAGATTGAAGCGAAAGAGATCATCCGCATGCTGGATCGCGTTAACCGTCTTATCGCCGATGCGACCGGGCAACCGGTTGAGAAAGTGAAACAAGACACTGACCGCAACTACTGGATGAACCCGCAAGAAGCGATTGATTACGGCATTGTCTCCCGCGTAGTAAACAGCTACGGGGACCTGAAGCTGGATTAATTTCCCCTCTCCCGATCCCCTTCCTGTGCGAGGGGGATCAAATCCACGTTATTTCCTTTCACCGTAGAAAAAATTTCACTTCTCCGAATGCACTAAATTCTTCACACTGTCGGCGATGGTGAATACGGAGAAACGGCATGAATAAAAGTTATAAAGCCGCACTGGTGATGATAGCGACGCTCAGTGCGCCGGCAATGGCAGAAAACAATAGCACCACGTTTAACCACAAAGATTGGGAAGTCGTTTGTGACAACACGCTGACCTGTCGCGCTGCGGGTTATAGCAAGGAAGAAGAAGCCAGCGGGTCGGTACTGCTGGTGCGTAAAGCCGGTGCGGATGCTCCGCTTGTTGTCGATGTTGTGCTCGCGGAAATGGAATCCGATGAGACTGCACCGCAGCCCAAATTGGTTTTGTGGATTGATGACAAAGAGATCGGTGAAGTTGAGCCGGAGGACACCGATACCTGGCGGTTGTCTCCCGCGCAAACTCAGGCGCTGATCGAGGCAGTAAAAGGCAGCGGCAAAGTGGAATTTAAAGGCGGTGCGAAGCCGTTCGAGCTGTCTGGCGATGGCGCGACAGCGGTGCTGCTGAAAATGGATGATGTGCAGGGGCGTCTGGACACCCCCGGCGCGCTGGTGAAGAAAGGCGATAAACCGGAAAGTGGCGTACCGGCGGCGAAAGAGCCCCCGGTGATTCAGGCGGCCAAAGTGAGCGATGCGCAGGAGCGCGTGCTCAATGAAACGGAAGTCGCCGCGCTTAAGCCTAAATTGATCGCTTCGTTACCGAAAGACACCAATTGCGAGCGTTTGAAATCACCGGACCCGCAGGCGGATGAGGGCGATAACGATATCAGTCTGACGCCGCTTGACGATACCCATGCGCTGATTTCCACGCTCTGCTGGCGCGCGGCCTATAACGAAGGCTATGGCTTCTGGGTTATCGACAGCAAGCTCGCGGGCGAACCCGTGCTGGTGACCGATTCCGCGTCGGATTACAGCGATGGCCTGATTTCGCTGGGTCAGCGTGGCCGCGGGATAGGCGACTGCTGGGCATCCGCGGAGTGGGTGTGGGACGGTAAAGCGTTCACCCAGAGCAGCGAATCCACCACCGGTATGTGCCGCTACATTCGCGCGGGCGGCACCTGGGATCTCCCGTCATTTGTTGCGCAGGTCAAAGAGCCGGAATAAGGCATTTATCGTTGAATGGCATCCCGGTTTACCCTTTTGGTATTTTTGGGTAAGCAGGGTGCCATTTTATTCATATACGGGTAACGTATTTCATACCTGAATGGATGTCACTTCACATGCACACCAAACCCGCTCTCGCCTGGTGCGATATCCGGGCGCAGGGTCAGTGCGGGAATGGTGTAATCCCCGGCATTTTGCCGCCGGTAGGGCAGAGGTTCTGCCTGCCAAAGCGTGTCCAGACGCTGTGCCAGTTGCTGGCAATACGCTGCATATTTCTCATCATCTGTCTTGCTGGTGCGATAAATCACCAGCGGCGGCAACACTTCGAAGCCCGGATAAAACAGCATCCCGTGCTGGATGGGGAACAGAATATCGTCGATTGGGCCGTTGATCCCACGGGGGCTATAGTGTGATTCCCAGCCGCCTGTCGTCACCAGCAACATCGCCCGCTTGCCGGACAGACTCCCCTCGCCATAGCGATCGCCCCAGTGAGTGTCGCTGTGTTCGCCCACACCATAGGCAAATCCATAGGCGTAAACCCTGTCGAACCACCCCTTCATAATGGCAGGCATCGAAAACCACCACAGCGGAAACTGGAAAATGACCGCGTCTGCCCAGCGTAATTTCGCCTGTTCGCCAGCGATATCCGCACTTTGCAAACCCTGCTCAAAGGCCTTTTTTGAATCCAGTGACGGGTGGAAATGGTCACCTGCCAGCGGGGCCAGCGTGTCGCTGGCATCCAGTTGTGATTTCCAGTTCATGGCGTAGAGATCGGAAACCTGCACGTGGTGTCCGCTATTTTCCAGATGCGAAATGGCAAAGGCATTCAGCGCACCGTTCAAAGAGTGGGCTTCGGGATGGGCGTAAACAATCAAAACATTCATTGTGTGTACCTGGTGTTGGGAAAGTCACCCCACGGTAATGAATGGGAAGGTATAGTAGAAATTAATTACTGATATTGCAGGTATAGCCATGGTTAATTTCCGTCGTATCGATTTGAATCTGCTGGCGACGCTGGATGTCCTGTTGACCGAACTTAACGTGACGCGGGCGGCGCAACGGCTCAATTTGTCGCAGCCCTCGGTCAGCGTGCAGCTTGCCCGCCTGCGGGAGATCTTTGGTGACCCGCTGTTGCTGCCGGGGCCGCGTGGCATGCAGCCGACCGCCCGTGCCGATGAACTGCGTCTACCGCTGAGACAGGCGCTTGATGCGCTGGAAAGCGCCGTTTCGTCCGGTAGCCCTTTTGATCCGGCGAGTGCCGATCTCACCTGGCGGATCGTGGCCACGGATTACACCGAGTCGGCCGTGGTGTTGCCTGCGCTCAACAGCCTGCGGGCGGCCGCACCGGGTACCCGGCTGGCGCTCTTCGAGCTCAATCCCCCGCAGATTTTGCGCCAGGCGGAGCAGGGCGATGTCGATCTGATCTTTCATACCCGTGAAGGAGCGCCGCCTGCATTACATCAGCGACTGCTGTTTACCGAACGCTATGTGCTGGCCGGGCGGCTGAATCACCCGGCCTTAAAACGTCGCCCGACGCTGGCGCAATTCTGCAGGCTGGAGCATGTGATTGTCTCGCCGGAAGGCGGGGGCTTTAGCGCGATAACCGATGAGGTGCTGGCAAAAAGTGGCCTTTCACGGCGCGTCGTGCTCTCTGTGCCACATTTCTTGTTTATGCTGGAGGCGCTGGCCACCAGCGACCTGGTAGCCGTGCTGCCGGAACGTCTGGTGAAAAAGGCCGGAGCCTTGCAGGTGGTGGAGCCGCCCGTGCCGCTGCCGGGGTTCGATATGCTGATGCTCTGGCATGAACGTCTGCACCGTGACCCGGCACACCAGTGGCTGCGACAACACCTACTCGACTGCCTTTAATTTCTGCTGAGATGACAACATGTTAAAAGGTCTGAATCACCTGACGCTGGCGGTCAGCGATATCGCCAGCAGCATCGGTTTTTACCATCATCTGTTGGGGTTGCCCCTGCATGCACGCTGGGATAACGGCGCGTATCTGCGCTGTGGCGATCTGTGGCTCTGCCTGTCGCTGGACGCGCAGGGGCGGTACATCGCCCCGCAGGAGAGCGACTACACCCACTATGCCTTTAGTATCGATGAAAATGATTTTGCTACGTTTGTGGCACGCCTTACGCAAGCGGGGATAACGTCGTGGAAAGAGAACAGAAGCGAAGGGGAGTCGTTCTATTTTCTCGACCCGGACGGGCACAAGCTGGAAGCCCACGTGGGTAGCCTCGCGCAACGGCTGGCCGCCTGCCGTGCGAAGCCATACAAGGGGATGGTGTTTTTTGACGAGTAGCCCCGGCAAGCGCAGCGCCACCGGGGAAATCCCGGATGGCTACATGCGCTGAATACTATTTATACCCACTATACCTACAAATGCATTGGTGCTGGTGTGGATAGTGGGTATACTCCCTTTGCGCTGTTAAAAGGGAGACATTATCGAAAGGGATGACAAGCAGAGAACTCATGAAACAACTGCAAGAGCGTGGCTGGGTTCTTGACTGGGTGAAAGGAAGTCACCACACGTTCGTGAAGGCGTGGGTAGCGTATGTCATTACGGTACCTCACCCTGAAAAGGGTATTGCAAAGGGAACATTGCAGAAAGTCCTGAAACAAATGTAATTAAAGCGGCACCGGGCCGGTGCCCTTTCAATCTTAATAGAGGTAAACCATGAAATTTCCGATCTATCTGCATCAGGCTGATAGCGGCAGTTTCTCCGGATTTGTACCGGACATCACGGGCTGCTATTTCGCAGGTGAAACGATTGATGCCGCGATCGCTGATGCCTGGAATGCGATCGACGCTCATCTGGATTATGTCACTGAGAAAGGAGAACTCGTGCCACAGGCGCAGAGCATTTCCGTGCATATGAATGATGAAGATTGCCAGGGCGGTATCTGGGCTTATGTCGATGTTGATTTAAGCAAATATGACAGTAAAGCGGTGAAGTTAAATATTACATTGCCGCAAAATTTATTAGTAAAAATAGACACCTATGTTGAGCTTCATCGGGAGTACGGATCGCGAAGTGGTTTCTTTGCCGATCTGGCGCGCCGGGAGCTTCAAAAAAGCGCGTAACCCCTTTTTCAGTGGTACGTGCGGCCCGCCTTACACGGCGGGCTTTCAGTCCCTCATTCCAGCCAGACAGACAGCTCCACATCCCCGCTAAACGGCGTCGACAAATAGCCATTTTCTGGCGAGCGGACTTTTTCCAGATACGGCGGGTAATAATCGGCGTTATCGGCGACGATCAGCGCGCCTTTTCTCAGGTGCGGCTCCAGTAACGCCAGAATCTCCGGGTAGAGCGATTTCGCACCGTCGAGCAGCACCAGATCAATCGATTCAGGCAGATCCTGACGCAGGGTTTCCAGCGCATCGCCTTCGCGGATCTCGATCAGATCGCTCACGCCACCCAGGTTAAAATGCTGCCGGGCGCGCGCCGCTTTGGAGGGCTCGAACTCGCAGGTAATCAACCTGCCGCCACCGTTATCACGCAGTGCCGCCGCCAGATGGAGCGCGGAGATCCCAAACGAGGTGCCGTACTCGACAATAGTGCGCGCGTTACTGCTGCGCGCCAGCATATACAACAGTGTGCCGGTCTCTTTTGACACTGGCAGCCACAGATCTTTCAGGCGTCCGTAGAGATCCCGGTAGTCGGTTTTGCTCTGTAACAGGCGCATCTGTTCCTCTTCGGAAACATCATCCAGTACGGGGCTGGTGGTTGCCTCGGCCTCGGCAAACAGACGTTCCAGCAACAGGGCCAGCGGTGCGGTGGTGAGGGTGGTCATGGTCATGCAGGACTCCAGTATAAAATATGACGAATTATTCGCATTTAGAATATGATGGATTCGTCATATTCACTATTCGCATTCCTTTCGCTGGAGACTCACCCAATGACATCCCGTTCAACCCCGCGTATTTCCTCACGAAAACAGCCGCGTCAGGCACGTTCTACCGCCCTGGTGACGGCAATCCTGGAAGCCGCTATTCAGGTTTTAGCCGAGGAAGGAGCACCGCGTTTTACCACCGCGCGGGTGGCCGAACGTGCGGGCGTTAGCGTTGGTTCGGTGTATCAGTACTTTCCCAATAAAGCTTCGATTCTTTTCCAGCTCCAGCTTGAAGAGTGGCAGCGTACGTCCGCACTGATGCGGGAGATTTTGCAGGACGCCCGTTATCCGCCACTCCAGCGAATGCGCACGCTGGTGCTGGCTTTTGTGCGCTCGGAGTGTGAAGAGGCAGCGATGCGCACCGCGCTGGATGACGCTGCGCCGTTGTATCGTGATGCGCCGGAGGTGATGGCAGCAAAAGCCGCGGGGGAGGGTATCTTTCAGACCTTTGTGCAGGAGGTGTTACCGAGTGAGACGCCCGCCAGGCAGGCGCTGGTCTGCGAACTGGTGACCACCACCATTGGCGCGGTGGGCAAGGCGTTCTCTTCTGCGCCGCGTAGCGAGGCGGAGATCACCGCGTTTGCGGCAGAACTGGGGGAAATGGTGTGCGGATATCTGCAGTTGAAAGACGAAATGTCACGCCGCGGCGATTGAAAAATCATTCGTAAGGTTTATATATATGAGGTCGCCATAATCAGAGGGTGTCTATGGACGGGGAAGGGAGTCAGCGGTTATTGCAGCCGGGCGAGATCCGTCTGGCCAGAAGTGTCTTCGGTAATAGTATTGAATACCATAAAGTCTGGGTGCATCACGAAAGCTATTTCCCGTTTGGCTTACAGCCGCAAAGTGCGGGAATGGCCCCCAATGGCGAGCTCTATTTTCGCGAATGGTACCGGAACGATTTTTCGCGAGAGTCGCATCCTTTTCAGCATATATTTATTCATGAACTCAGCCATATCTGGCAGCGTAACCGCGGCATGAATGTACGTGTAAATGGCTTAGTCAGTGGGCTGGTGAGTTATCGCTACCATTTAAATGGGCGACCTTTACGACGTTATTCGATGGAACAGCAGGCACAAATCATTGCCGATTATTTCATTCTCAAAACTTACGGCTATGCTTCCTGGATGGCATTAAGAGCGAGAGGCGATGTGACGCTTGACGGGGATCTCCGTGAGTCCCGCATGTTGCCTGAATATCAAAAAACGTTGCAGGGGTTTCCATGGTGCTAAGAAAGGGGATAACACGCGGTATGTTATTACTGGCGTCCCTGCTGGCACTGACTGGCTGTCCGGGCTCAGGCGACAGGCTAAGGCCCGATGAAACCACCTCGGTGAGGCGTACAGCAAATAATGAAGTCTGTTTTGCCGTTCATCATGCGGGAGATTACCAGCCGGTATTTATCTCTATTAATCCGCGCAATATTCCGCCCCCGAGACATAAATATACTTTGATGCCGCCCTTAAAGGTGAAAGATGCGCAACTGTGTATTCCGCCCTCTTTCTATACTTTCGCCAGCGACGGGCAATTTATCGTTAAGTACATCCTCAAATCGAGAACCCAAAGCCCGCCGACACGCAGCGTAGTGGTAGGGGTTGACGTTTCAAAAGGGGAAATAAGTGTCTTCCCCTTAGCAAACAGTGAAATCACTCGCTAAAGGATGAAAGTAAGACGGAACAGCAAAAAGGAGGCTCCATGGCCGATTCTCTGGCGCTGGCGGCAGGCCAGCTTTCTCTTAATGCATGGCAGGGGAAGTGGGATGAGGCCCTGGCTGTCCTCGAACAATATCCCTCGCTGATTAATCATGTTTCGCAGAAAAAAGGCTATTCCGCACTGCATCAGGCCGCGTGGCACGGTGCGGATTTAACGGTCATTGGGCGCTTGTTGCAGTTCGGCGCGGATACCCAGCTCAAGACGCACGATACACAGCAAACGGCGTATGACATTGCCGTTAAGAAGCATGCGCAGCGCCAGGATCTGCGGTTTGTGCTTTATCCGGCCCCGCGAACGCTCGCCCAGTTGATGCGTAAGATTTTCGCCCGGGGCATGCCGGAATTAATGAATTATCCCGATAAGTTGCTGATGGACAATCTGGTGATGTTGCTCAGTGATGAAGAGTGTGTTTCGCCAACGGCCAGTGCGAAGGAGCGCTTTTATGGCGCCTTTATGGCGATGACGGGAACATCGCTCTCTACGCCCTTTGTACGCCACGCCTCGATTCCCCCGCACTGGTGGGTGGATACCGACTACTGGCGTGATGAATTTTTACCCCAACTCCTGGCGCTGGAAAAATGCAAATCATGCATTCCGCTGGAACACAGTTGGGCAACGATTGGCGATCTGCTGACACCGGACCACTCTGGTTGGGGACTCAGAGGCGACCCCTGGTTATGGATGGAGATGCGCAAATCGTTATCCCGTGTCCCGCTGCCGGACACGCTAAAAGAGCTGACCGCGCTGCTGCGTAACGTTGTGCTCGCGCGAACCAATTCATCCATGCTTGATGACGATGCGGTCTATATCCCGCGTTTTTGCCGCGGCGGTATGAGCAGCGGCCATATTTCACTGCGTTTCTGGGAACAGAAAGCCATCCCCTCCATTGTGGAGCGCGCCGGGTGGCTAAGGGAGATGTGGGGGGCGGGGGAGCGGGGGTAAGGTGTTGCTTGTTCACGAAATATGTTTGTTCATGCTGCGTGAACAAATTCAATTCGTGAACAATGGTCATTCGTGAACAAGAAGGTTCAGTTAACGCCTTTCAATGCCGTCAAACGTACTTGCGATTGCACAGATAAAGGGTGTTTATACCTGTTTCCAGCATACCGAGCGAAGAGGCTATTATGTAAACAGATGGGCAGGATGCCAGATACATGTCATTTCAAAAGAGCCTTTTGAGGAAGCGGCAAAGCGAAATCCTAATGACGCCTTCGCCATACGGGCGCTGTACCGCTTAGTGTGTGAGATAGACTTCTCTTCTCCGACTGAGATGGAAGCGCTGATACCGAGCCTGGATAATTTTAAGTACCGGAATAAATGGTGGGTTCTGGATGTTGGAGGCAACAATCTGAGGGTTATCGCCTACATCGATTTTGTGAATAAACGCTTCTATGTGAAGCATATTACTACCCGCGCTGAATACGACAAGTTGACCCGCTATTACAGGGAGAACAAAGAATGATCACTGACGCTGCAAAAGCCATTGAAGCCACCAGACAACTCGTCGATGCGGTCCCTTTCCTGGGCGGGAGTACTTCCGAGCGCGATTACCGTGAAGCGCTGGCGCTGGTAGATTACCTGCTTGAGAACGACGATGAGAACCCGCTTATCGACTTCCTGGCGAGCAAAATCGCGGACTATGAAGATAACAGCGGACACTTTGCGGAATTCAACAAAGCCGTCGCTGAGATGCCGGTCGGCGTTGCGCTGCTGCGTACGCTGATTGACCAGCACAAGCTGTCTTACGCTGACCTGAAAGAGGATATCGGCTCTAAATCACTGGTGAGCCAGATCCTATCCGGCCATCGTTCTCTGACTATCGCTCACATTAAGGCGTTATCCGCGCGTTTTGGCGTGAAACCAGAATGGTTCTTTTAACCGTCATAAACGAATGAGAGCCGCTTTTCTCCCTCTCCCTTTCAGGGAGAGGGCCGGGGTGAGGGTGATAACTCATTGCTACATCAACAAATTTCCCCTCACCCTAACCCTCTCCCCAGAGGGGCGAGGGAACCGCCCGTGCTATTTTTTAGGTTTGTCAGCAGTCTGAGACCGACCGTGGGCAGCCTGCCATCAACGATCCGATGGTAGTGGCCTACGCGAATAAAGGTAGAGGCCGCCAGCCGGGGTTTGGAATTTCGCGATACTCGGGCAAAACAGCTATTTATCGGCTTCGTATCACTGGTGCGGGCAATCAAAAAGTAGTGGCTTCGTGGGATAATCCCCACAATATTGCTGCAAATAAGCCACGAATTGCTAAAAAATGTCAGGGCTAGCCTGGAACAGGGTAATGACAAAGTATTCGCCCGTACTCCGGTAAGCGTGAGTGTGATCGAGGAAAATATACTGACAAAATTTTTCCATTCCATGCTCTTTCCCAACTCCGTTTCTTGATACTTATCATGATAACTATTATTCTCCTCGCGGCTTAATGAGGAACCTCACATGACCGAAGACGAACTGTTTGCCCGCAGGCCGCTGGGAATGCGAATGGCGATGATTGTGCGCCAGTGGCGCGCCACCATTGATCATGCGCTTGCCGATACCGGCCTCACCCAGTCGGGCTGGACGGTGCTGATGCAGCTTCGCCAGCTAGGCGATAACGTCTCGGTCAGTGAACTGGCGGAAGTGCAGGGCATCGAACTGCCGCCGTTGATGCGTACCCTCACGCAGCTTGAAAACCAGGGATTGCTTGTGCGCACCACATCTCCCTACGACAAGCGCATCCGCCTGCTGACGCTCACGCCAGAAGGTCATGCCATGCTGGAAAAAATCACCCGTGTGATTGAAGCCTGTCAGGAACGTGCGGCGCAAAACATCCCTGCTGAAAATATGGACATTTTCAGCGCGACATTGAATCAGATCGCCTGCAATTTGCGGAATATCCGCGAAGAAGATAACAAGACTAAATAAATCATGATGACGCCAGAACAAAAGTTTGCCCGCTGGGTAAGGGTGAGTATTGCCTCTTTCCTGCTGATGTTTGTCTACTTTATCGTTGCCGATATCTGGATCCCGCTGACGCCGGACTCCACCGTAATGCGCGTGGTGACCCCGGTGTCTTCGCGCGTTTCCGGCTATGTTGCGAAGGTCTACGTGCAAAATAACAGCGTGGTGAAGAAGGGCGACTTGCTCTACGAGCTGGATGCCACGCCGTTTAACAACCAGGTGGAAGCCGCGCAAATCGCGCTGGCGCAGGCGCGTCTTACCAATCAGCAACTGGATGCGCAGATTGCGGCCGCCGAAGCGAACCTGAAAACCGCACAGCTTACCGCGCAAAATGACAAAGTCACCTTTGACCGCTACCAGCGTCTGGGGGCGATGCAAAACGTCTCGCAATCCGACCTGGATAAAGTGCGCACGACCTGGCAGAGCAGCGTGCAGTCGGTCAATAACCTCAATGCGACGATCCACGCCCTGACTATCGAACGTGGCGAGCGCGACGACAGCCGCAACGTGACGCTGCAAAAATATCAAAATAGCCTTGAGCAGGCGCAGCTTAATCTTGGCTGGACGCAGGTGCGTGCCGAGATCGACGGTAAAGTGAGTAACCTGCAACTGAGCCCCGGCTATTATGCCGCTGCCGGAAGCGCAACCCTGGCGCTGGTGCATGACAGTGCAGATATCGTGGCGGATTTTCGTGAGAAAAGTTTACGTCACACTCACGTCGGTACCGATGCCGCCGTGGTCTTTGATGCATTGCCGGGCCATGTGTTTCGCGGCCATGTCACCAGCAGCGATGCCGGGGTGTTAGCCGGGCAGCAAGCGGTTAACGGTGAGCTGTCGGAACCGGAAACCTCCAACCGCTGGGTGCGTGATGCGCAGCGCATGCGTATTCACGTGGCGCTGGATGACGCCTTGCCCAAATCCCTGCCGACCGGCGCGCGCGCCACCGTGCAGCTATATAACAGCGAAGGGCCGTTTGCCCGCTTTTTCTCGGGGCTGCAAATCCATCTCGTCAGTTGGCTGCACTATGTCTATTAATACCCTCGCGCGCGTCTTTACGCCGCACGGCAACATCGTCTACACGGCGAATGATTTTCGCCAGACGCTGCGCATTGTGTTTGCCGGGATGATCGCGCTGAGTATCTCGAGCTTTTACAACACCAGCTATGGCGTCTTTTATGTCGTCTACCCGGTGATGTTGCTCTCGCTGGTGCCGGTGTTTAACCGCCACGTGGCGAAGCAGTTTATTTTTAGCGCGGTGCTAAATTGCGTCGAAATGGTGCTGATCATCGGCTATTTGTCGAAATGGCCGCTGATGATGACGCTGGTGGTATTCGGCCTGTATGTGATGCGTTTTCGCTTTATGAGTAAGGGGCCGCTGTTCCTGTTTGGTTCGGCGGGGGTGGTGTGTCAGAGCACGATGCTCAACTTTATGAGCTACCCGACCAGCGACTGGCATACGTTGATTTTCTCCAATATTGAAGCCAGTGTGATGGCGGTGGCACTCAGCGCGCTGATGAATTTCCTGATCCCGGATGTGGATCCGCGCAACCCGCCGCCGAGGATCGAAAAAAGCGATGCCCGCGTGCGGCATGAGTCCCTGCTCTCCGGGACCGTGGCGACGATGATCTTTGTTGTGTTCCAGATAAGCGATCTCAGTGATTCGCTGTCAGCGCTGATGGCGGGTATTTTGATCCTGTTCCCGATGCATTATCGCGGTGCGGTGATGAGTTCGTTGTGGCGTGTGGTGGGGGTGATTCTCGCCTGTCTGTATATCCTGCTGGTGCAGTTGATTCTCTACAATCACAGTAGCCATATGTTGTTGATGATGCCGCTGATAGGCCTCGGACTGGCGTTTAGCGCGCGACTGCACGTGATGGAAAAGGTGGGGGCGGGCGTCGGTTTTGCCAGCGTTACCACCATCGGCATTATGTTCGGGCAGAACCTGCACCCGGATACCGACCTGGTGTTTAGCGATCTTTATCGCATTGTGTCGGTGACGGTCGCTCTGTTGGGCACGCTGACGATGGTATTTCTGGTGCACCTAATCTTAAACCGTTTCGAAGCGACGCGGTTTGTGGTCGAAGATCAGTAGATTTTTTTCAGATCCATCTCTTCCTGAATGCGTTCGCTGTAAGCGGCGTGCGTGCGGATGGCTTCATCGATCCCGGCGTTAAACAGCGTCGGGCCGATATTTTCAATGACGAAATCGACAAAGAATTCGGCGTCGAATTGTTCCAGCTCGAGGTCGAAGTTGTCGGTGCAGTAGCGTTGCAGTTTTTCGCGAAGCATCTCGCGTTCGCTGTGGCTGAGATCGATTTTGCTCATCGGGCTTCCTGGTAAGAGAAAAAGGCATCATAGCAGAGGTTTGCGGTGAAGCGTCTCCGGATGGTTTTCTCCCTCTCTCTGTGGGGGGAGGAATTCCCTCGCGAGCACGATCGATCCCCTCTCCCTGAGGGTGTACGGTCCGGAGACATGGTAGACAGGTGTTCGGAGACATGGTGAACACTTTTTAACACCCTTTACCCATGATGATCGACCTCTTTTTCAGGTCGATCATCCCCACTTTCGTGCTGTACCACC
>NZ_JBEULY010000031.1:0-20036 GCF_040578655.1 Phytobacter sp. RSE-02 | reverse complement strand
GGTGGTACAGCACGAAAGTGGGGATGATCGACCTGAAAAAGAGGTCGATCATCATGGGTAAAGGGTGTTAAAAAGTGTTCACCATGTCTCCGAACACCTGTCTGCCATGTCTCCGGACCGTACACCCCAAAGAGGAGAGGGGACCGATCGTGCTCGCATTTTTGTGGGGATTCCTCAGCCCTCAGGGAGAGGGAACCGTTCGTGCTCGCATTTTTTGTGGGGATCCCTCCCCCCTCTACGATCGGACACCAAACCCGTATCCGGATAAGGCAAAGCCGCATCCGGGATATTCCCTTTCACACCGTGAGCAGCGACGTACGGATAATGCTGCCAGGCATCATCTCCTGCAAACCGGCAGCCAGCTCATTGCCTGCGGCGTGCAAGGCATCAATCGGCATCTCCGGCAGGCTTTCCAGGATAAACCACATCTGGCTGTCGGTCGCACTCAGGCGGGTACGCACCCCCTGCCGCCAGTTCCAGCGGCGGCACGTCACTCCGAGATCGTCACGCCACACCACTTCACCGGGCTCCGGCGACTCTTCCGCCAGTTGTCCGTCTTTCATCATGTCAAAACGCTCTGTTCCTTCGGCGATAACCAGCCTCGGTGCGCCCACATACGCGGCAAGATTCTCGCCGCCCACCGGAATCGCATAGCGCAAACTGATGGCGTTATAGAGATCCACCACCGGATCAATCGCCGCCATCGAACCGTCACGCAACACCCGTTTTCGCAGCGCGTCGGCAGAACATGGCGTGCGTTTTGGCTTCGCACCGAAACGTTTAAACACCTCGCTCCACGCATCCAGATGCGCCTGCGCCCAATCAGGGTCACCCGCCACTACATCTGCACAGGCACGCGCCAGCGCTGCTTCTCCCACCTGAGGATGCCTTAGCGGTGCGGCCTCCACCAGCATGCTAAGCGCACGAAACTGCGGAGCAATGCGGGCGATACCGGCGTCGATTGACGGCTGAACAGAAAGCATCGGATAATCCTTTTAGTGACTAATTTATCCCATAGTAGTGACCGATGACCAAAAAAGTCAATATACCGACCGACTCAGGTGCCGACCTCCAGACCGTTAGCCAGGCCGTGGCGGTGCGAATTAAAGCGTTCCGCCAGCAACAAAAACTATCGCTGGACGAACTGTCCCGCCGGGCAGGTGTCAGCAAAGGCATGCTGGTCGAGATCGAAAAATGTCTGGCCAACCCCAGCATCGCGATGCTGTGTAAAATCGCCGCAGCGATGGGCGTTTCCGTAGCGGATATTGTCGATGTGGCCAGTAAACCCGCCGTCCACCTGATTGACGCCGGGGATATCCCGGTACTCTGGCACGGGGATAAGGGCGGTTCGGCCCGCTTACTGGCAGGCACCAGTGGGCCCGACATGCTGGAAATGTGGCGCTGGCATCTGTTTCCCGGCGAACGTTTTAGCTCACCGGGCCATCCGACTGGCACCTTTGA
This sequence comes from Phytobacter sp. RSE-02, assembly GCF_040578655.1. NCBI lineage: Bacteria > Pseudomonadati > Pseudomonadota > Gammaproteobacteria > Enterobacterales > Enterobacteriaceae > Phytobacter > Phytobacter sp. RSE-02. The sequence continues at coordinate 18,575 of NZ_JBEULY010000031.1, read as the reverse complement.
ACTGCTGCATGTGGAGCAAGGCATATTGACCGTCACCGTCGATGAAACCGTCCTGGCCGTCACGCAGGGCAGCTCCGCCGTAGCCCGGACCGATGCGCCCCATGCCTATGCCAACGACAGTGATGAAGAAGTGTGGTTTACCATGACGGTCAGTGAACGCCATTCATGAGTTAGTCTTATAACCCCATTATAATTCTGCCGGGTTATCACCACCCGCAATTCGATTCCATCGCTCCGGCTCGCCGTTACTCTGTAGCCGCACAGCCGGGCTCCCCCCCTGAGACATTCATGAATGTCTCTCATAAGTCCTTTTCGATTTCTCCGACTAATCAATCCCGGCGGCACTGCGTAAACTTAATCCTGTGGTTTTTACTTTTCAGGAGAAGAAAATGAAAATTATCCGTAGTGGTTCTGTCCCTTCCGCACCCGGCCCGGAGGCCTATTTTACCGGCCGCGTGCGCCTCGACGCCCCGTTCCAGACCGATGCCCCGGCGCGCGTTGGCGGCGCGACTGTCACCTTTGAACCGGGTGCGCGCACGGCATGGCATACCCATCCGCTTGGTCAGACGCTGATCGTCACCCATGGCAAAGGCTGGATCCAGTGTGAAGGGGAACCCATTGAGGAGATGAATCAGGGCGATATCGTCTGGATCCCGCAGGATGTGAAGCACTGGCATGGCGCAACGCCAGACAATGCGATGACCCATATCGCTATCGCCGAATCACAAAACGGCAGCCCGGTTACCTGGCTGGAACAGGTATCGGATGAACAATATCGTCGCTAGCTTCGGCGTAGCGCCGCTGTAAATCTTGCTTAAACGCGTCGCGCAGGGAAGCGGGCGAATGGATGCTGACATCCGGTAGCCAGTAGCGCAGCCAGCGAAACAGCGTGTGCGGGTCGCGAATGTCACATGAAATCGTCATGCCGCCATCGTCGTGCCGTTCCACCAGGCGTTGAGCAGGAAAAAGCGGGCGTCGGCTGACGAACTTCGCCGCATGAGCCGAAATCCGTAACTGCACCTCTGTCTTTTTGCCAAAGCGAATGCCCGAGCCTGCTTCCAGCTCCTCCAGCACCAGTGGATCGGCCGTGAAGCGGTTTGCCCCTGGCGCAAACTGGGAAATCAGCGCCAGTTCGAAGGCCTTGAGCGTGCCCGCATCCACTGCCGCCAGATACCACAAACCATAATGGTTTATCAGGCGATACGGCTGAACGCAGCGGTTTTTTTCACGGTAGCGGTACGTGACTTCCTGCCGGGCGGCGATAGCCTGATTGAGCTGGCCTATCAGGTCATCCATGGTGTAATTTTCCCGGCTACTGACGCCATGAAAAGCGATGTTATCCCGGTTTTTCATGCTGTTACGTAGCGACTGTCCGTCCCGACGAGGGAACAGATGCGCAACGCCCGCGAAATCAGCAAATTCCGCCAGGTGCCCGGTATGGAGTGTCGGCAGCAGATGCGTGCTCAGCCGATAGCGCCCAGGCGAGACCTGATCCAGCAAGTGGCCAAGCCGTGCCAGGTCCCGGTACGCGGTGCGCGCCGTAATGCCAAATTTCGTGCATAACCATGCTTTATCGATGGTATTTCCCTGATAAAGGACCGAGAAAATTTCGCACAGTCGCTCAATCAGCACATCGTGTTTCTTTGCGTGACTTTCCTTCATTGTTCCCTGTCCCGAACGACAAGTCAGAAGGTGCTTACGCGGCGGCAATCACCTGCCGGACTTGTACGGTAATACGTGGCGTTCATCAAAAGGGTTAACGGCAGGGGCGACAAAAACTCCAACCGAACAACGGGAAAAATTGTCTCAGGTCATGCAAAACTACAATTTTTAGGTGGGAAAAGCGCACCGGATGGCGCATAACCATCCGGTTTTGTGCCTTACCGACCGGCGTTATTCAGTGTCGCGATATCCTCACTGGAAAGGGCCAGCGACACCGCCGTCACGAAGCTCTCCACATGGGCGATTTTTGTGGCGCTGGCGATAGGCGCAGTCACACCAGGTTGAGCGATAAGCCAGGCAAGCGCTACCTCAGCGGGTTTCACATTATGTTTCTCCGCCACCTTGTCCACCGCATCCAGAATGGCAAAGCCACGTGCATTCAGGTACTTGTTGATGCCCTGCCCGCGCTGACTCTGGCTGAGATCATGTTCGCTGCGGTATTTGCCCGACAAAAAACCCGACGCCAGGCTGTAGTAGGTCACCACACCGATATTTTCCCGAATCGTTAACTCCTGCAGTTTTCCTTCAAAACTGTCACGGTCATACAGGTTATATTCCGGTTGCAGTACCTGATAGCGCGGCAAGCCGTTGTCATCCGCCACCTTCAGAGAAGCCTGTAACTGTTCCGCATTGAGGTTTGACGCCCCAACCGCACGGATTTTCCCGGCTTTAAGCAGCTTTTGGTAGGCTCCCAGGGTTTCGTCATACGGCGTTTCGCTGTCCGGCCAGTGTGAGAAATACAAGTCGATGTAGTCGGTTTGCAGACGGTGCAATGAGTCCTCGACCGCCTGTTCAATCCAGCGTGCGGAAAGACCTTTTTTGCCAGGTGCGCCCAAATCAGCGCCGACTTTCGTAAAAAGAGTCACTTTTTCACGCACGCCAGGATGGGCGGCAAACCACTTACCAATGATGGTTTCCGATTCGCCACCTTTGTTACCCGGCGCCCACGCAGAGTAAACGTCCGCGGTGTCGATTGCCGTGAAGCCTCGCTCCAGCAACGCGTCCAGCAAACTAAAACTCTGCTTCTCATCCACGGTCCAGCCAAATACGTTACCGCCAAAAACCAGCCGGGGGATCTGTAAACCCGTGGTACCTAATGAACGTAAAGCCATTCGCACATACCTTTTAGATGACGGACTGAACCCGGCACTCCTCGCGTCGCCAGCCCGGACAACATTGGGCGCTGATATACGCCTTTTCGCCGCATTCCTCACTGAACGCGATCCCTGATTTTTTGTATGGCTTCAACAATAGTCGCCTATCACTACATCAGGGGTTAGCAAAACGTGGCTTTTTGAAAGCTGAATATTGTCTGACGATAGACGCACAGGGCATACCCCACCACTCAGGGCCGACGGGGCGTGTGCAAATGCAGGATGAGCAAATCAGGGCTGTGGGTGAAACGCCGGGTGGGTATGCAGCAACGCAGTAATCGCGCGCAGAGGCTCGCGTAACACGCTGTGCAACTGGCGAATCGCCGGGGAGAACTGCTTGCGGTGCGGGCAAATCAGGTTGAGGGGCGCCGCTTCGCCAGGGTGCTGCGGTAAGAGTATTTCCAGCCTGCCCGCCTGAACGTCCGCGCTGATATCAATCCACGATTTGTAGATGATGCCCATCCCTTCCAGCGCCCAACGGCGGGCAACATCCGCATCGTCGCATAGCATTCGACTTTTAACGATAAGCTGGCGGCGCATACCGTCTTCCGGGAAACTCCATTTGTCATAGACGTGGCTGTTCATGGTAAACAGCAGGCAGTGGTGATTGACAATGTCGTCGAGGATTTGCGGTCTGCCGTGTTGTTGCAGATAAGCCGGTGAGGCGGCCAGTACGCGGCGGTTGTCTTCTGCCAGCGGTAGTGCGACATAACTACTGTTATCCAGCACGCCATAGCGAATCGCAATGTCCACCGGGTCGCGAAAGACATCGCTGATTTCATCGGAAAGCGACAGACGCAGCGAGATTTTGGGGTGCTGCTGGCAAAACCGGGTGATGAGCGGCAAGAGCACGTTGCGGCCAATATCAGACGGCACGGCCACACGCAGTTCACCCTGAATGTCGTTGTCACTGCTGTGCAGACTTTCCGCCCCCGCATGCACCACGGCCAACATCTCCTGAGCGAAGGGCAGATATTTTTCGCCCTCAGTGGTCAACCGCAGACTGCGGGTCGAGCGCGCAAACAGGCGCTTGTCGAGGTCGCGCTCCAGACGGTGCACGGCGGCGCTGACCTGCCCCGGCAACAGCCCCGCCTCTCGCGCCGCACTGGAGAAACTGCCCAGCGCAGCAGAGCGAACAAATAAGGTGACATCTTCAAGGCGAATCATGCTTTCTCCTGCCGGGCTTACGGTCAGCCCTCTTTTTGCCAGAAAAACCCACAGGCGCAAAGCGCCATGACATTATTTTCACTCCCGGAGGGAAAGTGCTGCACAGCGGAGATGATTTATCTCGTCACTATTTGTGTTTATTCTCGACCTACCAGACGGGGCGGCAAGTCCCGTATTTATTTCATTTTCCTGCCGGAGAGAGACGATGACTTTAGATGATGCTGTGATTGCCCGCCATACCGTTAAAGCCTTTGAAGGGGGTAAAACGCTGCCGCAGGAGCAGATTGAGACGCTGCTGAATGTACTACAAAACAGCCCCTCTTCGGTGAACTCCCAGCCGTGGCATTTTGTGGTGGCATCGACGGCCGAAGGCCGCGCCGCAATTGCAAAATCCACCACCGGCGCTTTTATTTACAACGAGCCTAAAGTGCTGAATGCCTCGCACGTTATTGCACTTTGCATGCGTACGGATCTGGATGATCAGCATCTGCAAAAGGTGCTGGCGCAGGAGAGCGCAGATGGCCGTTTCGTCGCCGAAGGCGCGCAGGCAGGCCAGGATAAGAGCCGTCGTTCTTATGTGGATATGCATCGCTATGAATCCCGTGATATTCCGCAGTGGATGGAGAAACAGGTTTATCTGGCGCTGGGCGGCCTGCTGCTGGGCGCGGCGATGTTAGGTATCGACGCAACGCCGATGGAAGGTTTTGATCAACGTGCGCTGGACCTCTCGCTGGGTCTGCGTGAAAAAGGGTTGACCAGCGTGGTGCTGGTGTCGCTCGGTTACCGCAGCGAAAGTGATTTCAACGCCGCATTGCCGAAATCCCGCCTGCCGCGTGAAGAGATTTTTACCTTTATTTGATGGTGAATGCTGCACGCGTGCTGTTTGCGGCATTTCCCCCTCACCCTAACCCTCTCCCTCAGGGAGAGGGGACCGTACGCGTGCGTGATGCCTCCGGGACACTCCCCGGCGGCGCCTGGCATTTTACAGCCAAACATCATAACTGCAGATATTTGAGCCTTATCACATTCCCCACGATTTCTTTCATTCCGAATTTGTTCAAATTAAGTTATTAATTCCGGTTTATTTTGTTAACAATTGACCTTTTTTTGCGATTTAATTGATCATAACCATGCTTTATGCATGGATTTGTTATTCTCATCTCGATTATTCTAATTTTTTATACAATCTTCGTTGGATGATCCCCACCATTATTCCCCGCATAGTTGCCCGCGTCAGCAGGTCACTTTTTATTCCATCACGTCGCCTGCCATTATTATATTACCGCTGGAAACGATGACATGAATCCATCAATAGAGCAGATTACCCTCAAGAAAATATCGTGGCGAATAGTGCCATTTGTGATGTTTGCTTATTTTATTGCATTTTTCGACCGTATTAATATCGGCTTTGCTGCACTCACCATGAACCAGGACCTGGGATTCTCTTCCACGGTATTTGGGGTGGGTGCGGGCATGTTTTTTATTGGCTATTTTTTAACTGATGTTCCATCGAACGTTATTTTACAAAAAGTCGGTCCACGTATTTGGTTAGCACGAATTATGGTGAGCTGGGGCATTATTGCTGCTTGCATGATGTTTGTGCAAACCGTTACTGGTTTTTATATTCTGCGTTTCTTATTAGGTGTCGCAGAAGCGGGCTTTTTCTCTGGCATTATTCTTTATTTAAGCACCTGGTTCCCGATTAAACGCAGGGCGCAGGTTATTGCGTTATTTATGGCGGCTGCGCCGATCTCCTCCATGCTCGGTTCCCCACTGGCGGGCATCATTCTCAGTATGCACGGCGCGTTTGGCATGAAAGGCTGGCAGCTGATGTTCATGCTGGATTCCGTGGCAGCCATTCTGCTCGGCATCTTCACCTTCTTCTACTTGAATGACCGTCCGGAGAAAAACCGCTGGCTGTCTAAAGATGAAAGTCAGTGGCTGATCGACACTCTGGCAGAAGAGAACAAAGGCAAAGCCGGGCAAGCGAAAACCAGCATCTGGAAGGGGCTGACCGATATACGCGTCCTGACGCTGGCCGTGGTCTATTTCGGTACTTCCGCGGGGCTTTATTCTCTCAACATCTGGTCTCCGCAGTTTATTAAATCCTTCGGCCTGACCACAATGCAGATTGGCTTTATCAACGCCATTCCGGCTGCGCTTTCTATCGTCGCGATGATTCTTTGGGCCAGACACTCTGACAAAACCAAAGAGCGCACCTGGCACGTTGTGGGCGCCTGCCTGTTCGCCTGTCTGGGCTTCATCCTGGCCGGTACTGTGCACAGCCTGCCGCTGGCGGTTGTCGCGCTGGTGATGGCAAGTGTGGGTATCTCATCGTGCAAACCGCCGCTGTGGAGTATTCCGTCACTGTTCCTCAATGGCCCGGCAGCCGCAGCAGGCCTCGCCGCCATCAACTCAATTGGCAACCTCGGTGGCTTTGCTGGCCCGGCAATCATTGGCTGGCTGAAAGAGACCACGGGCGACTTCTCCCTCGCACTCTACTGCGTTGCAGCCATGCTGGTGGTTTCCGCCGTACTGACCCTTTCTATTGAAATTAGCCGTAAACGCAAGGCAATGAAAAGCTCATTGGCTTAACGAAAAATGGAGCAAATTGTGAACACTTCCGATGCAATGTCGTCTTTAACTGATGTGATGACCCGCTTTACCGGGTATGTCGGTAAACGTCTGCCAACAGACGTCATGAAAAAACTCGAAGCTCTACGTGCAGAAGAAGATGCACCGCTGGCTGTCGCGGTTTATGACTCAATGTTTGAAAACCAGAAACGGGCGGATGAGTTAGACCGCCCGTGCTGCCAGGACACCGGGGTGATTCAGTACTTTATCACCTGCGGCGCAAAATTCCCGTACTTAAGCGGCCTGCAGGATGCGCTGCGTACCGCCACGCTGGAAGCCACCAAAAAAGCCCCACTGCGCCATAACGCGGTTGAAACCTTTATCGAGAAAAACACGGGCACCAACACCGGTTCTCGTGTGCCGTGGCTGGACTGGGACATCATCCCGGATGACGACAGTTGCACCATCGAGGTGTACATGGCGGGCGGCGGTTGCTCCCTGCCGGGCGCAGCAAAAGTTCTGATGCCAGGCCAGGGTTATGAAGGCGTGAATCAGTTCGTGTTCGACGTGATCACCTCATACGGCGTTAATGCCTGCCCGCCGCTGCTGGTTGGTGTAGGGGTCTCCACCTCCGTTGAAACGGCGGCACGATTATCGAAAAAAGCGATTCTGCGTCCGGTGGATTCCGCTCACCCGAACGCTGATGCGGCGAAAATGGAAGTCTTGCTGGAAGAAGGTCTGAACAAAGTCGGTCTGGGTCCACAAGGGCTGGGCGGTAAAGCGACCGTGATGGGGGTCAATATCGAATCCTCCGCACGTCATCCATCCACTATCGGCGTTGCCGTGTCGACCGGGTGCTGGGCACACCGTCGTGGCGCGATCCGTTTCGCAGCTGACCTGTCTTACGAAATTCTTTCCCATGAAGGCGCCGTATTATGAAAAAAGTACTGACAACCCCTATCAAAGACGAAGATTTACTGGCACTTAAGCCGGGCGACATCGTCTATCTGACCGGTACACTGGTGACTTGTCGTGACGTGGCGCATCGTCGTCTGATTGAACTGAAGCGTGAGCTGCCGGTAGATCTGAAAGGTCTGGCTATTTTCCATGCGGGTCCGATCGTCGTCGAAAAAGGCGAAAATGAGTTCGAAATGGTCTCCATTGGGCCGACAACTAGCATGAGAATGGAGAAGTTCGAGAAAGAGTTTATCGAGCAGACCGGTGTGAAGCTGATTGTTGGTAAAGGAGGTATGGGGCCGAACACCGAAGAAGGTTGCCGTACCCACAAAGCCGTGCATGCAGTCTTCCCCGGCGGATGCGCCGTACTGGCGGCCACCTGCGTGGAAAAAATCGAAGACGCCCAATGGCGCGATCTCGGTATGCCAGAGACCCTATGGGTCAATAAGGTGAAAGAGTTCGGTCCGCTGATTATTTCCATCGACTGCGAAGGCAACAACTTATTTGAAGAGAATAAGAAGGTCTTCAATGCGAGGAAAATGCCGATTATCGAAGAGATTAATCAGCAGATTAAGTTTATTAAATAACTCGCCGTCCAGGCACAGGTATTATCATGAAGTTATTAAGTTTTGTTAATCCGAAATCCGGTGTAAAAACATGGGGCTGTATTGAAGGCGAAATGATTTACGATTTGGGAAAACGCCTGTCAGCGTATTATCCCGATTTGAAATCCGTTATTGCCGCCAAAGCAGTAGACGAATTGTCCAGAGAAAAACCGGAGCAGGCAGATTTTCACGCCAGCGAGATCCGTTTTCTTCCAGTCATCGAAAACCCTAACAAAATTTTCTGTGTGGGCATGAACTACATGGAAAAGCGGATCGAGTTTGAACAAACTATCGATGCGCCAACCCTGTTTGTTCGCTTCCCGGACACCCTCTCCGCCCACGGCGAAGTGGTCTGTAAACCGGATAGCAGCAATGAGTTCGACTATGAAGGCGAGCTGGCGGTGATCATCGGCAAACCGACCGACAACGTAAGTCGCGAAGAAGCGTTAGATCATATTGCGGGTTACAGCTGTTTCATGGATGGGTCGGTGCGCGACATGCAATATACCTGGTTTACGTCTGGCAAAAACTGGCGCAAGACCGGCGCATTCGGTCCGTGGCTGGTCACCAGCGACGAAATCCGCGACCCGCAGGATCTGGCGATCAGCACATGGCTGAACGGCAACCGTGTTCAGCACGACACCACGCAGAATATGGTCAGGTCGGTTGCCGCCCTGGTGGAATACATCTCCCGCTTTAGCCCGCTGGAGGCTGGCGATGTGATTATCACCGGTTCGCCGGGTGGCGTTGGTAAAAAACGCACACCGCCGCTATTCATGAAAGAAGGCGACGTGATTGAAGTGGAAATCGGCAAGATTGGTCGTCTCGTTAACCGCGTGACCGCCCTGTCAAACGCCATGGCGCATTGATTGCGATGAAATAAACCCGGCAGTGCATACTTGCCGGGTTTTTCGTTAATACAAACTGGCTATCGTCTTTAATTCATCCATGACGATTTGCATCATATTATCCCGTGTTTCATCCCGCGCCCCTTTTACCCACACGGCAGACATTGGTAATTTATTGCGGATATTTTCGTAACCCCGACCAATGGGGATAAATTTAATATTTAGCGCCGCCATTCGCATGACCCATTTTGGCATAATCGCCGCACCTAATTCCGCCGCGACCATATTAATGATGGTCTGTTTTTCATCAGCAATCTGGATAAGCTGGGGTTTAAACCCGGCGTGCTCAAACAGGCTCAGGGTTAAGTCATAGCTATGCGGCCTGACACGCTTTTCCGGTACAATCAACGAGATATCGCGTAAATCCTCAACATTGATTTCCGTTTTCTGCGCCAGAGGATGATTTTGCGAAATCGCCAGTACCACATCTTCATAAAACAAAAACTGGCTCTGAAATTCACTGTCCATCGCCCCCATCGGGCGAATAAAAATAAGATCCAGGCGTCCGGTTTTTAACTTTGGTAGCAAGCGAGAGGATTTATCTTCCAGAAAATGGATTTCCACGCCCGGCCACTTTTCACGAAAGTGATGCAGCACATGGGGAATGAGACTTATTGCCGCGCTGTCGATGGCGCCTACACGTAATGTACCGGCATTTTGCCTTGCAAGCGTCTGAAAGCGTTTTTGCACGTCATCCGCCCGGGTAACCAGTTCCCGCGCTTCTGGCAGAAAAAGCGCGCCGTGTGCCGTCAACGAAACATTACGCGTGGAGCGCGTGAGTAGCCGCGTGCCAAGGTTCTCTTCGAGAAGTTTAATATAACGACCCAGCGCCGATGGCAGTATATCCAGCTTCTGTGCCGCGTGGCCAAAATGTAATTCGTCGGCAACAGCAATAAAACAGCGAAGCTGATGGAGTTCCACAAACATTCCTCACAGGTAAATTACTTCTTTTTTCTTATACTATTAATAATTCGAGTTGCAGGAAGGCGGCAACACAGTGAATCTCCAGGAGCCTACTCCAGTAAGTGACCGGGGTGAGCGAGATAAGCCAACGCACATGCAACTTGCAGTATGACGAATATATAATAATATTTCGGCCTGCATTCGCACCAGCGTATAACTTAAAATGTGTGACACTGCTAAATAACAATTGGTTTCTGCAAGGCTAATTATCTACAGGCTCGCTTCCCAACCATTAACATATCAAAAAGCGAGCTTCCTCAGCGAGGTTTAATTTTATTATTTGCAAAACAGCATTGAATGGTATTCTCACTGAAAACGATGTCTAAGGCAGACAATAATGAAAAAAGCACATAATGAAGTCAGTAAGTTTCTGAGCTACGTTCTGCGCCATCAACCTGAAGCCATTGGTCTGGAACTGGATAGCGAAGGGTGGGCGAACATTGATGCACTGATCGCAGGCGCGGCAGGCCAGGGGCAATCACTGGACAAACAACTCATTGAGGCCGTCGTGGACGGCAGTGATAAAAAGCGCTTCGCCCTCTCCGAAGACGGGCTGCGTATTCGTGCCGTTCAGGGGCACTCGACGGCGAAAGTCGATATCGCCTTTACTGAAAAAAAACCACCGGACATCTTGTACCACGGCACCGCCAGCCGTTTTCTTTCCGCCATTCTTGCAGAAGGATTAACCGCACAGTCGCGACAATATGTTCATCTCTCCGCCGATCGGGAGGTGGCCATCCAGGTCGGACAGCGTTACGGTACGCCGGTGGTGCTGGAAATTAACGCATTAGCCATGTTTGAACAGGGTTATCCGTTCTATCAGGCGGAGAATGGCGTCTGGCTGACCCGGCAGGTTGCGGTGGAATTTATCAGCCCGTGATCCCGACGTAAAAAAAAGCCTCCGGGCGGAGGCTCTCTTTAAACGTTAACGCTTGATCATCTCAGGAATAATTAAATCCCCGCGCACCACACAAGAGCCCAGCGCGCTTTGGGTTTTTTCGTTGAGCCACGCGACAATCCGCGCCGCCATCGAGTCTATGGAGTACTCAATCGCCGGGATTTTTGGAACCCCCGGCAGATGCAGTGACCCCGCCAGGCTAAAGACCATGATGTCGCCCGGCACGGATTTATTGAACGCCTGCAACTGCGGGATTACCCGCTGTGCTTCCTGCTCATCGGCAACCAAAAGGGCGTTGAAATTCAAGGTAGTAGCATTGTTGAGCAATACCTGCAGCGCCACAGATGACGAGGTGTCATCCATAAAGACCAGGTTGCGATTAAACGGCAGGAAGTTGTTTTCCAGCGCATGCTTATAACCGAGCAATACCTGGTCCGCCGGGCCGCTGGTATCCGGGTGGATGAGGGCAATCTGGCGTCTTCCCTGGCTTATCAGGAAATTACAGGCCGTTTCCGCCGCGAACGCATGGTCGAACTGGATACTGTTTGGCGTTTCCGACTCCGCACAATCCACCAGAATGACATTCTCGTCGTTGATATTCAGCGGGAAGCGGGCGCCGATAATTAACACATCGTCGCACAACCCACAGGTAAGTTCTTCCAGCGCGCTCAGCACCCCCGCTTTGCTGTTGGCAAAGCGCAGCAGCAAATGTTTCTGACTTTGGCTGAGGTGTTTTTCCAGCGCGTAAAGATATGCGGTGGTCTGGTTGATATTGTCCTGGGCGCAAATCACACCGATGCAGCCTGTCGACTGGCTGAGTAAGGATTGTGCGATAACATTGGGCCGATAATTCAGCTCATCGACCGCTTTCAGTACTGCAAGGCGGCTGGCTTCCTTAACGCCGCGCGAACCACTCAACACCCGTGAGACTGTGGCTTTGGACACCCCAGCTAAACGTGATACATCGTTGATTGTAGACATCTTTCTCCCCTGACAGACGACTAATTTACGCCTGAAAATACCAAGTACAGCAATGGTTCATAATATAACCATTCGCAGTATATCCTTTTCTTTTTTTCATGGAAACCGATTTTCCATTTGGACTCTATTGCTATCAGAATCCATCCAAATTCCGTGACCTGAATCCAGAAAAAAGCGCTTATATCAGTGAGACTTTGATACCCATCACACTTCTTTTGCGATGAGATGGAAACCGGTTTCCGTATGATATCCAATCATCCCCGCAATAACTTTTTACATTCGAGGAAGGTCAAGATGTTCAGGATTATGTTGTGTTGCTCCGCCGGTATGTCTACCAGCCTGTTAGTCAGGAAAATGGTTGAAGAGGCGCAGCAACGGAATTTGCCGGTCGAGATCGATGCGTACGGTGTGGCTGAATTTGATATGCAGTTTCCACGATACCAGGTCGTGCTTCTCGGACCGCAAGTGAAATATATGTTAAATACGCTGTCAGAAAAGGCCGCCGCCGCCGGTATCCCCGTACAGCCCATCAATCCGATGGACTACGGGATGCAGCGTGGCGATAAAGTACTGGACTATGCACTGTCGCTGATTGAAGCGGCGCACTAAAAGGTGAACCCATGAGTTCGTTATATCAGTCTATGATTGGCGTCATTGAGCAGTCCATTACCCCGCTTGCGGGCAAACTCGGACAGCAGAAATACGTTATCGCTATCCGCGATGGCTTTACCGCCGCGCTGCCGTTCATGATCATCGGCTCGTTTATGCTGGTGTTTATTTTCCCGCCGTTCTCCCCGGAAACGACCAACGGTTTTGCCCGCGCCTGGCTGGATTTTTCTACCGAATATCGCGCACAGCTAATGTTGCCTTTCAACCTGAGCATGGGGGTCATGACCTTCTTCATTTCTGTCGGTATCGGCGCGAGCCTGGGCCGCCAGTTTAATCTTGACCCGGTGATGACCGGCCTGCTGGCGTTTATGGCGTTCCTGCTGGTAGCGGCCCCCTATCATGAAGGACAGATTTCCACTCAGTACCTCTCCGGCCAGGGCATCTTCACCGCACTGCTGACGTCGATTTACTCCGCTCGCGTTTATGCCTGGCTCAAGCAGCACAACATCACCATTCGCCTGCCGAAAGAGGTGCCGACCGGTGTTGCCCGCTCGTTTGAAATCCTGATCCCGGTTCTGGTGATTATCGGTACGCTGCATCCGCTGAACCTGTTTATTGAAGCGCAAACCGGCATGATCCTGCCGCAGGCGATTATGCACCTGCTGGAACCGCTGGTCTCCGCATCAGACTCACTGCCTGCCATTCTGCTCTCTGTGCTGCTGTGCCAGATCTTCTGGTTTGCCGGTATCCACGGTTCGCTTATCGTCACCGGCATCATGAACCCCTTCTGGATGGCAAACCTCTCCGCCAACCAGGCTGCTCTGGCCGCAGGCGCTGCATTGCCGCACGTTTACCTGCAAGGTTTCTGGGACCACTACCTGCTGATCGGCGGCGTGGGTTCAACCTTACCGCTGGCCTTTTTGCTGCTGCGTAGCCGCGTTGCGCACCTGCGGACTATCGGCAAAATGGGCGTTGTGCCAAGCTTCTTTAACATCAATGAACCGATTCTGTTCGGCGCACCGATCATCATGAACCCGATGCTGTTTATCCCGTTCGTCTGTGTCCCTCTGGTAAACGCCATTCTGGCGTATGCGGCAACCCGCATGGGCTTACTGGCGCAGGTCGTCTCACTGACGCCATGGACAACACCGGCACCGATTGGCGCATCCTGGGCAGCCAACTGGGCATTCAGTCCGGTGGTGATGTGCGTGATTTGTATGGTGATGTCCGCACTGATGTACCTGCCGTTCCTGCGTGCTTACGAACGTTCATTGATGAAGACCGAAGAGCAAAAAGCGCAGAACAGCGCACCGATGGCGGAAACCGTCGGCAGTAACTGAACAAGGAGAGAAAAATGAAATATGCATTTCCCGAAAACTTTTGGTGGGGCAGCGCCAGTTCCGCGCAACAAACCGAAGGGGAAAGCTTACAGGGCGGGAAGAGCGCCACAACATGGGATGCCTGGTACGCCAGCCAACCCTGGCGCTTTCATCAACAGGTGGGCCCGCAGGATACGTCCACCTTTTACCAGCACTGGCGCGAAGACATCGCCCTGTTAAAACAACTGAACCACAACAGCTTTCGTACCTCAATAAGCTGGAGCCGACTGATTCCTGACGGTACCGGTGAGGTGAATACCCAGGCCGTTGCGTTTTACAGCACCATGCTTAACGAACTGGTGGAACAGGGCATCGAACCGTTTATCACTCTGTTCCACTTCGACATGCCGATGGTGATGCAGGAGAAAGGCGGCTGGGAAAATCGCGAAGTGGTTGAGGCATTCACCCGCTACGCGCAGATCTGTTTCGATCTGTTTGGTCATCAGGTGAAGCACTGGTTTACCTTCAACGAACCCATTGTGCCGGTTGAAGGGGGTTATCTGTATGACTTCCATTACCCGAACGTGGTGGATTTCAAACGGGCAGCCACAGTGGCGTACAACACGGTACTGGCTCATGCCAGCGCAGTGCGGGCGTTTCGCGCCGGGCGTCACCCTGGTGAGATCGGCATTGTGCTCAACCTGACGCCGTCGTATCCGCGTTCACAGCACCCGGCGGATGTAAAAGCTTCGCACCATGCGGATCTGCTGTTTAACCGCAGCTTCCTCGATCCGGTACTGCGGGGTGAATACCCGGCGGACCTGGTGGCCTTGCTGAAAGAGTATGATCAGCTTCCTGAGTGCCATCTGGGCGATAAGGAGCTGATTGCCGACGGGAAAATAGACTTACTGGGCATTAACTATTACCAGCCACGGCGGGTGAAATGCCGGGACAGCGCCGTTAACCCAGAGTCACCGTTTATGCCGGAATGGCTGTTTGATTATTACGAGATGCCGGGGCGAAAAATGAACCCTTATCGCGGCTGGGAAATTTATGAGCCGGGCATTTACGATATTTTGGTTAATCTTCGTGATAATTATGGCAACCCACGCTGTTTTATTTCTGAAAATGGAATGGGTGTCGAGAATGAACAGCGTTTTATTGAAAACGGGCAAATAAACGATCAGTACCGGATTGCATTTATTGCCGATCACCTTAAATGGCTGCATAAAGGAATTAGCGAAGGCTGTAATTGCCTTGGTTATCATATGTGGACCTTTATTGATAACTGGTCATGGTGTAACGCATATAAAAATCGCTACGGTTTTGTTCAGCTCGATTTAGAAACCCAGAAACGTACCGTTAAGAAAAGCGGAGAATGGTTTGCCGCCACCGCGAAGAATAATGGTTTTGATGAAGAGTAAATAAATATGGTCGCATTAGAAGAAGCGGTAATGGAAATTATCGTTAACGCGGGTCAGTCACGCAGTCTGTGCTTTGAAGCATTGCGTGCCGCAAGAGCGGGCAATTTTGAGGAAGCCCAAACACTGCTGCGTGAAGCCGATGGTTATTCACGTCAGGCCCATCAAATGCAAACCAAATTAATTGAACAGGATGCCGGCGAAGCCCGGCAACCCATGACATTAATTATGGTACATGCCCAGGATCATTTAATGACGTCGTTACTGGCGCGTGAATTATCAGAGGAGATTATTCAGCTTTATCAGCGTTAAAAGCTCATTGATTATGGAAGATATAACTCTGTACCTGAATTATAAAATATAAATCAGCTTGTTTTGATACTGGCATGTTGTTCTGTCAAATCAGGACAGGATGGTTATTGTTTAAAAACAACCAACGAGACCCTAAATAATTCAAGTTTAAGGAACACGGCAGGCGAAAGAATCCCGATGAGTTTACTGATGTAAGTGATTCGGGTGAATACGTGCAGCCAATGCCCATGCAATTTGAAATATAAAGGGTATAAATTGAGATAACTATGAAATTAAACAATAAACTTCCAGTGGCACTGGCGGTTGCGGCTGCGCTTTGCTCTGGTTCGGTGATAGCACAAGAATTTACGCAAGAACAAATCGACGCCATCGTGGCAAAAGCGGTGGATAAAGCATTAGCCGAGCGGCAGGCAAAAATGGATGCCGCCATTGATAAAAAAGCGGATGTCATTACCGAGCCGCAAAGTACTGCGCAAACGCCTGACTTAGCCATTCCTTATGGCGTGAAATTTAGCGGTTACGCCCGTTATGGCGCCCATTACCAGAGCGGCGATCAGAAATACGTTGGCGTAGACGGTTCATATAACGGCTCGTCTGCGATTGGCCGTCTGGGTAATGAAGGCAACGGTGGCGAGTTCCAGCTTTCCAAAGCGTTTAAGAGTTCGCACGGAGCAATCTGGGACGTCAACGTGATGTTCGATCACTGGGGCGACGAAGTTAACCTGAAAAAAGCCTACGCCGGTGTGACCAACCTGCTGGAATCCAACCCGAACGCCTATTTCTGGGCAGGTCGTGACTTCCACCAGCGTCCACAACAGGGCATCAACGACTACTTCTGGATGAACCACGATGGCCAGGGTGCCGGGGTGAAAAACTTCGATATCGGTGGCGTACAGTTTGACGTGGCCACTGTAGCTGCCGTGCAGTCCTGTAACCCGGAAGTGGAAGACAACGGGGATAACCCGTCACGCATTACCTGTACCGGGGGCTCCGGTACCGGCGACAAAGGCAACTACGCCGTCACCTCAAAAATCCACGGCATGAAAGTCGGCCCGCTGGATCTGGAAGTTTACGCAAACTACGGTTTTGACTCGAAAGCCGTTGAAAGCGACGCCCGCCTGAAAGCCTGGCAGGGTGGCGTGGTGTTAAGCCATACCAACGACAGCGGTGTGAACAAAGTTATCGCCCGTTATTCCGATAACGCAGATAACAGCGTTTATAACAAAACGGATGATCTGAAGACTATTTATGCCAGCTTCGAAGGGCTGCACAAGTTTAGTCGCCAGATGCAGGTGGAATATCTCCTCGCCTTCCACGATTACGACAACAGCGCAGACAAGTCTGACAACCGTAAGAACTACAACGCCATTGTGCGCCCGATGTACTGGTGGAACGACGTTCATTCCACCTGGCTTGAGCTGGGCTGGCAGAAAGTGGCTTACGACAAAGGCGGTGATAACAACGGCTGGAAAGCGACCCTGTCGCAGAATATCTCCATCGATATGGGGCCAGAGTTCCGTCCGATGCTGCGCTTCTACGTGACCGGTGGCGAAGTTGACAACAAACGTACCGCGCGTGTTAACGGTACGGATGACACCACGCTGGACTCCTTCAACGTCGGTGCAATGTGGGAAGCCTGGTTCTAATGTAAATCCACGGGCGGCAGGGATGCTGCCTCCGGTTATCTATCACGCCTGTGCTATGATGCAAAATTCATCAATAAGAAAGCAGCATGGCAGGACTGGGTAGAAAATGGGTTTCACAAAAAAAGGGATGCTTTATGTACTGATTGCCGCCATTTTATGGGGCAGTTCCGGGGTTTGCGCTCAGTACATCATGGAGAAAAGTCACATCGCAGCCCCCTGGTTGACGATGGTTCGCCTGCTGTCTGGCGGCGCGGTGTTATTAATTCTGTCGTTTTTCCATGGCGATAAAATTTTCGCGATCGTGAAAAACCGCAAAGACACGCTGAGCCTGCTGTTCTTTTCGCTGTTTGGCGCGCTTATCGTTCAGCTCACCTTCCTGGTGACCATCGAGAAATCGAATGCCGCCACCGCTACGGTACTGCAATTTCTCTCGCCAACAATCATCGTGACGTGGTTTGCCCTGGCACGAAAAGCGAAGCCGACGCTCGCTGTTACGGCGGCGATTGCAACCTCTCTGATTGGCACCCTCTTGCTGGTGACCCACGGAAATATGACATCGCTGTCGATTTCCACCGAAGCGCTGGTATGGGGTATCGCGTCGGCGTTTTCCGCCGCGCTCTATTCCACCTATCCGTCAAAACTTATCGCCCGTTACGGCACGCTGCCGATTGTCGGCTGGAGTATGTTTCTCGCCGGATTAATGCTGACGCCATTCTATGGCAATAAAGGTGGCGATTTCGTTATCGACGGCAATCTGGTGATGGCGTTTATGTATCTGGTGATGGTAGGTACTGCGCTGACCTTTAGCCTGTATCTGAAAGGGGCGCAGATGATTGGCGGCTCACGCGCCAGTATTCTGAGCTGTGCGGAACCGCTGAGTAGCGCGCTGCTCTCGGTTGCCCTGTTGGGTATCGCTTTTACGCTGCCGGACTGGCTGGGTACGCTGATGATTGTGTCGTCGGTGCTGCTGATTTCACTGGATTCCCGCAAACGCATGCAGGCTGCAGCCTGACATTCCCCCGGTGGCGCTGACGCTTACCGGGGCTACGGTTAGCGCAGTGGTAGATACTGTGAACGTCTTCAACCTTTTAGTCATGGCTGACTCGTTTTCCCGCATAGCAACCATAGCGACATCTTTGTCCCCCCCTGGCGCAGGGCGTACAGCGAGGGGGTTGAGTCCCCGCTGAAATCGGTGAGACGAAGACCCGATGACAAGGTCAGGCCGCCAGGGATGGCGGACTGAGGTTTGTCGAGACAGGACAAAATCGTCCGGAACGATTTTGAACAACGCAACGCGTTGGCCCGAAGGGCGAGCCCCAGGGATGGGGCGAGTAACTCG
>NZ_JBEULY010000030.1:0-27072 GCF_040578655.1 Phytobacter sp. RSE-02 | reverse complement strand
CCGGAGTGGACGCATCACTGGTGTTCGGGTTGTCATGCCAATGGCACTGCCCGGTAGCTACATGCGGAAGAGATAAGTGCTGAAAGCATCTAAGCACGAAACTTGCCCCGAGATGAGTTCTCCCTTGGACTTTAAGTCCACTAAAGGAACGTTAAAGACGATGACGTTGATAGGCCGGGTGTGTAAGCGCAGCGATGCGTTGAGCTAACCGGTACTAATGAACCGTGAGGCTTAACCTTACAACGCCGAAGATGTTTTGGCGGATTGAGACGATTTTCAGCTTAGATTCAGAGTTGAGTACGCAATAAAAGATTGCGTACTGAGCACAAAGAATTTGCCTGGCGGCTTTAGCGCGGTGGTCCCACCTGACCCCATGCCGAACTCAGAAGTGAAACGCCGTAGCGCCGATGGTAGTGTGGGGTCTCCCCATGTGAGAGTAGGGAACTGCCAGGCATCAAATAAGTAAGAAGCCCATCCTCACGGATGGGCTTTTTGCGTTTTATTCGCATGATAAAAGGAATTTTTCATGTCTGTTCTTTATATCCAGGTTCGCAAAAATCATATCACCGTTCGCAACATTGAGCGTAAGCAGGATGTATCAGGAAGCGGTGCCTTTAGTAATCAACGCCTGCTTATCGCTGATTTTTTCAAAGCCGAAAAAGTTCTGTGGGACCTGATCGAACAGATCCGACCCCGTTCATGGCTCAGGAAACTGCTGCGCACAGACCGCTTTGACATTGTTATCAGCGCGCTGGAAATGAACGAGGGCGGATTATCGCAGGTCGAAGAACGTATCCTGCAGGAAGTCGTCGCAGGTGCGACGCGAATGCGTTATCGTCGCTTGATAACGCACGCGCAATCAACACCCCTGAGCGATGACGCTGTGATGGCGCTGATTGCGGAGCGGTAAAAAAGAGTTAAGCGGTGAACATTACTGTTGATAGCGTAAATGCAGCAGTGGATATGGCCTGCCGGAATCATCCTTTTCGCTTCGCCCGGTTACCATAAATCCCAGCTTAAGGTAGAACCCAATGGCCTGTTCGTTTTGCTCATTAACGTTGGTCGTTAAGTTGGGAGCCAACAACAGAGCGTGTTCAACCAGTCGTCTCCCTACGCCGCTGCCACGAACGTCAGGATCAATAAACAGTGCATCCATATGCTTATCGGTGAGTAGCATAAACCCAACAGGTTCATCCTGTTTATTGACGGCAACCCAAAGCGGCGCTGTCGGTAAAAATGCACTCACCAGCTCCTCCAGTTCTGCCCGATAATCTCTGGACAAAAAATCATGTGTCGCATCGACCGAGCGGCACCAGATAGCGATCAGCCTCTCTCCTTCCTCAGGTCGCGAACGACGAATACTAATAACCATATTGTCTCCTGTTATGCGCGCTTATATTCTAACGCAAACACTTTCGTGAAACTTTCTCACCTTCTACATGCAGACTCGACAACTCGCCCATTCCTGGGTATTGTCAGCTATCTGGATGTCTAAACGTTTAAACGTATGCAGTGAGGATATAAGTTATGCCGATTCGGGTGCAGGACGAGCTACCAGCCGTCAATTTCTTGCGTGATGAAAACGTCTTTGTGATGACGACATCGCGTGCTACAGGTCAGGAAATTCGTCCGCTCAAGGTACTTATCCTCAACCTGATGCCAAAGAAGATCGAGACAGAGAACCAATTTCTGCGGTTACTCTCCAACTCGCCACTGCAGGTGGATATCAAGCTACTGCGCATTGACGCGCGTGAATCACGCAACACGCCAGTGGAACACCTCAACAACTTCTACTGTAACTTTGATGAAATCAGCGAAGAGAACTTCGATGGCTTGATTGTAACCGGTGCGCCACTGGGTCTGGTGGAATTTAACGATGTTGCCTACTGGCCGCAGATCAAACAGGTACTGGAGTGGGCAAAAGACCATGTCACCTCCACGTTGTTTGTCTGTTGGGCGGTACAAGCCGCACTGAACATCCTTTACGGTATTCCTAAGCAAACCCGCAGTGAAAAGCTATCCGGCGTCTATGAGCACCACATTTTACATCCACACGCTCTGCTGACTCGTGGTTTTGATGATACGTTCCTCGCGCCGCACTCACGCTATGCCGATTTCCCGGCGGCACTGATTCGTGACTATACCGACCTGGAAATCCTGGCTGAAAGCGATCAGGGCGATGCCTATCTGTTCGCCAGCAAAGATAAGCGTATCGCCTTTGTTACCGGCCATCCTGAGTACGACGCTAATACTCTGGCAGGTGAGTATTTCCGTGATGTTGAGGCCGGGCTGTCACCGGAAATCCCGTATAACTATTTCCCGAACGACGATCCCCGGAACAAGCCACATGCGACATGGCGTAGCCATGGCAATCTGTTGTTTACCAACTGGCTGAACTACTACGTGTACCAGATTACGCCGTTCGATCTGAGCCATATGAACCCAACGCTTGATTAACGTTTCAGCACGATCCTAAAGCGTTTCAGCTCCCCATTTCAGGCACCTTCGGGTGCCTTTTTCATGCCTGAAATTCCCTCCAGCAAGTAATTAAATTTTAAATTCATTGTTATCAAATAGTTAAGTTGTTTTTTAAATTAAAATGGAAATTGTTTTTGATTTTGAAAATTAAATGAGTAGTCTTAATTGTGCTGAACGAAAACCATACAACGATCTTTCGTTCGCGTTGGGGAGTGTACGCGGATCAACGATGATGAGGAGCAGCGCAATGACACAGCAGGCAACGACGACAGGTGAGTTAGCTTTTAATAAGCCTTATGGCGAAATGGAAAAGCAAATTCTGACCCCGGAAGCGGTCGAATTCCTTACGGAGCTGGTGACACGCTTTACGCCACAGCGCAATAAGCTACTGGCTGCGCGTATGCAACAGCAGCAGGATATCGACAACGGCAAGCTGCCTGATTTTATTTCGGAAACTAATTCCATTCGCGAGAGTGACTGGACTATTCGCGGTATCCCGGAAGATTTGCAGGATCGCCGTGTTGAGATCACCGGACCCGTTGAACGCAAAATGGTGATCAATGCGCTCAATGCCAACGTGAAAGTCTTCATGGCGGATTTCGAAGACTCCCTTTCACCGGACTGGGATAAAGTGATCGATGGGCAAATTAACCTGCGTGATGCGGTGAATGGCACCATCAGCTACACCAATGAGGCCGGGAAAATCTACCAGCTCAAGCCCGATCCGGCAGTACTGATTTGTCGCGTCCGTGGCTTACATCTGCCAGAAAAACACGTGACCTGGCGCGGCGAAGCTATCCCTGGCAGCCTCTTCGATTTTGCACTCTATTTCTTCCACAACCATAAAGCGTTGCTGGCAAAAGGCAGCGGTCCTTACTTCTATCTGCCGAAGACCCAGGCATGGCAGGAAGCGGCATGGTGGAGTGAAGTCTTCTGTTATGCCGAAGATCGCTTCGACCTGCCGCGCGGCACCATCAAGGCCACTTTGTTGATCGAGACGCTGCCTGCCGTCTTCCAGATGGATGAAATCCTGTATGCGCTGCGTGACCACATTGTTGGTCTGAACTGTGGCCGTTGGGATTACATCTTTAGCTATATCAAGACATTGAAAAACCACCCGGACCGTGTGCTACCCGATCGTCAGGTGGTAACGATGGATAAACCGTTCCTGAGCGCCTATTCGCGGCTGCTGATTAAAACCTGCCATCGCCGTGGCGCGTTCGCCATGGGTGGCATGGCGGCCTTTATTCCCAGTAAAGATGCTGAACGCAACAACCAGGTACTCAATAAAGTAAAAGCGGACAAGTTGCTGGAAGCCAACAACGGCCATGACGGTACGTGGATTGCGCATCCGGGCCTGGCGGATACGGCCATGGCTGTCTTTAACGAGGTGCTGGGTGAAAACAAAAACCAACTGGCGGTTACGCGTGAGAGCGACGCTCCCACTACGGCAGATCAGCTACTGGCGGCCTGTGATGGCGAACGCACAGAAGAGGGGATGCGCGCCAATATCCGTGTGGCCGTTCAGTACATCGAAGCGTGGATCTCCGGCAATGGCTGTGTACCGATTTACGGTTTGATGGAAGATGCGGCGACGGCTGAAATCTCGCGTACCTCAATCTGGCAGTGGATCCATCACGAGAAAACGCTCAGCAACGGCAAACCGGTCACGAAGGCCCTGTTCCGTCAAATGCTGGCCGAAGAGATGCTGGTGATTCAGGAAGAGTTGGGCGAACACCGCTTTAGCAGCGGACGTTTCGATGATGCTGCCCGCCTGATGGAGCAGATCACCACCTCTGATGAGTTAATCGACTTCCTGACGTTGCCAGGCTATCGCCTGCTGGCTTAGCGCCCAGGCTATTTTGTTCGCCATTTTGGCCCCGGACAGCGCTCAAAACCCTCACGTACGCTAAGTACGCTCCGGTTTTTGCGCGGCTCCGTGACCAAACTGCCTTCACCAATAACGCCTGGAAAGCCAGGACGAGAATATGGAGCATCTGCACATGAAAACCCGTACCCAACAAATAGAAGAACTGAAAAAAGAATGGACTAACCCTCGCTGGGAAGGCATCACGCGTCCTTATAGCGCGGAAGAGGTGGTGAAATTACGTGGCTCGGTGAACCCGGAATGCACGCTGGCGCAGATGGGTGCAGCGAAAATGTGGCGTCTGCTGCATGGTGAGGCGAAAAAAGGCTATATCAACAGCCTTGGCGCACTGACTGGCGGGCAGGCATTGCAACAGGCAAAAGCGGGCATCGAAGCGATTTATCTGTCGGGCTGGCAGGTGGCGGCAGATGCGAACCTGGCCTCCAGTATGTATCCGGATCAATCGCTCTACCCGGCCAACTCCGTTCCGGCTGTGGTCGATCGGATCAACAACACCTTCCGCCGCGCGGATCAGATCCAATGGTCGGCGGGTATTGAACCGAACGATCCGCGCTACACCGATTATTTCCTGCCGATCGTGGCGGATGCCGAAGCCGGTTTTGGCGGCGTACTGAATGCCTTTGAACTGATGAAATCGATGATTGAAGCCGGTGCAGCGGCCGTACACTTCGAAGATCAGCTGGCTTCGGTGAAAAAATGCGGCCATATGGGCGGAAAAGTGCTGGTACCGACGCAAGAGGCGATTCAGAAACTGGTGGCTGCGCGTCTGGCGGCAGATGTCATGGGCGTACCGACGCTGGTGATTGCCCGTACCGATGCGGATGCTGCGGACCTGATTACCTCGGATTGCGACCCTTATGACAGCGAGTTCATCACTGGCGAGCGCACCAGCGAAGGGTTCTATCGTACCCGCGCCGGGATCGAACAGGCTATTAGCCGTGGCCTGGCGTATGCGCCGTATGCCGACCTGGTGTGGTGTGAAACCTCAACACCCGATCTGGCGCTGGCGAAACGCTTTGCGGATGCCATTCATGCGAAATTCCCTGGCAAGCTGCTGGCGTATAACTGCTCGCCGTCATTCAACTGGCAGAAAAATCTGGACGACAAAACGATTGCCAGCTTCCAGCAGCAACTGTCGGAGATGGGCTACAAATACCAGTTTATTACCCTGGCGGGCATTCACAGCATGTGGTTCAACATGTTCGATCTGGCACACGCCTATGCGCAGGGTGAGGGGATGCGTCACTACGTGGAAAAAGTGCAGCAGCCAGAGTTTGCCGCCGCCAAAGAGGGCTACACCTTCGTGTCTCACCAACAGGAGGTGGGTACGGGCTACTTCGATAAAGTGACCACCATCATCCAGGGTGGGGCGTCCTCTGTTACCGCGTTAACGGGCTCGACGGAAGAAGCTCAGTTCTGACACCTCTCACCGCAACTCTCTCCCCTCAGGGGAGAGAGGATCGATCCGTGCAGTTTTCGGGGTTGGCTGGATAACGTTTCCCCCCTCTCCCTGGAGGGAGAGGCCGGGGTGAGGGGAAAGATGCGATGTCGCGTGGCCTGGAATTACTGATTGCACAAACCATCCTGCAAGGTTTTGATGCGCAATACGGGCGCTTTCTGGAAGTGACTGCTGGTGCGCAGCAGCGTTTCGAACTGGCGGACTGGCACGCCGTCCAGCAGGCGATGAAGCAGCGCATCCATCTTTACGATCACCACGTTGGGCTGGTTGTGGAGCAGCTACGCTGCATCACCGACAGTCAGCAGCCTGATGCCGAATTTCTGCTACGGGTGAAAGAGCATTACACCCACCTGTTACCGGACTACCCGCGCTTCGAAATTGCTGAGAGTTTTTTTAACTCCGTCTACTGCCGCTTGTTCGATCACCGCTCGCTGAGCCCCGAGCGCCTGTTTATTTTCAGTTCTCAGCCGGAACGGCGCTTTCGCACCATTCCGCGCCCGCTGGCAAAGGACTTTTGGCCTGAGCGTGGCTGGGAATCCCTGTTAACCAAGGTATTAACCGATCTGCCGCTGCGTCTGCCTTGGCAGGATAAAGCGCGGGATGTTGGTTATATCATTACTCACCTGACAGAGACGTTTGGCACCGATACGTTGCGTCAGTCCCATTTGCAGGTCGCAAACGAGCTGTTTTACCGTAATAAAGCGGCGTGGTTAGTGGGCAAATTGATCACCCCTGCGGGCACGCTTCCCTTCCTGCTGCCGATTCATCGTACAGACGAAGGCGAGCTGTTTGTCGATACCTGTCTGACCTCGCATTCGGAGGCCAGTATCGTGTTCGGCTTCGCCCGCTCCTATTTTATGGTGTATGCCCCGTTACCCGCAGCCACCATCGAGTGGTTAAGGGAGATTCTGCCGGGTAAAACCACCGCTGAACTCTACATGGCTATTGGCTGCCAGAAGCACGGTAAAACGGAAAGCTATCGCGAATACCTGAATTATATTCATGCCTCGGACGAGCAGTTTGTTGAGGCGCCGGGCATTCGCGGCATGGTGATGCTGGTCTTCACGCTGCCGGGCTTTGACAGGGTCTTTAAGGTCATCAAAGATAAATTCCCGCCGCAAAAAGAGATGAGCGCGGCGCATGTGCGCGCCTGCTATCAACTGGTGAAGGAACATGATCGCGTCGGACGTATGGCGGATACACAAGAGTTTGAACACTTCGTTCTGGAAAAGCGCCAGATTGACCCGGCGTTAATGGCGCTATTGCTCCAGGAGGCGCCGCAGAAAATCACCGACCTTGGGGATCGCATCTCCATCAGTCATCTCTATATTGAGCGCCGCATGGTGCCGCTTAATCTCTGGTTCGAGCGGGTACATGGTTCGCAGTTGCGCGATGCGGTGGAAGAGTACGGGAACGCCATCCGCCAGCTTGCTGCGGCGAATATTTTTCCCGGCGATATGCTGTTTAAAAACTTTGGCGTCACCCGTCACGGGCGCGTGGTGTTCTACGATTATGACGAGATTTGTTATATGACGGAGGTCAACTTCCGTGATATTCCGCCGCCGCGTTACCCGGAAGATGAACTGAGTGCCGAACCCTGGTATAGCGTCTCGCCGGGCGATGTTTTCCCGGAGGAGTTTCGCCACTGGTTGTGCGCCGACCCGCGCATCGGACCGTTATTTGAAGAGATGCACGCCGATCTGCTGCGCGCTGACTACTGGCGAGGTCTGCAGGCACGCATCAAAAACGGTCATGTGGAAGACGTTTACGCCTACCGTCGCCGCCAGCGCTTTTGCGTGCGCTACGGTAATCTACAGCAGGCGGGGTAACCTGGTTTAGCCTACTTCAACGACGGCAAACTCCTCAAAAATTAGCTCCATATCCGGCGTCCAGGTGCCTTCACGTTCAAAGAACGCCTGATGCGCCGATTGCCAGTAAGCCAGGCTCAAATCACCTTCGCCTTCCAGCGCGGCGAGCTCAGGACTCATTTCATTAAACCGGATCAGCCTGAGCGTCAGAGTGCGTATCACGCATACGGCTTTGCCCTGGCCGTCCAGCACAATGTGATAGGCCCCTGGCGTGACGGGGGGGTGTTCTTGCCTGTAGCTGGCAAGCGAGCCGCAGGTACCACGCTTTTTCCCCGCGACGACCAGAGCCGCCAGCTCGTCGGCCAGTTCCGGTGAATCGCCGAACGACCAGCAGAAAGCCGAAGGGTATTTATCCTGCCAATATGATTTGAGATCAGCCATTTTGACGCATCCCGCCCCAGGCGACCGTCACCTCTTTGGCCCCTTTGATCGCCAGCGCGCCCAGCTCAGTCACCCGGTCATCGGTGATACGGGAAATGGGGCCGGAAATAGAGATCGCGGCAAACGGCACACCGTGTTCATCATAAATGCAGGCAGCGACGCAGCGCAGGCCAAGCGCATGTTCTTCGTCATCAAAGGAGTAACCGCGCTTACGCGTCTGAGCCAGATCCTCTTTCAGGTGCACCGGTGATACCAGCGTGGCATGGGTATAGGCATGCAGCCCTTTGCGATGCAGCAGGCCGGAGACCTGGTCATCATTCAAATAGGCGAGGAACGCCTTACCCGCGCCGGAAGCGTGCATCGGCAGCTTCCCGCCAATCGGCGCGGACATGCGCATCAGTTGGGTACACTGTACCTGGTCTATAATTATGGCCTGATGGTCGCTCTGGTCGAGTACCGCAAGGTTGACCGTCTCGCCGGAATCTTCCATCAGCTTGCGCAGGATCGGATGGACAATCGCCATCAGATTGCGGCTTTGCAAAAAGCTGCTGCCGACGATAAACGCGTGGGCGCCAACGGACCAGTGGCCTAATTCACCGACCTGGCGCACAAAGCCAAGCTGTTGCATGGTGGTGAGCAGACGGTGGGTTGTGGAATTGGGCAGGCCGGCCTGTTGCGCCAGCTCGGTGAGCGCAACGCTACCATGGGATTCGGCAATTGACTCAAGCAGTTTGAGTCCACGCGTCAGAGACTGGACTTGCCCGGTAGCCTGAGCGGCGGGGGCGGCGGGTTTTCTGCCGCGTTTAGCGGGAACAGTGGCGACCATGGCTGACTCCTTTTCTGTATCGTGGAAATCATTTTCGTTTTATTTAATTATAATGCAACTCTGACGCGGACTGATCGGATGAGTTCAAATGAACATCTCTCATGTTCCCCCTGTGTGCCTTTTCCGCTCTGTCAGTTTGTGCCAGTATGTCCTGCTGGCCTTTTGGCCTGGTTGAGCGTTGTCGGGAGCACGTGTGAGCAGCAAAGTTGAGCAACTGCAGCAGCAGTTAAAAGAACGAATTTTGGTTCTGGACGGGGGCATGGGCACCATGATCCAGAATCAGCGTCTCAGTGAGCAGGATTTCCGCGGCGAGCGATTCGCCGACTGGCCCTGCGACCTCAAGGGTAACAATGATCTGCTGGTGATTACAAAGCCAGAGGTGATTGCCGCTATCCATTCCGCCTATTTTGAAGCGGGTGCGGATATCATTGAGACCAACACCTTTAACTCCACCACTATCGCGATGGCGGATTACCAGATGGAATCCCTGTCGGCGGAGATCAACTTTGCGGCGGCCAAACTCGCCCGTGCCTGTGCCGATGAATGGACTGCCCGCACGCCGGACAAACCGCGTTATGTTGCCGGTGTTCTTGGCCCAACCAACCGGACAGCCTCTATCTCGCCGGACGTTAACGATCCCGCGTTTCGTAATATCACTTTCGACCAACTGGTGACCGCCTATCGCGAGTCGACCAAAGCGCTGGTGGAAGGGGGTAGCGACCTGATCCTGATCGAAACGGTGTTCGACACCCTGAACGCCAAAGCCGCCATTTTCGCGGTGAAAGAAGAGCTGGAGGCGCTGGGCGTCGATCTACCGATCATGATTTCTGGCACCATTACCGATGCTTCCGGGCGTACGCTTTCCGGGCAAACTACAGAAGCCTTCTATAACTCATTGCGCCACGCCGATGCGCTCACCTTCGGCCTGAACTGCGCACTGGGACCAGACGAACTGCGCCAGTATGTGCAGGAACTCTCGCGCATTGCCGAATGCTACGTGACCGCGCACCCGAACGCCGGGTTGCCAAACGCCTTTGGCGAATACGATCTCGACGCTGACACCATGGCGGCACAAATTCGCGAATGGGCAGAGTCCGGCTTCCTGAACGTGGTCGGCGGGTGTTGCGGCACCACGCCGGAACACATTAAAGCGATGAGCGATGCCGTCGCCGGTCTGCCACCGCGCAAGCTGCCGGACATTCCCGTCGCCTGCCGTCTGGCGGGCCTGGAGCCGCTGAATATTGGCGATGACAGCCTGTTTGTGAACGTGGGTGAACGCACCAACGTCACCGGTTCGGCGAAATTCAAACGCCTGATCAAAGAAGAGAAATACAACGAAGCGCTGGACGTGGCGCGTCAGCAGGTGGAAAGCGGCGCGCAAATCATCGATATCAATATGGATGAGGGGATGCTCGACGCCGAAGCGGCGATGGTGCGTTTCCTCAACCTGATTGCCGGTGAACCGGACATCGCCCGCGTACCGATTATGATCGACTCCTCAAAATGGGAGGTGATCGAGAAAGGGCTGAAATGCATTCAGGGTAAAGGCATCGTTAACTCCATCTCAATGAAAGAGGGCGTTGACGCGTTTATCCATCATGCGAAAAAGGTACGCCGTTACGGTGCCGCCGTGGTGGTGATGGCCTTTGATGAAGTGGGGCAGGCGGATACCCGCGAGCGCAAAATCGAAATTTGCCGCCGGGCGTACAACATCCTGACCAACGAAGTGGGCTTCCCGCCGGAAGACATTATTTTCGACCCGAATATCTTTGCGGTCGCCACCGGGATCGAAGAGCACAATAACTATGCGCAGGACTTTATCGGCGCCTGCGAAGACATCAAACGCGAACTGCCCCATGCGCTGATCTCCGGCGGCGTCTCCAACGTCTCGTTTTCGTTTCGCGGTAATGACCCGGTACGTGAGGCGATCCATGCGGTCTTCCTCTATTACGCTATCCGTAATGGCATGGATATGGGGATCGTCAACGCCGGGCAACTGGCGATTTACGACGACCTGCCGGCAGAACTGCGTGATGCGGTGGAAGATGTGATCCTGAACCGCCGCGATGACAGTACAGAACGCTTGCTGGATCTGGCAGAAAAATACCGTGGCAGCAAAACCGACGATACCGCCAACGCCCAGCAGGCGGAATGGCGGAGCTGGGACGTGAAAAAGCGTCTGGAATATTCGCTGGTTAAAGGTATTACCGAGTTTATCGAACAGGACACCGAAGAGGCCCGCCAGCAGGCTGCTCGCCCTATTGAGGTGATTGAAGGGCCGCTGATGGATGGCATGAACGTGGTCGGCGACCTGTTCGGCGAAGGCAAAATGTTCCTGCCGCAGGTGGTGAAATCCGCCCGTGTGATGAAACAGGCGGTGGCCTACCTTGAGCCGTTTATCGAAGCCAGCAAAGAGAAAGGCTCCAGCAACGGCAAAATGGTCATCGCCACCGTGAAAGGCGACGTCCACGACATCGGCAAAAATATTGTCGGCGTGGTATTGCAGTGTAACAACTACGAAATCGTCGATCTCGGCGTGATGGTGCCGACGGACAAAATTCTCAAAACTGCCCGTGAAGTGAACGCCGACCTGATTGGCCTGTCTGGCCTTATCACCCCGTCGCTGGATGAAATGGTGAACGTGGCGAAGGAGATGGAGCGCCAGGGCTTCACGATCCCGTTGCTGATTGGCGGCGCGACCACCTCAAAAGCGCATACGGCGGTGAAAATCGAGCAGAACTACAGCGGCCCGACGGTCTATGTGCAAAACGCCTCGCGCACCGTAGGTGTGGTGGCCTCGCTGCTGTCTGATACCCAGCGCGATGAGTTTGTGGCCCGCACACGTAAAGAGTACGAAACCGTGCGTATTCAGCATGGCCGTAAGAAGCCACGTACGCCACCCGTGACGCTGGAGGCCGCCCGTGAAAACGATCTGGCCTTCGACTGGGAGAGCTACACCCCGCCGGTGGCCCATCGCCTGGGCGTGCAGGAAGTGGAAGCCAGCATCGAAACCCTGCGTAACTACATCGACTGGACGCCGTTCTTTATGACCTGGTCGCTGGCTGGCAAGTATCCGCGCATTCTCGAAGATGAAATCGTCGGGGAAGAGGCTAAGCGCCTGTTCCAGGACGCCAACGATATGCTGGATATGTTAAGCCGTGAGAAGAGCCTGAACCCACGAGGTGTGGTGGGCTTGTTCCCGGCGAACCGCGTCGGCGACGATGTTGAGATCTATCGCGATGAAACCCGCACTCAGGTGCTCGCGGTCAGCCGTCATCTGCGTCAGCAGACCGAGAAAGTGGGTTTCGCTAACTACTGTCTGGCCGATTTTGTCGCGCCGAAGTTGAGTGGCAAAGAAGATTACATCGGCGCGTTTGCCGTTACCGGTGGTCTTGAGGAAGACGCGCTGGCAGAGGCGTACGACGCGCAGCATGATGATTACAACAAAATCATGATAAAAGCTGTGGCAGACCGTCTGGCGGAAGCCTTCGCCGAATATCTGCATGAGCGCGTACGTAAGGTTTATTGGGGCTATGCGGCCAACGAGAACCTCAGTAACGAAGAGCTGATCCGCGAAAATTATCAGGGGATCCGCCCGGCGCCGGGCTATCCGGCCTGCCCGGAGCATACGGAAAAAGGCACGATCTGGCAGCTACTGGATGTGGAAACCCACACCGGTATGAAACTGACGGAGTCCTTCGCCATGTGGCCGGGCGCCTCGGTCTCCGGCTGGTACTTTAGCCACCCTGACAGCAAGTATTTCGCCGTGGCGCAGATTCAGCGCGACCAGGTGGCGGACTACGCATTGCGTAAGGGCATGAGCGTGGCGGAAGTGGAACGCTGGCTGGCACCGAATCTGGGCTATGACGCGGACTAAACATCAGGCGAATTAGGCTATCTTGCTTGCCTGTTTGAACCTGGGCAGTGCTCAAAATCCTCACGTACTCAGTGTACGTTCCGGTTTTTGCGCGCTGTCCGCGTTCAAACGCTCTGCGCCGATGGCACCAACCGGGCCTGATTCTGAACGCTCTTTCATTCACGGAACTATCCTGCAGGTCCGTTTTTCATTACTCAGTATCTTTAGATAACAGCAGGGTAAATATTTTTATTAATCGTATGACAATTATAATTGTCATTAGCAGCCTTAGTATATATAACTATATAAAGTGTTAATCCGCGCCGTAATTAATAACGTATTAAAAATGATACCTTAAAAATATATTAAAAGCCCGGTGTTATTTTTGATACTTTAAAAGTCCCTCAATAAATCAGGTTATGTGATCGCTGTTAGTAACTCAGCATAGTTGCATTTAATAAAATAGCCAAATAAACACAGCGCTTTTATTACCTGAATCAGAGTCAAATAAAATTGGCTCTAATCTATATTACTGAGGCCATATTATGGAAACCGTTCAAAATACCCTCGTCGCTCGCGAAAGCAGCGGCTGGAGAAAAAGTGATACCGTCTGGATGCTGGGCCTGTACGGTACTGCGATTGGCGCAGGGGTCCTTTTCCTGCCGATTAACGCCGGGGTTGGTGGTTTAATTCCGTTAATCATCATGGCAATTCTCGCATTCCCGATGACCTTTTTCGCCCACCGTGGCTTAACCCGTTTCGTTCTGTCGGGTAAAAATCCGGGTGAAGATATTACTGAAGTGGTTGAAGAACATTTTGGTATCGGCGCCGGTAAACTCATTACGCTGCTTTATTTCTTCGCTATTTATCCAATTCTGCTGGTGTATAGTGTTGCAATTACTAACACGGTCGACAGCTTTATTACTCACCAGCTTGGTCTGGTGTCTCCGCCGCGCGCCATTTTGTCGCTGATTCTGATTATCGGCATGATGGGGATTGTCCGTTTTGGCGAAAAAATGATTGTTAAAGCGATGAGCGTGCTGGTGTTCCCGTTCGTTGCCGCGCTGATGATGCTGGCGCTGTATTTGATCCCGCAATGGAACGGTGCGGTCCTCGATACACTTTCCCTGAGCAGCGCTGCGCCAGGTGGTCACGGTCTGTGGATGACGCTATGGCTGGCTATTCCGGTAATGGTTTTCTCATTCAACCACTCGCCGATTATCTCCTCTTTCGCGGTCGCTAAACGTGAAGAGTACGGCCAGGATGCCGAGCGCAAATGTTCCCGTATTCTGGGCTTTGCACATATCATGATGGTGCTGACCGTGATGTTCTTTGTGTTCAGTTGTGTACTGAGCCTCTCCCCGGAAAACCTGGCGGAAGCGAAAGCACAAAACATCTCTATTCTCTCCTATCTGGCGAACCACTTTAACGCGCCGGTGATTGCCTGGATGGCGCCGATTATCGCCATGATCGCCATTACCAAATCTTTCCTCGGCCACTACCTCGGTGCGCGTGAAGGTTTCAACGGCATGGTGATTAAATCTCTGCGCGGCAAAGGCAAATCCATCGAAACCAACAAACTGAACAAAATCACCGCGCTGTTTATGCTGGTGACGACCTGGATTGTTGCGACCCTGAACCCGAGCATTCTGGGCATGATTGAAACGCTGGGTGGCCCGGTTATCGCGATGATTCTGTTCCTGATGCCAATGTATGCCATCAACAAAGTACCGGCTATGCGCAAGTACAGCGGTCACATCAGCAATGTGTTTGTAGTGCTGATGGGTCTGATTGCCATCTCCGCCATCTTCTTCTCTCTGTTCAGCTAAGTTTTCAGCGCCGTCTGTTAGAGGCGGCGCATCCGTTTTGCTTTGTAACCGCATGGGTGCCACATGATTAGCGTTTTCGATATTTTCAAAATCAGCATCGGGCCGTCCAGCTCACACACTGTTGGGCCGATGAAAGCAGGAAAACATTTTGTTGATACCCTGCAGGAAAAAGGCCTGCTGCATAAAGTGACTCGTCTGGTGGTGGATGTGTACGGTTCCCTGTCATTAACAGGTAAAGGCCACCACACCGATATCGCGATCATTCTTGGGTTGTCCGGGTATTTACCGGATACCGTCGATATCGATGCCATTCCCGGAATTATTCGCGATGTAAACACCATGCATCGTCTGTTTATTGAAGAAGGTCAGCGGGAAATTGAGTTCCCGGTGGCGGAATGCATGCGTTTTCACAATGAGTTTCTGCCGCTGCATGAAAACGGCATGAGCATTACGGCGTTTTGCGATGGCAAAATTGCCCACTTCCAGACCTATTATTCGATCGGTGGCGGTTTTATCGTCACGGAAGAAAACTTTGGTAAGAATCAGGACGCGGATGTCGATATTCCGTTCCCGTTCTATTCTGCCCGCAACCTGCTGGCACATTGCCACGACAACTGCCTGTCGATCTCTGCGGTGATGATGAAAAATGAAATCGCCCGCCACGGCAGGGAGAACGTTGAACAAAATATGGCGAAAATCTGGGAGACCATGAGAAACGCCATCAACCGTGGTATGAACACGGAAGGCATTTTGCCTGGCCCGCTGAAAGTACCGCGTCGTGCCTCTGCACTGCATCGCGTACTGGCGCCGCAAAGCCAGTCCATTACGCCGTTAAGCGCAATGGACTGGGTCAATATGTTCGCCATGGCCGTCGGCGAAGAGAACGCGGCGGGCGGGCGAGTGGTTACCGCGCCGACCAACGGTGCCTGCGGTATCATCCCGGCAGTACTGGCCTATTACGATCGCTTTATCAAAGCGGTGACGCCGGAAATCTATATGCGCTACTACCTGACGGCGGGCGCGATTGGCATTCTGTATAAGATGAATGCGTCAATTTCCGGGGCAGAAGTCGGCTGCCAGGGTGAAGTGGGGGTCGCCTGTTCTATGGCCTCTGCCGGGCTGGCGGAACTGCTGGGTGGTAGCCCGGAGAAAGTGTGCATCGCGGCGGAAATCGGCATGGAGCATAACCTTGGGCTGACCTGCGATCCGGTGGCCGGTCAGGTCCAGGTGCCGTGCATTGAGCGTAACGCGATTGCGGCCGTGAAGGCGATTAACTCGGCCAGCATGGCGATGTACCGCACCAGCGATCCGAAAGTCTCACTGGATAAAGTCATCGAAACCATGTTTGAGACGGGCAAAGACATGAACGCCAAATACCGTGAAACCGCACGAGGCGGTTTGGCGATTAAAGTCGCGGTATGTGAATCCTGAGTTCTTTCTCTCCCCGGTGGCGCTGTGCTAACCGGGGCTATAGTTGATAGCCCGGATAAGCGTCAGCGCCATCCGGGCTAACCTTTTTTCTCTGTGTCAGGCGGCAGGAAAGACCACACCACACTGTGAGATGCCGATGAGGTATACCATTCGTTAATGGTGGCGTTCGCTTCATTGGTCTGCGCAGCGGCGGCAAATTTTTCTTTTGGCTGATGCGCTTTTTTCCGGATACGGATGCGGGAAGGGGTCGCGGCATTGATTTGCGCGTTAAAGGTGCGAATGTGCGAATCGAATAACACCGACTCCAGTTGATGCAGACGATCCAGACCGCGCAGAATACCAATCAGAGTACTCAGGGTAACGGACTCGCCTAATTCAACGCGTTTGATGGTTGCAGCGCCGACTTGTGCACGCTCGGCCAGCTCAATCTGCGATAGCCCGAGCTGCATACGCGTTTCTTTAATTCTGCGGCACAATTCAGAAATAATTTCACTGTCGGACATAGTACTGAAACGCATCTTAATTCCCCTACTGCGTAATAAATCATGGCAGATTATTTAGCATATTAAATTATAAATAAAGCGGATAATTTCTCTTTTGCGAGAGTAACAACATTGTTTTTTCTTTAACAAAGTTTCTACAGAAGAAACGATAATTAAAGACAAGCCGCTGAATAAGAAAGTTACCGCAGTTGTCCATTTTATTATTCCATCCTGGATGGATAATGCAGTTTACTCCGTTTTCTTTATCTCTTTATTACGTCTTTGCCTTTATACTGATAAAAAGCGTTATGCATAACAGGGAAGCGGTAATGGCATGAGTTACAAAGATAAAATATTTACATTCTGGGGCGCGATGGATCTGCTGGCTATCGGGAGCTACCTTTTCTATTCCCTAAAGATGGGTCACGTACCGATCTGGTCCGATATCCAGCTTTTTTACGCTCAGCTAGCGTTAATGGAAGTCCGGAGTGCTGACCGTATTTTTCTGCAATCCCTCTTTTTTATCCATTCAGGGTTATTGTTATCGCTCTGTTTTTCGGCATACGCCTTTCTCGTGAAAAAGAAAATACGTTTCCTGCTCATTGGGTTGCAGGAAGTGATGCGTATTTTATCGCTCACCTGCTCGGTCGCACTTTTTCCGTTGCTCCTGCAGGTTATGCGAATCGATAACGTCTTCGTTGGTCTTTTTTTATTTGTCCTTTCCGAAACGTTCAAGGTCGGTTCGCTGCTGTGGCTGAGAAGACGGGGAATGTTAACGTAATGTTGAGTTCGTCTGTCTCTTTATGGCGCGTAAGACTTTATACTTAGATTCAATGAGCCTTGCTCTGACCTGTTTGACAGAGTTTTCCCCCGACACGCAGGGTAAAACCGGGTCGAGGAGAAACCGAAAGGAATCGACAACGATAAGGAGAACCAGAATACGTGTTAATTTTGCTTCACTTACTCTCTTCTGTTGCCCTGTTAGTATGGGGCACGCATATCGTACGTACCGGTGTGATGCGCGTTTTCGGCGCGCGACTGCGCACGGTACTGAGTCGCAGTATTGAAAAGAAGTCTCTCGCTTTTAGCGCAGGGATTGGCGTGACCGCACTGGTGCAAAGCAGTAACGCCACCACCATGCTGGTGACGTCGTTTGTTGCCCAGGACCTCGTGGCGCTCGCGCCAGCGCTGGTGATCGTGCTGGGAGCCGACGTGGGGACCGCGCTGATGGCGCGTGTTCTCACCTTCGATCTCTCGTGGTTATCACCATTGCTGATCTTTATCGGCGTGATTTTCTTCCTGGGGCGTAAACAAACACGCGAAGGCCAACTGGGGCGTGTCAGCATTGGCCTTGGGCTGATTTTACTGGCGCTTGAGCTGATTGTTCAGGCGGTAACTCCTATTACCCAGGCCGATGGCGTGCAGGTGATCTTCGCGTCGCTGACGGGCGATATCATGCTGGATGCGCTGATTGGCGCGGTGTTCGCTATCATCAGCTATTCCAGTCTGGCGGCCGTGTTACTGACCGCCACGCTGACCACGGCGGGGATCATCTCCTTTCCGGTGGCGCTCTGCCTGGTGATTGGCGCCAACCTTGGTTCCGGCCTGTTGGCGATGCTTAACAACAGTGCCGCCAACGCCGCAGCACGCCGCGTGGCGCTGGGCAGCTTGCTGTTTAAGCTGGTGGGGAGCCTGGTGATCCTGCCCTTTGTGCACTTACTGGCCGATGTGATGGGCAAGCTGCCGCTGCCGAAAGCGGAGCTGGTCATCTACTTCCACGTCTTCTACAACCTGATTCGCTGCCTGGCAATGGTGCCTTTTGTGGGCGTGATGGCGACCTTCTGTGAACGTTTGATTCGCGATGAGCCAGAGCTGGATGCGCGTCTCAAACCAAAACATCTCGACAGTTCAGCGCTGGATACGCCAACGCTTGCTCTGGCGAACGCGGCCCGCGAAACATTACGGATGGGCGACGCGATGGAGCTGATGCTCGAAGGGTTGCATAAAGTGATGCACGGTGCGCCGAGGGAAGAAAAAGACCTGCGTAAGCTCGCCGATGACATTAATGTGCTGTATACCGCCATCAAACTCTACCTCGCACGTATGCCAAAAGAAGAACTGGCGGAAGAGGAGTCACGGCGCTGGGCTGAGATTATCGAGATGTCTCTTAACCTTGAGCAGGCCTCTGACATTGTGGAGCGCATGGGCAGTGAAATCGCCGATAAATCACTGGCGGCGCGGTGGGCTTTTTCCGGTGAAGGGCTGAAAGAGCTTGATACGTTACACGAACAGTTGGTCAGCAATTTGAAACTGGCGATGTCGGTCTTTTTCTCTGCCGATGTCACCAGCGCACGCCGCCTGCGTCGCAGCAAACATCGCTTTCGTATCCTCAACCGTCGCTACTCCCATGCCCATGTTGACAGGTTGCATCAGCAGAACGTGCAGAGTATAGAGACCAGTTCGCTACATCTGGGGCTGTTGGGCGATATGAAACGCCTTAACTCGCTGTTCTGTTCGGTGGCTTACAGCGTGCTGGAGCAGCCGGATGAAGATGATGAAAGGGATGAGTATTAACGTCAGCGGTTGCGTGGTTGCCCACAAGACAATGAATTTATCCGCGCCACGCTTCGCTGGCATAAAACGCCTGACCGTATGGATAGATTCGTTATCCAGCAGCACCGGGATGCGAGAAAGCGCAGATTTCCTTAACCTTCTGATAAGATATATTGCGCTTTTACAGGAGAATTTATGCTGCCAGACTCATCAACCCGATTAAATAAATACATCAGCGAAAGCGGAATTTGCTCGCGCCGCGAAGCCGATCGCTACATAGAACAAGGCAATGTTTTCCTCAACGGTAAACGTGCCACCATTGGCGATCAGGTTAAGCCTGGCGACGTCGTAAAGGTAAACGGTCAGTTGATTGAGCCGCGAGAGGCCGAAGATCTGGTCTTTATCGCGTTAAACAAACCTGTGGGCATTGTCAGTACCACGGAAGACAGTGAAAAAGACAACATTGTTGATTTTGTTAACCACAGCAAACGCGTTTTCCCCATTGGTCGTCTCGACAAAGATTCCCAGGGGTTGATTTTCCTCACCAACCACGGCGACCTGGTGAACAAGATTTTGCGTGCCGGCAATGACCACGAAAAAGAGTATCTGGTGACGGTGGACAAACCCGTGACCGATGAGTTTATTCGTGGCATGGGTGCAGGCGTACCGATTCTGGGAACCGTGACGAAAAAATGCAAAGTCAAAAAAGAGGCGCCGTTTGTTTTTCGTATCACCCTGATTCAGGGGCTGAATCGCCAGATTCGCCGCATGTGTGAACATTTTGGCTATGAAGTCACGAAGCTTGAGCGTACCCGGATTATGAATGTGGGGCTGGCTGGCCTGCCGCTCGGGGAGTGGCGCGATCTGACCGATGATGAGCTGATTGCCCTGTTTAAGCTTATCGAGAATTCATCGTCCGAAGCGAAGCCAAAGGCAAAGAGTAAACCGAAAACGGCGACGACCACCGCGAAGAAACCCGCCGCCAGTGGGGCGAAAAATATGGCGAAAACCCCGGCGGAACTGGCTTCGCGTAAACGCTTTACCCAGCCGGGGCGCAAGAAGAAGGGGCGTTAACGCCTGCCGCGCGTCGACGTACTGGCCGACCAGGAAAAGGTGGCCGCTTCATCTGGTTTGTAAGCCTGCTTTTTCTTTATCTGGCGGGCTTTTTTTGCCTCGGCTTCACGCTCAACCATCAATTTATCGATGTACTCTTTTTTGATGCTGTTAGTTTCAGCGTTGGTCAATACACGCCCGTGCGCAATGCGCGCGCGGTCAAGCAAGGTTTTCAGTTCACGCTGCTCGCGCTCGGTCATCTCTTTTTGGGTAATGCGGGGGAGTGCCATGTGGGTGCCCTCGGTCAGGAAGTTGAACCAGTGTACGGCATAGGCGTGGGGGCTCACAGTAAATTGTCATTTGTTACAACATCTATCGCACTGACGCGTAGCCCCGGCAGGCGAAGCGCCGCCGGGGAAACCCGGAGCTGGCGCATGCCGACCGGGCTACGGCTTATCAGCTCTCTTTTACTGTTTCGCGTGGTTTATCTGAAATAGGCTTACCGGACCAGTAACCAGCCAGCAGCGAACCGGAGAGGTTGTGCCAGACTGAGAACAGCGCGCCTGGCAGGGCGGCCAGCGGCGAGAAGTAGATCTTACCGAGTGCGGCAGCCAGGCCAGAGTTCTGCATTCCCACTTCGATGGCCAGTGTGCGACAGGTGGATTCGTCAAAACCGAACAGAGGCCACCCCAATAGCCACCCAGCAGACCGATACTGTTGTGCAAAATCACCGCGACGATAACCACTATGCCCACTGAAGCAATATACGAGGCGGAACCCGCCACCACGGCGCTGATGATCGCCAGAATACAGACCATCGAAAACGCGGGAAGATACGGCTCCACGGCTTTCACCACGCGTGGGAAGAGATGGTGCACCACTAAACCGAGGCCAATGGGAATCACCACAATCTGCAGAATGCTCAGCAGCATGCCCATGACATCTACCTGAATGTGGGCATCAACGTACAGACGCGTCAGCAGCGGTGTCGCCACCACGCCAACCAGCGTTGAGACGGACGATATCGTCACCGAGAGCGCTACGTCGCCCTTCGCCAGATAGATCATGACGTTGGATGCCGTACCGCTGGCTACGCTACCCACCAGTACCATCCCGGCAGAGAGATCCGGCGGCATCTTGAATAGCATCGCCAGCAGCCAGGCGGCCAGCGGCATCACCAGATAGTGCAGAAAAATACCTGCCGCCACCGGCGCCGGGCGGGAAAGCACGCGTTTGAAATCGTCAATTTTCAGGTGCACGCCCATGCCGAACATAATCAGCATCAGCAGCGTAGTAACCCACGGGCCTACAGGGGTAAAGGTTGAGGGGGTGTACCAGGCAATAACAGAGAGCAGCAGCGCCCATAACGGGAACAGCCGGGTGAGTACAGCGAGCATAGTGTTTTCCTTTAACGCGTTGTGTTGTGTTTCGTTATAAAAAGGCCGGGTTCGAGCCCGGCCATAGGTATTGTTTATCGCGTGAGGAAATTTTATTCAAACAAATTAAGGTGAAGAGGATTCATGTCGCCCGGCGGACGTTTTCCCAGTTCAGACCGAAGCGAGCGAGGTATTTACGCAGACGGTCAGCATCATTCGGCCTGGCTTTTTTCAGGCGCGAAACGGCAAACAACTCGCGCCCGGCGTCGGAAAGAGAGTGGTGGCGACGACAAACCTCCAGTACGGTTTCTAACTGGCGTTGATCAAACAGATCGATCTCCTCTGCTAAAGGGGGAAGTGCGGAAGGCGTCTGCCAGGCGTGCTGCAAACGGCCGATTTCTTCGTCGGCTATAGAAAGGGTAATGCGCCCCTGCTCGGCCAGCGTCGCCATACGGGCAATCGAGGAACTCAGTTCACGAAAGTTGCCGCGCCACTGCGCCTGCCCGGAACAGGCAAATGCCAGATAACGTTCGCGTGCGTCTTTGTCGAAACGGATGTGCGTCTGGGCTTCGCTGCTAAAGCGCTGGAGTTCGAATTCAATATTCGGCGCGATATCTTCCCGCCGTTCTGCAAGCCCCGGCAGAGCAAAAGTCCACATATTGATACGCGCGTAAAGATCTTCACGGAATTTTCCTTCCATCACCCACTGGCGCATATCGCGGTGCGTTCCGGCGATAAGCTGGAAATCACTGTGAACCTCTTTATCTGAGCCAAAGGGGAAGAACGTTTTTTCTTCAATGGCTTTCAGCAGCATGGCCTGCTCATCCATACCCAGTTCAGCGATTTCATCCAGAAACAGCACACCGCCATCGGCTTCGCGCAGCAGCCCCATTCGCGGCGTTAGCGCGCCGGTAAAGGCCCCTTTGACATGCCCAAACAAGGTCGACATGGCGTTATCGCCGCGCAGGGTGGCGCAGTTAACGGCGACAAGTTTACCCGCGACGCGGTGGCGCGACTGGCGCAACTGATAAATACGTTTTGCCAGAAAGGATTTACCGGCGCCGGTAGGCCCGGTGAGAAGAATGGGGGCCGTTGAGCGCAAGGCTACCCGTTCAATTTGATCGATGAGCTTATTAAACGTTGTGTTGCGCGTATCGATACCGGCTTTAAGCAGCGAGACCGACTGTTGTTGTTCGCGTTGAAAGCGGCTGGTTAAGGTCGCATAGCGGCTTAAATCGAGATCGATAACCGAGTAAACGCCGGCGGCAACATCCTCCTCAGAAGCCCCTTTTGGTGCCGGGCTGGTTTGCAGCAGGCTGGCTGGCAGGTAGCGGGCCTCCGTCAGCAAAAACCAGCAGATCTGTGCCACGTGCGTGCCGGTGGTGATATGCACCAGATACTCTTCATTTTCCGTATCGAAATCGTAGTGGCTGGCGAAATCCAGAAACGCGGCGTACACCTCTTCAAAATCCCAGGGATCGCGAATATTCACCGTATGAGGGCGCACAGTGGTTTGCGGTGAAAGGAGCGCGATATCTTCCGCCAGTTGTTGAGCCATGCCTTCGTCGCGCGGCTGGTGGAGCAGCTCCAGTCGATCAACCGGAAAATCCGGCTGCTGGCATAACCCAACGGTTGGTCGCCATTTGCGAAAACGATGTGATCGCTTGCCGCGTTTATCCAACACCGTTCCCAGTACGCCAATCACCACTCTGCGCTTTTGCATTTTTATCCTTATAGATAAATAACGATAACTAAATATAAAAAAGGAGCGGTGTCACCAGCAAGCGATCAAAGGATGTAAAATTTAAAATCATTAAATATCAATAAATTATGTTCTTTATTTTTCATTTCTTAGTACCTGGCACACTTCTGGCAATACCTGATACGTCGCGACGCTGAATACGCAGGGGATTATGCCCCGCCAGCGCACCCGGAACGGTAAGACGTTATCCGCGGGGCGTTCTGTCAGCAGAGAGACACCATGAGGGTTCGATTCCCAACTCACCTTTCCGGTGAACACTGGTTGTGTTCGTAAACGCGCCGTCGGGTGGTAAACGATGGCAATGAACCGGCGCCGATAAGGGCTCCGGGTCGCAGGCAAAACAGGCTGGCAGTGAGGGTCTGTTTCCCTCCGGCTCCGATCCTGCATTCGCGCCGGTACGTGAAAATGTAAGGATGACAAATGAATAAGAAAATCACGATCCGTAAGGGACAATTGGGCCTGCTGGTGAAAGCGGGCGATTACACACATATTCTTGAGGCAGGCGAGCACCGTCTTTCCTGGTTTGGTAAGCAAGAGGTCACGATCGTTGAGCTCAATGGCAGCGATGTAGCGGAAGATCTGGCGAATTATTTGCGCCGCTTCAGACCTGAATGGGTCGACGCGTACTGCCTGGCCGTCGATACCGCCGGGCATGATGTAGCCGCGCTCTACCGTAACGGTATCCTGGTGGAAATTATCCCTCCAGCGTCACGCCGCCTGTTCTGGCAGGACGGTAGCCTGAGCGTGGCGTTGATGGATACCCGGGATGTGCGCGTACCTGAGAGCATCATGAATGCCGTGTTGCAGCCGCGTAGCGGCGCAGCAGTAAAAGGCCGGGATGCCATACTGACGGTGAATGTCGCGGCATGGCACGTCGGTGTATTAAAAATCGATGGCGTAACACAACCTCTGTTGCCGCCGGGATTAAGCGCTTACTGGAAAGTGAACCATCTGGTTGATGCCGATGTTGTCGATACGCGCTTGCAACTGATGGAAGTGTCCGGCCAGGAAATTCTGACCAAAGACAAAGTGAACCTGCGCATCAACCTGGGCGCGAACTGGCAATACAGCGATGTATTACAGGCGTTCAGCCAGTTAACCAAACCGCTGGACCACCTGTATCGCGAATTGCAGTTTGCCCTGCGTGAAGCGGTAGGGACCCGTACGCTGGACGAACTGCTGGAAGATAAGCAGATCATCGATGAGGTGGTCAGCGCCCAGGTGAAAACCCGCATGGCTTCCTTTGGTATGGATGTCGCCTCGCTGGGCGTGCGTGACATCGTGCTACCGGGCGATATGAAAACGATTCTGTCGAAACTGATAGAAGCAGAAAAATCGGCGCAGGCGAATGTGATTCGTCGGCGTGAGGAGACGGCGGCGACTCGTTCACTGCTGAACACCGCGAAGGTGATGGAGAACAACCCGGTAGCCCTGCGCTTAAAAGAGCTGGAAACGCTGGAAAGAGTGGCTGAACGTATCGATAAAATCTCGGTATTCGGTGGCCTCGATAACGTCCTGAATGGACTGGTGAGTATTAAAGGATAATCAAATGCAGCATAACGAATTTCAACTGCTGACGGCGCAGAACAGTGCGCCGATAAAAATGTGGACGCACGGGGTCCCGGTCGAGCCAGAGGCGCGTGAACAGTTGCAGAACACCGCGAAGATGCCGTTTATTTTTCAGCATCTGGCGGTGATGCCGGATGTACATCTCGGTAAAGGTTCTACCATCGGCAGCGTGATCCCAACCAAAGGGGCCATTATTCCGGCGGCGGTCGGCGTGGATATTGGTTGTGGGATGATCGCTGTACGTACCTCGCTGGTGGCAAGCGATCTGCCCGATAACCTGAGTGGGCTTCGCAGCGCAATCGAACAGGCGGTACCGCACGGACGCACCAGTACCCGTTCCGGGCGTGATAAAGGCGCATGGGAAACGCCGCCGCAAGAAGTGGATAACCACTGGTCAATGCTGGCGGCGCGGTTTAAACGTCTGACGGATAATTATCCGCAGTTATTGAAAACCAATAATTATCAGCACCTGGGAACGCTGGGGACGGGTAACCATTTTATTGAAATCTGCCTGGATGAGCAGCAGCGCGTGTGGGTGATGTTACATAGCGGTTCGCGCGGCGTGGGTAACGCCATCGGTACGCTGTTTATCACGCTGGCCCAACAGGATATGCAGCAGCATATTGCGAATCTGCCGGATAAAAACCTGGCCTATTTCAAAGAGGGAAGTAAACACTATGACGACTATATGGAAGCCGTGTCGTGGGCGCAGGATTTTGCCCGTCATAACCGGGAAGTGATGATGTCGCGCGTACTGGCGGCGCTGTCGCGCATCGTGACAAAACCGTTTATGACCCAGCAGGAAGCGGTGAATTGCCACCATAACTACGTGCAAAAAGAGACCCATTTTGGCGAAGAGGTGCTGGTGACGCGCAAAGGCGCTGTCTCGGCGCAAAAGGGCCAGATGGGGATTATTCCCGGTTCGATGGGGGCGAAAAGCTTTATCGTGCGTGGGTTGGGAAATGAAGAGAGTTTCTGCTCCTGTAGCCACGGCGCAGGGCGCACGATGAGCCGTACGGCTGCGAAAAAGCGCTTTACCGTTGATGACCAGATTCGGGCGACTGCGCACGTTGAGTGTCGTAAAGATAGCGACGTGATTGATGAAATCCCGATGGCTTATAAAGATATCGACGCGGTAATGGCGGCGCAGGCGTCGCTGGTGGAGATTGTCCACACTTTGCGTCAGGTGGTCTGTGTAAAAGGATAAATGAGATGTCTTATAGCGGAGTGGATGCCGCAATGCGTGAACGCGTGCGGCAGCAATTAAAAGAGGTGGAGCAGCGTTACGGTGTCAGAGTGCTGTACGCCTGCGAATCCGGCAGCCGTGGCTGGGGCTTTGCCTCGCCGGACAGCGACTATGATGTGCGTTTTTTATATGTGCATCCGCCGGAGTGGTATCTGCGCGTAGAGGTGCCGC
Source organism: Phytobacter sp. RSE-02 (assembly GCF_040578655.1). NCBI lineage: Bacteria > Pseudomonadati > Pseudomonadota > Gammaproteobacteria > Enterobacterales > Enterobacteriaceae > Phytobacter > Phytobacter sp. RSE-02. Next base: position 844 of record NZ_JBEULY010000030.1, on the reverse strand, counting down.
GTGACGTGATCGAACTGCCCATCGATGATGAACTGGACGTGAGCGGTTGGGAGTGGCGTAAAGCCTTAGGCTTACTGAAAAGCGCAAACCCGACCCTGATCGAGTGGCTGGATTCGCCGGTGGTCTATCAGCAAGACGATGCTACCGTCTGTGCGCTTAAGGCGGAGATGCCGAAATGGTTTTCCGCCGTGCGGGCGCGCTGGCATTACTACTCGATGGCCCGCCGAAACTTTCACAGCTATTTGCAGGGCGATGAGGTGCGGTTAAAGAAATACTTTTATGTGCTGCGCCCATTGCTGGCGGTGCGTTGGGTAGAGGCGGGAAAAGGTGTGCCGCCAATGCGCTTTACCGAACTGCTGGCCGGAAGCGAGCTGGATGCGCCATTGCGTCAGGAGATCGCTGAATTGCTGGCACGTAAGCAGCGTGCAGGAGAAGCGGAATACGGCCAGCGTCTGCCACGTTTACATGCGTTTATCGCAGCCGAGATCGAAAGGGGAACCATTCCCCCCGCGTTACCGGAGAGCCGGGAAGGCGACGTCAGGACGTTGGACGCAATGTTGTACCGGACGGTCATGGGGCAGATGTAGGCCCGGTAAATTACGGTTGCCCCGGATGGCGGCTTCGCCTTATCCGGGGTACGGCTGGTTTTCTCCCTCTCCCCCGGGGCTGAGGAATCCCCACAAAAATGCGAGCACGATCGGTCCCCTCTCCTCTTTGGGGTGTACGGTCCGGAGACATGGTAGACAGGTGTTCGGAGACATGGTGAACACTTTTTAACACCCTTTACCCATGATGATCGACCTCTTTTTCAGGTCGATCATCCCCACTTTCGTGCTGTACCACC
>NZ_JBEULY010000002.1:0-676514 GCF_040578655.1 Phytobacter sp. RSE-02 | reverse complement strand
GAGCCACCCTGGCACGTTCACGGGTTCTGTCGCGACAGAAAAGCAAGGAACATAAGGTGAACGGAATGACCATCAGAGCCGCATTTTCCCCCTCACCCTAACCCTCTCCCCAAAGAGGAGAGGGGACCGATCGTGCTCGCATTTTTGTGGGGATTCCTCAGCCCACAGGGAGAGGGGACTATTTAGTGCGGCCTGAACGTTTTGTAGCCTGGCTCAGACGCTTGCGCCGCCATCCGTGGCCGCGGGGATTGTAAAGGGGAACGCGGTCCTTTACCCGGTCACGTGTTTGGAGATTCCATTTCGCCATGAACGTAAAGTGAACGGAACCCTCCTCCATAGCCGCCTGGCCTCCTCACCCTGCGATGATCTCGCTTTTTGCGACTGACTTATAAACCATAGGCGCTGAGATCCGGCCCCTGCGGAACAATCCCATTTGGATTGAGCGCCTTGATGGAATAGTAGCCCTGCTTGATGTGATCAATATTCACCGTTTCCCGGATGCCCGGAACCGCCAGCATTGTCCGCAGATAGCGGTCCAGATGCGGGTATTCCGCAAGCTTACGCCGATTACATTTGAACACCCCATGGTAGGCGGCATCAAAGCGCACCAGGGTCACAAACAGACGGATATCAGCTTCGGTTAGCTGTCCACCGCAGAGAAATTCCCGCGTTGCAAGACGCGTTTCCAGCGTATCGAGCATGGAGAACACATCACTGACTGCCTCTTCATAACTGACCTGGGTGGTGGCAAAACCGGCGCGGTACACACCGTTATTCAGCGTTGGATAAATCGCGGCGTTGAGCTGATCAATCTCTTCGCGCAGGGCGGCGGGGTAGAGATCAATACTGCCACGCGCCAGTTCGCCAAAGCCGCTGTTGAGCATCCGCACGATATCAGCGGACTCGTTATTCACGATGGTATGGGTTTTCTTATCCCACAGCACCGGGACCGTCGCGCGACCGGTAAACGTTGGATCGGCTTTGGTATAAAGCTGATGCAGCCACTCGACGTTATTGATCGTGTCGCGGTCGGTGCCAGGGTAATCGCCGAAATGCCAGCCTTCCTCCAGCAGCCAGGGTTCAACCACCGAGACACTGATAACCTCTTCCAGCCCTTTCAGCTTCCGGGCAATCAGCGTACGCGAGGCCCACGGGCAAATCAGCGCGACATAGAGATGGTAGCGTCCCGGTTCGGCGATAAAACCGCCTTCGCCCGTGATACCGGGCGCCCCGTCAGGCGTCACCCAGTGGCGAAAACTGGAAGTCTGGCGCACAAACCCGCCTTTTTCATCGGTGGCCTGCACCGGGTGCCAGTCCGCCGTCCATTTTCCGTCAATCAGCATGTGTACTCCTTTAGCCTTTAAAAGGGGTCGGTTTGAGCGCGTATTTTCCATCACCGGTCAGCGCCAGAGCAAGCAGACCCACTATCCAGAATGCCGGGAATTCCCAGCCGCCGTTCGGGTTAGTGAAGAAAAAGCCAGCCGGGCCGTGAACGGTGAAGATAGCGCCCAACAGAATCGGAATCAGCACGATGGCAACGATACGGCTATAGATACCGAGGATCAGCGCAATCGCCCCCACCAGTTCAACCGCCATGGTGAGATAGGCCAGCCCGCCAGGCAGACCGAGGGAGGCAAAAAACTTCGCGGTACCCGCCGGGGTAAAAACAAAGAATTTCAGGCTAAAGTGCGCCAGAAACAGAATACCCAGCGCCAGGCGCAACAGCAGAGATGCATAGGGAGCAGTACGTGAATCAGTCATGGTTGTGTCCTCTCGAATAGGTTGATGAAAGGACTATAGGGTGTTTCCAGCCTAATGATTATTGGGTCAAAAAGAGGATATTTATTTCCATAATGGAAACAATCATGGCTACGACAGCGAGGCGTATGTTGCCGCCAGAAAATCGATTAACACGCGGGCTTTCTGCGCCAGATAGCGGGCCGGGGGATAGACCGCATAGAGCGCCAGCGGCGGCGCCTCAAAAGGAGCCAGAATGGGCACCACACGCTGCGCATTCAATGCTTTTTCAGCGATAAACATCGGCACTCTGGCAATCCCCAACCCGGCGCAGGCGGCCTCCATACAGGCTTCCGCATTGGAGAATTTGATTCGCCCGCGAACCGGCTGCAAATGCATTTGCTGTTGGGTATCGCGAAACGGCCAGTGCCAGGGATCGCGAAAATTGGTATCAACAATCAGGGCGTGCTGTTCCAGCTCTGACCAGTGTACCGGTTCGCCGTGGCGTTCAAGGTAGCTTTGGGCGGCGACGACCACACTGCGAATCGGGCATAAACGGCGGGCAATCAGGCTGCTGTCACTCAGGCTGCCGATACGCAGGGCCAGATCAAAGCCTTCATCCACCACGTTGACGAGCCTGTCGGAAAAACTGACATCCAGTTCGATATCCGGGTAGCGGCGGGCGAATTCCACCAGATGTGGCGCCAGTTGTGAGACGCCAAACGTGACAGGGGCCGAAATGCGCAGCAGCCCGGAAGGAGCGTTGGCGCTATTGCGAACGGCATCATTAAGCGCGTCGTAATCGACCAGAAGCTGACGGATTCGTTCGTAGTAGGCCAGGCCCACCTCGGTGGGGGTCAGTGAGCGGGTGCTGCGGCGCAGCAGGTTAACGCCCAGTTCGCTCTCCAGCCGGGAGATCAATTTCGATGCCTGACCATGGCTGGTACCACACCGTTGCGCCGCCGCCGTAAAACTGCCTGTTTCCATCACCGCGACAAACATACGGTCGCAATCCAGCCGCTCCATTCGTTCTACTCGCTTCTCATCAGCAAAAAAATACCATAGCAAAACCCAGGGGGGACCGCTTACGTTTTCACCTGGTCACAGCGCGTGTTTCTTGTCTTTTCGTTACAACGTCACGTCATCAAAAGCCTTGATAAGCCACTGTTTGAACTGTTGCACATCGCGGCGGCTGGCTTTATCCGCGCTGGTGACAAAATAGTAATTGCCGCCGGGAAGCGCCCCCGGCAGGGCAATATGCAGTAGCCCTTGTGCCAGCGGGTACTGGATTAGCAGTTCGCTTGCCAGTAACACGCCCTGTCCGGCAATCGCCGCCTGAATGGCGTGTGTCTCATCATCAAAACGGATCCCCGTCTGCACGGCTAAATCCGCCGGGCCAAAAGTCTCTTTCCAGTGGTGCCAGTCCGGTTCCGGCGTTGGCACATGGCGGTTTTCGATGTGAAACAGCGTAAGTCCGGCCAGATCCTGCGGGCTTTGCAGCTTTATAGCTGGGCTTGCGACCAGCACAAAACGATCCCGCCAGAGTAGCGTGCTTTCCAGCGACGCGTCCGCCTGCATGCTGTAGCGAATGGCGCAGTCGGCCATCGCGCCGCGCACATCCACCAGGCTGGTGCTGCTGTGAAAGCGCAGCTCCAGATCCGGGAGCTGGCGGTGCAAAAGCGGCAGGCGCGGCACCAGCCAGTTGGTCAGGAAATTCGAGGTGGTGCTGAGTGTCAGCGCATCGGGCGGGGCACCGGCCTCGATAAGCGTGACGGCCTCGCGCAGGGTGGTGAACATATTCTCCGAGGCGCGAAAAAGGATCTCGCCGCTGGCGGTGAGCGTTACCGCACGGGCGGAACGGGTAAACAAGCGTTGGCCGAGGGTCTCTTCCAGTTGACGAATCTGGTGACTGATAGCCGTGGAGGTGACGCCAATTTCCTCGGCGGCCAGTTTAAAACTGGCGTGGCGGGCAACGGCATCAAAAGCGCGGATCGCGCCAAGCGGTGGCAGACGACGTAATTTCATGGATGAATTTAACTCATCTTTTGCTGAAAACTATGACTTTGATTACGTCAATTAATAAGGCGTAGCCTGTATGAAGAGCAAGTAATCCATGAGGATTATTCATTATTATTCAATGAACAGGAAGCCTGATGACGCACATTAATCTGACGACAACACCGCAAACATCGCGTTCTCTTCCTTTGCTGGTACCGGGCATTGCCCAGGCGCTGATTGCGCTGGATTACGCCATTGTTTACGTGGCGCTGCCCACGCTGGCGCAGGATTTAGCGCTCACGGCTGGCGAAATGCAATGGGTTGTTTCCCTCTACGGGCTCATTTTTGCCGGGCTGCTGCTGCTGGGGGGAAGCCTCTGCGATCGTCTGGGGGCCCGGCGGATATTTACCATCGGGATGGGGCTGTTTTTATTCGCGTCCGTCATCGGTGGGCTGGCGCAGAGCGCCGCGCTGCTGTTAACCGCTCGTGCGGGTCAGGGCGTTGCGGCGGCACTCCTGCAACCGGCGGTACTGGCGCTGATGGCGCAGCGTTTTCAGGGCGAAGCCCATCGCCGGGCGCTGGCTATCTGGAGTGCGATTGGCGCGCTCGGGCTGGTGGCAGGCGTAATGCTGGGTGGGCTGCTGGCCGAGTTAAACTGGCGGGCTATCTTCTTTATCAATCTGCCACCAGGGCTGCTGGCGCTCTGGCGGGTTAGCCGGGACTTCCCGCTGTTGAGAACCGAAGGAGAGAAACAGCCCGGAGGGTTTGGGGCGCTGGCAGGCTGTGCCACCGCCGGGGCGGTCGTCTGGGCGCTGATGCGCTACGCCGAAACCGGGCAGCCTGATTTTCTGGCAAACCGTCTGGCGCTGGGTATGCTGGTGCTGTTTATCGTACATGAGCGCTTTGCCGCCAGGCCGCTGTTGTCGGAACGGCTTCGCACGTTACCGGGGCTGCAAAGCGGCTGGCTCAGTAGCGCCTGCTATATGGCAAGCGTCGGTAGTCAGTTCTATGCCATGACGCTGCTCTGGCAGCAGACACTGGCGCTGGGGGCGGTGGTGACCGGGCTGTTGTTTACCCCGCTGGCAGTGTTGATTGTGGCTGGCAACGGTCTCTATACCCGCCTGAGCGTACGCTTTTCCAGCGCGGGGGTGTTAACCGTTGGGTTTGCCGCTGCGGGGCTGGGGCTGTGGCTGCTGTCGACGACACTCACTGTGCCGTTTTCGCTTGCCTTTATGCTCGGTATTGCGCTGAGTGGCCTGGGTCACGGGCTGATTTATCCGGCGATGTTTGCCATCGGGCTGACGGCCACGCCTGTGGCGCTACAGGGGCGGGCCAGTGCGCTGATGGTCACCAGTCAGTACACCGCCGGGGCGATGATGCTGGCAATTATTACCGTGCTGTTGGGGGCGCATCCGTCACTGGAGGCGTGGCGTCTGGTGTTCCAGTGGCTGAGTGGGGCCGCGCTGGTGGGAATGTGTGTGGCATTTTGCGCTCGTCGGTCGGCGTAACCGGTGACTAACCTGTTCTTCGCCTGTCACACAAGGCAGGCGAAAATTCGCTAACCCATTAAACCCAATATTCTCGCCCGGTTCACCGCCTGAATACGTCCGCTCACCGCCAGCTTTTCATACAACTGTTTAAGGTGCCACTTGACGGTCTCAACCGAGATGCCAAGCGTGCGGGCGATGCCTTTGTTGGAGTGTCCTTCGGCGATGAGCCGTAAGGTCTGCTGCTCGCGTTCGGTCAACCGTAGCCCCTGCGTCGCGGCTTCGTGTGTCGCCAGGGGGGGAATCCCCCCGGACATCAGCATCGCCCCGGCGCTGGCGATGACGGCGGTCAATGCCGTATCGAGCTGGAACTGTTCACGCAACCGGCTGAGCAGGGCCAGTAACGCCGATCCGCCATCAAGCAGCGTGCGCTGCATGTTTTGCGCGACGGCGCGCGGGAGTGCCGGAACGCACGCCGCCATAGCCTGTTTTTCGTCACCGGCTTGCCAGAACGCCACGGCCTGCTGGATGCGCAAGCGCGTTGCCGCCAGCCATTCACCACAGCGCTCCTGCTCATTTATCACGGGAGTCAGCATCGCCGCCGCCGTCAGCGCATCGCCTTCGGCCAGTAACAGGCGGCTTTCGCAGATCTCCCGGTGCCAGCCGACAACCCTATTTTCCACCGCCCTCGGCTCGCTCGCCAGTTGCTGGAGTAGGGCGAACTGCCTGCGGGCGTTATCTTTCTTGCCGGTATTCAGGTGGAGGGTGATTTCTTCGGCAAGTAGTGCAATGCGCGCACGCCACCAGCCGCGATCTCTACACAGTTGCCCGGCATGGCGTAAGAGTGTCATGGCCTCATCAGGTTGCGCATTCAACTGCGCCTGACGCGCAAGCACCACGTAGCACAGGCTAAGACCATCCGACGGGCAAAAATCATCAATCATGCCCAGACGCAGGTTCAGCAAACTGTTGACCCGTTCGCTGTCGCCGCGCTCCCAGGCGATTTCGGCCAGCAGCGGGGCCAGCGTGGCGCCACTACTGGAATTTTGTCCGGTATGGTGCTCCGCATGGTGCAACGCCTGGATGGCCTGGCGTTCGGCTTCCTGCAGATCCCCCTGACGCAACTGACCGAGTGCCAGCACAAAGACCCGGTAGACCTCAACAAACAGGTTGCGGTTGGTGGCCTGGTTGCCGGAAACGTGCTGCTGCACCTCCAGCGCTCGCTGCGGGTGGGCAAGGGCGAGATGGCAATAACTGAGGATATTGCAGACCAGCCCATCCACCCAGATATCCCCACAGGGAACCTCATTCAGCAACGGTTCAACCAGCGGCAGACTGCCGGAAATATTATCGGCGAAGGCCTCACAAATGGCGCGCACCACGCGCTGCTTTACCCACGTTGACCGTGGAAGATGCTCTGCGCGTGTCATCACCATCGCCTCAATGGCATCAAGCAACTGGCGGGCGTCGGTAAAGCGGCAATGGTGCGCCAGCGCCCAGGCCAGATTAAGCTGTAGTTCAATACGCGAAGGATCGGGCGTGGCAGGCAGATGGTGGATCCAGCGCACCATCGTGTCGATATCGCCTTCTTCCGCCAGTGATTGTGCCCCGGCTTCTGCGTGTCGGGCGAGCGACTTCCCGGCCGCCAGCGCATGGCGTATCGCTTCTGCCCAGAGCTGCTGGGCGGCGAACCAGTTACCCGCGCGCTCGTGAAGCTGGCGGATGTCGATGGTGGCATCCTGTTGCAGGCGATGGGAGAGGGCATCGCGCATCAGCGGGTGGTAGCGAAACCAGAATCCCGCCTCATCCAGGGCGCTAAGAAACAGATTGTGTTGCTCAATCCAGGTGAGCATCTCTTTGCCGTTATTTAACCCCGTCACCGCATCACACAACGCCGGATGCAGACGATTCAGCAGCGAGGTCAGCATCAGGAAGTGGAGCACGCTGGCAGGCAGCGGTGCGAAAATGACCTCTTCAAGATAGCGACTGATTGAGCGCGAACCACCACTGAGTACCCCCCCAATGCCGGGCATTGCGTCATGCCTGCGCGGAGAGAGGGCGGCAATTTTCATCCCTGCGACCCAGCCTTCTGTCAGTGTCATCAGTTGCGGGATATCGCGCGTTTTAACCGGTGGCGTTACTGACCGGGCGAAGTAGGCCTGGGCTTCGGCATCGTTAAAGCGCAATTCACTGTCTTCGATTTCCGTGTACTGCTCCCAAAGCCGCAGGCGGCTGAGCACCAGAGGCAGGCGGTTGCGACTGCCGATAACCAGATGTAACGACGCCGGGGCATGGTGGAGCAGCCAGGTTAGCCCATCATGGATTTCGCGGCTTCGGATGCTCTGGTAATCATCGAGAATCAGATAAAGCGGGTGCGAACAGCGATGAAGCTGATTGACCAGTTCTGCCAGAAACAGTGAAAAATCGCCAGGATGCGCCCCTTCCGGGTATCGCTGGAAGGTATCGCTCCAGCCCGGATAGAGCGGGCTCAGCGCTGCCAGCAGGTAGCGCATAAAGAGTAATGGCGTGCTGTCTTCTTCTTCCAGACTGAGCCAGGCCAGCGCATCGCCCTGTGCCTGACGGTGTTGGTACCACTGGGAAAGCAGCGTGGTTTTGCCAAACCCGGCAGCCGCGCAGACCAGCGTCAGGCTACCGGAGGCGGCGTTGTCCAGTCGCGTTAGAAGACGGTCGCGTTGCAGCACGACGCCAGGGGTACGCGGCGGCGTGAGTTTTGTGAGGATCAGCGGGAGGTTGCGTGTAAATCGGAAAGGTTCTTCGTCAACGTTCTCTATGGGCAGGTGACCTGTGGGGGACAAAAATGCCATACAACCGCAACCTCGTTCTGTTCTCTTTCCCCCGAGTGTACTCAAGGAGGCAGGGCGGAACCAGCGTCACACCCGGGCGACTCGTCACTTCGCGTGCTCACCCCCCCATCAGAGGGGGTAGGCCACGCCTCGGGCGGGCGGTAGTGTAAGCCCAGTCTGCTGCCGTGGCTAAGGCAGTGTTTTTTGTCAGGATGAGGTGAAGAAAGTATGGCTATCGAAAATAAAGTCGCGCTGGTAACCGGTGCCGGTCAAGGGATTGGGCGAGGCATTGCGTTGCGTCTGGCTAAAGACGGCGCAGCAATCATGCTGGTGGATATGAAGGCAGAAGCGCTGGAAGCCGTCGCCGCTGAGGTCAGAGCCTTAGGGCGCAAAGCCGCGACGTTCGTGGCCGATATCTCCGATCGTGAACAGGTCTATGCGGCTATCGCCCAGACGGAACGCGAACTGGGTGGTTTTGACATCATCGTTAACAACGCCGGTATCGCGCAGGTACAACCGCTCTCCGATGTCACCCCGGAAGAGGTGGATCGCATTATGCGGATTAACGTGCAGGGTACCCTGTGGGGGATTCAGGCCGCGGCGAAAAAATTCGAAGAACGTAAGCAGAAAGGCAAAATTATTAACGCCTGTTCTATTGCCGGCCATGACGGTTTTGCGATGTTAGGCATTTACTCGGCGACCAAATTCGCCGTCCGTGCGCTGACGCAGGCGGCGGCAAAAGAGTATGCCAGCCGTGGTATTACGGTGAACGCTTACTGTCCGGGGATTGTGGGCACCGGGATGTGGACTGAAATCGACCAGCGTTTCGCGGCGATCACAGGCGCACCGGTGGGTGAAACGTATAAGAAATATGTCGAAGGGATTGCGCTGGGACGCGCGGAAACCCCGGATGATGTGGCAAGCCTGGTCTCTTACCTGGCAGGCCCGGATTCTGACTATGTCACCGGCCAGTCGATTCTGATTGATGGCGGTATTGTTTACCGTTAAGCCTGTTTTGATATGTAAAAAGGGCAGCAGGCTGCCCTTTTTTATGCGTGCGCCAAATCAGTTAAAGCGCGCGGTAATCGCCGCAACTCGTTCGCCAAATTTAGTCGCTGCGGCAAGGTCGCCAGACGGGATTTTATCCGCGCCCGCATCGGACGGAGACTGCACCAGCAGGCCCACAGAACCGCCCAGGTTGTTCAGATCTTCACGCGACGCGGCCAGCGTATTCGCCGGCGGCAAGCCAAGGCTCACCCACACACCGCCGTGCTGAGACGCCAGGGTTTGCAGGTACTGCAACGTCACCTGTTTGTCACCGTTCAGGCTGGCGCTGTTACTGAAACCCGCAAAAATTTTATCCTGCCAGCTACGGGTAAACCACGCTTTAGAGGTGGCATCAGCGAACTTTTTAAATTGCCACGGTACGCCGCCCATGTACGTCGGCGCGCCAAAAATAATCGCCTTCGCGTCGTTTAACTTTTGCCAGTCGCTTTCTGTGATTTCGCCATTTTCATTAATAGCAATCAGCTCAGCACTGGCACCGGCAGCAACATTTTCCGCAACCAGGGAGGTGTGGCCGTAGCCAGAAAAATAGACAACAACGATACTCATAGGTAGTCCCTCAATGGTGAATGATTATTCTTTATTACCAGACAGACTGTATTTCCCGGCGCCAAGAAACATAATGCACAGGCCGCCGAGGAAATAGAGTGCTTCACTTTCAAGTCCCCATGCCCCGACTTTGGTCAGGGTAAAGAATTTATCTGTACCCACCAGCAATGTTGCCACCACAATGTTAAAGGCATAAATAAAAGCGGCAGGGCGGGTTAACCAGCCAATAATGATCAGCACGGGCGCAACAATTTCGCCGATATAAACACCCTGGGCGATAAATCCGGGTAACCCCTTTGCTTCAAGCATCGCGGAAATCCAGTCTACGCCGTGGTTCACTTTGGCAACGCCATGAAAAAGCATTAAAATGCCGAACGTTAACCGAAGCAGTAATCGGCCAAAATCAGGATGCCTGGTGTACCGGGTAAACGCTTCATCAAATTTATTCAACACGATGTCATCTCTTATTTTATTGCACCACGGATTGCCGCGTTATTGCGCGAAAGGTGGTCAAATATTCGCAGGTTTATTTTTTCGACACAGCGGGTGAGCAAGGTATGTATAAATACTTTGTCATTCAGAGTGCCTTAGTATCCAATAGATACCTGAAGCGATTTATACACATTATCCTGGGGTCATGAAAGAAGGCACCTGAAGGCCACTAAGTTTCCCTGAGGAAACCTTGTAAGAGAAACTATCGTTATGAATAAACTGCAATTACCTTACGATGTTTACGACGATCGCTGCCCGACGCGTGATGTGCTCTCAAGGCTGGCCGATAAATGGGCGTTGCTGGTTCTGGGCTGTCTGGAAAAAGAGCCGCAGCATTTTAACAGTTTGCGACGACATATTCGCGGGATTACGCAGAAAATGTTGACGCAGACGCTGCGAAAGCTGGAGCGTGACGGGCTCGTCTCGCGGAAAATTTTCCCCACGGTGCCTGTCACGGTGGAATACAGTTTGTCGCCGTTAGGCAAAACGCTGACGCACACCATGTCGTTTCTGACACTGTGGGTAGAAGACAATATGGACGCCATGCTGGCGGCCCAGGCGGCCTTTGATAAGGCCAATCCCGCCAGCTAGCAGGACATCCACAGCCTGGACGTATTGCGTGAATAATGTGACACAGTGAACACACCTGTCAGACAGGCGTTAAAAAACGACACTCCCGCCTGAGGAGTGTCGTCAGTTTATTGGGGCCGGGCAGTGTCGAGGGTAAGGACGTCACCGCTGCGCACTTTAGCCAGTGCGCTGACTTGCTGATACAGCACGGGGATCCCGGCTTCCCTGGCGATAATCGCGCTATGAGAGTGCGGGCTACCCTGCAGCAGGGCAATCCCGGCGATGTTTTTCTTTTCCAGTTGCAGCATGACGGACGGGTAGAGATCGCTTGCAATAAGAATACTCGGGCGCAGCGGCGTCGGGATGTTTTCCAGCGCCTGTGCCAGATGAAGATGTGTGCGATGCAGTAAATCTTCTATATCGATATAGCGTGCCTGCAAATAGGCATCATCCAGATGGCGATACTGGCTGCTAAGTTCCATCAGCATCTTGTGCCACGCCCATTCCGCCGTGCATTTTCGCTGGCGTAGCATCTCCCAGGCGCTATCCATCAGTTCCTGATCGTCAAGCAGGGTCTGGTGACCGGCAAAAATGGCGGCGATCTCGGGGGAAAACTTCTCTTCCGCCAGGCGAATCAGGTCGCTCAGATCGTCCAGCGTGTCCTTAACGGCACTGTGCAGACGAGCCATTTCCTCTTCCGGTGTTCGCACGGTGGCCTGGGCCAGCGGCAGCTCGACAGGGGTATAGCGCAACGCCTGGCCTTTAATCTGGACTGGAATATCTGGCGTTACCGCAGGTTGCTGCGCCGTGAGCGTTTCCCCGAAATTTTCCTGTGCCAGCCGTTCAAAGGCCGCCAGCGCCAGCGCTGCCTGCGGGCCACGGGCAATCAGGCGCAGGGTGTCGTGGCAGCGTACCTGCAGGAGGGCGATTTGATTGATGCTGTCCGGCCTGACGCATTTTCCCTCTTTTTCCAGCAACAGCCGGGCGTCAAAACCGGCCAGCGCAGCCACCAGGCGAGATGCCGGGCGAACGTGCAGGCCGTTAGGGTTGTTCACGGTCACTGCGACGGTGAGCGCCTCTTCGTGTGTCTCATCGTCTGTTTGTGGTTGTGGGGGCGCTTTCTGCCGGGCGTCGAGACCAAGCTGAACGCGTTTTGCCTCAAGAGCGTTTTGCGCATCGGCAATCACCTTGTCAATGTCAGACCCCGTGGCGGCGCTAACCGTGGCGGCCAGGGTACCTTCCACCAGAGGCGCGGCGCACAGACGCACTTTTGCGGCAATGTCCGGGTCAAGCAGTTCCAGGGCGGTTTCCGCGCTTAACAGGGCGCTACCGATATCCATCATCACCAGCACATGATCGGTGTCGGCCACCGACTCAATGGCCTCCATGACTTTAATCGGATCGGTGCCGATCGGATTATCAGGATCGTCAATTCCAGCGGCGATGGCTAACTTGCAGCCATCTCCCGTTAACATCTGCCGGGCCAGTTCCCCGACACCCTGGCCCAGTTGGGCACTATGAGAAACAATCACCAGGTTAACCATCGCCGTTTCCTTCTTTTACGCTTTCGCGGCTGCCGCCAGCATCTGAACCATAAACATCACCGAGGTTGCGCCTGGGTCCTGATGACCAATACTGCGTTCGCCCAGATAGCTGGCGCGGCCTTTACGGGCCTGCATGGTGATGGTCGACTGAACTGCCTTTTCAGCCACCTGGCTTGCGGCATCCAGAGCCGCGGGAATGGACAGGTTTTGCGCGATGGCCTGCTCCAGCGATTCCGCGACGGGCAGCCAGACGTCACACATGGTTTTGTCGCCGGGCTCTGCTTTACCACGGCTGATTACCCCTTCGGCGCCTTCACGGATCATCTGATGCAGCTCAACAAGCGTCAGGCTTTGATGGGCCTGGGTCGCCTGCGCGGCGCGCAGAAAAAAGGTGCCAAACAATGGACCGCTGGCCCCGCCGACGTTAGAGAGCAGCACCATACCGGTGTTTTTGAGAATAAAGCCGATGTCTTTGTCTGCAATGGCGGGCAGTTTTTCCACCACTTTGCTAAAGCCGCGATGCATGTTCAGGCCGTGGTCCGCATCACCTATGGCCCTGTCCAGGCCGGTGAGAAAATCACTCTCTTTGGTGAAGACCTCGCCGCAGCGGTAGAGCCAGTCAACAATTTGGTTTCTGTTCAGCGACATAAAAAATTCCTTAGTTACCCCAGGTCATGGCCGGTGTGTGAACTGGTGCATCCCACAAAGCGAGGATTTCGTCGTCGGCTTTCAGCAAGGTAATGGAGAAGCCGCCCATGTCCAGTGATGTACACCAGCTACCGACCAGATTACGTTCGATGACAATACCGGCTTCCTGGCAGCGAGTTTCCAGCCGGTTGTAAACGCCGTACAGCTCAGACAGCGGCGTTGCGCCCAGGTTGTTGACCATCGCAATAACGCGATCGCCGCGCTGTAGGGCCTGTTTGCTCTGTTTGACTTCCTGCCAGCTTCCGCTGGTGTGATCCCATTCGCGCAGGGTGCGGCTGTAGTTGCCATTTTCCAGTAGCACGTTAAACATCTCGTCGACGGTGGCATCAAGCGAGCTAAACGGGCGGCGGTCGATCCCCGGTTCGCCGTGGATACCCACGCCAAATTCCATCTCGTTGTCCGCAAGCGTAAACGAAGGCTGACCGGCCGCAGGAACCGTACAGGCGCTTAAGGCGATACCAATGGAGTGCCCCTGATTGTTGAGCTTACGGCCCAACTGCGCGCAGGCATCCAGTGAATCTCCGCGCTCGGCGGCGGCGCCGACCAGTTTTTCAATCAAGACGGTATTTGCCACCCCACGGCGTCCGGCGGTATAGAGACTGTCTTTCACCGCCACGTCGTCATCCACCACCACGGTTGTGACCTTCACGCCGCTGTCGTGCAGCAGCTCAGCGGCGGTTTCGAAATTGAGGATATCGCCCGTGTAGTTTTTGATGATTAACAGCACGCCTTCGCCACCATCAATGTTCATGGCGCATTCGAACATTTTATCCGGCGTGGGGGAGGTGAAAATCTCCCCAGGGCAGGCACCGCTTAACATACCTTTGCCGATATAGCCGCAGTGCATCGGCTCATGACCGCTGCCGCCGCCGGATAACAGCGCCACTTTCCCGGCGACCGGGGCATCGGCGCGGGTCATATACACCGGGTCCTGGTGCAGCGTCAGCTCAGGGTGCGCTTTTGCCAGGCCAGCTAATTGTTCGCTTAATACATCTTCCACACGGTTAATCAGTTTTTTCATTATTCATACTCCGCAGGAGGTGAGCCAGGCCATCCGCAGCGCGCAGGCCTGATGTTGTAGGGCATCAGCGGCGGATACCCGTCGTGCGGGTTTCCCTGGCCGATGTGCTGATTCTCCTCTGGCGAGCGAAAAAGAAAACGCCAAAAAAATGGGTTTCATAGTGAAACGCCCTTGCCAGGAAATGTTTCATAACGGAACGCTTTTGCCGGAGAAAGGGGGAAAATGCGAGCAATGCCCGCCTTTTTTACCCCGGTTCCAATGCAGAATATATTTTGTGTAAAAAATCAGCGAACCAGGACAGCGAACATTGCCAGCCACTCAGTGCCGCAGCCAACGCGAGGCGGATCGCATCGTGGGTCAGCGTTATTGACGCAGGTTCCATAATGGAACGTTTACGTTGATTTCTTTTTTCGGCTGTAGCGACAATAACGCTCGTTACCCGACTCAGACGGAACCGCGCATGCCACAGCATCAAACGACAGAACAGGATGTCGCCTCCTTCATCGCCCACTCCTGGCAGCGCTGCGAAAAGATCATGCAGCGTGACACCTGGGGCACGCCGCACCAGGCACAGGGGCTGACGTTTGAGACGATCAGCCGCCGTAAAACCGGGCTGCTGACGATTGGTCAGGCGGCGCTGGAGGATGCTCTGGAATATATGGAAGGGCGGCCCTGCGCGCTGTTTATCCTTGATGAGTCTGCCTGTATTTTGAGTCGCTGTGGCCATCCCGACACGCTTAACGCGCTGTCCCGGCTCGGCTTCCTGCCGGGCAGCTACTGTGCGGAAAGTATTATTGGCAGTTGTGCGCTGTCGCTGGCGGCGATAATGGGCCAGCCGGTAAAGACGCTGGGCAACCAGCATTTCAAACAGGCGCTGTTCCCGTGGGCCTTTTGCTCAACGCCGGTATTTGACAACCATGGTCGTCTGTCCGGGTCTATTGCGCTGTGCTGCCGGGCGGAACATGCCTCCCCGGCGGATCTGTCGCTGACGCTGGCAACGGCCAGAGAAATTGGCAACTCGCTTCTGACGGACAATTTGCTGGCGGAATCTAACCGCCATCTGAATCAGATGTACGGCCTGCTGGAGAGTATGGATGACGGGGTGATGGCCTGGAATGAGCAGGGGGTGCTGCAATTTCTCAACGTGCAGGCGGCGCGCATGCTGTATCTCGACGTACAGGTCAGCCAGGGGAAAAACATTAGCGATCTGGTGACATTGCCCGCGCTGCTTCGCCGGGCGATTAAACATGCCCAGGCGGTTAATCACGCAGAGGTGACGTTCGAAAGCCAGCACCAGTTTATTGATGCGGTGGTGACCCTCAAACCCATCGTCGAAGAGCAGGGGAATAGCTTTATTTTGCTGCTACACCCGGTCGAGCAGATGCGGCAGTTAATGACCAGCCAGTTGGGTAAAGTCAGCCATACCTTCGAGCAGATGCCCGCCGACGATCCGCAAACCCGCCGACTGATCCAGGCCGGTCGTCAGGCGGCGCGCGGGGCGTTTCCTGTTCTGCTGTACGGGGAAGAGGGGGTGGGTAAGGAGCTGATGTCGCAGGCCATTCACAACGAGAGCGAACGCGCCGGGGGGCCGTATATCGCCGTTAACTGCCAGTTGTATGCCGACAGTGCGCTGGGGCTGGATTTTATGGGCAGCGCGGCGACGGAAAATGAGAAAGGGCGCCTCAGCCGCCTGGAACTGGCCAATGGCGGTACGCTGTTTCTGGAAAAAATCGAGTATCTGGCCCCCGAGCTGCAATCAACGCTATTGCAGGTGATCAAGCAGGGGGTGCTTACCCGGCTTGAGGCCCGACGTCTGGTACCGGTGGATATCAAAGTCATTGCTGCTACCACGGTCGATTTGGGGAATCTGGTGGAGCAAAACCGCTTTAGCCGTCAGCTTTATTATGCTTTGCGCGCCTTTGAGGTCGTCATCCCGCCCCTGCGGGAACGTCGCGACAGTATTCCTGCCCTGGTACAAAGCCGTCTGCGCGGGCTGGAGCGACGATTTTCCTCGCGGCTTAGGGTAGATGACGATGCGCTGGCCCGGCTGGTGGCCTACTCCTGGCCGGGGAATGATTTCGAGCTCAACAGCATTATTGAAAATATCGCGATCAGCAGCGAACAGGGCCATATTCGCCTGAGCCATCTGCCGGAGTGGTTGTTTAACGAAGGGAGTGCACCGCAGGAACCGGGCGCCAGACTATCCGCAAACCTGACGTTTTCCGCCGTTGAAAAAGAGGCGATTATCCAGGCCGCCAGAGTGACCAACGGGCGAATACAGGAGATGTCGCAATTGCTCAATATTGGTCGTACCACCCTGTGGCGCAAGATGAAGCAGTACGACATTGATGCCAGCCAGTTTAAGCGCACGCACCTGCGCTAAGGACTATTCGTGCGCTGTGCAGAACGCGGCCAGCGCGGCGGCAAGGGCGGGTGGGTTCTCCCACGACATATTGTGCCCGCAGTCGGCCAGTTCCACAGTGGCGATGCCCATGGCGCTCAGTTGCGTAAAATCATCATCCGGCAGGGATTCTGCGCCAAACAGCAGGCAGATGGGCTTATTGAGTTCAACAAACATTTCAAACCACTGATTGCCGGTAATCAGGCTGGATGCGCCACGCCAGACAGCCCAGGGGGCGGCGGCCGATAAACTTCCGGTCCAGGGGTTTTTATAGTTGTTCATCATGAGCGCATAGACATGAGTGATATAGGTCTCTTCATCGACCCGACAAATCTGGCGGCTAAAAAATCCCCCATCGGGGCGGAAGTTGGGCTCCGAGACTATCAGGCCACGTAAACCGCTAAGTTGGGTTGCGGCTTCAATGGCAATACTGCCCCCCATGCTATGTCCATACAGGAAGTAATCATCAAGCTGTAAATGGGCAATCAGTTCGCAGACAACAGCGGCTTGTTCGCTGATGGAGTAGCGAAATTCTTTTGGTTTCTCACTATAACCGTAACCTGGCAGGTCAATCAGGATGGCGCGTCGGCCCTGGAAGTTTTTATCGCAGACCACGCGGGGGTACTCGTAAGAGGAGGCGCAGCCAAGGCCGTGCACAAAGACCAGCGGCACACCGTCGCCGGGGAGATCTAACCAGCGGACAACGCAACCGGCCTGGGTAGAGAAAAATGCGTTCATCGGTTTTTCCTTGTGATGACGTTTTTTGCGCGCGCCGACAGCATCCACGCAATAGCATAAAACCGCTATCATTCCCCCCCATTTAGGTTATGTCAAAAATTATAAAACCCGCCATGTTTACTCACGGTCTACGGCCTGAAAGCAGGGGAGATCCTTTCCCCTGTCTGCGCGGGTTTAGAACGATGCGCGTTTATAGGGAGCGTATTGCGCTTGCCAGAAGGTTTTCTCGATTGCCGCATGCAGTTCGTCGTCGCTGGCCTGCGGGGCAACGCCATCCTGCTGAGCCGCACGCGCAGTGGCCAACGCAATGGCGCGCGAAATCTCACCAATATCTTCCACTGCCGGTAACAGGCCGCCGCGCTCCAGGGTGGCCTGCGGTGAATGGGCGGCCAGCGCCTGGCTTGCGGCCATTAACATGTTTTCCGTTACCCGCTTTGCGTTACCGGCGAGGATCCCAAGCCCCAGCCCTGGGAAAATGTAGGCGTTGTTGCACTGAGCAATCTCGTAGACCGCGCCATCGTAATGCACCGGTGCAAACGGGCTGCCGGTGGCAATCAGCGCCGCGCCCTGGGTCCATTCAATCAGGTCACGCGGCTGCGCTTCCGCCCGGGAGGTCGGGTTGGAGAGCGGCATAATGATCGGGCGCGGACAGTGGCTGTACATCTCTTTGACGATCTCTTCGCTGAACAGGCCCGGCTGACCGGAAACGCCGATCATGACCGTCGGGTGGGCGTTACGCACCACATCCAGCAGAGAGATATTGTTCTGCTCCACATCCCAGTGGGCGATAGCCTCGCGCGGGGTCACCAGTTTTTGCTGGAAATCGAGCAGGTTCGGCATGTCGTCCGTCAGCAGGCCAAAGCGGTCGACCATAAAGACGCGGCCGCGCGCCTGGGCTTCGCTTAAGCCTGTTGAGACCATATAAGCAATGATTTTTTCCGCAATGCCGCAGCCTGCGGAGCCACCGCCTAAAAAGACGATCCGCTGATCCTGTAAATTGACGCCTGCGGTACGTGAGGCGGCGATCAGGGTGCCCAGCGTAACGGCGGCGGTGCCCTGAATGTCATCATTGAAGCAGCACAGTTTATCCCGGTAGCGGTTGAGCAATTTCGTCGCGTTCTTCTGGGCGAAATCTTCGAACTGTAAGAGGACATCCGGCCAGCGGGCTTTGACCGCATCGATGAACATGTCCATAAATTCCATGTACTGATCATCGGTAATACGCGGGTGCCGCCAGCCCATATAGAGCGGGTCGTCCAGGCGTTGGGCATTGTTGGTGCCGACGTCAAGCATGATAGGCAGGGTAGTGGCCGGGTTGATGCCGCCGCAGGCGGTATAGAGGGAGAGTTTGCCAATGGGAATCCCCATTCCGCCCACGCCCTGGTCTCCGAGGCCCAGAATGCGCTCACCGTCTGTCACCACAATGACGCGGATATCGTTACGTGAAAATTGTTGCAGCATTTCATCAATCTGGTGGCGGTTCGGCCAGGAGATAAACAGGCCACGGGCCCGGCGATAGATGTCGGAGAAATGCTCGCAGGCTTCGCCCACTGTCGGGGTATAAATGATCGGCAGCATTTCGCTTAAATGCGTGCGCACCAGGTTATAAAATAATGTCTCGTTGGTGTCCTGAATATTGCGCAAATAAATATGTTTTGAAATATCACGTTTGAAATCGCAAAACTGCGCCCATGCCCGGTCGGTTTGTTCTTTAATAGTTTCTACCGTGTCAGGGAGCAATCCATTTAAATTGAGTGCCTGGCGCTCTTCCTGGGTAAACGCCAGGCCTTTATTTAATAATGGGGTTTCCAGCAATACTGCGCCAGTATAAGGCGTGTACAGCATCTCTTTTTTTAACATGTTACGACTCCTGAATAAACACATACCTTGCCTGCAAAAACGGCAACGTATTGCCGCTATTAATGAGGTCGCCTGGTGTTGATGAAGTTACGCCATGCCATTCTAATCGCACATGGCGCTGACTTTGGGTTTGTTTAATTTATTAAAGCTTTAATTAGTTAAATAACATCTGTTGATACTTGATTTATGAAACCAAATATATCATGAACCCTTCGGTTATAACGCCCAGCGCCGTCCCTAATAATATGGACGATGACGCCGATTCGACATAAGTATCACTGCGCAGGGCAAACATCCCGGCGGCAATAGCCGAAGGGGTGGCACCAATAATCACGACTTGCTGCATCAGCGTATGATTCAGGCCGAACGCTAAGCCGGCAACGGCCATCATGATCGGCTGAATTAAATTTTTAATACCAATATTGGTACAGGTCTGAATGTTGAAAGAAGGGCGCTCGCCGTAAAACAGCAGACCGAGTGCGAAGAGCGATAAGCCACCGGCGATTTTGCCTACCATCTCAATCGGCGAGCTGAGCAGATGCGGCAACTTCACGCCCGCCAGGCTCAGCAGAATACCGGTTACCGGGATCCAGACGATAGGGTTACGCGCCGCTTTCCACAGATTTTGCAACACCATTTTCACCGGGTTCAGATCTTCGGTGTGGTTTTTATCGCCCATACGGATAAGGACAATGGTCAGCGGGATCATAAATACGCTGGTCACCACGTTGCCAATCAGCACGCCTAAAAAGCCTTCCGGGCCGATTAATACCGCCAGTACCGGTGCGCCAAAATAGGCCATATCCGGGAAGGCGCAGACCAGTGATTGTATGGCACTGGTCTTAATATCGTGACGAAACACAAAACGGGACACAAGCAGGGTAAATAAATAAGACCCCATCAAACCAATAACCAGCACTGCCATAAATGACAGATTCTGTATTTTCTCCGGGTCAGTATTTAATGCGCCAATAAAAAGATGAAAAGGCAGAGCGAAACGGATAACCACAGATGCCATAACATTGGCATCTTCACGCTTGGTATAGCCTAATTTTCCGCTCAACCAACCTAATACCATGATGAAAACTAAAGGGAACAAAGATTGAAGTAAAATTGATTGCATAAATTATCCTGTGCCAATGTTTTATTATAAGGGTACTGACAGTGGATAATTTAGCGGTCTCTTCTGTAATAGTGAGTGACGGTAGTCACACTCACTCCGCTTTAAATAATTACAGAATGCT
Source organism: Phytobacter sp. RSE-02 (assembly GCF_040578655.1). Classification (NCBI taxonomy): domain Bacteria; kingdom Pseudomonadati; phylum Pseudomonadota; class Gammaproteobacteria; order Enterobacterales; family Enterobacteriaceae; genus Phytobacter; species Phytobacter sp. RSE-02. Next base: position 656,296 of record NZ_JBEULY010000002.1, on the reverse strand, counting down.
TACTTTAGTTTAATTAGTGAGGGGAGAGGATGTGTTAATAATATTGCTTTGGCGGAAAATCGCAAGCCGGAAAATACCGGCCTGCGTAAGATAATTATTTCATTGCACAGTTAGCGCATTGTTTATTCTGGATCTGCTGGAAAAAGTCATTGCCTTTATCATCAACCAGAATGAAGGCCGGGAAGTCTTCCACCTCGATTTTCCAGATAGCCTCCATTCCCAGCTCCGGGTAGGCCACACACTCAAGGCTTTTAATACTCTGCTGCGCCAGTACCGCCGCCGGGCCGCCAATGCTGCCGAGGTAAAAGCCGCCGTGTTTATGGCAGGCATCGGTCACCTGCTGGCTGCGGTTGCCTTTTGCCAGCATCACCATGCTTGCACCCTGCGCCTGCAACTGATCGACATAAGAGTCCATACGTCCGGCAGTGGTCGGGCCGAGGGAGCCGGAGGCATAGCCTTCCGGTGTTTTCGCCGGGCCTGCGTAATAAATCGGATGATCTTTCACATACTGCGGCAGTTCTTCGCCACGGTCGATAATCTCCTGTAATTTCGCATGGGCGATGTCGCGGGCGACGATGATCGTGCCGGAGAGGGACAGGCGGGTGGAGACCGGGTGCTGTGACAGTTGTTTAAGAATGTCAGCCATCGGTTGATTGAGGTCGACTTTTACCGCATCGCCTTCGCCCGCTTCGCGCAGTGCCTGCGGAATGAATCTGCCCGGATTCGACTCCAGTTTTTCAATCCAGATACCGTCGCGGTTAATTTTGGCTTTGATATTGCGATCTGCTGAACAGGAGACGCCCATGCCCACCGGGCAGGAGGCGCCGTGGCGTGGCAGGCGAATCACCCGGATATCATGAGCGAAGTATTTCCCGCCGAACTGCGCGCCAAGGCCAAGATTTTGCGCCTCGATCATCAACTCTGCTTCCAGTTGCGTATCGCGGAACGCCTGACCATGTTCATTGCCTTCGGTCGGCAGTTCGTCATAGTAATGGGTGGAGGCGAGCTTGACCGTTTTCAGGGTGGATTCCGCAGACGTTCCGCCAATCACGAAGGCGATATGGTACGGCGGGCAGGCGGCAGTACCGAGGGTACGCATTTTTTCCACCAGATATTTTTTCAGCTTCGCCGGGGTGATCAGCGCTTTGGTTTCCTGGTAAAGGTAGGTTTTGTTCGCCGAACCACCGCCTTTCGCCATACACAGGAACTTGTACTCGTCGCCATCGACGCTGTAGAGATCAATCTGTGCGGGCAGATTGGTGCCGGTATTCACCTCTTTGTACATATCCAGCGCCGCGTTTTGCGAGTAGCGCAGGTTATCTTCGGTATAGGTGTTATAGACGCCGCGCGTCAGCGCCGCTTCATCACCACCGCCGGTCCACACGCGCTGGCCTTTTTTACCCATAATGATCGCCGTGCCGGTATCCTGGCAGGTCGGCAACACGCCTTTGGCGGCAATCTCAGAGTTACGCAGGAATTGCAGCGCCACGTACTTGTCGTTTTCGCTGGCATCCGGGTCGGTCAGAATAGTGGCTACCTGCTGCTGGTGCGCCTGACGCAGCATAAAGGCGGCGTCGTGGAAGGCCTGTTGCGCCAGCACGGTGAGTGCCTGCGGCTCAACTTTCAGTATCTGCTGCCCCTCAAACTCGGTAACAGAAACATGCTCGCGGCTGAGGAGATAATATTCCGTATCGTCATGCGCCAGCGGAAAGGGATCCTGATAGTAAAACGGTTTCGTCGACATAGCTCTCTCGCTTTTTGTAAGGTTAGAGCCGCATACATCCATGCGGCAGCGACAAAAAAACGCCGCCGGAGCGTGTCCGGCGGCGAGGAATCAGAACATCATGGAAATCCACGGATAACCAATCAGCAGCAGGGCGGCCAGGAAGATGGCACCGAAAATGGTCCCCAGACGCCAGTAGTCTTTGGTGGGCAGGTAGCCGCTACCGTAGTAAATCGGGCTCGGGCCGGTACCGTAAGGGGTGATGATCCCCATCACACCCAGCGAGGTGACCATCACCAGCACGAACACTTGCATGTTCATCCCCGGAATGGTTGACGCGATGGTCAACATGGCCGGCAGCAGAGCGGTGGTGTGCGCCGTGGTACTGGCGAACAGGTAGTGCAGCAGATAAAACGCCAGCAGCAGAACAATGGTCGCCACGCCCGGTGAGACATTGCCCATCAGCGAACCGCCTTCTTTACCCAGCCATGCGATAAACCCGGTGGAGGAGAGGCCATCTGCCAGCGCCACCAGAGTGGCAAACCAGACGAAGGTGTTCCATGCGGCTTTGTTGCTGGTGATGTCGTTCCACTCCAGCACGCCGGTCCATAACATCAGCACGATAATAAGCAGTGCGGCGAGGGCCGGTTCCAGCCAGTTGGCGGCAAAGATCCACATCCCCAACGCGGAGCAGACAAACACCAGCAGCAGGATTTCGTTGCGCGACAGTTTGCCCAGTTTTTCCAGCTCACGACTGGCCCACAGCGGCACTTCATCGTTCACTTTTACTTCCGGCGGGTAGAACCAGTAGGCCAGCAGCGGCATGGTCAAAATCAGCAGAATACCCAGCGGCAGGAAGGCCAGGAACCAGGTCCCCCAGGAGATGTCGAGCCCGGTAATGCTTTTCACCAGTGCCAGTGAAAGCAGGTTTGGCGCCAGCGCGGACAGGAACATGGAGCTGGTAATACAGGCGGCGGTGATCGCCACCCACATCAGATAGGAGCCAATTTTACGTGCGCTCGGATCGTTGGGTTTTGAGCCGTACAGCGGCGGCAGGTTGGCGATAATCGGGAAAATGGTGCCGCCACTGCGCGCGGTATTCGACGGTGTGAACGGTGCCAGCAACAGATCGGCGAAGGTAATGGCGTAGCCGAGTGTCAGGCTGCGACGGCCCAGATATTTCACCAGAATCAGCGCCAGGCGGCGGCCAAAGCGGGTCTTATCGTAACCGGCGGCAAACATAAAGGCGCCGAAGATAAGCCACACGGTGGAGTTACTAAAACCGCTGACCGCCCACTTAAAGGACTGTGCGGCGAGTTTGAATTTTGGATCCACCAGTTGTTCCGGGCTGAACAGCAGCCACTGGCTGCACAGCGCAATCACGACAACACCGGTCATACCGATAACCGCGCCCGGCAGGGGCTCAAAGATAAGCCCGACGATCACACCCACGAAGATGGCGAAATAGTGCCATGCGAACGGCGGCAGACCTTGCGGAACAGGTACGAACAGCAGGAGTACTGCGACAATAACCGGTAGCGCCAGCATCAATAGCTTGCTCTGGTTACCACTCTTTTTACTACTCACCTGCGACGGTGCTAAAGCGGATGATTTCTCGTTCATAATAGCGTTCTAAGGTTGATAAGGATTCTGTTTTCACGCCAGACAATGGGAATTTAATGACTTTAGTTACAAAACTTTTTTTACTTATTAAATTCAACTCTGGCACGTTAAATAAATGGGTGTTTCCCGCAATAAGCTTTGCGAGGAATTAAAAATTGGGTCTGTTTCTATAATGCTTCTTTCGCTTTTTCGACAATTGATCGCGATCAAGAAAATTATCTAATGGTGTTATTGTATGCCGCCAATATAAAAAATAGCGGCATTTTGTGGTTTTTGCTGAATCGATACACTTTTTGTCAAATTTTGTGGATATTAATTAAGATTTTTACCCGCATATTTTTTTTAAGATATTGATTTAATTGTATTTAATTTCTTTTATTTCAGCCTGTAGTACTTACTTGTTAGTAACTTGTAAGTTATATTTGTTAGCGCAAATGTTAATTCTATTTTATTTAAATAATAACACCTTTGAGTTAGCGATGTTATTGAGTGTATTAAATAGTTTTTTAACTAAAGTAAGCAATTAAGAAACTAAAGAAATTATTATATTAAAGACATGTATTCGGCAAAAACGACAACGAAAATAATGTCCGATAAGAATTCTCAAATTTCACTTTTAAAGTTTGGAGTTTATTTATGAGCCATTACTCGCAAATTCTCACCCCCTTTACACTACCGAATGGTACCGAGCTTAAAAATCGTCTGCTGATGGCACCTATGACCACCTGCACAGGCTATTTTGACGGTACGGTCAGCAGCGAGCTTATCGAGTACTACCGTGAGCGTGCCGGGGCTATCGGGGCGGTGATTGTTGAATGCTGCTTTGTTGACAGCCTGGGCCTCGCATTCCCTGGCGCCATCGGGATTGATAACGATGCAAAAGTGGCGGGGCTGGCGAAAATTGCTGACGCCATTAAATCCAAAGGATCGAAAGCTATCCTGCAGATTTACCACGGCGGCCGCATGGTCGACCCGAAACTGATCGGTGGTCGCACGCCGGTTGGCCCAAGCGCGCTGGCTGCACCGCGTGACGGCGCGGCTACCCCGGTCGCCCTGACGACTCAGGAAGTGGAAGAGATGGTCGCGAAGTTCGGTGACGCCGTACGCCGCGCCATTCTCGCGGGTTTTGATGGCGTCGAGTTACACGGCGCGAACACCTATCTCATTCAGCAGTTCTATTCGCCAAACTCCAACCAGCGTGATGACGAGTGGGGCGGTAGCCGCGACAACCGCGCGAAATTCCCGCTGGCGGTGCTGGAGATCACTCACAAAATGGTCCGCCAGTATGCGGATGACGCCTTTATCATCGGTTACCGCTTCTCGCCGGAAGAGATGGAAGTGCCAGGTATCCGCTTTGATGACACCATGTACCTGCTGGAAAAACTGGCCGCGCGTGGCCTGGATTATCTGCACTTCTCCGTTGGTGCAACGCTGCGTCCTTCCATTGTTGAGACCACCGATCCTACACCGCTGATTGAAAAATATGTCGCCCTGCGTTCCGAAACCCTGGCCCAGGTGCCGGTGATGGGAGTGGGCGGCGTGGTGAACGCGGCTGACGCACAGGACGCGGTTGACCACGGCTATGACCTGATTGCCGTAGGGCGCGCCTGCATTGCTTATCCGGACTGGACGGATCGCATCATGCGGGGTGAAACGCTGGAGCTGTTCATCGACAGCACCCAGCGCGAAGCGTTGACCATCCCGGAACCGCTGTGGCGCTTTTCGCTGGTGGAGGCGATGATCCGCGACATGAGCATGGCGGACAAAAAATTCAAACCGGGCGTGTACACCGAAACCGTACAGGATGATACCCGCGAGCTGGTGCTCAATATCAGCCTTGAAACCGACCGTATCGCGGATATCGAACTGCTGTCAGGTACGGGCGATGATGTGGATTTTGTCACCAGTTTTGATGAGATTCGTTCACGCATTCTGACCGCCAACAGCCCGCATGTGGATGCGATTTCCGGGGCAACCAGCCAGAGCGAATCGGTGAAAAAAGCCGTCTCCAAAGCGATGGTGAAATCGGGTAAAGCGCTGGCGCAGGAAGAGGGCGCGGACGACATCACGCCGAAAAATTATGATGTGGTGGTGGTCGGCAGCGGCGGTGCCGGACTGGCGGCTGCAATCCAGGCGCATGACGAAGGTGCACGCGTGCTGATCGTGGAGAAAATGCCAACCTTTGGCGGTAACACCATTAAAGCCTCCGCCGGGATGAATGCCGCAGAAACCCGCTTCCAGCGTGTGAAAGGCATTCAGGACAGCAAAGAGCTTTTCTATCAGGAGACGCTGAAAGGCGGCCAAAACCGCAACAACCCTGAGCTGCTGCGTTGCTTCGTGGAACACGCGCCGCAGGCCATCGAATGGCTGGCGAATCGCGGCATTATGCTTAACGACATCACCACCACTGGTGGTATGAGCATTGACCGCACCCACCGTCCGAAAGACGGTTCAGCGGTCGGCGGTTATCTGATTAGCGGTCTGGTTCGTAATGTGACGAAGCGCGGTATCGACGTGATGCTCGACACCTCGGTTGAAGAGATCCTCTGCGAGCAGGGTAAAGTGAGCGCGGTACGTCTGATCAATGACGAAAACGAAACCCTGACCATCGCGGTGAAAAGTGTGATTGTCGCCACTGGCGGCTTTAGCGCCAATAGCGAGATGGTGGTGAAATATCGTCCGGATCTTGACGGTTTTGTCACCACCAACCACAAAGGGGCGACCGGTGCCGGTATTGCACTGCTTGAACATATCGGCGCAGGCACGGTGGACATGGGTGAAATTCAGATCCACCCGACGGTGGAACAGAACACCTCGTACCTGATTTCCGAATCGATTCGCGGCGGCGGGGCGATCCTCGTTAACCAGCAGGGCAACCGCTTCTTTAATGAAATGGAAACCCGCGACAAAGTCTCCGCGCAGATCATTGCCTTGCCGGAACACTACGCTTACATCGTGTTTGATGAACACGTTCGGGCGAAAAACAAAGCGGCAGATGAGTATATCGCCCGCGGCTTTGTCACCAGCGCCAGCTCACCGCGTCAGTTAGCGGAGAAACTGGGGATGGATTATCATGCTTTCCTGGCGACGCTGGAGCGCTACAACGGCTTTGTTGAACAGCAACATGACAGCGATTTTGGTCGTACCACCGCACTGCGTAACCCGATTAATGAAGGGCCGTTCCATGCAATCCGCATTGCACCGGGGGTTCACCATACGATGGGCGGTGTAACCATTAATACTGAGACAGCGGTGCTGAATAAAGCGCAGCAGGTCATTCCGGGGGCGTTCGCCGCAGGCGAAGTGGCCGGGGGGATCCACGGTAGCAACCGCATCGGCGGTAATGCGGTTGCTGACATCATTATTTTTGGCTCACTGGCCGGGCACCATGCGGCAAACTGGGCGAAAGCGCAGGCCTGATGATAAGCCCCGGCAGAAACCGGGGCATTTTTTAGGAGTGAATATGGAACAGCAAGAAGGTGTCTGGTCATACTCCGCCGTCCTGATGGGATCGCCGATCCTGCTCAAACTGTTCAGCCACAACCCCTCGCTTGCCGCCGATACCTTTCGCCTGATCAAACGCTATGAAGATCTGTTTACGGTCAACCGCACGCCTTCACAAGTGATGGATATCAATCTGGCCGCCGGGCAGCATCCGGTGGCGGTTAGCCGTCCGGTCTTTGCATTAATTGCCTGCGCGAAGGCGGCAAGCCTGGTCAAGGGCGGCTGCTTTAATCTGGCGATTGGCCCGCTGGTCAAGCGCTGGCGGATTGGTTTTCGCCACGACAACGCCGTACCGCCCGCTGAGGAACTGGCTGCATTGCTGGCGCTGACCGACCCACAAAACGTGTTGCTGGACGAGGCCGCAGGCACGGTTTATCTGGCACGTCCGGGTATGGAGATCGATCTGGGGGCGATTGCCAAGGGCTATATTGCTGACCGGGTACGCGATTTCCTGCGTCGCGAAGGGGTCACGCAGGCGTTGATTAATCTTGGCGGGAATGTGCATACGCTCGGCGCGCCGCAGGGCGGGTGGGGTATCGGATTGAAAAAGCCGTTTTCGACGGCGGATGCGCTGGTGGGGGTTATCGATGTGCAAGATAAATCGGTGGTCACGTCGGGAACCTACGAGCGCTACTTTGAGGTAGACGGCAAACGTTATCATCACATCCTTAACCCGGCGACGGGATACCCGCTCGACAACGAACTCGACAGTGTGACGGTGATTTCAACCGACTCACTCGATGGCGATATCTGGACCACGCTGCTTTATGGGATGGGGGTGGAACAAGGATGCCAGGCGCTGCGCAACAAGCCGGAGATCGAGGCAATCTTTGTCACAAAAGACCGGCGGGTGGTGGCCTCATCCACGCGTAATGTCCGTTTTACGCTAATGGATGATAGCTACACCTTTACTGACAGTACTGCTTAAGCAATCCGTACTGCTCTTCCAGCAGGCGATAACGATAGACCGGGCGCCCTGTTACCCCATAGTGGATGGTGGTAAATAAAATGCCGATCTGCGCAAGCCACATCAAATACTTACGGCAGGAGACGCGGGAAATATTGACCGCGCTCGCCAGCTCATCGGTCGAAAACTCGATATCCGGGTGGGCATCAATCCACTGACAAATGGTCCGCAGTGTCTGCGGAGTAAGCCCTTTTGGTAAGCGTCGGGTATCGGCAACCTCCTGCGGCCCGCCATGGAGCAGCCTGTCCACATCCGCCTGTTCGTAATACTGCTGCGCGCTCATCAGTTTCTTCTTTTCCTGCCAGTGGGTCAGGGCTTCTTCAAAACGCGGAAACTGGAACGGTTTGATTAAATAATCCACCACGCCGTAGTGCATCGAAGTCTGAATGGTCGCGGCATCGGAGGCGGAGGAGATCATGATGACGTCGATTTTCCGTCCGCTGGCGCGGATGATCGGGAGCAGTGACAGGCCATTATCGTGCTGCATATAGACATCAAGCAGGATCAAATCGATATCCAGCGCCGGGTCGTTAATCATATTTTCGGCCTGACGCAGGGTGGAAGCGACACCGCAGCAGGTAAAGCCAGATAGCCGCGTGGTATAGACGCGGTTCAGCTCCGCCACCATGGCGTCGTCATCGACAATTAATACATTAATCACACGCTCTTCCTCTCACTGTCCCAGGGGAGTTGTACAAAAAATTGAGTAAATACGCCAGGTTCCGACTCCACCGTAATGCTGCCACCGAGATTTTCGCACTGCTGGCGGGCGAGGAACAGCCCGACGCCCCGGTTTTCGCCTTTGGTTGAGTAACCTTTGTGGAAAATAGCATCGATATGTTCCGGGGAGATACCGGGGCCATCGTCGCTGACCTCGGCGCTTAACCAGCCGTTTTGATAGTGCAGCAACAGGCCAATTTCGCCGTCGGATTGATCGGTCATGGCGTCGAGGGCGTTTTCAATAAGATTACCCAGAATGGTTACCAGCGCCGTCACCTGCTGCTGGTTGGGGTTATCCGGCACCAGGGATTCATTCGCCAGGGTCAGGATAACCCCGGCTTCTCTGGCACGATTGATTTTACCCAGCAGAAAACCTGCTACGACGGGCGTCTGTATCTGATGCTGCAGGGTGCCGATGTCGTTCTGATAACCTTCTGCCGTCTGTAACACATACTCTTCGAGCGTGTCATAACGCTTCATGTTGAGCAGGCCGAGGATCACGTGCAGCTTGTTCATAAACTCATGGGAGTGGGCGCGGAGAGCATCCACATAATTGACCATCCCGTCGAGACGTTGCAGTAGCTGACTGATTTCGGTTTTATCCCTGAATGTGCTGACCGCGCCAATGACTCCGTCCTGGCCGCGCACGGGCACACTGTTGCACAGCAGCAAATGCCCGTTGCAGCCGATCTCCTGATCGGACAGCGGCTGTCCGCTTTGCAACACGGTTTGCAGGTCGGCAAACAGCGGCGTGTGGCGAATATCGCGGGTGCCGTGATTATTGGTGCTGAGCAACATCTGGCGCGCGGCCTGGTTGGCGAGGGTGATATTGCCCTCGCGATCAACGGCAATAACCCCCTCTTTGAGCGATTGCAGCATGGCCTGGCGCTGTTCAAACAGGGTGGAGATTTCATAAGGTTCCAGGCCAAAAAGAATACGCTTGAGCACCCGGACCAGCGCCCAGATGCCAAGCGAGCCGACCATGGCGCTAAAGAGCATGGTGAGCAGCAATCCCCAGCGGCTGTGGCTTATCTGTTTATCCACTTTACTGAGCGAGATACCGATGGCGACCACGCCGATTTGCTGGTGTCGGGCATCAAATACCGGTGTAAAAACGCGCAGCGCCTCGGCGAGGACGCCGTGGTTGACCGAGACATTCTCCCGGCCATGCAGGGCGGGGATCAGATCATCACCAATAAAGTGTTTGCCAACTTCACTGGCCTCGCGATGTGATAAACGGATGCCGTCCATATCGGTCACGACGACAAACAGCAGATCGTTTCTGCGTTGTACCGCCTGGGCAAGGTCCTGCACCGTTTGGCTCCCGACAGGCATCGAGAGCGCGCGTTTGATCTCCGGTTCATCGGCAAGGGTGCGTGCAACGGCCATCGCAGTGTCCTTCACCCCTTCCCGGGTGACATTGGCGATCTGGACAAAATAGAGCGCGTAAACCACCAGTAACACCGAGCCAATAACGCTGCACAGCATCAGCGTAACCAGGGTACTGAGTTTCATGGTGCGTTTGCGCGAAGCAGGATGTGGATGCCTTCCGTTCACTGCGGCCTCAAAATCATTCACAGAAAGAGGGTAATTATCGCCGAAGGGGCGCATATCTCAAAGCGGCTAACGGCTTGTCACCTTTGAATTTATCCCCTCAGTTACGTGACACGTCTCGCAAGGCAATTATATGAATCGCTTTATAGTAGGGCAGGATAAATAAAAAGGAGGTAATGATGAGCACTTTGTTAACGGTAGCGGCGAAAGCGCGACGTAATGACCGGACAACGGAGATAGACAGACTCTCAACAGACGATGTCCTGCAACTCATTCATCAGGAAGATGTCGCTGCTCACGACGCGGTAGCGCACTGTTTGCCTGATGTAGCGAGAGTGGTTGAGCATGCCGTGGCGGCATTCAGTCGCGGCGGGCGAGTTGTCATTATCGGGGCCGGTGCCTCTGGCGAACTGGCGCAGCAGGCGATTAATGATTTTGCCCCGGACAGCCAGACACAGGTGCGTTGCATTGCGGTTAATGACACGCATGCCGACGACTACGACGGCGGGATCGGTGCCCTACAGGCGATAAATTTTAACCACAATGATGTGCTGCTGGCGCTCACGCTAAGCGGTAAAACGCCGTGGGTATGGGGCGCGCTGCGCCAGGCCAACGAGACCGGCGCAATGGTGGCGGTACTTACTGCCGATCAACATAGCGAAGCCGCAAGCCTCGGGGATATCGTGATTGCGCCGCCAACGGGCGCGGAAGTGGTTGCGGGTTACGGGAATCCCAAAGCACGGCGCGCGCAGCAATCTATTCTGACCATGTTAACGACCACGCTTGCCATCCGCAGCGGCCGGGTATACAGCAACCTGCGGGTGGATATTCCGGCGACGGAAAATAAATGGCAGGAGCGCCAGATAGCGATCGTGATGGCGGCCAGTGATTGTTCACGCAAAGAGGCGAAAGCGGCGCTGGCAAGCTGCAATCAGCAGTGCAAAACCGCCATTCTGATGCTGCTCAGCGGCATGGATGCGTGGGATGCGAGCGAAGCACTACAGCGCAATAACGGCCATCTGCGCCTGGCGCTGAAAGAGAAGAGAGGGTGAGTTTCGGGCCACACGGCATAGGTCATGTAGCCTGCGTTGTGGAGTAAAACCGTGAAAAGCTGAGGCGCGTGGGTAAATCCACGCGCCTCAGAAGCGCAAGACCGGATGATAAAGAAACGGCTGCACGCTTCAATTCATTCAAGAAGAGACACGCGCGAATGCGTGTCATGATTCCAGCTAAAAAGCACCAGATGCCAGAGTCCCGGTGCTTTTCGGGAAGGGTCAATTAACCCCTTTATCCCAAGCGACGTCAGACGGTTACGCACATTCCACGACCGGGGAACACCGCCTTCACGCACGATTTCCTGCCAGGGCGCAATGGCATCATTCAGGTCAATACCTGCGGCGCACAGCGCCTCAGCATTCCTGAGATCAATAATTTTATCGCTGCTAACACTAACCCTGACGATTTCAAGGTTGTGACTTCTGTTACCGCTGTGCGACTGCATGGCCGCTTCTACCCCTTCTGGCGAGGAACTGAGGTACAGCGTGGGTTGATGGCTGTCTGAATACCTGCCTGGCGCTCTGGAACCCGATAACGCAAAATGCCGATATGCGGGATCAATGGCCCGGTAAAAAACCCCGTCGATATCCGTTAAATAATTTGTCAGATCCATACGTTCTCTCACTTCTCTTCTGAGAAATACCCTCTACTGCGGGCGCCCGCCACCCATCTGGTTTGCCTGCCAGCGCTGGATATGCCTGGAAAGCACAAAAAGCGGCAACGGTCGGTAAGTGCGAAATACTTATGGCAGCGTCAGATGAGCTTTATGTTCATCAAATAATGCAATTAAGTGGTCGGCAACGACTCTGACCCGTCGTGACCCGGCTAAGTCTGAATGCATCACCAGCCATAACGGCTGATCCACACCAGGATCGGGATTAACGCAATGCAGACCGTTTTTCCTTGCCATAAAGTGCGGCAAAACGCCTAAACCGAGACCCGCTAAAACGGCGGAGACCTGTGCCGCGAGCGTGTTTGCTTCCAGCCTGCATGGCCTGCCGCGAAGCATTCTCGTTATCCAGCGCGCCGCAGGCAGGTGTTGGTGTGATTCCGGCCAGCCTATATAGTGCGCATTTTGTAACGTGACTCCCGCGGGCCCGCCAGACACTTTTTTAAGATATGCCTCAGCGCCGTATACGCCAAATCCCACCGTTCCCAGACGTTTTAGCGTCAGATTTCCGCTCTCTGGCTTGACCATGCGTATCGCTAAATCGGCATCTCTGCGATGCAGATTAACTGACTGCACGCCGCTGAGCACTTCCACCCGCAGTTCAGGATAGTTGTTCATCAGCCCTTCCAGCGAGGGCAGGATGAAATGCGTAGCCAGGTTGTCCGATGTTGCCAGCCGGACAAGCCCTGCAACATTACCCTGTAGTTTAGCTTTCTCACCAAAAGCGAGCCCCGCGTATTCCAGCGCTTCCGCCTGCTCCAGTAGCGCTTCACCATCATCCGTTAACCGGTATCCGCTCTGATGTCGGCTGAAAAGCGGCATGGACAGCGACTGCTCAAGCCTGTCCAGCCTTCTTGAAATCGTAGCGATGCCCATTTCCAGAGCTTCTGCTGCGCCGCTCAACGTCCCCGCGCGGGCGATGGCCAGAAAAATGCGCGTATCGTCCCAGTTAAAATTGGCACTCATAGTTTTTCCGTTTATGGAAAACGGCTCTCCATTTTCAGGTCTGTTTTATCGATTTTAACAAGTTAATACTGTCGTTCCCATAAGGAGATAAACATGAAAAAACCAACATTAACGCCATCGCTCAACCTGTCTGCCATCCCCATTGCCGGGCCTCGATGCGCTGTTCAAGAAATGAAAGGCGCGGCTGCCTGAAATTACTTACCAAAAAACGCCTCAGTCACATTTCCACTTTTTTAAGAGTATTTATTTTATGAATGAAACGGCTGTACACGTAAGTTTCGTGCCGATGCGCACCTGGCTGGCAGTTACCGTACTTGGGATCAGTGCATTTTCAATCGTGACAAGCGAGCTTGCGCCGGTTGGTATGCTCAGTACCTTAGCAAAGGATTTGAATCAGACAGCATCCGGCGCGGGTCTTGTCGTGACCGCCTATGGCTGGGTTGGTGCGCTCGCCGCGCTGCTCTCTGGTGCGATACCCGCACGCATTTCCCGCAAAACTCTGCTTGTTGGCCTGATGCTCATTCTTGCTTTGTCCTGCATGGCTGCGACTTTTTCTTCTTCCATGAGCACATTTATGAGTGCGCGCATGGCCGGGGCACTTGCGCACGGTGCGTTCTGGGCACTGATTGGCATAGTGGGCGCGCAGCTTGTTCCGGCGCAAAAGCTTGGGCTTGCCACCTCAATCATTTTTGGCGGCGTCTCGGCAGCCAGTGTTCTGGGTGTCCCTTTGTCTAGTTTTATTGCAAGCATGGCCGGATGGCGTAATGCCTTTATGCTCATTTCGCTGCTGGCGCTGGTTGCCGCCTGTGCATTATTCTGGACGCTTCCCGCACTGGCGGCGCCTCAGCCACTAAGGCTGCGTCTTTACTGTGGGCTATTCAAAAACCCGGTGCTCATGTCCCTGTATTGTGCAACAGCCTGCATTATTTCGGCCCATTTCGCGGCCTTCACCTATCTGGAGCCACTGTTGATGAAGGTCCATGGCGTACCGGCGGCTTCCATATCGGGTTTGCTGCTGGTGTTCGGACTTTCTGGCCTGGCAGGGAATGTCATTGCCGGTAAACTGATTGACCGGCATCTTAAAACGCTTATTTTCACGTCACTTCTTTTGAGTGCCCTCGCACTCGGTATGCTTGGTATGAGTAGCGTCGCACCTCTTCCTTTCTGGTTAATGGGGATACTGCTTGCCTTGTGGGGAGCGGGTATTTCGATAGTATTCGTCGGGTTACAGACGTGGTTGCTTCATAGCGCCGGCGATGCCGCACAACCGGCGTCAGCCATTTACGTCGCAATTTTTAACGCAGCAATTGGAACTGGCGCGCTTGCGGGTGGCAAGGTGTTAGCCGTGACAGGTTTTCAGGGGCTGGCGTTACTGGCGGCAGGTATTATTGTGGGCAGTATGATGCTTGTACTGGTATTGAAAAAACCGTGAAGACGCACCAGGGAAAATTCGACGACTGATAAAAAACGCGGCGATGGCATAAGGGACGCAACAGACGATGCGCCCCTTACTTTAATAATTAGCTTTGACAGAAACGGAGCCGGTTGCCAAAGGGATCATGGACTTCCATAACTTCTCCCCAATCCTGCTTGATGATTTCCGGGCGACCGTAACCATAATGTTTGTCGTGTAGTTCCTTTCTGAACAACGCAATATAGATATCAGATGCAATAAATACAGCGCCCGCGTCTTGCTTACCGCAGATCTGACGCCCACTGGGTGCGAGTAGATGATGTTGCTTACATCATGATAAGTTGATTCAGGATGAGTAGGTCACCGAAGCCAAAACCTTTACGTAAAAAGGAATGTCAGATGGATTTAGAAACCGCACGTCTAACGCTTGAACCTTATAATGACTCACACTACGAAGGCTTAAGAAGAATGGATAGCGATACCCGTGTGATGCGTTATATCAACCATGGTATTGCTAAAACACCCGAAGAGACCTGGGAAGGTATCAGACGTGTCCAGGCCCGTTGGGAGCAATACGGGTACTCGTGGTGGGTAATTAAAGAAAAAGCGTCCGGGGAGATCGTTGGGGCCGCCTGCCTCCAGCACCTGGAAAATGTGGATGGCGCGCCATTAGAGATAGGCTGGCGACTCGTCCCGGAACATCATGGCAAAGGTTATGCGACAGAAGCCGCTAAAGCGATTATAGCTTTCGCGGTAGAGCGAACAGGCACAACGTATCTGGTGGCTGTTGCCGATCCTGACAATATCCCCTCGCATCGCGTTATGCAGCGCTTAGGCATGACGTATAAGGCAATAGAACAGCATTATGATGTGCCCTGCGTCGTTTATGAACTTACGCTTCAACGTTCTGAGTAAGGGTTATTAATCATTCTGGGGAGGCGGATATTATTTCGCTCCTCTTCATAGCAGACAAGGTTGCGCTGTCGACGGGCATGTGTGTGCCAGATGCAGATGCTATTGCTGGCACATCAACGCAAGCAGCGAATCTTTGAGATACCCCTCCAGCAGAGATGCACAAATGCGTGTTTCATATGACATCATGCCCGCCGGTGGATGAAGCAGCCAGGCGCTAAAAGGCGGGATCGTGTAGTGGCTTAAAAGGGGGATTAGCATTCCCTTTTCCATTTCGTTTTTGCAAACCGGAAATTGCAAAACACCGATGGCATGACCAGCTAATAACCAGGTGAGGACACTGCGCCAGTGGGTGGACTGAAATTTAACATCAACGGGAACGTTAATGGGTTGGGCATCAGCATTGATCAATGGAATGCGATGGCTGGCAAATACGCCAGAAACAGCAGCAAATGGATAACCAGCCAGCGCGTCCGGAGAGTCTGGATAACCCATTCTGGCCAGCAAAGCAGGGGAGGCGAGCAACACTCTGCGCACGCTACCTAGTGGACGGGCGACAAAAAAACCTTCTGAGACCTCTCCGAGCCTCAATGATAAATCCACCCCCTCCGTGACAGGATCGATAACGCGGTCGTTAAAAATGACATCGACCTGTAGCCCAGGATGTTCGTTCTGAAGCTGCAACAGTGCAGGCATCAGCAGACTTTCCCCGGCAGAATAGGGCGCCGCAATACGGATTTTGCCTTGCAGCCCCTCATTTTCTTCATTCACGGAAAGCGCGTGCTCTGCCGCCTGAATGGCCGCTTTGCTTCGCTCATAAAACAGATTACCGCTATGTGTCAGAGACATGTTCCGCGTATTGCGCCTTAGCAAACGCGTACCAAGGTGTGCTTCCAGTTTATCTATTCTTTCACTGACGGCGGGTTGGCCAATGCCGAGATCGCGGGCTGCAGCCGACATGCTGCCCCGCTCAACGACCCTGATGAATATGCGCATTGCTGAGAAGAGATCCATTTAGCAATTATATCGGTTTTACCGATAAATGTAATTCGACACAGGTATCTACTGTTCTTCTGCGAAATGATGAAAACTCAACGCTCAGGTAAGCGTTAAGCAAAATAGTAATCTATTTCATTGAATTATTGGTGGAAGGTAATTATGTCAGATATCAGGCTTTTCATGTTCCAGTCAGGAACGCAGCAGTGTAAATATCAGCATATAAGGATGAATCAGGGCGTGGGAGAGAATTATGAAATTCCTGTCCCCTGGTTCCTGCTGACACATCCGGATGGTTTTACTCTGATTGACGGTGGTCTGGCTGTAGAAGGATTGAAAGATCCTTTGGCCTATTGGGGAAGTGCGACAGAGCAATTTAAACCGGTGATGTCAGAAGAGCAGGGCTGCCTGGAACAGCTTAAAAGGATTGGCATCGCCCCGGAGGATATCCGTTATGTGGTACTGTCCCATTTACACTCCGATCATACGGGGGCGATTGGCCGTTTCCCACATGCCACTCATGTGGTTCAGCGGCGAGAGTATGAATATGCCTTTGCTCCTGACTGGTTTACATCTGGAGCCTACTGCCGACACGATTACGATCATCCTGAACTTGACTGGCTTTTCCTCGATGGCTTATCAGATGACAACTATGACCTTTACGGTGATGGCACGTTGCAGTGTATTTTCACACCAGGGCATTCACCGGGACATCAATCTTTTCTCATCAGATTACCCGGCGGTACATATTTTACGCTGGCGATTGATGCGGCTTACACCTTAGATCATTACCATGAAAGGGCGCTCCCTGGCCTGATGACATCCGCCACTGATGTCGCTCACTCTGTCCGCAAGCTGCGAAAGCTTACCGAGCGATATAACGCGATATTAATACCCGGTCATGACCCTGAGGAATGGAAAAAAATCAGGCTTGCTCCCGCCTGGTATAGTTGAATCATTGCTCGCTCTGTAGTAGTGCATTGAATTTGGCCACCTGAACAGATGTGATATGCTCATGTCGGAATAATACAGGTGCCCTGATGAAAAAAGGAATTTCAGTGCAGCGTTGAAACGTAAATTCTTTTAGCCGATTATTGCTCAGAACTACACCGTGGCTGAAACAGCCACTGCAACAATAACCCAGCGAGTCGGGCAATTACGGGGCGAGCGGTAGGGAATTAATATAAAGGTGTTTAAGCGCCTTTTAACGTCCCAGAGCCAAACCATAACTGTTTCATGTTTGGCTTAACGATTTGGTTATTTCAGAAGCGAACTGAGAGATTAATTCATTGCTGTGTTCGGATAGTAACGAAAAACGGGGGAGTTCGACGATAAGACGCTCTCTGGTTGGCTCGAAATAGTCGGGAGCATGCGGCCCTGTCTCTATACAGCATTGGGCGAATCCCCATAAGATGTCGAGTATTTCAACCGTAAGTAACTCATCGGCGCTATCAAGAACCTCTAATATAAATGGAAGGGCAATATATCCCGCTGGCGCCATAGAAACATGCTGATGACAGAGTCCGCACCAAAGCTTATGACTGGCGGTCATTGCTGCCTCGTGATCGTCAGATGCTAATTGTAATAATAGCTCAGGAACATCGTTTGCGGGTCCATATGCTGTACAGGATGAATTCCAGTTTATAGCATAGATTCTTTCCTCCAGTGATGCATTATTCATCGATAATTTCCTTTGTTCTGAATGAGTATAATCAACAGTTTTTCCGCATTAACGATAATGTAACCAAAACTCGTGCTATTAAAATAAATAGCCTTAAGCGCACCATTGCTATTATAGCCATTTGGCGGTTCTAAAATCAGCATCTAACTTGATAACTGTTTTGAGGAAAATCCACACCTCATACATGTTTACTTACGTTAATGTTCTTCATCTCACTTGGTGGATTAAGGATCTTAAGTCATTAATACAGGGACTGACAGCGTTAGCGTTTTTACCTGCCAGTACGCAACTGCAAAGCGCTATATCTCCAGGCCAAATAAGGATATCTTCTGATGCTCAGCCGTTTTATAACCCACGCAGTCTCTTTCTTTTTGCCATTGACAGGCTTCATCATAAGTTTACCGGGGCAGGCAGAATCTTTAACGGACAGGGCCGAATATCAACAGATAAGCGGGCTTATCAGGGAACCTCTCACGCTGTCTGTCACGTTAAATAACGGCCAGCCTGCAATACTTGATGCTTTTGTCACACGTCCGGTTAGCAAGAAGCCTTTGCCGGTTGTGTTAATCACCAATGGAACTACTGGTAAGGCCGAGTTTGACCGCTGGACGCTTAACCCAAACCGGTATTCCTCAACAGCAATCGCGTTTGCACGTCATGGATATGCTGCAGTGGTCGTCCTGCGGCAGGGGTATGGCCAGTCCAGTGGCGCTGCGGAATATGCAGGGCACTCGTGCATTCAGCCCTTTCATCTGCAGGCCGGAGAGCAGGACATCCAAAATATGGTTGCGGCGCTTAACGCTGTGCGCCGGAATTCATGGGCATCCGTTGATAATGCAATGCTGGTTGGTATGTCCGCCGGTGGATTTGCCGTTATCGCAACGGGTGCCACAAATCCGCCTGGCGTAAAGGCAGTGATCAATTTTGATGGCGGCAGAGGGGCCATCGACGGGAAATCTCTCTGTGATAAGACGGGGCTGATGAAATCGTATGCGCAATACGGAAAAGCAGCGAAGATCCCTTCGCTGTGGCTGTACGCAGAAAACGATCAGTCGTTTCCCCCGGATACAGGCAGAGAGATGTTTAATGCCTATCAGCAGGGTAAAAGCCCGGCCCGGTTCGTCGTCATGCCTCCTTATGGGAAGGATGGTCATGTCTTTATGGATTCTGCGCCGGAGAGTTTCTGGTGGAATACCGTTGCCACTTTTCTTGAGCAGTACCATCAGCCGTTTCAGGAGATAATCGGGCTTCCCGTCGTAAAGCTCATTGAACCGCCAGCCCTCAATGCTGCCGGAAAAAAAGCCTTTTCCGAGTATGAAACAACGCAGCGATATGAAAAAGCGTTTGCTACCGATCCGGACGGAGACTGGGGCGCTGCATACTGGGCCAGAAACAGTCAGGAAGCTGCCGCAACGGCGCTTAATATCTGTACAAAGGAACAACGGAAAGGGGCACCTCAATGCACTCTGTACGCTATCGACAATAATTACGCCGCAGAGATAAGACACTGAAATATGCTGAAAGAACCGCGGTCCTGGACCAGCGTGGCTGACACCAGTCTGTTTGCGTCATGCATAAAAATCAGGTTTCACTCTGAACTAACGCGATGGTGTCGTCTTTTTCCCGGCTGCCTCATCGAAGGCTTTTCGGGACGCCTCAATATCCTGCCATGTATCCCTGATCCAGTCGGTGAATGCGGCGAGGGGTTTTAGCATCGAATGACCACGGTCAGTGAGCTGATATTCCACCCTGGGTGGAAGCTCCGGGTAATAATAACGGTTAACGAGACCATCTCGTTCCAGGTTGCGTAGCGTCAACGTCAGCATACGCTGTGAGATATCGGGAATGCCGCGTCGGATGGCGCTAAATCGCAGGGGGATATCAGGCGAAAGCAACAGCAGCGAAATAACAAGAATGGTCCATTTATCACCCAGCCTTTCCAGCACACTTCCCGGGGCACACGGCGTCAGTTTCGGTCCGTCGGGTGTTTCAATGATCGGCCTGCCATTAATCTCACGCGCCATAACTTTTTCTCCGCTGAAGGCTCCTGATAGTTACTTCTGTGTAACCAGGGACCAAAAATGTGCCGTCTTGTGGAGGAAATCATAATAGTTCCATACTGTGACCTTCAATAGTTACTATCGAGAACTTTCATGAACAAAACAGCAGAATTTCTTGTATTTGGTGCCACCGGACAACAGGGCGGAGCGGTGGCGCATGCGCTACGGGCGGCGGGCCGTGAAGTCAGGGCCTTTGTGCGTGATCCGCATAGCGAAAAGGCGCAGGCATTGATGGCGGCAGGCATCACGCTTGCCGTCGGTAATCTTTTTGACAGGGCTTCCATTGAGCGGGCAATGGTGGGCATCATGGGGGTTTTCAGTGTTCAGACCAGCTCTCCGCAGGGAGAGATAAGTGATGAGCAGGAGATCATTCAGGGAAAAGCCATTGCAGACAGCGCCCTGGCGGCCGGAGTCAGCCATCTTGTTTATTCTTCGTCCGGCGCGGCGGGGAAAGGCCCTACAGGTATGGGGCATTTCGACAGCAAGTCGGAAATAGAAAATTATGTCCGCTCTTTGCCACTTTGCTGGACGATCACGCGTCCGGCCAGCTTTATTGAAATGCTGATGCTGCCCGGTATGGGGTTGAACACCGGGAATTTCTCCTTCTTCATGCAGCGTAACCAGCCGATGCAAATGATCACGCTGGACGATCTCGGGCGTATCAATGCCCGCATTCTGTGTAACCCGCAACTGTTCGCCGGAAAAGTGCTGGAAATCTCCAGCCAGACGCTGACAGGGGAGGATCTGGAGCGTGCTTTCTCAAACGCCGCAGGTTTCAACATCCACTATCAGCGCTTTCCCGACGCACTATTAACACAAAACAGCTTCCTTCGTCGGCTTACCGAACTGGTAGACAATAGCATTGTTGCGGGCGTTGCTGATATTCCGGCACTGGAAAAGATGTTCGGTGAAATGATGAAATTGGATCAATGGCTTGCGGGACCAGGAAAACAACACTTTCAGGCCGCACTTAACGCCCCACAGGCTGAAATCGCGCTACGATAAACCTTTATCGACAACGCTCTGGCTCACCGGCCACGTTATTCCAGCGCGGCCTTTGCTAACGGCACATCCGACGTCGCGCCCCCCGCCATCTGAGCCGGGACGGCGCGAAAGGAATTCATTGAGATTGCATAGCCATAAGTTTGCCGGAAACGCACCGCGAACAGCAATCAGAAACGGTATGTCACCTTCAGGCTTCCGGTGGGCGATGTTTTTCGCTGAACAATGGGGCTATTACGTGCATCCCCCGTTAATTGCGTAAAGCCCGCTTCGGTAATCACGCTCCAGTCCTGATTAATCTTATACGTCCAGTCAATAGTCGTGGACCAGGCATAAATGCCGGAACCGGCATCATATCGCGTAAAGCCCGATGCGGCCGACTGCGATGCGCTTACCCCGTAGTATGTCTGCATATACTTGCTCGTCCCCCAACTGCCGGTTAGCGCCAGCGTCACGGCATTGCCCGATGACTTATAGAGCGGGCTGACAATGCCGAAATGCAAGGCCGTACCATTGTCTCGCTCAGAAAGGGGCACCTCAGCCTGCAATTGCACATTAAGCCAGTCGGTCACCTCATACCCCAGCGTCGGCACACCGATAGCTGAACCTTTGATATCGCCCATACCGCGCAAATAGTCGCTGCCGCCGTTTATCGAGTCGCTGTCCACGTCACGATCTTTACGGCCTGCACGGTAGCTCAGCGCTGCGCTGTAATTAAATTTGCCGATGTTGTTGCCGTAACCGAGACCGCGCGTGGTGCTGACGAAGAAGCCATTTGCCATAGCGTAATCAACTACCAGGGCAGTGGTGACACGACTTTTATCCGAACCCGAATAGTAGGGCGCAACATCCACGCCTCCACCCAGGGTCAATTCGTTGCTCTGTTTCTGTTCCGCCGCCAGTACCGGGGTGGTCAGTAATGCCAGGACAACACCCGGCACCATTTTTTTCAGGCTGCGGCACGGAAATGAACAGGGGGACTCAGGATGCAGGTTTCTGTTTTTCATTAAAGAAGTCCTTGTGGATTCAACTGATTACAAGACAAACGGTTGTTAATCGCCAGAATGCTCAGTGTGAATGCTTACCCTAAAGTTCTCATGAGCCAAAAATGAAGAAATGCTGAAGCAAGTGCCAGTGCTGCAAACCTGATGGATTTCCTGCTACCGTCTTTTCTTCAGACGATCTTCATTCACTGTTGATACAGTAACCATTGTGAAAATTCTCCTAATCGAAGACGACCTGGATCTGGGCAACGGTGTGCGTATCGCCCTTGCAGATCAAGGGTTTGATGTCATATGGGTTCGCCGCAAAGAGGATGCGCTGCATCAGATCGATGCCTGCGTGCCGGAACTCGTGTTGCTTGACCTTGGGCTGCCCGACGGTGATGGCATGAGCCTGATGACGTACATGCGTCAGCAGCTCAAAGGGATCCCCGTCATCATCCTCACTGCGCGAGGCACGCTGCAGGATCGCCTGAGCGGGCTGGATGCCGGTGCAGACGACTATCTCGTCAAACCTTTTGTTCTGGCCGAATTGTTGGCCAGGGTGAGGGCGCTTGCGCGCCGCAGTTACGGTTTTCAAAATGAGGTGATAGAGATTCGGGGGGTAACGCTTCATGTGCCTACCCGACGCGTGACAGTGAGCGAACGTCATATTGAATTGACGGCCAGTGAATACGCGCTGCTTGAAATTTTAATGTTGCGCACCGATCGCGTGCTGACACGCAGGTTTCTGGAAGAGAGGGTATTCGGCTCAAAAGAAAATATGAGCAACGCGCTCGATGTGCATATGGGCAATTTGCGTCGCAAAATTGGCGAAGGCTATGTGCGAACGGTGAGGGGCGTAGGGTATGTCATTGATACCGTGTCGATCCAGAAAGGGGAAGGTTGATGCGAAATTTCTGGCGACAACTGAGAACCCCAACGCTCGTGCGGCGAATTATGGTCGCTCAGATGCTCCTGCTTACACTGCTTTGGTCTCTATTTCTGACCTTCGTTTTGTGGGAGGACTTGCGCAGCCCCTCGATACTCACGGGCAGTAAGACCTACGACGCCGTTTTTACCCTGGTTCAGAGTATGGACGAGCGACCGCAGGAGCGCACCGTCGTGCTTGACGCGTTCAGCAAGGCGTTGCGGGAAGGTTATGGCGGCGGTGAAGATCCTGAGCTCTCAATCAGCCTGATTGTTCGCAAGAATAAAGCACTCATTTATTCATCGGCTGGCGCGCCGACAGGGGTGATAAATACCCGGTTTGGGGAGATTCAGCGTATTCAGAGCGAAGGGCGCGTCTGGAGTGGCCGTACGCTCAGGTCAGACAACGCTGACGTGGAGGTAACGCTTGTTACCCCTGCCGCAGGCTGGAATTTCTTTTTTTATCTGAACTCGCGTGGCTACTACATATTGCCGCTGCTGGTGTGCATTCCTTTTCTTTTGTTTCCAGCGTGGTTATCCATCCGTATTGCAATGCGCCCGTGGAACAAAGTGGTTAATGAAGTTTCCTTACGACCGTCAGACGATCTCTCGCCCTTAAAAGAAGTGCCAAAGCACAAGGAGCTTCGCCGGATGGTTGACGCGATCAATGTCTTTCTTGCCAGGGTGCGGGAAAGCACGGAACGGGAACGGGTATTTATTGCCGATGCCGCTCACGAGTTACGTACGCCGCTCGCGGCGATGCGTATCAATGTTGAAGCGTTGCAGTCCTATGTCAGCAGCGACAGGCAACAGGAGTTGCTGGCAGGGATTATTCGCAGCAATAGCCGTGCGGCGCGTCTCGTTAATCAATTGCTATTGCTGATGCACAGTGAAGCGCGCATTGACACGGTAATGGCGCCTGTGCCGCTGACGACGCTCATACAAGAGCGTATGGCGGCGTTGTCACCGCTGGCTGCTGAACGCGGGATTGAGCTTGAGTTTTACTCCCATGACGAAACCTGGGTGACCGGCGTCAGGGAACGCCTGATGTCGCTTATCGACAACGTCATTGAAAATGCCGTGAAGTACAGCCCGCAGGGCGGACGGGTTGAGGTAGAGGTCCGAACACGCGATGAATCCACACAGTTACGTGTCTCAGACGCCGGCCCCGGTATTCCCGTTGAATTGAGGGAGCGCGTATTTGATCGATTTTTTCGCGATCCCAGGCAGATGCAAAGCGGAAGCGGCCTGGGCCTGGCCATCGTCAAGGCGGTTGCCCAGCAACACAACAGCAGCGTAAGCCTCAGTACATCTGCAGAAGGTGGACTGATGGTGACGATTGATTTCCCAACCCCCAGGGATGCCTGAAACACTACATCTGCTCCCTGCCTGGCGGAGGGCCTCTACCAGAACAATGGAGTTGAAAGTGAAATACCTGTCTCTGGCAATACTGTTCTTTTCAATCTTCATGAGCGGGTGCGCCATCACTGTCAGTGATTTAAAAAGCAGCCAGTCATCTTTTGATGGCAGTTTTACCAGCCAGACGGGGCCCTCCGATACCTATCGAACCTTACGGCACATGGCAAGGCAGTGCCTGGAATATGAGGCCTATTCAGGCAATCCGGTTATCGTATTAAGTGAGTTTGACGCGGAGCACAAAGAAGGTGAGATCAACCCAAAGTTCCTTGCGGATGGGCTGTTGATTAACAACACGCTTATTCAGGTGGAAAGCCAGGGTAGCGATAACGCGAAGGTCAGCTTATATACCACTAAGAACATCCTGAGTGTGGGGATCCGGTCGCCAAAAATAGGTGATATCAAGCGCTGGACCGGCGGGGATAAAACGTGTTAGCTCAACACGCTTGTAGAGATTCAGGCTTGTTCTCAGATGGCGTGGCGGGTCGTCATGCTGTGTTGACTTATTTAAACTCAACGGATTAACCCCGCCAGCAATATCAGGATCGCAAGATGTGCCCGGTTAATGAAAACAGATTTTGCCTATGCTGGTATTTCAGGAAGAAGAAAAATACCCGCAGAATATCCGCTTCTCGCTCATTTCTCCGCTGACATACGCCGGGCCAGCCAGGCACCCCAGAACAGACTGGAAAAGAAGCGAATCGGGGCCTCAAATCCGGCGCCAAAGAGTAAGGCAAAGACATCATCTTCTGACCGGGGTGGCTCTGCGCCCTTTCGCTTCGCCCAGCACGGCAGCGAGCATACATGCAGAAAGTTCGTGGCAGGCATCATATCCGGCCAGCGCAATCCGGCTTTGTTGTGCGTATTCCCCTGCGCGAGTGGCGTCGAATTTAGCAGCAGAATCTTGGGTCATGGCATCTCCAGGCAGTCATCCAGGTAGTAGGTCATTCTCTCTCGTTGACGTAGAATAAAAGATTCTGGGTAATAAAGTTCGGGAAAGACATGATTGAAAGTCTGAATGCTTCACTTTCAGTGAGCCAGTCAGAGTGCGTCATCCGGTGCGGCTGGTGGGCTATCCGGCTCCCAGGAAATAATATCGCCGGGCTGACACTGCAGCGCCTCACAGATTTTTGCCAGCGTATCAAACCGAATGCCTTTAACCTTCCCGGACTTGAGCAGCGAGAGATTCTGCTCGGTGATACCCACAAAGGCTGCCAGCGCTCTGGACGTCATTTTCTTCTCTACCAACACTTTGTCCAGATGAACCACGACAGCCATAATCAGATAAACTCCTTATTTTCTTCTTCCGCTCTGATCCCCTCGACCAGGGAGTGAAACGTCACAAGCAGCAAACCGCCCGCTAATAGCAGAACAATATCGCCAATCAGCAGGGTGACCTGGTAGAAATGTTCCGGCCACCAGACGACCAGAGGGATCAAAAAGCGGCACACTGGCAGGACGATCCCAAGACTTAGCATCACTATCGCAATTTTACGTACACTTTGCGCCAGCGCCTGAGTGAGGATCTGTTTTTGGCGTACCAGTTGCGTGACTTTCATACCTTGCCAGATAGCAAAAGCAAACAGCCCCGTCGGGAAATAGAGAATCACCAGCAAAAGTAGCTGGTTAAGTGACGATACCGTCGTGGTTGGCAAATTATCGCCCTGAATCTCGGCGAACCTGAGCATACTGGAAATAAAAAACGACGAACCCGTGAAGTACATCCACAGCGGCGTAATTACCGCCAGGATGAGAAATAGCGGTAGCACGCCTGTGATGAGCGCCAGGCTGATTTTATTTCTCGCACCTTTCACATTGAACCTTCCTGAATAATACGCACTATTTTAAGACCAGTATGCTAAAGCATGACATAAGCATCAGCGCGATAGCAATCTTGCTGGCGTTCAGACCTTTAGCGCCGCGTTTTAGCCAGGGGTTTGGCCATACGCGGTAGACACCAAAAGCGATATATGATGCCTGAATCGCCCAGGTCAGCATTCTGAATAAGTAACCCGGCTTACTGAGGTGCGTTATTGTCTGCATCATCTCCACGCAGTAAATAATAATGCCAACGGTCAGGATATAATTGACTAAGCGAAGTTTGTAATGCGAAGCCCAGTTTCCGCACACAAACAACATGGTCGAAGCAAAGGCGAGTATTGCCCAGAGAATATCAATCCAGTTCACGGTGTGCCTCTGTTTCAGAAGATGGCTGGGTGAGTAACAGCCGGACAGCCGGACCAATCACCGGCCATCCGGTGTCGGAGAGGATAACCACGGCGCTTTTACGCTGCGGATCCAGGGCGATAGCGCTGGCAAACCCCGAGGACTCGCCGTCATGCCAGGTGATATCGCGCCCATGTATGCGGGTTGTAAACCAGGCATAACCAATCCGTGAATCGGGATCGTCAGTGGCAAATCGCGGCGGCATCGCTTCGCTTCCTGCGAGTTTTCCTGCCAGTAACGCCTGCGCATAATTTGCCATATCGACAATGGTCGATCGTACTCCCGCGGCGGGGGTAAATGCGTGCAATACCCACGGCGCTTCGCTGAATCCGGAAACTGACCAGCCGTGGCTGAATGCGGGGGTGACGGGTGTCGAATCGTCTGCGATGACGGAGCTTTTCATTTGCGCTTGCGCAAAAACCCGTGTGTGCAACAACGTGGCAAAAGATTGATGTGATGCGCGCGCCAGCGCCAATCCCAGCAGGGCATAGCCGGTATTGGAGTAATCAAACTCGGCGGGTTTTTCAACGCGGGTGGTGTTCACCATCTCTATTAATGTCTCGTCATCGTAATTCCAGAAAGTGTCACGCAGGATGATGGCCTTAATCACCTGAATTTTCTGTCGTAATGATGTCGCCAGCGGCGGCAGGCCAGAGCGATGTGATGCCAGTTGCTCAAGTGTTATCTCGCTCGCCGGGCCAGTGATTTCCGGGACGAGTTCGCCTACACGGGTTTGTGCCGTTGCTTCGCCGCGTCGCTGCGCTTC
Source organism: Phytobacter sp. RSE-02 (assembly GCF_040578655.1). Lineage (NCBI taxonomy): Bacteria > Pseudomonadati > Pseudomonadota > Gammaproteobacteria > Enterobacterales > Enterobacteriaceae > Phytobacter > Phytobacter sp. RSE-02. The sequence goes on along the minus strand of NZ_JBEULY010000002.1, from coordinate 629,130 downwards.
AATCAGCAGGCTGCTGGTCATGGTTTTGGTCAGGCTGGCAATTTCATACTGTTTTGCATAATCACTGTTCCACAGCGCATATTGTACGCCTCGCGGGGTGATGAAGGCGGCGGCAACGCTGCCTCTTGATCCTTTCAGCAAAGGGGTTAAAAACGAAGCTACCGTTGCATCTCCCGTCTGATGCAAAGACGGTGAACTAAATCCGGGTTGCAGGTAGATCCCCGCCGCTATCAGCGACACAAAAGCAGTACCGGCGGCTAACAACCGCGTACGACTGCGCACAGAGTGCTTCTTCATTGTTGTCCGCCTCAGAATTCATACTGAATCAGTGATGACAGGGTGTACTGCATTCGGCTTTTGACCAACGGACTCTTACCCGCCTCATCAAACAAGTATGCCGCGCGACCACTCACCCCTGCGGCTACGTTTTCGCTAATGTGCCAGACCAGCCCGGTAGACACTCCACCAAGCTGGAAACCCGATGACGGGCGATAGACAGAAAAATTAGTGCGTTGCGCCTGGCTTGTGGTGACACCGTAATGGCGCTGCTGATAACCGCCGTTCGCCCAGGTGATATCGCCAGCGACCGAAAAATCGACATCCCGCCAGTGCCATAGCGTTGCCTTCACGCCACTGTTTAACGTCATGCCCGGATCCTGCGTTTCGCCCCCGTATCGGTGCTTTTGTGTTGCACTTAATGCGCGCAACCATACCATCCAGCCCTCACGTTGATACCGCAATTCCGCACCCGCCATGAGGATGTCGGAAAGGTCTCCCATCCCTTGCAAGTCACGGTTTTTTCTGCCGGAAAATGGGTAGTTGAACACCTCTTTTCGCCCCTCATCCGGTGTTAACAGCAGGCTCACGGCAAATGGGGAATCCGCTGGCAGCGTCCATGCCAGACCGTCTGTAGACAGATCCCAATATCCCCAGCCATCACTCTTGAGGCTTACGCCACCTTTGAGTAACGGACCTGGCGCAGCGTGCTGTGACCCCGAATAGACGGGGCTGACTGCAACGCCGAGACCCGCGTACCCGGACAGATCCGCGCTGTGTAAAGGAACACAAAGCATGATTCCCGCAAGCGAAACGCCATATTGCAGACTTCTTTTCATTCGATGCCTCTCCTGGCAAACGGTAGGTTGAAGTGTGTGCAGGCTAGCCTGGAGTTTATCGTTTTACAATAAATTTTTATTGTTTTATTTTAAGTAAACTGAGCGGAAAGATGATTTCAGGAAATGGCGATGCCACGGTGTACAGGTAAGAAATTTATTGTGACAGGCGCGACGCTACACATTGCGCCTGACGAGGCCCATTTGACGGTGCAGTGAGTGTTATCGCTGAAAACCGGTAGCTTAAAAATGGCTAAGCATATGATCCAGAAAAGCGCGTACCGCAGGATTGGAACGTCGACTTTCATGCCACACAGCCGACATATCATGCCGCTCCACCGCGAAATCACAGAGCAGCGAAACAAGCTTTTTGTCGCTTACCCGGGACGCCGCCATAAAATTCGCGGCCATACCGATTCCGGCACCGGCCACAATGGCGGCAATGACGGCTTCGCTGGTATCCGCAATGATCGTTGATGACGGCACAATGTCTATTTCGCGCTCCCCGACGCGAAACGGCCAGCGAAAAAGCTGCCCTGTATTTTGATAACGCAGATTAATCGTCGTATGCCCGGATAAATCATTGGGATGCAGCGGAGGGGCGCAGCGGGCTAAATAGTCAGGCGAGGCATAACAACCTATCTGATAGGGGGGAAGGCGACGCAACAGGAGGTTGGAATCCGCGAGCTCGCCAAGTCGAATGGCAATATCAATATTCTCATCAACGAGGCTTACTCGCTGGTCGCTCAGGCGTAGATCAATCGTCACTTTTGGATGAAGTGCGCAAAAGGCGGGAAGGAGAGGGGCAATCATATGGATACCCACCGGTAGTGACGCCGCAATGCGTAATATCCCTGCGGGCTCCGCGCGAGCGTGTTTCGCTATCTGTTCAATCTCCTCCGCATCCCGTAGCAACCGTAAAGCCCGCTCATGCAGTTCACGCCCTTCGGCAGTTAACACCAGTGAGCGTGTCGTTCGGGTGAATAAGGTAATGCCGAGCTGCTTCTCAAGGCGCTGAATACTTTTACTGATGGCTGAGGGGGAAACAGAAAGCGAACGGGCAGCGGCACTATAGCTACCCAGAGCGCCTGCGCGAGCGAATGCAATAAGACCCGTGAGTCTCTCAAAACCGATTTGTTCCTTCATGGCATAAGTAAAGCGAAATTCAGCCATATTATCAACCTGGGTTATTGATCCTATGCTCTGTCACCTGAGGTCTTTTAGCGCGAGATGATGATGACTGAGATGATGAAAGCGGTACAACTCCATGCGTTTGGCGGGCCAGAAAACCTGCTTTATGAAGATGCACCCAGACCACATGTGGGCAACGACGATGTCCTGGTGCATATGCAGGCGGCCAGCCTTAACCCGCCGGACTGGTATCTGCGCGATGGCTTTCGCACACTGCCACCGGAATGGCGTCCCGATCCCGTTTTTCCCCTTATTTTGGGCACTGACGTATCAGGCATCGTTGCCGCCGTCGGTAAAAATGTGACTGCGTTTCGCCCCGGAGATGACGTCTATTCGATGGTGCGTTTTCCTGAGAAGGTGATGATGGGCGGCGGCGCCTATGCAGAATATGTCAGTGTTCCTGTATCCGAACTGGCACTCAAACCCCAGGGGATTGGGCATGTGGAGGCCGCCGCCGCGCCAATGTCGCTGCTTACCGCCTGGCAGTTTCTTGTCGACACGGGGCATGATGCGGTTAATCCCTTCCAGCCTTTTCCTCATAAAGCCGTGCCATTAAAAGGCCGGACGGTGCTGGTCAATGGCGCTGGCGGCGGTGTGGGGCACCTTGCCGTGCAAATCGCCCGCTGGAAAGGGGCGAAGGTTATCGCTGTGGCCTCTTCGCGCCATGAGGCGGTGTTGCGTGAGCTGGGGGCCGACGAATTTATCGACTACACCACAACGGCAGCCGAGGCGGTGGTCAACAATGTTGATCTGGTTCTCGATGCGGTGGGCGGGGCGCATATGGAACGCTTTCTGCGTTGTATAAAGCCAGGCGGGGCTCTTTTTCTGGTTAACCCTTTGGGTTTTTCCGCAAGGGACGAGGCCGCGCAAAAAGCGATTACGGTCTCTTCCACCCAGGTACGCTCCAGCGGCGCGCAATTAAATGAAGCAGGCCGTCTTCTGGAAAATGGTCTTGTCCGGGTGGTTATTGACAGTACCTATCCGTTAGCCCAGGCCTGCGCTGCCCATCAGCGTGCCGCGATGGGCGGGATTCAGGGTAAAATTGTGCTGACAAACCTCTGATAATGACTCTCCTTACGAGTTAATGAATACATCGTAGGGCTATGCGTCACAGGGGCATGACCCTATACTTATCAACGGTTCAGGTCAGGCTATACCGGGTCTCTGTATCGCCTGGCCTCCTTGCGGCAACAGTGTGTGATGGTGAAAAACAGAAGATCTCAAGACTATGATAACAACCGATGAGATTCACTTTGCTGAATGGCAACTCTGGCCCCAGCTAAGGATTCTGTTGCACCGGGGTAAGCCGGTAAAAATTTCTGCCAGAGCATTTGATGTTCTGGTGGTTCTGATAAGGGCCGACGGTAAAGCGGTCAGTAAAGCGTCTCTCCTGACCCAGGTGTGGGGAAATGAAATCGTCGAAGAGAACAATCTTCAGGCGCAAATTTCAGCGCTTCGCCGCCTGTTGGGGCGAGACCGGCATCTCCTTGTTACTGAATTTGGCAGTGGCTACCGCTTTAACATCAAGAACGTACCGTTGCAGGCATCTCCCGACCCGGAAATACCGGTTCCGCCTGTTACCCCCTTTTTGAGCTCGATTTTAGGGCGCGACCAGGCGGTGCAGGAACTCTGTGCCCTGCTAAATCAGCACCCTCTGGTGACGATAACCGGTCCAGGCGGCGTGGGAAAGACGCGTCTGGCGTGGGAAGTGGTTAACCAGGCGCACCCGCAATTTCCCGATGGCGTCTGTGTGGCGGAACTGGCCCATATTACCGACGCATCCAGCGTGCTCTCCGTTATTTCTCAGGCGTTACATCTTCCCTTAGCCGGTCTTGAACAGGATGCCGATTTACGCCAACAGCTCGCGCGACGTCAGTGTTTGCTGCTTATTGATAACTGTGAGCACGTGACGAGCGAACTGGAACCGCTGATGACGCGGCTTCTGAGACTGGCTCCCCGGATCAAACTGTTATTGACCAGCCAGGTGGCGCTACAGGTTGCTGGTGAACAACAATATTTACTCCCGCCGTTGCAAGTCCCGCAAGAAGAGGGTGCCGATAACGCCACGTTAATCTCTTTTGCCAGCGTCCGTCTCTTTATTGAGCGTGTCCAGGCCAGTGCGCATGATTTCCAACCCTCAGCGCATGAACTGGTGTTGATTGGCGAATTATGCCGTCATCTTGATGGCTTACCCCTGGCTATTGAACTTGCGGCCTCCCGTCTGCCCTTTATGAGTGTGAGTGAGATTTATCAGCGGCTTGAGGACCGCTTCCCGTTATTGAGCAATACCCACCGTTCGCTGGAGCCCAGACATCAGAAAATAGTGACGACGCTGGAGTGGACTTATCAGTTACTCAACGCGCGTGAGCAGCGATTATTCAGAATGCTGGGCATCTTTACCGACACGTTTAGCGTGCAATCCGTCAGTGATTTTCTGCGAACAAAGGACAACCATAGCTGGCAGGTTATTGACGATTTGCAGCGCTTGTTGTCTCTGTCGCTGATTCAGGTCAGCAGCCAGGCGCCTGTTACGCGTTTTCGCCTGCTGGAAACCATGCGCCAGTTCGCCTGCGCGAAGCTCCGGGATGAGGATGAATATGTTGCGCTTGCAGCCGATTTTGCCCATTACAATAGCGTGCTGGTGGAACAGGCGCAGAGGGACTGGCTTAGCTTGCCAACGGAGCAGTGGCGGGAGCGTTATCGTCCCATCCTTAATGATTTGCGACGCGTTTTACAGCAAACATTAACTGAGGGGCGCGATCCCTCAACAGGGCTTGCGGTCTTACAGGCGATGACGCCGTTCTGGATTGAATACTCACTCTATGATGAGTGTCAGCGTCATATTTACCCTCTGCTCTATGAAGATAACGCGCGGGTCGTATTAACGTTACACCAGAGGATGCATCTGTGCGCCGCAGCAGGTAAGGCATCGACCTGGGCAAAAGGCCCGACATCTGAAACCTATTCGGCCTGGCAAACCGCACTGACGCTGGCGGAAAATCTCGACGACAAAGAGATACGTTTACAGGCGCACTATGGGTTATGGCTGTATTGCCTGCGCACGGGCGCTCCTGGTAAAGCGCGTGAACATGCGCAGTCTATGTGCGAACTGGCGCGATCTACCAATGATGCAGAAGCCCATGCCGCCGGGCTGCGTATTCTCGGTGTCTCCCTGCATTTTTTAGGTCAGCATAGCGAAGGCCGCCATTATCTGCTGCAATCTTTGGCCTGGTACGCGCAGGAAAGTATGAGCCACTCCTTCCGTTTTGGTCTCGATCAGGAGACCGCTGGCATGGCTTTTCTGTCTCGTTTGCTCTGGGTTCAGGGGGAGTATAAGGCCGCAAAACAGATGGCGTTGCGCGGCGTTAAAAAAGCCGCGCGTTTGCAGCATGCCTGTTCTCTTTGCTGTGCGCTCGCCGAGGGCGCCTGTATGACAGCGGCGCTTGAACGCCGTCCACGTTGGGTGGTCAGGGCCGCGAACTGGCTTGTTCAACTGGCAGAAAAACATGATTTGTATTTCTGGAAGACCTACGGCGAACTGTTTCTTGTCTGGGCCCAACAGTTCAGTCATATCGATGTCAGTCAAACCACACTGTTCAGTTCGCTGCGGGCGACGGGATTAGACTGGCAATACTCCCCTTTATTGTCAGAAATTGATGGCGCGCTGGCGCAGAAAATCGCCAGCGAGGGGCAAGATAACTGGTGCGCGCCAGAACTGATGCGTCTTTGCGCCACGCAATCACCAAGCCAGGGGCGACGTTTATTGCTGACACAAGCATTGGATAAAGCACGTCAGCAGCAGGCCCACGGCTGGGCTCTGCGTATTGCCTGTTCACTGGCAACCGTTCAGGCCGAAGCCGGGGAAAACGGGTCGGCTAAACAGTTAATTCAGAATGCCTTAAACGATGTCGATGGTTCACACAGGGCGACAGAGGTAAGAAATGCGCTGGCCCTGTGTGCCCGAATAGGGCGTTAATCTTTACGTCCCACGGCAATGAGCATCCCGCTGAGTACGAGAGCGGCCCCCGCAGCAGAAATCAGCGTCCAGCTTTGCGTTGCCTGCCATAACCCGGTGGCTGTCAGGGAACCACAGGCGCCACCAATAAACATAACGCACATAAAGAGGGTGTTCAGACGGTTTCTGGCATCCGGGCGCAACGCGTAAATGGTGTGCTGGTTCGCTATCAGTACACATTGTTCGCCCGCATCCAGCAACAGAATGCCCACCACCATCCCCGCCATACTGTTCCAGCCCCAAAAAACAATCCAGGCCAGCAGCATGAGAATGACGCCCAACATCACCATCCGGAAGGGGCCCTGACGATCGCTGAAACTACCCGCCAGCGGGGCACACAGAATGCCGATTAACCCCAGCGCCGCCAGCGTTCCGGTTACCCCCGCGCCGTAATCGTAGCGATGGGCTAACCAGAATGGGAGGACGGTCCACAGCACGCTGAACGAGGCAAACAGCATGGACTGTGTCAGCGTTGCCTTGCGTACCTGCGGTTCGCTTTTCCACAGTTGCCCGAGCGAACGCAATACCACCAGATAGTTAAATGTTGGCGCAGGCAACGACTGCGAAGGCAAAATGCGCACGATAAAAACGACAGCCAGCAGCGTCATGAGCGCGCCGAACAAAAAGACACCCCGCCAGTCGAAATACTGACCGATAAGACCGCCAATCGCCCGCCCGGCAAGGATACCGGCGAGAACGCCGCTCATCACGGTACCCACGGTTTTACCCCGGGATGACGGCCCGGCGAGAGAGGCAGCCAGCGGCACGATTTGTTGGGCCACGGTTGCAGACATGCCCGTAATAAAAGAGAAAAACACCAGCACGGTAGCCGTTGGGGATAACATCATGCCGAGCAGCGCCAGGAAAAGCACCTGAGCCTGGCGCAGGATCAGCCGCTGACGTTCAATATAATCGCCTAATGGAATGAGAAAGAATAAACCCGCCGCATAACCTAACTGGGTCGCCATGGGGATCAAAGAAACCGCATTCTGTTCATTGGGAAAGGCACCCGCAATCAAATTCAGAACGGATTGATTAAAATAAATATTCGCCACCACGATACAGCAAATAATAGCCAGCATCAGGATCCTGGCAGAAGAAAGCGCGTGGTTGTGGGTCTGCATTGACCACTCCTCACCCTGAATAAAATGTTGCCGCAGTATACGAAGAGGTGCTGCTTAACGCTTTGCGCGTTTTTTTCAGACGTCTGAATTCTGCTGCGCAAGCCCCTGAATGCATTATTTGTTACTCATATTCTTCATCTGGTCATTGTGTTTACTATGAGGAACAACACATGGATTTAAAACTGACAGGAAAAGTGGCCCTGGTCACCGGAGCCCGAACCGGCATTGGTTTTAGCATTTGCGAAGAACTGGCGGTAAACGGGGTGCATTTAGTCATGGTATCCAGACAAGAGTCTGCCCTGATCCTGGCCGCGAAGAAGATTGCCGATAAATATGGTGTTTCGGCGCTGCCTGTTGCCGGGGATGTGACCGATCCCCACCTCCCTGCACGGGTGGTTGAACACGCAGAAACGGTTTTTCAGGGAATTGATTTACTGGTCAATAATGCCGGAAGAGCGCATGCGGGTACTCTGCTCACCACCTCCGAAGAGGACTGGCAATTAATGACGGAGACCAAATTCTCTGCCATGCGGCGCTTTTGTAAAGCGGTTATTCCCGGCATGCAGAAGCGAAACTGGGGGCGCATTGTTAATATTTCTTCCATCGGCGGTATCTATCCAAACCCACAACTTACCGTCTCACATGCCCTGAGTGCGGCAATTAACAATCTGACCCGGAGCTTAGCGTTGAGCGTGGCGCCGGATGGTATCCTGGTCAATGCTATTGGTGTGGGCGCTGTCGCGACCGATAACTGGGCGCAGAATATGCTGCCGAATGTCCGCCATCGGCGCCCTGAACTGGCTGAAAAAACGGACGACGAGGTGATGGCACTGCTGGGTAAAGAGAAAACCCCGGTGGGGCGTTTTGGGCTCCCTGAGGATATTGCGGCGATTACGGCTTTCCTGCTCTCAGACAGAAATCAGTTTGTTACCGGGCAGACAATTGAAGCGTCAGGTGGGGCAGAGCGATTTATGTGATTTTTCCGCGTTTGGCTGAACCGCGCCGCAAAGCCGGGGCGGTTCGTCAGTCGGATGGGGGCAGTCAGTGCAACGTGAATAAAGAAAATCGTTGAGATAGTGCGTTATTTTAAATACGGCTACAATCTCAGGCGTTTCTCGTGCATGACTGACACGATGAATATTTTCGATAGTGAGCAGCAAAAAAGCTCACAGGATGATATTTAATAACATGCTGAACAGTAACCATCGCAATATCCGTAGATAACCAAATATATTATATCTTTTGTTTTTAAGCGTAGCAGGTTGGCCATAAATAACTTTGCAGGCTCATGATTATCACGATAAGAACACCGTAATATGCAGGGGCGTTCACATTATTTATGCAACAACCTTAATTTTCTTAGAATATATTTTCCTCGGATCTTTTTTTTGATTTTTTCATTAAATTAAATGGCATTGTTGACGATAAGTAACGTGATAGCCCACTTTTCTGACTCCTCAAAAAGAAATGAAAAATCGCAATCGAATAAGAAGTCAAAATGAAACTATTTTTTAAATATTAAAAAAGAACACTGAGGATACTGCTATGTCAAAGCTGTTACCGTCAATAAAAAATCTGCCTGTGGCTGCCAAACTTTTTGGCGGGTTTGCAGTTTTAATCGTCATTATTGTTTTGTCCTCACTTATCAGCATTCAACAGTCCGCGAGTATCCGTGAGCATGCCTTAAAAGGTAAATTAATCAATGAAATCAGCACCGAGCTCAATACGGCGCGACGTAACCGTTTAACTTATCAATTAAACCATGATGAGAAATCACTGCAGGCGAATAGAGTCGCCATTGATAAGATGGATCAAAAAGCGATTACGGGTCTCGACTTTACCTGGGACAGCGATGCCCGAGTTTTGTTTGATGAATTGCGCACGACTATTCCTGACTATGCCACCCACCGTGATACGTTCGTTAAACTCGAACAGGTGACGGTCGAAAAAGCGCAGAATTTAACCTCTCCAGCTCTCAAAACCCTGCTCGATAAATTCGGTACCCGCCTTGAGCAGCAGGAAACCATTTCAAAAGATGAAGTCGCGTTGTTCAATCGCCTCAATAACACCTGGGCGGCCGCTTATGCAATTCAGTCCTCTGCCGGTAAGCAGGGGATGGACACCTTCAAGACTCAATACGATGAAGCGGCGAAGCTTATTCATTCCGAAAATGTCACTTTTACAGCCGAAGATAAAGAGATGGCTCAGGCATTCCTGAATGGAATGCAGGAGAATGTCGTTGCCTATATTAATGCCCAGAAAGAGTCGCAGAGTGCCGCGACAGCGCTCACCGGCGTTGCAGAAAAAATTAATACCATTACGAATGATTTGGTAACTGGTCAGACTCAGAAAAATATCGATATTATTCAACGTGTGATGATCATTATGGGCATCGTCGCCGTTTGCGCAGTGCTGACAGGGTTACTGGTTGCCTGGCTGCTTACCCGCCAGATGACCCGCCAGATTAAACACAACCTGACGCTGGCGGAACGCATTGCCGAAGGCGACCTGACCGCGACCATTGAGCCGCAGTCAACCGACGAACTGGGCCGTCTGACAATGGCAATGGGCGTCATGAACGATAAGCTTCGTGACATGATCACCCAAATTAAAGAGTCGGTCATTCACGTGGCGAACGCCTCGTCGGACATCTCCGCAGGCAACACTGACCTTGCCTCCCGCACCGAAGAGCAGTCAGCCGCGGTGGTCGAAACGGCGGCGAGTATGGAAGAGTTGACCTCAACGGTTAAACGCAACGCAGACAATGCGCGTGAGGCCAGCCAGCTTGCAGGCGTGGCGGCAGAGCATGCGCGTTCCGGTGGCAAAATTGTCTGGGACGTGGTCAGCACCATGGAAACCATTACCGAAAGCTCCAACAAAATTACCGACATTATCAGCGTAATAAATGGTATTTCGTTCCAGACCAACATTCTTGCGCTTAACGCAGCCGTTGAGGCGGCGCGCGCCGGTGAGCAGGGGCGCGGTTTCGCGGTGGTGGCGGGTGAAGTAAGAAGCCTTGCCCAACGTAGCGCCCAGGCTGCCAAAGAGATCGAAGGATTGATAAAAGAGTCCGTACAACGTGTGACGACCGGCTCAGAGATGGCGAACAAAGCCGGTACCACCATGGAGCAGATTGTCTCCTCGGTCACCAATGTGAGTGGGATCATGAACGAAATCTCCAGCGCCTCGGAAGAGCAGAGCAGGGGTATCGATCAGATTGGTAAAGCGGTAACGGAGCTCGATTCCACAACCCAGCAGAATGCCGCGCTGGTTCAGGAGTCGTCTGCGGCGTCATTATCACTGGAACAACAGGCCGAACAACTGGCGCAACTGGTTTCCGTGTTCAAACTGAATTCAGAAACGGCGAAGCCAAAATACGCCCCAGCGGCAGCGCGCGCTAAGGTTAGCCTGCGACCCGCGGCATCAACAGCGAACGGCTCTGACTGGGAATCGTTCTGATAACCAGCCAAAAAACGGTGCCCTCTTGAGCGAAGAGGGCACGGCTTAACACGCAACGAGAAGCCCGGAAAACGCCGGGCATTTAACCACTGCGTTGCATCCATCGGCTGAACATACAGCCGGCATTCATCTCAGCTCGTCGGGCCACGCAATAGCGTAGCCAGTATCATTTCTGACAATGTTCGCAAACCCCCTCGGTCCCAGATGCATGCCCGCAATAAGCAGATTTTCACGCACGGCTTGTGCGAGGATTCTTTTGCGCGTGTCTTCGGCCAGCGCGGGGTCGGCATCAAACAAAATCGTCACGGCGGGCTGTGCCGTCTGAATATGCGGATAATGGACAATGTCGCCCCATATCAGCAGGCTTCTTTCATCCGCGTCAATGCGAAACCCGCAATGCCCCGGCGTATGACCCGGTAACCAGACCGGGGTAATGCCCTCTGCGATGTTGTCTGCGCTTAAAAAACGCACATTCTCTGCATAGGCATCCAGCGTTTGTCTGGCCAGACGGAAATTACGCTGGCCGTGCGCACTCGCCTTTTTTAATTTGTCATCATCGCGCCAGTGACTCGCTTCGAGAGGATGCAAAAAGAGTTCCGCATGTTCAAATACAGGCCGTCCTTCGGCATCAAGCAGGCCGCCAATATGGTCCGGATGGCAGTGTGTCAATAATACGCTGTCCACATCGTTATGATTGACGCCGCTAGCCGCGAGCCTGGCTTTAAGCTGGCCCCCCGCGTTGTTCAACCCGCCTGTACCGGCATCAACCAGCATGGTTCGCCCCCGGCCGCGAATAAGATAGCCGTTGATATGGATATTGCCGGGCTCAGCCATTCCGGCCTGGCGCTGAATGGCTGCGGCATCCGCTGCTGCAATGCCTGACAATAAATCCAGGCTGACAGACATATCGCCATCACTCAGCGCCGTTACCTGAAAATCGCCAATCTGACATGTTGGGAAGAAGGGCGCGTTCATCGGTATCTCTCCTGAGGATAAAATTCATTCCACTCTTGCTCGCTCTTTGGATCGGTATATGAGCACTCCACCAAATACAACATTGTCCTGCCTCCGCATGAGTACCAGCAGACAACCATTCACTCTGCTTAATGATTTTTCCTCATGCTATAAGGTGTTTTGTGGCCTGAAAATCGATAATATTTCACCAGTCAGTGATATTTACTCACTAAACGGCATGGTCAGTTGCGAAAGAGAGCACCTTATATGCGCAGAAAAATACCCAGTAGCACTTCCCTGCAGGCCTTTGATGCCGCCGCACGACACGGCAACTTTGCCAGGGCTGCCGAGGAACTCTCGCTGACGGAAGGGGCCATCAGCCGCCAGATAGCGCGCCTTGAATCGCTGCTCAACTGTAAACTGTTTGACCGGACAGGAAGCCGCGTAAAGCTTAATCCTGCCGGAGCACGCTATGCCCGGCATGTTCACGAAACGCTGGAGCGGCTCGAAAGAGACACCCAGTACATCATGGGGTTACCCGAGGGGGGCAAGAGTCTGGATATTGCCGTCCTGCCGACCTTTTCCAGCCGATGGCTGATCCCCCGTCTGCATAGCTTCATGTCGTTGTACCCGGACATAACCTTAAATATTGCCGCCAGCACCGACCCGTTTATTCTCACCGGAAGCGGCTTTGACGCCGTGGTTCATTTTGAACATCCCGCGTGGGCCGGCATGCGCACGCAGTTTCTGTTTCAGGAAACGCTGGTTCCGGTGTGTCACCCTTCGCTGTTATCGCAACAGGATATTTTTGAACAGTTAAACGCACTACCGCGCATTCACCGACGGCAAAATCCCGAGGCGTGGCATCTGTATGCCCGGGAAAAGGGGATAAACCTGGATAACCCAGGGCAGGGGGTTCGCTACGATCTGCACGAAATGGCAATAGCCGCCGTGATGGCAAGGCAGGGCGTGGCGCTGGTGCCGGGGATGTATGTTGAAAATGAGTTGAAGCGTGGCCTGCTGGTTTCACCCTGGCCAGAATCAACAACCCTCAGCAAACGCTTCTGTTTAGTCAAACCGAGCGAAACGGGAGTGAATAACGCCGCATTAGAGGATTTCGAGCGCTGGTTACTTGCTGAAATAGCGCCCCATCCAGACGCATTGGCGAAAAAGCTTTAACAGTAAAAGTCTCTGTCAGAAAGCGTGCAGGGCCGGTCTCTTAGCGTTGTGACACTACAAATATTAGGGATCGGGTGCGGGTAGCTTGCTGTTGACCTCAAGTTAACTTGGGCTTTTATGATGCTGCCACGGACCAAGAGGGAGTTATTCTGGATATGAAAGATATTGATGTTGGATTCACCCATGTTGCTTTTATGGTCAGGGACCTGGAGAAAAGTATTGCGTTCTATCGCCGCTATGCAGGTATGGAGGTCGTACATCAGCGCGAACCCGGCATTCCGGATGCGCGCAAGGTCGCGTGGTTAAGCGATCATACCCGTCCGTTTGCGCTGGTGCTGGTTCAGGCGGACACCGTAACGGATACGCCGCTTGGCCATTTTGGTCACCTTGGCGTTGCCTGTGCAACCCGCGAAGAGATTGACCGCAAAACCGAGATGGCAATCGCGGAAGGTGTATTAAGAAAAGCGCCGGAAAACCTGGGTGACCCCGTCGGTTACTATGTGTTTTTTGCCGACCCGGACGGCAATACGTTAGAACTGTCATTCGGCCAACGTGTTGGGCTTGAAGCGATCGCCTCTGTAGACAGTGGCGCCCAAACGCAGGAACGATAAACACAGATCGTACCGCCTCGCAGATTTTCGTTTGCGGGGCTTGCAACATATCGATGCGGCTCATCGCCCGGATAATTAACGATAAGAGAAGATGCATGACACAGGCGTTGCCGCTACTCACCCCGCGATTATTATTGCGCAAACTGACACCCGCTGATTTACCGCAGCTTGCGCGCTACCGTAACCTGCCCGAGGTCGCCCGGTTTCAGAGCTGGGATCAGTACACTGAGCATGATGCGCAGACCTTATATGCGCAGCAGTGTTCGCTGGCGTTCAACAGCGAGGGGACCTGGTATCAACTGGCCGTTGAGCGGCTGGACGTGGGGGCGCTCATCGGTGATATCGGTATCCATTTCTTTGACGAGGGAAGACAGGTTGAACTGGGGATGACCTTTGATGTGGCGTATCAGAAGCAAGGTTTTGCCAGGGAAGCAATGGGTACCCTCATCGCGATGCTGTTTAATGATTTTGCAAAGCACCGACTCACCGCTGTTGTGGATACCCGCAATACAGCGGCTGTGAACCTGCTGGAAAAACTCGGTTTTTGCCGCGAAGCACATTACCGGCAGAATATTTTCTTTAAAGGCGCGTGGGGTGATGAGTATCTCTATGCGCTGTTAAAGAGCGACTATAGGCAGGCTTCTGCTGCATCGTCCGTGTAAGTCACCGCCACGTCATCATTTTGTCCGGCACGCGTCTTCGATACCAGTACGTTGCCGGACACCCTGCTTACCGGCTGCGGGGCTCTGTTATTTCTCTGGCACAGAGATGCGCCGCTATGGTCATATGAGTCATTACTCATCAACAGAGCGAAAAGCATGCGTAATCTTCCACCTACTGCCACCTTGCGCGCGTTTGAGGTCGCCACGCGCCATGCCACCTTTACCTCTGCCGCCGAAGAACTTTTCATTACCCAAAGCGCCGTCAGCCATCAGCTAAAAAACCTTGAGGAACTCTGGGGGTTGCAACTTTTTCAGCGCGGTAAAACCCTGAGCCTGACACCTGCCGGTGCAGCGCTCGCGCCGCTGGTGCGCGAATTTTTCAGCAAACTGGATACGACCCTTGCCGATCTGCGTGAACAAAATGGTCGGGTAAGATTGCGTGTCAACACCACCTATTCGTTTGCGCTGAAATGGCTGTTGCCGCGCCTGCCCGCCCTGGCGCGGTTACATCCGGAGATTCTGGTGTCGCTGGACAGTTCGGATAAAGCCATCAATTTTGCGGGGAGCGAGTCCGATGTGGCCATTCGCTTTGGTCACGGTAACTATCCTGGGCTCTTTACCGAGTTTTTGTTTCGCGAGCAGATTTTTCCGGTCGCCAGCCCGTCACTTTTGCAGCGTTTTGGTACGCCTGCTGAACCCGCCGAACTGCTGCGCTACCCGCTGCTCACGCGTGACGGCGCTGACCTGGTGCCAAAATGGGACGCCTGGTTTGAGCAAACCGGCGTCAATATCAACGTCCTGCATGAGAGTGTGCGCTTCGCGGATACCAACATGACGATTGAAGCCGCGCTTCTCGGGCAGGGTATTGCGCTGGCGCGCAGCGGACATGTGGAAAAAGAGATTGCCGAGGGGACGTTGACACGGCTTTTTGATATCCGGTTTCCTTCACCGGCCGCCTATTACTTTGTCTGCCCGCAGGGGATTGAAACCCAGCCGCATGTTGTGAAATTCCGCCACTGGTTACTGGATGAGTCACTGCAGGCGCAGCGGCGGTATCGTTAAGGTATGAGTATTTATTCATGGCGGGATGACAACACTTCACTGTTCATCGTGTTCAGGGCTGTTTAGCATCAATGCATGTCTGTAACGATAATTTCGCTGACGCTATTTGCAGCCTTGCTGCATGCCACCTGGAATGCGCTCTTACACGGGGGCGCAGACAGGCTATGGTCGATGACCATCATGTGCGTTGCCATTGCGCTGGCAAGCGCAGCCGCTGCCCTGTTTCTGCCGCTACCCGCTCGCGCAAGCTGGACATATGCGCTGCTGTCCGCGCTGCTGCATGTGGGCTATAACTGGTGTCTGGTACGCAGTTATCAGCGTGGCGAGCTAAGCCAAACCTACCCGGTTGCACGAGGCTCTTCGCCGCTGCTGATCACCTGCGCGGCGGCGCTGTTCGCCGGTGAAAAAATCGCCTTTCATACTCTTTGCGGCATCGTACTCGTTTCGTCCGGGATCCTGATGCTGGCATTCAGACAGCGTCGGCTGGCAATGCCGGGGGTGAAACAGGCCCTGGCGACCGGGGTTTTTATCGCCGCCTACAGCGTGGCTGATGGTATGGGGGTACGGCTTTCCGGCAATGCGCTCTCTTATACCGTGTGGATGAGCATGCTCTGGGGGCTGCTGATGCCGGTGCTTTATATCATCCTGCGTGATAGCAAAAGTTTGCTTCGCTGGCAGCCAGGCTTGCTGAGTGCGGCGGCAGGCGGGCTGGTATCTCTGCTGGCTTACGGCATCATTATTTTCGCCATGGACGCCTCACCGATGGGCGCCGTTTCCGCGCTGCGTGAAACCAGCGTGCTGTTTGTGGCGGTGCTCGGTTACCTGTTTTTCGGCGAAGCGTTGACGTTTAGAAAACTACTGGCGTGCGTGGTGATTGTCACCGGCACACTGATCATGGGCTAAGTGAATCAGGAGAATCAACGATGTCAGAAAATCCGTCCATCGCGCTAATTGGCCCCGGTGCAATCGGCACAACCATTGCTGCCGTGTTGCATGAAGCAGGCCGCGCGCCGCGACTTTGCGGACGTACTGCGCATCCGAAGTTAGTGTTGCGTCACGATGAGGGTGAAATTGTGGTGCCGGGGCCGGTATTGACCGATCCGACGAAGATCGATCATCCCTGCGATCTGGTTTTTGTGGCGGTAAAAACAACCCAGAACGCTGACAGCGCTGGCTGGCTGAGCGCGTTGTGTGATGAAAATACGGTGGTCTGTGCGCTGCAAAACGGCGTGGAACAAAAAAACCAGCTTGCCCCCTGGGTCAATGGCGCAACGGTACTGCCCTCAGTGGTCTGGTTCCCGGCGCAGCGTGAAGCGGATGCCTCCGTCTGGCTGCGTGCGAGCCCGCGACTGACGCTGCCGGATGTCCCACAGGCAAACCGGGTCGTGGAGGCCTTGCAGGGGACGCGCTGCGCGGTTGAGCTGTCGGCAGATTTTCCCTCTGTCGCCTGGCGTAAATTGTTGCAAAATGCGGCGGCCGGTTTGATGGTCCTTGCCAATCGCCGCGCCGGAATGTTCTCCCGCGAAGATATCAGTGAACTGACGCTGGCGTATTTGCGCGAGTGCCTGTCCGTTGCCAGGGCGGAGGGTGCGGAGCTGGGCGACGCGGTCGCGCAGGAGATTCTGGCGGGTTTTAAACGCGCGCCAGCCGATTTAGGAACCTCGATTCTTGCTGACCGTCAGGCTAACCGACCAATGGAGTGGGATATTCGCAACGGCGTCATACAACGTTATGGTCACCTTCACGGTATTCCCGTTCCCATCAGCGATGTGCTGGTCCCTCTGCTGGCGGCGGGCAGCGAAGGGCCGGGCTGATCCGCGCCGGATTGATGATTGACCTCTGCAAGCGCCGCCTCTTTTAAGCCGTCTTCCCCGAAGACGGCCTGGCCGCGCGTCATCAGCGTGAGCTAAACGGCGCATAATCCATCCCGCTGCTGCGACCCGCAAGGGCAGCAGAACTAACCTGCACAGACAGACGTTATCGCCTTCCCCAAAAACTATCCTTTTCCTTTAAAATTATACTGGATATTTAACCAGGTAATTGTATACTAATTCTGCAAGTTGGTTGTTTTTTAGCATAAGTGGTGAACGCTATGGTGATTCCTTTGGACACTCTCAATTTGAACGATCGGTCGCCGAGGATGAGCAGCCGTGAAATCGCAAAGCTGACAGGGATAGCCCACAACGAAGTCAAACGCATGGTCAAAAGCCTCGAGACAACGCAGCGTTTGTCGCAACCGGTACAGATGCAGCTCTATGAACGGGAAGGGGAGATGCGTCAGGAGTTCCTGCTTAACAAGCGGGATTCCGTGTTGACCGTGGCGCGTATCTCACCCGGTTTTACCGCCGATATCCTGGACAAATGGCAAGAGCGCGAGCAAACCATGAATCTGCCGGACTTCACCAACCCTGCGGCGGCGGCTCACGCCTGGGCCGAACAGTATGAAAAGCGTCAGCAGGCAGAAGCGCAGCTCGCGCTGACACTGCCAAAGGCTGAGTTTTTTGACTGGTTCGTCAACGTCGATGAGTCGCTGGGTTTCCGCCAGCTTTGTAAAATGCTCAAGGCAAAAGAGCCCGAGTTTCGTCAGTTTTTGCTGGAGCGCAATATCATGCAGCGCGTCAGCGGGACGTTACTGCCAGCGAAGCAGTATAGCCAGGCGGGCTATTTTACGGTGCACGATGGCGTCGGTGAAAACCAGCGCACCTGGTCACAGGCGCGCTTCACCGCGCGGGGCGTGAAGTGGATTGCCGGGCTGTGGGCCGGGCATCTTGCCTCACGTCAGATAGATCTGCGCCCGCCTGAACGTACTGAACCCAGCGCGCCAGGCCGCAACTGGCTATAAGTGCTGCGCTGGGGTGTCCGTGCTTTTGTGAATGCCCATCGCCATTACCTGCGCCGGGTGGAATAGCGATAAGCTTTCCACCTGCGACAGAAGCAGGACTTTGCGGAAATCTACCGCCGTGCGCACGTCGATATCATGGGCGTCGTACCATGCGCTGTAGTTGTGCTCAACGTGCAGGTCCAGGGTTTCGCGGTCACGATAACCGCTCAGCATCGGGATCAGCACAATGTTATTGGCATCCGCGCTATCGAAGGTGGCGGTATGGATCATGCCAATATAGATGCGCTGCGACGTCAGGGTTATCCAGGCGAGATCGCCTTTCTCCATACACTGATAAACCAGCCCCTCAACGCCGTTGGCGCGGGACAAATGCTTATACAACTCCCTGCGCCCGCTGGTATCAAGGCGGGCGGTTGGCGACCAGTTAGAACGCCACAAACAAAAAACGACGGCGAAGGCCAGCATAATGACTACCGGTGCCTGGATGCCTAAAAAGGTCCAGTTCATAAACGTCATATGCCAGTGGTGATATTCCGGGCCAAAAATGCCGGGTAACGCATTGGTGACGAGTGAGCCTGTCAACAGCGCCAGCCATAAAACGGCGGTGGCCAGCATGCCCTGCAAAACGAACACGCAGCCATACAAGGCGACAAGGAAATAGACATCCCAGCCAAAGCTACGTTTGAATTTGAAACGGGTGGAGAGGTCATGCGAGCTGTACCAGTAACCACAGACCATCAAAACCATAAAAATCGCTGTGCCCATCCCTAAGCCCTCTTTAACGCATCGACATGCCGTTTGAAATCATCCTGCACCTTCTGGCAGTGGATATTCACCGACGTGTTACCATCTGCGTCAACAACGATCCGCTCGCCATCCTCAATGGCGTCCTGAATTTCACTGTGGCTCATCACCTGCAATAAGGCGTCCGGGCTGGCAAATAAAGATTTAAAAAACGTTCTCATCAAAAGACCTCCGGCACTAAGTATAGAGGCAAGTGAAAACTCTTCTGGTTGCAGCAGGCGTGAAGAAGAGGATGAGAAGAAAATCCAGATTATCGCTACCCGGCGAAAATACCGCTTTACTGGTCTTCTTCACGTTTGCGGCGCAGCGCCAATAAAGGCGTCACCGATATGCCATGGATAAATACGCTGAGGGTAACAACCGTAATGGCAATATCCGTCATCCTGTTTGCCTCGCTTCCCGCCAGGCCATGAACCCAGGCATAAGCGATATAGTTCAGACTACCGATGCCCCGGATACCGAGCCACCCGAGGCTTATGCGATGAAACAGCGATTCGTTTGCGCGCCATGTCAGGATGAATACCGCCAGTGGCCGGACGACCACAAAGATAATCAATGCCAGCATCAGGGCAGTGGCGTCCCAGTGTAATGCGAAGGTCACCCCCAGAACGATGACCAGCGTGGCGGCCAGCAAACGCTCCACCGTATCGCCAAAAGACAACGCATCGCCGATGACGAGACCGACTTGCTTTATTGGGTTGCGCTCTTCCAGCGCATGTCGGGTATGGGGATTCACCTGCATTTCCGCAGGTAAATCATGGTCGTCTTCCTCAGAATGGCGTTTCTGCACGCTCACTTCCGCACTACGCAAGCCAACACCTGCGGCAAACGCCGCCAAAAAACCGGACGCACTCACCGACATGGCCAGCGAGAAGCTCAGACAGATAAGGGAAAGCGCGATGAAATCGCTGGGGGCGACTTCCCCTTGCGCATGGCGGGAATGGGTGGCTGCAAGGCCAATGACTCTGCCAAGAAGAAAACCGATCGCTAACCCGCCAATCAGCGCCCAGACCAGATCGACACTCACCCAGCGTAGCCATTCATCGGCACCGATCGTACCGCCTGCTTTATACCAGACCACCGCCAGCATCAGAAACGGCAGGGCGGTACCGTCGTTCAGACCGGCCTCGCTGGATAACGCGATGCGCAGCCGGTCGCCATCGCGGGCGTCGTTGATTGCCACCAGACTTGCCAGCACGGGGTCGGTGGGGGCCAGGATAGCGGCTAACGCCAGCGAGAGGGGCCAGGAGAGATCTGCCAGAAAATGTGCCGCGACCATGATGCCTGCGATAGTTAACAGCATACCGGGCAGGGCCAGCATCCAGCCCATTTTCCAGTACGGGGAGCTGAGCGGCAGGCGAATTTTAAGGCCGGTAATAAACAACGAGGCCGCCATCGCAATCTCGGTTATTCGGCTGGTTAAGGAGGCGTGTTGGACGATATCAAGATTAATCAGGCCAAGACCCCAGGGGCCACAGCCGATACCGACGATAAGATACAGCCCAAAGACGGGGACCGGTACGCGGCTAATCCACCCATAGGACAACGACATCAAAAGTAATAAACCACCGGTTGCTGCGGTCCACGCCAGATATCCCATACACCTCCTCAATCCTCAGCACAGCGTCTGCTCATCGAAAGGGTATAGCCCTTAACCGGGCGTTCTTCCAGGGCGGACAGTGCGTACAAAGAACAAGCAATGACTTCATCTTTTTGAAAGTAAAGGGATTGTATGACCTGGATACTCCTAATTCTGGTTTTAAATACGCCTTATGTGAAATTTCCTAAGCTTTATTGACGCGAATTTACAAAAGAGGTGGGCTGTGTCACAGACTACATCGCCTTTATGGGCGCGCGTCACCGGTGTTCTGGTGACCCTTTTCGGACTCGCATTTTTGCTGCCCGGCGGCTGGCTGGCCTTTATTGGCGGTTCGCCCGGATATCTGCTTTTTGGCTGCGGCTTCCTGTTCAGCGGCGTGTTGTTGTGGCGAAAGCGTCTGGCCGGGGTCTGGATTTATCTTTTCACCTTTGTCCTGTGCGTCATCTGGTCTTTATGGGAAGTCGGCCTGGATGGCTGGCAACTGATGCCTCGTTTACTGCTGCCTGCGGTTTTGGGCGCGTGGGTAAGCATGCCCTGGGTGGTTCGCCCTCTGACGCTCTCTGCGCCAGCCAGACGAAATGGCAGCGCCATCGCCCTGGTGTATGTGGTCGCGATTATCGGCATTTTCTGGAGCGGCTGGCAGATTTCGGATGCGCGTTTTGTTCATCATCAGCCATTTCCGGCGGAGAAAACAACCGCCCTGACAGACGGCGAAAAGGACTGGAAATATTACGGGCGCACTGCTGAGGGGCAGCGATATTCACCGCTGGCGCAGATCACGCCTGCGAATGTCGCGCAACTGAAACTGGCGTGGCGCTTTGACTCTGGCGATGTCATGCAAAAGGGGGAAGACAAAGCCGGGCGTGAATTTAACCTTGAAGTGACGCCCATCAAGGTGGGTAATGCGCTCTATATCTGTACGCCCCATCGCCAGGTGATCGCGCTTAATGCCACGACGGGTAAGATGCTGTGGCGGTTCGACCCGCAGAACGATACCTCGGCCAATGAGTATCTGGCCTGCCGCGGTGTGGCATGGAGCGAAAATACCGATGATACAGTTTGCCCGCAAAAAATTATCACGACCACGGCGGATGCCCGTATGGTGGCGCTCAACGCACAGACGGGTAAGCCCTGTGCAAACTTCGGTAAGAATGGCTTTGTCAGCCTGACCGATCATCTGGGCGATGTGCCGCCCGGTTTCCATTTCATCACCTCACAGCCGATGGTGATGGATGGACGCATTGTGCTGGGGGGCTGGATATACGATAACCAGTCTACCGGCGAGCCCTCCGGCGTTGTCCGGGCCTATGATGTCAACAGCGGTGAACTGGCCTGGGCCTGGGATATGGGGCGTAATCCGCCCACCGCGCCGCTTAACCCCGGTGAGAACTATACGCGCGGGACGCCGAACGGTTGGGGAACCTATACCGCGGATGCTCAACTGGGGTTGATTTATATTCCGTTGGGCAATGCCACGCCCGATTATTATGGTGCGGGTCGACGCCCCTTTGATGACCGTTACTCCAGCGCCATTGTGGCGCTGGATATCCGCAGCGGGGAGGAGCGCTGGCACTACCAGACGGTACATCATGATGTCTGGGATTATGATGTGCCCATTGGCCCAACGTTAATTGACCTGCCCGCTGAGGGTGGTGAAACGGTACCCGCATTGGTGCAGACCACCAAAATGGGACAGTTGTTCTTGCTCGACCGACGAACGGGCACACCGCTGGCGCAGGTTAACGAAAAGCCCGTTCCACAGCATCCCTCGCTGCCCGGCGAGCGTTTATCGGCAACACAACCTGACTCCGTGGGGATGCCGGATCTCTCTCCGGCTGATTTGCGCGAAACCGATATGTGGGGTGCCACCCCGTTTGATCAGCTCTGGTGTCGCATCCAGTTCCACCGTTACCGCTATCAGGGTAAATTCACGCCGCCTGCACAAGGCACGTCCATTGCCTATCCGGCCTTTGACGGCGTGATTGACTGGTACGGCGCCTCTGTCGATCCGCGCCATCATGTGCTGATTGCCAATACCAGCTATATCCCGTTCACCATGCAGGTAATGAAGAGTGAAGAGGCGATTAAGCAGGGATTAATG
The DNA here is from genome assembly GCF_040578655.1 of Phytobacter sp. RSE-02. Classification (NCBI taxonomy): domain Bacteria; kingdom Pseudomonadati; phylum Pseudomonadota; class Gammaproteobacteria; order Enterobacterales; family Enterobacteriaceae; genus Phytobacter; species Phytobacter sp. RSE-02. Next base: position 606,414 of record NZ_JBEULY010000002.1, on the reverse strand, counting down.
CAGAAATGGGCCGGTTGGGGAAGTGGAAAACCCTATCCCAAACCGAAAGAGTTTTCCGTCGGGCCGCAATATGGCACCCCCTGGGCGGCCATCGTTAAACCCTGGCTGGGCGCACTGGATGCCCCGTGCAACGCGCCGCCGTGGGGGAAAATCTACGCCATCGACCTGGTGAGCAAAAAGATTATCTGGGAGCGTCCGGCGGGAACCACCCGCGATATGAACATTTTCGGCACCCATACCAATCTGCCCCTGCCGACCGGGATTTTCATGATGGGGGGAAATGTCATCACCCAAAGTGGGCTGATTTTTACCGGCGCCACAGCGGATGATTACCTGCGCGCGTTTGACGAGGCCAGCGGCAAAGAACTCTGGCGCGCACGGCTTCCGGCAGGAGGACAGGCAACGCCAATGACCTATCAGGGCGATGACGGCAAACAGTATGTGGTTATCGCTGCCGGTGGGCATGGGGGGCTGGGAACCCGCTCCGCAGACGCGTTAATGGCGTATGCCTTACCCTGAGTAAGCGTTTATCAGGCCGTCATCCTTTATTTTAATTCTCAGACCTGCTTATTCGGCAGGTCTTTTTTATCGGGCCAGAAAAGGGGGAACTATCGATGTAACTCTCTTTTCTGCTGGTATTATTTTCACAGAGTCTTCATGTAATACTTCAATAAGCGTAACGGTATTTAGGATTTAACATGGCGCTTGCCGCCTGGCTTATTTTCCGTGAGACCGTCTATAGTTAATCTCTTATTGAAAACAGGAGGCGGTTTTTATGCTGTATATTGAGAAAGATGATCCTCGTGAAGCACCAGAGTCTGGTGATAAAAAACCTGATCCGGATAAAAAATAGAAGAGTCTAAAGGCCACGCTGTGTGGCCTTTTATATTTTATAGTCAATGAGTTGTGACTTTGTCGTGAGCGGGCGTCTTACGTTTTTCTGAGGGTGAGCCTGTCTGCGCCATTTAGCTGATTCGGGCATCTATAATCAGATACATTTGCGCGGGAAAATAAACGGCATATTGATGCCATTACCGTAAGCCATTTTCTGTATTGCTCCGGGGCAATTTTACCGCTTCGTTTTGTAACGTTTGGTCATACTCTTTTTTAGAGCGACAATGTTTTTTTCACTACGATTTTTTCACAACAAACAGACAGACGGAATATTCCCGGCTTTGCCACTCGGTTTAGCAAAGACTCTTTTTAACTGCCATAACAGATACGCCACCCATGGCTTTAGTGAGGCGCGTTATTCATCAGGATAAGACGTAACGCATTTTACCAAAACGGGAGTGCGCGTACATGACTGGTCTGAGGAAGCAAAATGAGCCTGCAAAAATGTACCGTCATTTACGACGGCAAGGCCCTTGTCGGCCCGGCGGACATGCCGCTTATCGATTTTCTTGATGCCTGCCATATCACCTTGCCCCACGTCTGCTATCACCAGGCGCTGGAGCCGCTGCAAACCTGCGATGTTTGCTGGGTTGAACAGGAGGGGACGCTGGTCAGAGGCTGTACGTTGCGCAGCCAGGACGGGATGGTCATCAATAGCGCCGACCAACACGCGCGTGCCGCCAGAGAGGAGGGAATGGATCGCCTGCTGGCAAAGCATGAACTCTATTGCACCGTCTGCGAACACAATACCGGTGACTGTACGCTGCATAACACCATGGTGGACATGCATATCCCTATCCAGCGTTACCCTTTCGAGCGCAAGCCTTATGTGAAAGACGAATCCAATCCGTTTTACACCTACGACCCCGATCAATGCATCCTGTGCGGGCGCTGCGTGGAGGCCTGCCAGAACGTTGAAGTCAACGAGACGCTGAGCATCGATTACACGATGGAACATCCACGCGTGTTATGGGACGGCGGTAACCGCATCGCGGGCTCAAGCTGTGTCAGTTGCGGTCACTGCGTCACGGTCTGCCCGTGTAACGCGCTGCTCGAAAAAACCATGCAGCCCGATGCCGGTCCGTTCACCTCAATGCGCCAGTCCCTGAAACGTCCGCTGATTGATGTTATCAAAACGCTGGAGAATGCCACCGGGGCAGAAATTATTTCCGGCATTTCAGTTATTGATACCCATCTGCGACAGCCGGAGATCAAACGCACCAAGACGGTCTGTACTTACTGCGGCGTGGGGTGCAGTTTCGAAATGTGGACCCGCGACCGGCATCTCCTTAAAGTGCAGCCGGTGGTTGATGCGCCGGTGAATGGCATTTCGACCTGTGTGAAGGGCAAGTTCGCGTGGGATTTCATCAATAGCCCGGAACGCCTGACCACGCCGCTTATCCGCGAAAATGACCGTTTTCGCCCGGCAAGTTGGGAGGAGGCGCTCACCCTCGTCGCGCAACGCCTGCTGGCTATCCGTGATGAAACAGGGGCGGACAGCATTGGCTTTATAGGCTCCAGTAAAGGCAGCAATGAAGAGGCTTACCTGACGCAAAAAATCGCGCGACTGATCATCGGCACGAACAGTGTCGACAACTCATCGCGCTATTGCCAGAACCCGGCGACCGAGGGGCTTTTTCGCACGGTAGGTTATGGCGGCGATGCAGGCACGATACACGACCTGGAACAGGCGGAACTGATTGTGATTGTGGGCAGCAACACGGCAGAGAACCACCCGGTTATTGCCTCGAAACTGAAATCCGCCCGCAAACACCGTGGTCAAAAATTGCTGGTTGTCGATCCGCGCCGTCATGAGATGGCAGAACGCGCCGATCTGCATTTGCGTATCCACCCTGGCACCGACCTGGTATGGGCATCCGCGATGTCACGCTACATGTTTGACCATGGTTATGCCGACGAGGCGTTTCTTGCCGCACGCGTGAATGACGTGGAAGCGTATCGCCATTCGCTGGCCCCGTTTACCCTGGACTATGCCGCGCAAATGACCGGTATCCAGGAAAACACGCTGCGCGAAGCGGCGGAACTGATCGGCCAGGCGGGAAGCATGTGCATCCTGTGGGCGATGGGGATAACGCAACACAGTCATGGCGCCGATACCAGTACGGCGTTGTCCAACCTGCTGCTGGTGACCGGTAACTATGCCCGCCCCGGAACGGGGGGCTACCCCATGCGTGGTCACAACAACGTACAGGGGGCCAGTGATTTCGGCTGCCTGAAAAATTTCTATCCGGGGTACGAATCGGTCAGCGACCCGCAGGTGCGCGAGAAGTGGGCGCGGGCATGGGGCGTGGCACCAGAAAAACTCTCACTCGACGTGGGTGAGGACAATTTTATGATGGTCAAGCTGGCGGCCAGCGATCAACTTCGCGCGATGTATGTTATCGGTGAGGAGACCGCCTTTTCTGACGCGGACACAACCAATGTGCATCAGGGCTTTACGGAGCTCGATTTCCTGGTGGTGCAGGATCTCTTTCTCAGCCGCACGGCGCAGTTTGCCGATGTGGTATTGCCGGGGTGCCCGAGCGTGGAAAAAGAGGGCACCTACGTCAATACCGAGCGACGCATCCAGCGGTTTTATCCGGTGATGCCGCCGCTCGGCGACAGCCGACCGGACTGGCTTATCCTCACGCAACTGGCCGCGAAAATGGGGTATGGCTGGGGTTATACCCATCCGGGGCAGATCATGGACGAAGTGGCAAAGATTGCCGAAAGTTTTGCCGGGGTCAGCTACGCGCGTCTGGAAGGCTGGAAATCACAGATTTGGCCGGTGAGCCCTGAGGGCGTCAGTACGCTATTACTTTACACCGAGCGCTTTAAATTCCCCGACGGACGTGCCCGTCTTTATCCCCTGAGCTGGCAGCCGCCTGCGGAAGAGGTTGACGCTGAATTTGACCTTATCCTGAACAATGGCCGCATGCTTGAACACTTCCAGTCGACCAACCAGAGCGGCAGAGGAGGGCGGACGATCAGCCTCTCGCCGGAATGGTATGTGGAGGTGAGCCCCGAACTGGCGGCAGGACGCAGCCTGAATGACGGCGACTGGGTGAGGCTGAGCTCGCGCAGGGGAACGCTTGATGTCCCGATTGTCGTGACGGATCGGGTGCAGGGTAACGTGCTTTTCATCTCTATCCATCAGGGCAAGCCGGGGATTAATCAACTGACCGGCGAACATCACGATCCGGCGGTGAATACGCCTGCCTATAAAGAAATCGCCGTTCAGTTGCAGCCGCTGCAACGGTCTGCACACCCTGGCCCCTTACCCGCACATAATTTCCGCCACGGTAAACGCACCCCCATTAACAAAGTGCCCGTGGAGGAGAAATGGCGTCGTGATGATTATGACGAGCCACCGGCGCATGAACCACATCCGGAGAGATTCTGATGGCGAAATCGATAGAGTATCAGCCGGAACCGGCAAAAATCGGGCCGGACGCCCGCGACGAACTGGAACGTCTGCTGGAGACCCTGCACCAGCATGGTGTATTGCGTTTAGTCAACGATCTGGTGGCAGCGAATAACGAGGTCGCGCAGGTTCTGGTGAAGGGGCTGCAACGGGAAGGCACACTCAATGTTATCCAGAATGTGTCGGTCATTGTTCTGGCGCTCTCCTCTCTACCGCCGGATCGGGTCTATAAACTGGCTTTTGGCCTGCGGGATATGGCGGATGCGCTGAGCCAGCCTGAACAGACCCGGGAGCAAAAGGCGCCCGGCGTACAGGGGGTCTGGAAAATGTTGCAGGATGACGACCTGTGGCGCTCGTTGCAGCCTGTTCTTAACGGGCTTAAGGCCTTTTCCCGCCGGATGGAGGAGCAGGTCGATAAGCCCATCTCTTCATATACCGGCAAACCCAGCGACGCCTAGCATGAGCCCGGAAACCGCACTGCTGCTGGCACGTGGTCAGTTTGCGTTTACCATCGGTTTTCATATTGTGCTGGCCGCCTTTACCCTTGGGCTGGCGCAATTTTTGATGGTACTTGAAGGCCTGTGGCTCTGGCGAAAGCAGCAGGTCTGGCTGAGCCTGTGGCGCTACTGGAGCAAAATATTTGCCCTGAATGTGGCGGTTGGCGTGGTGACGGGTGTGGTGATGGAGTTTTCCTTCGGCACCAACTGGAGCGGGCTTGCCAGCCGCACGGGGGCCGTGCTGGGCCCGATGCTCTATATGGAAGTGCTGGTGGCCTTTTTCCTTGAGGCCGGATTTATGGGGGTTATGCTATTCGGGATGGGCAAGGTACGCCCGTGGGTCCACTTTATGGCGACCTCTATTGTGGCGCTGGGATCGTTTTTCAGCGCCTTCTGGATCCTCGCGGCAAATTCATGGATGCAGACACCGGATGGTTTTGCGATAGGTGCAGAGGGGCGTTTTGAGCCTGTCGACTGGTGGGCGGCTATCATCAACCCTTCGTTTCCGTGGCGGATGGCGCATATGGTCGCGGCCGCCATGCTCGGCACCGCCTGCCTGGTGGCGGCCTGCGGTGCGTGGCATTTGCTGCGCGATGCACGCCATCCGGCAGCACGCCATATGTTTTCTCTCGCCATGTGGATGCTGGTCGTAATGGCCCCCCTGCAAATCGTATTGGGCGATCTGCACAGTGAAAACACGCGCGATCACCAGCCGGTGAAGCTGGCGGCTATCGAAGGCAACTGGAACCCGCCGCCGCCGGGCGAGGGCGAACCGATGCGCCTGTTTGCCATACCGGATATGGCGGCCCGCCGCAACCACTATGAGGTGGCGATACCGGATGTGGGTTCCCTGTACCTGCGCCACAATTTGCAGGGAACAATTCATAGCCTCAATCAGTACCCCCAGGATACGTTGCCCTGGGTTCCTCTGGTCTTCTGGTCGTTTCGGGTGATGGTTGGGTTGGGGCTGCTGATGACCTTTGCCGGGGTTGCCGGCCTGGTGGTGCGCCTGCGCCGCCGTCTGTTTCATGCTCGCTGGCTGCTTCGCCTGATGGTGCTGATGGCCCCGGCGGGGTTTGTCGCCATGCTGGCCGGGTGGGTGGTGACCGAAGCCGGGCGACAGCCGTGGACTGTGTACGGTCTGCTGCGCACGGCTGAGAGCGCCTCGCCCGTATCGCCATCGCTGGTGCTGGGTTCTCTGGTATGTATTGTGACGGTCTATCTCGCGCTATTTGGGCTTGGGCTGTGGTTTTTGCTGCGCATTTTGTCACGCCCGCCGCAACGGGACGAAGAAGGGGCAATGCCGGATGTTGCCAGGCGTACAGGGCAGGGGGGCGCAGAATGAGTGAACTTCTGGGGCTTCCCTGGTTACAGACCCTCTCCGCTGCGGCGCTGGCGGGGAGCCTGTGGGTCTATGTTTTACTCGATGGCGCCGATTTAGGTACGGGCATGTTATGCGCATTCCAGCGCGATGCCGACGCCCGCCATCAGCTTAACCTCTCCTTATTGCCCGTATGGGATGGTAATGAAACCTGGCTGGTGCTGGCGGCAGGGGGCCTGCTGGGGCTGTTTCCGCTGGCCTATGCGATTATTCTTAGCGCGCTCTATGTGCCGGTCTTTATGATGCTGCTGGCGCTTGTGGCGCGCGGCATGGCCATTGAATACCGGCACTATGCGCCACGCCTCTTCGACACGATGCTGGTGGGCGGTTCATTACTGGCAAGTCTCTCTCAGGGCGTCATCGTTGGCAGTCTGATTATGGGGATCCCCAACGACGGTCAACAGTTTACCGGGACGGGGTGGGAATGGCTGAGCCCTTTCCCCCTCTTTTGCAGCATTGCCCTGATTACGGGCTACTGCCTGATGGGGGCGGGATGGCTGAACTGGCGTTGTACGGGCAGTCTGGAATACCGGGCAAGGCGCGCTATTCCCTGGCTTAGCGCCCTGACGCTGGTTCTTGTGACCGGGTTACTGGTCTGGACCTTTTTTCTTCATGAGACCTGGCGGCAGCATCTTCTGAACCCCTGGCTGTGGGGGCCGCTGTTAACCATTGCGGCTGCCGGGCTTGCGGTGCTGTGGATTGGTCTTTCAGGGCACTATACGTTCTTGCCGATGGCGGCCATTCAGATACTGGTCAGTTGTGCGTTCGCGGCGCTGGCCTTTACGTTGTTCCCTTTTATTGTGCCCGTGAATCTCCTGATTCAACAGGCGGCGGCACCGGTGAAGACGCAACAGTTTCTTCTCCTCTGCTTTGGCCTGCTGGCACCGATAACCTTAGCCTATAACACCTGGGTCTTTCGCGTATTTAGCGGCAAGCTACATTAGCTGCCCGCCAATAAAGAACAGACATTTTCGCCATGATGAATAAATAGGCTGATTATTTCAAAATATATTCCGCTGCGCTTGTTGTTTTTATTTTATTGTCTACGGAGAGGAACAATGAATGGAAACTTAATTTTTGTTCTATCCTTTATATTCTTAATGGGTAAATAAGATGGAGCGTAATCGATGCAGCCTTAATAAAAGGCGGCAGATAATTCAGATTAATACCTGACATTTACCGTTCTGTTTATTCAAAGCCGTTAATCAGGAGACGCGCCTATGAAAGCACTCGCCTATCATGGACCTCATAACGTTAAAGTGGATACGATGCCCGACCCTGGTCTTGAGGCCCCGGATGATATTATCCTGCGTGTAACCGCAACGGCTATTTGCGGCTCAGATTTGCACCTCTATCACGGTAAAATCCCGGGCACCCATCATGGTGATATTTTTGGTCATGAATTTATGGGCGAAGTGGTTGAAGCGGGCCCGGAAGTCAAAAATGTCAGTAAAGGGGACCGTGTTGTTATCCCGTTTGTGATTGCCTGCGGCGACTGTTTTTTTTGCCGACTGCAGCAATACTCCGCCTGCGAAAACACCAACAGCGGGAAGGGCGCCGCACTGAACCGTAAGAGCATTACGCCGCCCGCGGCCCTGTTTGGCTACAGTGACCTCTATGGTGGTATTCCTGGCGGACAGGCGGAGTATGTTCGCGTCCCGAAAGCTAACACCGGGCCGTTTAAAGTCCCCGCACATTTGCCGGATGAAAAAGTGCTTTTCCTCTCCGATATCCTGCCAACGGCCTGGCAGGCTGTGAAAAACGCGGAGATAAAAAAGGGGTCAAGCGTGGCCATCTATGGCGCCGGACCGGTAGGATTATTGACGGCGGCATGTGCGCGACTGAATGGGGCCGAGCAGATTTTTATCATTGATCACAATGATTATCGGCTGGCGTATGCCCAACAACGCTATGGCGCCATTCCCATTAATTTCGATAAGAATGATGATCCCGCCGCCTGGATCATTGAAAACACGGCGGGTCACCGTGGTGTCGATGCGGTGATCGATGCGGTTGGCTTTGAAGCGAAAGGTAGCCTGACCGAGACCGTCATGAGCAACCTCAAAATTGAAGGCAGTAGCGGCAAGGTCCTCCGGCAAGCCATCGCAGCCGTGCGCCGTGGCGGTATTGTCAGCGTCCCTGGCGTCTATGCGGGATTTATCCACGGATTTATGTTTGGCGATGCCTTTGATAAAGGGCTGACCTTCAAAATGGGGCAAACCCACGTCCATGCTTTCCTGCCTGATTTACTTGAACTTATCGACCAGGGGCATCTTTCCCCGGAAGAGATTGTGACTCACCATCTTCCCCTTGAAGAGGCGGCGCGGGGATATGAAATCTTCGATAAGCGCCAGGAGGAGTGCCGTAAGGTTATTCTGGTGCCGGGCCTGAGCGCGGAGAAAGCAACCCTTTGATGGCAAACGGCGGTCGCCTGTGCAACCGCCGTTTGCCAGTTGAATGACAGGAGGAAAATAATGACAACACCCGCTTTATCTATCGCCAACGAACTGGGGCGCTTGCTCACTGAAAAGAAGTTACGATTGACGACGGCCGAATCCTGCACCGGTGGGTTAATCGCCTCAGCGCTCTGTGCTTCTGACGATACGCCCTCGTTTTATGGCTGTGGCTTTATCACCTATACGGATGGCGCGAAAATCACGGTGCTGGGCGTCAAAGAAGAGACAATTTCAGCCCATACCGCGGTGAGTGAACAGACGGTGAAGGAGATGGTTTCCGGCGCTATCGCCCATTCCGGAGCGGATGTCAGCCTGGCCGTCAGCGGTTATGCCGGGCCGGATGGCGGTGAAGATGGCACACCGGCCGGGACGGTCTGGTTTGCCTGGCAACTTCCTGACAATGTTGTTGTTGCCAAAGTAAAACGATTTGAAGGTGACAGTGAATCAGTTATAAAGCAGGCGACAAGTTATTCTTTAGGCACCTTAATAATGCTATTAACGGATGAGCAGTAAGCGCTTCTCTTTCGTCAGGTATGCAGACCTGCCATCGTCATCAATAATTTAATCAGTGTGCTGGCGATAAATAATGCCAGCACACTGCCAAACCACAGTGAAATAAACCACATCACTTTTTTCACTGCGCCGCTTTGTTTGCTATTCATCAATGATAACCCTCCCCGTGCTCAATTTTTCCGCGAAACACATAATAGCTCCAGAAGGTATAGACAAGGATGACGGGAATAATCAGTAGCGCCCCCACCAACATGAATCCCTGACTTTGCGGCGGTGATGCCGCCTGCCATAGCGAAATATCAGGCGGAATAATATTTGGCCATATACTGATGCCGAGTCCGCTAAAACCCAGGAAAATTAACCCCAGGGTCAATATAAAAGGCAGGGTATGGTGTTGCGGGTTATGTAAGGTACGCCATAACCCCACGCTTAAAATCAGTACCAGCAACGGAACGGGCGCAAAAAACCAGAGGTTAGGGAAGCTGAACCAGCGCGTCGCGATTGCCTCGTGGGTGAGCGGTGTCCAGAGACTGACAATCGCCATGGCCAGCAGTAAACCGAGAAGTAATGTCCTTGCGGCCACCCGCATTTTTTGCTGCAACGCGCCCGCGCTTTTCATCACCAGCCAGCTTGCACCAAGCAAGCCATAGGTAATCACCAGTCCAAGACCGCAAAACAGGTTGAATGCCGTAAGCCAGTCCAGCGCGCCGCCGCTAAAGGTGCGACCCGTGACGGTAAAACCATTGATCACCGCGCCAACGACTACTCCCTGCGTAAAGGTGGCAAGTAAAGATCCTGCGAGAAAGGCTTTGTCCCAAAAGGGCTTATGGTGGGGTGTCGCTTTAAAGCGAAACTCAAAGGCCACGCCGCGAAAAATAAGGCCGATGAGCATCAGCGTCAGGGGAATAGCCAGGGCGTCGGTGATCACCGCGTAGGCGAGGGGGAATGCCCCAAACAGACCGGCGCCACCCAGCACCAGCCAGGTTTCATTGCCATCCCAGACCGGTGCGACGCTATTGACCATGATGTCCCGTTCCCCCTCGTCCGTGATCAGGGGAAAAAGAATGCCAATGCCAAGATCAAAGCCGTCCATCACGATATACATCAGCGTGGCAAAGACAATAATGACAAACCAGATAAGCGATAAGTCGATACCCATTATTTTCTCTCCCCGGTCTGTAAGCTTTCGCCTGCCACAGAGAGCGGGCGTGCAGGCCTGCCGTCGGTGGGGTGCTCATCCCACGGCTGCGGGCCTTTTTTAATCAGGCGTGCGATATAGCCATATCCCACACCGAAGACGGAAGTGTAGACGATAATAAATGTCGCCAGACTCAGGCTCATCTGCAATGTACTGTGTAACGAGACGGCGTCAATCGTACGCAGGAGGCCATAGACAACCCAGGGCTGGCGGCCTGATTCCGTTGTCACCCATCCGGCAAGCAGGGCGACAAGACCAGCCGGACCCATCCACAGCGAGAAATGCAGAAAGGGCCTTGAGGTATACAAGCGGTGTCGGTATCGCAGCCACAGCGACAGAATACCCAGCGCTATCATCAGCAGCCCCATCCCGACCATCAGGCGGAAAGACCAGAAAACAATAGTGGAGTTTGGCCTGTCAGCCTTCGGGAAGTCTTTTAGCGCCGGAACCTGGTCATGCAAGGAGTGAGTCAGAATCAGGCTGCCCAGCGCGGGAATGGCAACGGCGTAACGTGTGCGCTCTTCCTCCATATCCGGCAGGCCGAAAAGTAATAAAGGAGTGGCTTCGCCTGGCGGGTTTTCCCAGTGTCCTTCAATGGCGGCTATTTTGGCCGGCTGATGCTCAAGGGTGTTGAGCCCATGCATATCGCCCACAAAGGCCTGCACAGGGGCGACGACCAGCGCCATCCACATCGCCATTGATAACATCTTTCTGATGGCGGGGGTGTCATTGCCACGCAATAAGTGCCAGGCCGCAGAGGCACCGACAAAGAGGGCGCTACTTAAAAAGGCGGCAATCGTCATATGCAGTAAACGGTAAGGGAAAGAGGGATTGAAGATAACCTTAAACCAGTCGGTGGGCACTACCTGACCATTTACAATCGAAAACCCTTGTGGCGTGTGCATCCAGCTATTGGAGGCCAGGATCCAAAAGGTGGACATCAGCGTGCCGAGCGCCACCATACAGGTCGCGAAGAAGTGCAGACCGGGGCCTACCTTATTCCAGCCAAAGAGCATCACCCCTAAAAACCCGGCCTCAAGGAAAAAGGCCGTTAATACTTCATAGGTCAGCAAGGGGCCGGTAATACTCCCGGCAAATTGCGAGAAGCCGCTCCAGTTGGTTCCGAACTGATAGGCCATGACCAGACCGGACACCACCCCCATCCCAAAGTTAACCGCAAAGATTTTTAACCAGAAATGATACAAGGCGCGCCAGTCAGGGTTTTTGGTCTTTAACCATAACCCCTCCAGCACCACGAGATAGCTGGCAAGCCCAATCGTGATAGCCGGAAAGAGAATATGAAAAGAGACCGTAAAAGCGAATTGTATTCTTGCCAGATGAAAGGCATCTAATTCAAACATCACGATCCCCTTATCAAAAAAACACCCCTTGGCTAAGGGGTGAATAACACAGGCATGCGACTGCTGATGTTATTTGGGTTGTGGTTCCCCATTTCCGAGTTCGGCACCGGTTAGGGGGTCGACAGAAGGGTCGGATTGGGTACGTTTAGCCATGGCTTTCACCAGTGCCTGCTGCTCTTTGCTGAGCGTGACAGAGGCTAAACCATCGCCACCGTCAACGGCAGGCTGCGGATCGGCAACGTACTCAAAGTTTTCATCACTATTCCAACTGCCACGCGGGTCATCCCCTTCGGACATGTTGTAATAGACGTTGGTGTATTGTTCGATAGGCGGCAATTTGCCCGGCGGGAAATTATTGCGAATCGAATAGAGCGCTTTCTCAAAGGAGAGCATGTGCGCGGCTTCACGGGTCATTAAGAAGCTCAGCGCGTCTTTCACACCCGGATCATCAGTGACGTTAATCAGGCGCTCATAGATAATTTTAGCACGTGCTTCGGCCGCGATATTCGAACGCAGATCTGCCGTCACTTCACCAATGGTGTCAATATACGCCGCCGTCCAGGGATAACCCGCAGAGTTCGTTAAAGCCGGGCCGCCGCCGTAAAGCAGGGAGGTGACATGGCTGTCATTCCCGTTCTGGGTTAACGAACGGTAAAGCTCTGCTTCGTTCTCCGTCCCCTCTGCAAGCTCGCCCTTAGCGCCTTTATTGAGCATTCCCACGAGCGAGCCGATGATTTCCAGGTGGCTCAGTTCTTCGGTAGCGATGTCCATCAGCATCTCTTTGCGACCGACATCATCATCCCCCAGCCCCTGGGTAAAATAACGGCAGGCTGCGGCTAATTCGCCTTGCGGGCCACCGAACTGCTCCAGTAAAAGGTTGGCGAGACCGGGATTCGGCTCACTGACGCGAACGGTATATTGCAACTGTTTAACGTGTCGAAACATAGTCTCTCCTGATGTGTCGTGTTATTTTTTCGCTTCTACGCCGTCGGCGGCGTCACGCAGTAAAAATTGTTCGGTCACATCCGGCAGATGCTTAAGTGCCCAATCGGCCATGGCCTCTTCCTGGGCGAGGATTTGCTCAAAGGTCGCAACGCTTGCGGTATCGCCCACCTTTTTGGCCGCGCTGATTAATGAGGTATAACAGGCGATTTCGAACTGCTCGAAAACGTAGCTGCTAATTGCGCCTTTTACGATCTCATCAGAGGCGAACATGCCGCCCGCGGCCTGACCCATTGCGCTCATTTTACTGGTGGCATCTTTCATGATGGAGCGGTTGATGCCGTTGCGATCAAGCACCTCTTCAAGGAGGGTGATCTGCCCCTGAGTCTCCGTCAGGTGTTGTTCAATTCGCGCACGCAGATCCGGATAATTATCGATACGCTTGCTCATGGCGCTGAGCATTGACTCGGCCTGTTTTTCCATCGCGTGGGCATCGCGCAACCAGTCGTGATAATTCTCTTGTGGGGTCATGTTCTTTTCCTTTCATCGTCGTCATTTTTACTTACCAGTAAGTGAAATTAAGCGAATACATTACGAGGGCATCTATTTGCCTTCGGCTTTTTTATTAATCGATGAGGTGGCAATTTTTGTGAGAAGATTATCGGTGGTTTTTTCTTCTTCAAGCGTCGCGGAAAGCAGGTCATAGGCTTTTTTAAGCCCTAACTGGCTTGCCAGCGTACAGAGCGTGCCGTAAGAAGCAATTTCGTAATGTTCAACTTTTTGCGCAGCGGCAATAAGCCCGGTATCACGAACACTGCCTTTTTCTGTGGCTTCGATAACTTCATTTGCTTCGTCAATAAGCCCTTCCATCGCATGACACTTCATTCGCTTGAGCTTGATATTCGGTTCGGCTTCAATGAGCTGGTCGAGACGCTCAATTTGCCCCTGCGTTTCTTCATAATGTTTTTTAAACGCATCAGCGAGTTCAGCATTCGACGATTCGCGGGCAAGTTTCGATAATGCACGAGTGAGCTGCTTTTCTGCACTGTAAATATCAGACAGGCCATGGATAAAGAAATCAGTCAGTGAATTGATCTGCATAAATATTACCCTCGAGGTCAGCGAAAATAATAGCGAGCCGAAACCGACTCGCTATCTGTATCGCTATTAAACCAAACGTGAAATTTAATAAATCGGTGAAAAATTAGTTACCCGATTTGCGGCCGCCGCCATGGCTTTGTTGACCGCCTTTTTTACCTGCTTCAGAGGCGCGTTGCGGATCATTTTTAAAATTACCGCCGCTATGTTGACCACCTTTACGACCTGCTTCGGATGCTTTTTCACGATTTTCTGCGAAATTACCAGAACCGCCACGATGTTCAGCCATGTTATTTCTCCAGTTTCGTTGTTTAAATAAAACGACATATTTTGCATCTCATGTCGTCGGTGTTCGTATTCAAAACTAGCCGAGTACTGAAATTAGTCAAAGCGAAGCGGGAAACTTATTATCGAATGAAAATTAACCTGCTGGTTTTATTTTAAGCGATAGTGGTATTTATCATATATCTTTTCAAATAAGGGGGTTAAGTCAATGTTCAATGCAAAATCATTAATAACGGGCGTTACTATCTATTAAAACCAGGGATCCAGGTGACTTTTCTTGACATTAATTGACATTTCTCGCCTGTTTTTTGTCTGCGATTGATAACGTATTTTAATCATTTTAAGACTTATCTCAGTAGAGGGGGTGCCCAATAAATTACTGATAAATGACAAAGATACCTCTTTAGGGGTGGTTCATATCCTGCTCCGCAAAGTAAGCGAAACAGCAGAATTGGGTACGATCGCTAATAGAGGCACACAACCGCAGATGCAGAGGGATTTCCCCTGCATCTGGTGGTAATGACATGTTCCTTATGCTGATTAAGCAGGAAACTTACTAGCTGGTCGCATTCGGACAGTGCCTGAACCGGTCAGTAAGAGATAAATAAATGCGTGATGAGGCGCTAATCTGGTCCGGTATGCAATAAAACCAGGCCGTTACAGAATAATAAGGAGAAAGGGGGTGAGAAGAACGCTGAAAACCTGTTGCTTTTATTCTTCTTCATTGGATAGCTTACGATTGGCTAAACATCTCACCAGACGTAACTGCCAGGGGGCAAGACGAAGCGGTATATCATCGTTGTCAGAGTAATGAATAGTGATGATATCGGGTGATTTAACGGCAGTATTATCTGCGCTTACCGTTTCACCCTGTGGTGGCGTATCTTTTGCAGGCATGAAAAGCCCTCTTGTTTTTTACGATTTGGTTGCGTGTACATTGCAGTATCAGAGTCAATGACTTCATATTATAAATTCCTTGTTTGCAGAGGGTTAAGTGTGATCGGTAAAGTCGTCAGTAAGCTTCTAAAAAAAGTAAACGAGCCGTTGCCGACTCGTTTATTGACGCTCAATGAATATTAAGCGTGGTGATAAAATAAACACTATTTTTTATCACCGCTGTGGCTGTTCTGGCCACCTTTTTTACCGGCTTCAGAAGCACGTTCAGGGTCATTTTTAAAATTACCCCCCACTGTGCTGTCCGCCTTTTTTCCCTGCTTCTGATGCTTTCTCACGGTCTTCTGCGAAATTACCTGAGCCGCCTCTATGTTCCGCCATTCTATATCTCCCGTATGGGTTTTTGATATAATCGATACGACAACAAATACCGTATCAATCGCGTTCAGGAATTAACTCTAGCTGTTCGCGTAAATTCGTCAAAGCGCAGCGCAGAAACATTTTGTCGCAAAGAGAGGAGGGTAATTTATTTGATTTCTAAAAATAAAAAGTTGCAGCAAAAATAAAACATTATTGAATCAATAGAGTTGGCGAGAAATTTAATTCCGGAATTTTCATTACATCCGTTATTTGTTGTGGGATGTTGCTGTTTTTTTCTGCCATTAAAGCTGCATATATACAAATCTTTACAAATGTTGTGCGCACAAATTCTACGCTCAGTAAGAACTGTGTATTAAATCGATGGCTTATTGAATATGCCATTCTGCGTTTTTGACGTGTTACGCCTTTTTAGTACGCCGTGGCTGAGTGTGACATCGGAACATAAGAAGTTGATTTTGCGTGAAAGGGCGAATGTCAGATGACGTGAGTCGCTTATCAACATGAGGAGACGAATATGCATTCCGAACATCAAGACTGTATCGATGCCTGTTATCAGTGTGCCATCGCCTGCGAGCATTGTGCCGCAAGCTGTCTGAACGAAGACGACCTTGCGATGATGCGAAATTGCATCAAGCTGGATGTGCAGTGTTCCGCGCTGTGTCGCCTGGCAGCTCAATTTATGACGCTGGAAAGCGATCATATTATGCCGCTTTGCCGTATTTGCGTGGATGTTTGCAGAGCCTGTGCGGAAGAGTGTGGCAGGCATCAGCACGCGCATTGCCAGCAATGCGCACAGGCCTGTCGGGCCTGTGCGCAAGCGTGCCTGCAAATGGTCGCCTGAGATCCCGATATTAAGTTATTCAGGAACTGTGCCTTCCCCTTGTTGGGAAGGCCATTTCCAGTTTTGCACCTCAGGAAGATCCTCACCATATTCCCGAACATATTGATGGTGCGCGGCAATCTTCTGTTGTAACGCCTCCAGAATATCCTCCACATTTCCCTGCAAAGACGGTATGCGCAAAAGTGCCTCCTGGGCCAGATGGAAACGGTCGAGCCCGTTAAGCACCGTCATATCAAAGGGTGTCGTGGTGGTACCTTCTTCCATAAAGCCGCGAACATGGAAATTTTGATGGTTGTTACGCAGGTAAGTGAGGCGGTGAATCAGACTTGGATAGCCGTGAAAAGCGAAGATAACCGGTTTATCACGCGTAAAAATCGCATCAAAAGCCTCTTCACTCAGACCATGCGGGTGTTGCTCCTGCGTCTGTAGCGCCATTAAGTCCACCACATTCACCACCTGGATACGCAGTTCTGGCAGATAGCTACGCAGAAGGTCGACGGCAGCAAGTGTTTCCATTGTCGGCACATCGCCCGCACAGGCCATCACCACATCCGGCGCTTCGCCTTCCGATACCGTACCAGCCCAGTACCAGATGCCCATCCCGGCGGCACAGTGTTTTGCCGCACCATCCAGCGTCAGCCACTGCGGGGCGGGCTGTTTTCCGGCCACAATGACATTAATGCGATCCCAGGTTTGCAGGCAGTGCCCGGCTACGCACAGTAACGTATTGGCATCCGGCGGCAGATAAATACGGACAATCTCGGCTTTCTTGTTGGCGACATGATCGAGAAAGCCCGGATCCTGATGGCTGTAACCGTTATGGTCCTGTCGCCAGACATGGGAAGAGAGCAGGTAGTTGAGGGAGGATATCGGCGCGCGCCAGGGCAGATGGCGCGACACCTTCAACCATTTGGCATGCTGATTGAACATGGAGTCGACAATATGAATAAAGGCTTCATAGCAATTGAACAGACCGTGACGTCCGGTCAGCAGATACCCCTCAAGCCACCCCTGACACTGATGTTCGCTGAGGATTTCCATGACCCGGCCATCGGGCGCAAGTTGCTCATCATACGATTTAAGCGGTTCCAGCCATGTGCGGCTGGTGACGTCAAAAACACGGCTTAGCCGGTTCGATGCGGTCTCATCCGGGCCGAACAGGCGAAAATTATCCGGGTTACGCTGAAAAATACCTGCAAGCCACGCTCCCAGTGCGGCGGTGGATTCTGCCTGGCTATCGCCCGGTGAGGTGACCTCTACGGCGTACGGTGCCAGCTCAGGTATAATCAGGTCTTTGCGCAGCCGACCGCCATTCGCCCAGGGCGAGGCTCCCATCCGTTTATCCCCTGTCGGGGCAAGGGCACGCAGTTCTGGATGCAGGCGTCCCTGCTCATCAAAGAGATCGTCGGGATGGTAGCTGCGCATCCAGTGTTCCAGGATGTGTCGGTGTTCTTCATTTTCGCGGCACGATGAAACCGGAACCTGATGCGCGCGCCAGAAATTCTCCACTTTTTTACCGTCAACCGTTTGTGGACCGGTCCATCCTTTGGGGCTGCGAAGGATAATCAGCGGCCAGCGCGGCACGGACGCTGCGGCACTGCCGCTTCGCGCCGCGTGTTGGTAATCACGAATGGTATCCAGCGCGTCGTCCAGCACTTGTGCCATTTGGTGGTGCATGATTTTTGGCTCGTGGCCGCTAACCAACAGCGGTTCGTAACCATAGCCACGGAATAACTGGCGCAGGTCTTCATCGCTGGCGCGACCGAGAATGGTCGGGTTAGCAATTTTATAGCCATTGAGATGCAGTATGGGTAGAACCGCGCCATCGCGGGCGGCATTGAGAAATTTAATACCGTGCCAGCTTGAGGCGAGTGGCCCGGTTTCTGCTTCACCGTCACCAATGACACAGGCGGCAATCAGCGTTGGGTTATCGAAAACGGCACCGAAAGCATGGGAAAGCGAATAACCCAGTTCGCCCCCTTCGTTAATGGAACCGGGCGTTTCCGGTGCCGCATGGCTGGGGATACCGCCGGGGAAGGAAAACTGGCGAAACAGCTTTTTCATGCCTTCGCCATCGGGGGTAACGTCGGGGTAGATTTCGCTGTAGGTGCCTTCAAGCCAGGTATTGGCCACCATACCTGGCCCGCCGTGTCCGGGGCCGCACACATACAGCATATCGAGATCGCGCTGACGAATGGCACGGTTCAGGTGGGCATAAATAAAGTTCAGACCCGGCGTGGTTCCCCAGTGTCCCAACAGGCGGGGTTTGATGTGTTCTGGTTTGAGGGGCTCGCGTAAGAGCGGATTGTCCATCAGGTAGATTTGCCCGACGGAGAGATAATTGGCAGCTCGCCAGTAACGGTCAAGCAAGGTGAGATCATGGTCAGTAAGTGAGTTTATCTGGGTCATGCAGTTCTCCATGCAAGGGGTTATGCGTGCCACGCAGATTCAGACGCAGTACAGGCCAAGTATAGACAGGGGGATTTTGGCGACGGCATCACGCCGCAAGGATGGAAACATCCGCACCGATGTGCGGATTTGAACGAGGAGAGCTAGCGGTGAGGAAGTTTCGGCTTAAAAGCGGTCAGACGATACTCTGAAAGCCCATCTGCTGAATGGCCTGGTCGCCGGTATTAAGCTGCTGTTGTACCGCATCGATATCTTTTTTCACGTCGCGGTCATCTTTGTCTTCATCACGCATTTTGCTTTTGATCATCGACAACAATGAGCGCAGTTCACGCACGACATCTTTTAATAGCTGCGCATCTTTATGCCGCGAGTCGCTCTCCTGCAACTGTTCACGGATACCACCAGAAAGCGATTGCGTGAGGCCAGCGCTATCACTGGTTTCGCTGTCATCACTCGCTAACTTGTGGTTTTCCTGGTCGTCGTCGGAGGCGTGTTCAGCGGCCACAGCGTCAGTTTTGCTCCCGGCATTGCCGTCTGCCAGGGACTGAATCGCACTGTACGCCGCCGTACCGCTGTTTGTTGTGTCGACGCTATTGCTTGTACTGGCGCTGTCACTTTGCCCGAGTTGCGATGCCGCCTGACCCATCTGGGCCGAGAGTTGTTTGAGCTGTTTAAGGACGTAAGCAGAGGCATTGCCAAAACGCATCAGCAAGGCCTTAAGACGCTCAATTTCTCGCTTTATCGCTTCCAGTTTGGCGCGCGCGTCGGCTTTGCGTGAGGCGGCGCTGAACTCATTCAACCGGTTAACGGCTTCAAGGTCGTTCTGCAGGTTGTTGTAGTAATCTTTCGCCTGTTGGCTTAACGAGACCGTGCTATCCACGGTGGCCGTTGCCTGCTGTGGCAGCGCGGACACTGGATTTTGTTCGCGGTTTCGGGACGTCGTGTCCGATGTCGCGGTGGATAACGAAAAGCTGGCATTACCTGTGAGGGTTGGTCGTAGCATGCGTATCACTCCGGAGGTCCATTCTTTCTATTAACGGCACGCTTTGCGGAATGCTTTAACACTATTCACACCCTCTCAGGGCGTTGCGCCAGAAGAGGATGCGAAAAGGCGGGGAGTCAGGGTTGTGGCGGAAACTGACCTAACTGCATGAACAGTCCGAGCCAGTCCTCCATATGCCAGGTGGCCGTAATACGCTCACCGTTAAGCTGATGCATCTCATGCAGGCGAATGCTCACTTTTTTACCCGTCGCGGCAATCCCCATAAAGGTGCCTTTATGCGTACCGGTTATCTCGGCGCGCACGGCAATCTGTCCCGGTACCTGGATGACGTCATGAATAACGATACGAACATCCGGGAACGCCGCGGTAAACATCGCTATGATTGGCTTGAGTCCTTCCGGTCCTGGCTGCTGGCCGGGCGCTAACGGGATATCGGACCAGTCTGCGGTAACGGCCTCATTAACTAAATCCGGCTGTTGCAGGCTAAAGGCCTGGTAGAGCGTTTCGACGGCTTTACGTTCTGTCAAAAGGCGATGGGCGATTTCTTCATGGTCTGACATGGTTTTACCTCTGGCTGGGACGCTTTTTGGGGAAATGCTTTAATGTGCCGCCAGTATCCCATCGGCAGGTGGTATAAATGAAATAGATAACAGATATAGAGGAATATTCGTTCTATGGATTTTAGAGGGCTTGATCTGAATCTGCTGGTGGCCTTTGATGCGCTGATGGAAGAGCAGAATGTCACCCGCGCGGCTATTCGGGCCTCGGTGAGCCAGCCTGCGATGAGCGCGGCACTGTCGCGCCTGCGAACCCATTTTGCCGACCCGCTCTTTATTCGCAGCGCCTCTGGTCTGGTGCCGACGGCCAGGGCGAAGGAGATTGCGGTCCATGTGACGAAAGCGCTGCAGGAGCTGACAAACCTGCTGACGCCGGATGACGCCTTCACGCCGCAGGAGAAAAAAATCGCCTTTACGCTGGGGATGTCTGAGTACCCAACGCTGGTGTTGCTGCCGGGTATTATGCGCGCTATCAGCCAGCAGGCGCCTGGGGTGACGATCCATGTGCATACGTTTGTTGATCGTGATGAAGCGGTGTCGATGCTGGATGCCGGCAAAGTTGATCTGGTCATCGGCATCGCGCCTACCCAGTCAGAAAGCCGCATCCTCTCACAGCCGCTTTTCAGCGATGAGTTTGTCACCCTGGTGCGGCGTGACAGCGATGCGGCACGCGATGGCATGACGCTCGAAACCTATCTCAGCATGGGGCACATCCTTGTCTCCCCGGAGGGGAGCTATTATGGCCTTGTAGACGAGTGGCTCAGGGCCAAAGGGTTACGCCGGGAGATCCGCCTGACCTTACCGGTCATGGTTGCTGTGTCCTCCATTGTTCAGCAGACCCATTATGTCGCGACGGTGCTCAGGCGTAGCGTGCTCGCCAGCGAGCAGAGCAGGGACGTGGTAATGCTGACGCCGCCCGTTGGGCTGCCCGCCATTGAGTTCAATTTGCTCTGGCACCGCCGTTCCGACGGGGGGAGCGCGCAAAAGTGGCTGCGTAAGCTGATATGCGCCTGTACCAGCGAACTGATGTAACAAAAGGGGGATTACCCCCAGTCCAGTCCGCGCGGTGAGCTGGAAAAACCGATCTCCCGCAGCAGGGTAAAGAACGGCATCTGGCGTACAGGCGTGTCGTTAATCTCTTCCAGCGTGAAGTGCAGACGCGACTCCCGGCGCAGCGCAACCGCCAGCGCACGGAAGACCTGCCCGGCGATGGCCTCGTCATCGTCCATCCAGACAATCATTTTTTTGCCGCCCTGAGCAAGGTAGAGGCGCAGTATGCCCCCGGCAATCACAATCAGCGCGCCATTGCGGCGAGTCGGCACCAGTGAGGAAGCATGGGATGGCCACGGCAGTTGCGTACCGAAGGGGTTCGCCGGATCGCTGGCAGACAGCGCGACAGGCGTGAAGACGGCTTTCTCAGGTTGTGTCGTCGACAGCTCGCGCAGACGGTCAATGGTCAGCCGTTCGGCAAATTGCGTGCCGCCCATCCCGTCTACAAAACGCCCGCGCAGAATACGCCCGGCATCTTCCATATTGCGATAGACGGTCTGCATTGCCGGAAAACCGCCAGGCAGGTTCTCCATCATCACCGCCCGTCGGCTGACTATGCCGTAGCGGTCGAGCATATTGTCTGCCAGCGCAAGTAACCATTCGGTGTCACTGAGTTTATCGGCGAGCAACAACGACCAGCGCCCGGCAAGCGTCGGCGTACTGAACGACATATGCACCGCCCTGGCCGGGTGGGGCGCCAGCGCCGGACGCCCGCGTCGGCTTCGAACGCGACGCTGAGATGACGGGCGGGACGTGCTCCCCGCGCGGGATAATGCGCGCAGAGGCGACCATATATCGGTGGTGATATACCCCAGCCAGACCAGCCCCCACAGCGCTTCATGCAGGGCATCCGGTGTCAGCGTCTCATCGCCTGGGGCGCGGTGCGAATCAATAAGCGCGCTAAGCTGATGGGCGAACCAGGCTCCGCCGTTGGCAAGTGCCGCCAGAATGTCCCGCTGTAGCGGAGAGAGAACCGCGCTGTCTGCGTGCGGCACGCTCAGGGTTTCCGCTGCATACTCCTGGATATGCAGGGCGACCAGCCCGTCATCATCACCGAGTTTTTTCTGCCCGGACCAGATCACTTCGCCCGTTGAAAGCAGTTCATCAAGCATCTCCGGGGCGTAGTCCCGCACGCGCGCGGGTAAAATCTGGCTTTCCCATAGCGTAGCCGGTAAGCCCAGCCCGGCCAGTTGCTCGATAACGCGCAGGACGCCGTCAACGCCTTCAAACACGCCGCCGGATAAGTTGCTATGAAACGCCGGGCTGCCATCAGACCCGGCAAGCAACCCCTGGCGCTCCAGCAGCAGGCGGGTAAAAGCCGTCGCCGGGACCGGACGTGTCGCTTCGCGGGCCGCCTGCAGCGAGCGGATACGCAGGCGACGGAAAATCTCTTCGCCCACCCAGTCTGAGGCGGAGCGCGCGTCTGGCTGTGCGGGTTTCCCGGCGCGCAGGCGCATCACTTTGCCCTGGTCGCGCAATTTTTCCAGCGCCTCTTGCGCCACGGCGACGCCAAGGCCGAAGGCGTGGGCGATCTGCTGGACGGTAAACAACGTGTGGGTCTGAACATAGCGCAAAAATAAGTCAGCGAGCGGGGTCGCCACCGGATTAAGCCAGATGTCGGGCAGAGCCGCAGGCAACCGCACCCCCAACGCATCCCGAAGGCGTGCGGCATCGTCCATAGAGGCGATGCGCTGGCTTTCGCCAATCGTGACCACAAAGGCGCGCCGTTCCGCCAGCAGTTCCTCCAGCCAGAGGTTAACCGCATCGCGGCTCTCCCGGTGGCGCGCGGCGAGATCGTCTGGACTCATCGGGCCCAGTTCGCGCAGCAGGTCAAAAAGGCCTTCTTTGCCACGGGCTTTGCGATCGGGGGTCAGACGCTGCAACTCATCGTCGATCTGTCGAATGACCAACGGATCGAGCAGTTCACCGGGATCGGCCTGGCCCAGCAAGTTACCCAGCAGTTCGCTATCCAGAGACAATACAGAGGCCCGGCGTTCGGCGAGCGGGGCATCGGACTCATACATAAATTCTGCCACATAGCCAAAGAGCAGGCTGGCGGCGAAAGGCGACGGGGTGGTTGTAGTCACCCCGGAAATCTGCACTTCCCCGGTGTTCAGGCGGCGCATCAGCCTGTCCAGCGCGGGCAGGTCGTACACGTCCTGCAGACACTCGCGTACGGTTTCCAGCAAGATGGGGAAATCCGCATAGCCGCGTGCGATCTCCAGCAACTGACCCGCACGCAGGCGCTGTTGCCAGAGGGGGGAGCGACGGCCAGGTGTGCGCCCAGGCATAAGCAATGCGCGCGCGGCGCACTCGCGAAAACGGGCGGCAAATAACGCAGAGTTGCCCACCGCATCCCGGACAAGTCGGCCTAATTTTTCGGGTTCGAAAAGAAATACGTCGGCGTCCGGCGTTTTTCCCTCGGTATCCGGTAGCCTGGCGACGATACCGTCATCACTGGCGACAATGGAGGCGTCTGCCCCCCATAACGCGTGAAGACGTCCGGCGATCGCCAGCGCCCAGGGCTCATGTACCCGACGGCCATACGGCGAATGCAGGATGACGCGCCAGTCGCCCATTTCATCGCGACAGCGCTCCAGCACCAGATGTCGGCTGCCCGGAATGATCCCCGTGGCGCTGCGTTGCTCCTCAATGAGCCCTTTGATGTTGGCAAGCGCGTTTTCATTGTGGCTTAACCCCGGCAAGGCGAGCGCGTTGGGTGAGGTGAGAAATGCCTCGTCGGCAAGGGCATGCATAAAATCGCCGATCAGTTCGCCGAGTTCGGCGGGACGCCCATTCCCTTCGCCGCGCCAGAACGGCAGCCTGGCGGAGCGACCGGGGGCCGGGGTCACTATCACCTGGTCGTGAGTGATTTGCTGGATGCGCCAGGAGGTGGCCCCCAGGGTGATGATGTCATTGACGCGTGACTCGTAGACCATCTCTTCATCAAGCTCGCCCACCCGCCGGGCACCAGGCTGTTCCTCCCCTTCCGGGAGCAGGACGCTGAACATTCCCCGGTCAGGGATGGTGCCGCCGCTGGTTACCGCCAGCAGATGCGCGCCGGGGCGGGCGGTGAGTTGACCGCTCTCCCGCTGCCAGATAATCCGTGGCCGGAAAGCAGAGAAATCACCGGAAGGATAGCGTCCCGCCAGCATATCGAGCGTGGCGTCAAAGACATCCCGTGGCAGCTCTTTCCACGGCGCTGCGCGACAAACGGTGGCATACCAGTCATCCACGTTCAGCGCATCCATGGCAACGGCGGCGACAGTTTGCTGGGCCAGCACATCAAGGGGATTTCGCGGCGGGGTCAGGGTCTCAAGTTTACCCGCCAGCATACAGTCGACCACGACCGTGGAATCAATCAGCTCACGCCGGGTGCGTGGATAGAAAAGGGCTTTCGATATACCGCCCACCTGATGTCCGGCGCGGCCGATACGCTGTAAGCCGCTGGCAACGGAAAGGGGGGAGGCAATCTGAATCACAAGGTCCACTGCCCCCATATCAATTCCCAGTTCGAGGCTTGATGTGGCGACCACGCAGCGCAATTCCCCGGATTTCAGCGCCTGTTCCGTGATGGCCCTTTGTTCTTTTGACACGGAGCCATGATGCGAACGGGCGATAAACACCTGCCCGGTTTGTGCACGGTTGGATGTCGCCCCCGAGGACGAAACAAAGTGCGCTGAGTCGCTTTGTTCTTCGGGCGCTTCTGCCATGCGTGAGGCATAGAGTTCATTGAGCCGGGCAGTCAGTTTTTCCGCAAGACCACGGGAGTTGGTAAACACAATGGTCGAGTTGTGGCTGAGTACCTGGTCGAGGATACCGGATTCGATATGCGGCCAGATGGAGCCTTCTCTGCCCGCGTGGCTGATTTCCCCGGTTCCGGCGCTGGTGGAGAGGACGTCATCGAGATTGGCAACGGGCACCACAATACGAATATCCGGATGGCGAAGGGCCGGTGGGTTGACCACGGTAACCGGACGATCGCCCCCCAGAAACTGCGCAACATCGCCCGGTGAACGCACCGTCGCGGACAGGCCAATACGCTGGGCTGGTCTGGCAAGCAGGGCATCCAACCGCTCCAGGCTGAGGGCCAGATGCGCGCCACGTTTGTTGCCCGCCACCGCATGGACTTCATCGACGATAACCGTTTCGACACCGCGCAATGTTTCGCGTGCCCTGGAGGTGAGCATCAGGTAGAGCGACTCCGGCGTGGTGATGAGGATATCAGGAGGATGGCGCACAAGCGTTGCCCGCTCCTGAGAAGAGGTGTCGCCTGTGCGCATCGCCACGCGGATTGCTACTTCCGGCGCACCGCGTTTTTTTCGCTGTTCGCTGATGCCCTGTAACGGGATCTGTAAGTTGCGCTGAATGTCGCTGCCCAGGGCTTTTATCGGCGAGATATAGAGAATGCGCGTGGTTTTTTTTCTCTCGACCGCCTCCTCAGCGGGGGCGTCACCTTCACGATAAAGTTGGTCCAGGGCGTAGAGAAAGGCCGCCAGCGTTTTCCCTGAACCGGTAGGCGCGATGGCGAGCACATGTTCCCCGGCATTGGTTGCCGCCCATGTCTGCGCCTGTACCGGCGTGGGGTGCTGAAACGCGCAGACAAACCAGTCGCGGGTGGCGGGCGAAAAGATCTCAGCCAGTACGGAGGATAAAATGGTTTTCTTTGACATCTTTCCTGCTCCCTGTGATGTCTGCCGCGGCCGGAATAGTAATTAGGGTAGAAGGATAAGTGTAACGCAGACGCCGGGGGTTGAGCCGATGGGTTTTTGCCCTTAATAACAATGACGTGATGCTTTACGCAGAATTTAATATACCCGGATAGACATTGCGGATATCGTAAATACGGCGTTTATTCGGGATGAGGGTTGAGATGAAGATCTACTGGAGTGGCAAAGATATTCCGGAGCTTGTGGGGCTGCCTGCCAGCGTCGGCCATAAAAATTACAAAGAAGCCCGATCGCGTGCCAACAGTCATGTGGAGACCTGGCTGGGGGGTGTTGTTTATTTAGGGGTGATGGTGGGGCTTTCTGTCGTTTTTGATCGCGTTTTCCCGGGTAAAGGGACATTCGCACACAGTTTTGTGACCATTATTTGCGCGTTGCTGCCTGCCACCTTTATCTGGAATCAGATCACGATTTATGTCATGCGCAAATATTACACGAATATCCTCGTACGCAGGTCGGCGGCGTGCGGAGAGGTAGAGAAAGCGGCGGAACGGCTGATGGATGAAGCTGATGAGCGTGAGTTTCAGCAATGGCGCGTGCTGCGGCGGTTTGGTCGGGGGGCGCTGTTTATCGTGATGCTGGCGGCTATCTGTAGTCTGGCGACATCGGTGTAGCGATACGGCACCCGGATGGCGGCGCACGCGCCTGATCCGGGCTATCACAAGCGTGAAGGTGAGCAGCTAGCCCCGGTAAGCGGTAGCGCCACCGGGGAGTTTCTTGCAGGGCGAGGTTAGTGACCAACCAGCAGAGCGGAAAGACGCGCCTGCACATCGACGCAACCGGCCAGCACCAGATTGCCATTGATCAGCCCGTTGTCGGCGAGAAACGCATTACTGGTACCGCCTGCTTCAACGATAAGCAACAACCCCGCCAGCGCATCCCAGCTATTCATATGCTCCTCATAATAGGCGTGCACCTGCCCGGTGGCGACGTGGGCCAGCATCAGCGCCCCGGCACCAAACCGGCGATACTCCATACCGGCATTGATCACACGGGCAATCGTGCGGGTATAGTTTTCCACCGGCGCGCGGCTGGAGCGCCCCATCCCAATAATCACCGTATCCGGATCCGGTTCGCGCAACGCCAAACGCTGCTCGTTAAGAAACGCTCCCTTGCCACGGCGGGAAAAGAAAAACTCATCACGATCCGGGGCATAGACAATCCCCAGTTCAATCACGTTTTGGCGAACATAAGCCAGCGAAATACACCAGTAATCCATCCCCTGAATATAGTTGGTGGTCCCGTCGATAGGGTCGAGCACCCAGGTACCTTGCTCACCCCCTTGCAGACCACTCTCTTCCCCGAGGAAACCGTCCTGTGGACAGTGGCTGTTCAGCCAGCTTTTAACCTCCTTTTCGACAAACAGATCCGCATGAGACACAAAATCCTGGCGGGCCTTTTTATCGACCTGTAATCCCGCATTACGTAATGCCTGCGCCTGTGCGCCCAACTGGCGAATCAATGCACATAATGACTGCTGCTGTTCTTCCGTCATGGCCTGCTCTTATTGAGATAATGGCGACGTGCGCCGATAAATTAATTGCACATCCACCCATGTCGTGCGCGAAGGCTGTTGCGGATCGTCGGCCCGTTCCAGCAGGCGGGTTAAGGCCTGGCGGGAAATTTCCGCAACATCCTGATGCAGGGTGGTCAGTTGATAACTGTATTGCGCCGTTTGTGGCGTATTGTCAAAACCAATGAGCTGAAAATCGTCCGGGGCGTGTCTGCCGCGCTGGCGCATCCCGTCAAGAAATCCGCAGGCGAGCTGCGCATTGGCACAGAAGATGCCCTCAAGATTCGCATCTGCACTTAAAGCCGCCTGAACACCCCCGTCGTACCCCTCCGTAGGGGCGATGAGCGCCTGCAGATCGTGCGTGGTATCCACACCGAGTGCCTGCAACGCCTGATAAAACGCATCGCCACGCATCCGCCCGGCCCAGGTGGAGTGAGACGTATTGAGCCAGCCGAAACGTCGGCAGCCGTTGCCGACCAGTTGCCCGGCGGCGAGCGTCGCACCGCAGACATTGTCGGAGCAGACATAATCCACAAACGGGATATCCGGCTGACGGTTGATACCCACCACCGGGATCTGTTGTGAAACGCACTCGTTGACCAGTGACTCCGGTGGTTGCCCGGAGGTGACGATGACCCCGGAGACGCGAAACTGGGCAAAGCGGCGCAGCGTGCGGGCCAGATCCTGCTCGCTGCGAATTTCGCTCACCAGTGCCTGAAAACCGCGACGCTGGATCTCGCCAAGCAGAGCGTCAAGCAAACTACTGCGAAACGGATCGCTGATGCGCGAGACCATGACCCCAATCAGATGACTGCGGCGGCGATTCAGCCCCTGGGCGAGGAAATTGACCTGATAGCCGAGCTCCTCTGCCGCGCGCAATACACGCTCACGGGTGTCGGGAGAGATACTGCCGTTATTGCTGAGCGCGCGGGAGACCACCGCCCGCGAGACGCCCGCCCGGAGGGCGACATCCTGCGCGGTCACGCTCTGTTTGCGAGGCAGTGCGCTCATGCCGGGCGTTCCTCACCGTCAATCTGAGACGTATCCAGCGGCAACTGGAGGCCGTCGTGACTGACGAACAGGCCATCCCAGGGCTGACAGGCGGTCTTAAGGTCATCGAGTATCGCGTCATAGCAGTGGTAGAGCCCAAAAGCCGGGATAGCCAGTTGCCGGAAAAGTGCCAGACAGGAGGGGAAATCACCGTGGGAGGCATCGTCGCTGAGCGCGGTCAGTGAGGCACACTCCTGAAAGGCGAGGTCGGCCCCGGCCATTAACGCGATGGATGCCGCCGTCGGGCGACCGTCGCCGCTATAAAACAGCGTCCGTCCGCCAAAGGTAATGCGAATGGCGCGGTTGGTCAGTTCATGCCGGGTTTCGGCGGTGCGAATATGCCAGTTGTGCCAGTGCCATGCGTCGGTGGTGTCGCGCCAGTCGAGATCGAAACTCAGGGTAGTCTGCGGCCAGTTAGCCAGCGCCGCCAGTTGCATCAGTACCGGGCGCTGCTGTGGCTGACAATAGATAACCAGCGGTTTCTGGCGCGAGAAGCTTTTCCAGTAGTTCAGCAAAGCCGTCAGCCCGACGCAGTGATCCGGGTGGACATGGGTGAAATAGATAACGTCGATATCGTTGCTATCCCCTCCGCGCTGCCAGAGTGCACGGGGGATAGTGGGGCCGCAGTCAATCAACCATTGCCGGTTCGCCTCGTCAATGACCCGCAGCGCAGAGGTATTTTGTTCACGGGAGAAAGCGCTACCGCAGCCAAGAACATCGATTTTCATTTTTCCCTCACCAAAAATTTTTTAGGCTTCTGAGCACTGCCCTGGGCCAAACGGACAAATAAAATAGCCTGATGACCAGAGTCTTAATTAAATTGTCACAAATACCCGACAAAGTAGGCTCACATAATGTCGAGTCAACATTGCATTTTTTTTACATTCGAATGAACACGTGTTCATCGGCGTGAAAAAATAAGCAGCGATTTTTTGGGTAGCAAATATGAGTTATTTACAGATAAGCGGTCTTAAAATTAGCTATGGCGATAAGGTCGTACTGCATAATATCGATCTGCAGGTCGAAAAAGGGGAAATGATTGCCCTGCTGGGCCCGTCGGGCTGTGGAAAAACCACTCTGTTAAATGCGCTGTGCGGTTTTATTCCGGTACAAAGCGGGGAGATTGCCGTTGCCCATCGCGATATTACCCACAGTGCGCCAGAGCAGCGCAATATCACCATGGTGTTTCAGAGCTACGCGTTGTGGCCGCATCTGACGGTGGCGCGCAATATTGGCTACGGGTTAAAGCTGCGCAAATGGCGCCGCGACGACATTGACCGCCGGGTTACGGATCTGCTGAACATTGTCAATCTCACCGGCCTTGCGGATGTGAAGGTGACAGAACTTTCCGGCGGCCAGCGCCAGCGTGTCGCCCTGGCCCGTGCCCTGGCGATCGAACCCGACGTGCTGGTGCTCGATGAACCCCTGTCGAACCTCGATGCCAAAGTCCGCCTCAATGTGCGCCATGAAATTAAGGCGCTGCAAAAACGCCTCGGATTCACCTCATTAATTGTTACCCACGATCAGCAGGAAGCGCTGGTAATGGCCGATCGGATTGCAGTGTTAAATAATGGCCGAATCGAGCAAATAGGCACCCCGGAGGATATTTATCAGCGTCCGGCAACGCCTTTTGTGGCCGATTTTATGGGGGCCGATAATAAAATTTCCGCAAACGAACTCTTTGCCGTGCAGGATATTTCCCTGCGTACCCAGGGGAAATATTCAGCCGACGATTTCCGTGACCGCACTCTTTATTTTCGCAGCGCCGATGCGGCGCTCAGTGCATTAAGTCCGGGCACCCCAGAAGAGGGGTTAACGCTCAATGGCGTTGTCGAGCAAAGTGCGTTTCTTGGCAATTTATATCGCCACAGCGTGCGTTGCCATGATCGACTGTTACTGGCGGATTCAACACAGTGCTGGCCCGCGCAGTCAACCGTCCGGCTCCACGTCCCGGCACCCGCGTTACATATTTTTCCATCATCACAAGCAAGTTGACATCATCGTGTTCATTTTGGGGATAGACCATGTTTATTAAAACGAAAGCTGCGGTAGTGACTGCATTATTTCTGAGCTACGGCGCACAGGCCGACACCATCCTGAACGTTGCCACAGCAGGCGATCAGAATATGGTGGATTACGTAAAAACCTGGCTGGGGCCGAAATTTGAAGCGGCGCATCCAGGCGTCAAAGTTCAGGTGGTGGGCACCGGTCCGGGCGATGCCGGTTCGAACAAAATCATTGAGAAACTGACCGCGCAAAAAGAGAGCGATGCGAAGACCTGGGATATTGATGTGGCGGTCGTTCACCAAAAAGCCGGTGGCGAACTGGTGGAAAAAGGGCTGCTTGCGAAATACCGTCAGCAGATCAGCACCGGCAGCATGGTGAGCGCGGATAACGCGAAAAATGCCCTCGGCGTGAATGTCGACGGTTACGTAATGCCGATGTTTTTAAGCCAGACCGCCATCGCCTGGAACAGTGAGGCGATCAAAACCCCGCCTGCCTCCTACGATGAGCTGGTGAACTGGGCGCAGAAAAACCCGCAGGCCTTTGGCTATAACGGGATCAAGAATGGCATGTCCGGCGTGAGCTTTGTGGTGGGCTGGATGTACGCCTATGGTACGGATGCTCAGCGTCTGTCCGCACTGCCTTACGACAAAGGCGTGGAGAAAAACTGGAGTCAGGCGTTCGAGAAGTTAAAGGCATTCAACAAGAACGTGACCTTCACGCCAGGCAATGCCGGGACCCTCGATATGCTCAGCCGTGGCGAGATCACGATGGGGCCGGTGTGGGTGGATATGTTCTATAGCTGGAAAGATCAGGGCAAACTGCCGCCGTCCATCAAACTGACGCTGCTTTCGCCGGGTATGCCAGGGCAACCGATGTACTACGTCACCCCGGCAAAGGCGGCAAATCCGCAGCTTGCGCGTGAGTTTATCGAGCTGGCAACCAGCCCGGACGTACAGGCGCAAGGCATTGTGAAACAGTTTAACTGGTATCCGGGTATTGATGCCGAACATGTGAAGCCGAAGCTGGATCCGGCGACCTGGCAGAAACTGTTTGCGGAAATCTCACCGAAAGCGCTGGCGGATTACGGCAAAAGCTTCCCGATTACCCCTTACTTTGACGACATAAAAGAGGGCTATGAAAGCCAGGTCGCCAATTAATCATACCCGTCATACTTCAAGCTGCAGGTGCGTTGGCTACACGCGTTCACCCGAATCACTTACCGGCGTAAGCGCATCGGGATTTACTCGTTTGCCGCCTGCCTGCAACTGGAATTATTTAGGGTATACCGTCAATGTTCAGGTGCGACACGACGTCGCCCTGAGCTTTTTTTCTGACACCAGGTTTTGCTATGCGCCGTTCGTTGAAAAATGTGTTACTGGTCGCGCCTGCCGCGCTGATGATCGCCGTACTCTTTTTATATCCGCTTGGGTTCTCGCTGATTGCCGCGTTTACTGACGATGCCCGAAAGCTAACGCTGGCCCATTTCAGTAAAGTCTACGCGCTCTATTCCAGCGATATCGCCTTTACGCTGGTGATTGTGCTGGTTTCAGTCGCGCTGCTGGCGGTGATTTCCATCACCCTCTCGGCGGTGATCACCTTGTCACCCTGTCGGCCCATCGTGCGGATGCTGGGGTTTTTGTACCGCCTGCCGCTGTTTATCCCCTTTATTGTGGCCGCGCAGATGATGCGCACTTTTCTGGCGAAAAACGGCCTGATGAACAATGCACTGGTGGCAACCGATCTCTTTACGCCGCTGGAGACCGTCTCCTGGCTGGGCTGGAAAGGGATCATCATCACCTTTGTCTGGAAACAACTGGCGTTCGCCACACTGCTTATCTGCGGCGCGATGGCGGCGCTGGAGCAGTCACAGATACTGGCCGCCCGAAATCTTGGAGCCTCGCGTCCACGTATTCTGTTCGACATCATCCTGCCGCA
The DNA here is from genome assembly GCF_040578655.1 of Phytobacter sp. RSE-02. Lineage (NCBI taxonomy): Bacteria > Pseudomonadati > Pseudomonadota > Gammaproteobacteria > Enterobacterales > Enterobacteriaceae > Phytobacter > Phytobacter sp. RSE-02. The sequence continues at coordinate 573,998 of NZ_JBEULY010000002.1, read as the reverse complement.
AGTATTACCCGCCATCGGCGTGGCGCTGGTGCTCTCGACCGTGACCATGATGTCGGTGCTGTCCGTGCCGCTGATGATCGGTGTGGGGACGCCAACCATGATGACCGTGGATATGGCGTTTCGCGTTAACTCCTACGGTGACTATGCCGTGGCAAACGCGCTTGGCGTGGTGTCGCTACTGATTTGTGGCGCGCTGTCGTGGTTCTATCTGCGCCACAGTCTGCAACAGAAGGGAGGCGAATGATGAAAGAGGCAACAATGACATTACCGGAAACATGGCTTACGAAAGGGCGCAGGAAACTGAGCGCCAGCCTGCCTCTGCAAACGCTGCTGTTACTTTTTATGCTGCTGGCGATGTTTGGCCCGTTATTGAATTTACTTATCTGGACGGTGGCGGAGAGTTGGTTTTTCCCTCATACGCTGCCCAGTCAGTGGGGACTCAAATACTGGTATCAGGTGTTCAGCCCCTACAGTGATGTCTCCGGCTCACTGCTCACCAGCGTGTTTATCGCCGTGTTGTCGGTGGCCGTCTGCCTGCTGATTTCGGTCCCGGCGGGGTATGCGCTCTCACGGCGCGGGATGCCGCTGCGGGTGCTGTTTATGCTGCTGTTTTTGATTCCGCAGGCGTTCCCGAACCTGACGGTATATATGAATATCGCCCGGCTGTTCTATCAGTGGGGGCTAAATGGCACGGTAGCCAGCGTGGTGCTGGTGCACAGCGTACACGGCCTGATGTACTCGGTATGGATCTGCGTGGCGGCGTTTTCCACCGTGGATCCGCTGCTGGCGAGGGCGTCACGGAACCTCGGGGCCGGGCCAGTCTACACCTTCTGGCATATCGTGCTGCCGCAGGCCTCGCCGGGCATTATCGCCGCCAGTATTTTTGTCTTCCTCGAATCGCTCGATGAGTTTACCGGCACCTTTTTCGTTGGTGCGCCGGACATCACCACCTTACCGCTGCTGCTGTATAACGCCAGTATGTCGGGAAATTATCAGGTGTCGTCCATTACCGCCCTGATTTTGCTGGTGCCGTCGCTGCTGTTTATGCTGGTCATTCATAAATTTATGCGCCCGGAGATGTTGTCAAAACTGGGGAAAGGGTAAGCCCGAAATGGCCGGGCGGGAAACGGCCCGTGCCATTGCGCCTTCATCAAATAAATCACTACAATGCAAAATTATTATCGACGACAAATTGAGAATTTATGGAGCGTATCAGTGACATTTCGCTTTTCCTGCGGGTGGTGGATTTAGGCTCCATCAGCGCCGCCGCACGCAGTGAAAATCTCTCTCTGGCGGTGGCCAGCAAGCGAATACAGCGCCTGGAGGAGAGCCTGGGAGCCAGGCTCCTCAACCGTACAACCCGGCGTCTTTATCCCACCCCGGAAGGGGAATTGCTGGCATCACAGGGGCGGCCGTTGATTGAGGCGTTAAATGCCCTTGGCGAGAGTTTGCATACCAGCCGCTCCGAAGTGACCGGGACTATCAGAGTCACGATGTCAGCGTCCTTCGGGCGTTTATACATTTCGCCGCTGCTGGCGGAATTTCAGTCGTTACATCCGGACGTCAATTTTGTGGCGCACCTCAGTGATGAAGTGGTCGATCTGGTAAAAGGGGGGTACGACCTCGCTATCCGCATTGGCAATCTTAAAGACTCAAGCCTGGTCGCGCGACGGATCGCGCCAAACCGGCGCGTGCTGGTGGCGTCGCCGTCCTATCTGGCGCAACGCGGTGTGCCGCAGCATCCTGCCGATCTCGAAGCGCATGACGGATTGCTGATGACGGACGCCGACGGGAAGCGGGATATCTGGACATTGCTCCCCCCTGGTGAGGGAACGTTTCGGGTAAAAATAAACAGTAAGATCGAGAGCAACTTCGGTGAACTGTTACGTGACGCGGCGGTATATGGACGGGGGATCTCACTCCAGTCTGTCTGGCATGTTGCCGATGATCTCAAGGCTGGACGCTTGCAGATTGTCCTGCCTGATTATCTGGTGCAGGAGAGTTTTATCCACGCCGTCACACCCACACGGCTGATGCAGACGCCGCGCATTAAGGCCTTTATTGATTTTCTGCTGGAGAAGTTTGCCGAGCCTGCCCCCTGGGAGCGATAAGTCGGGGACAAAGCCAGACTGATTTCGGGTAATAACGCGCTAAATTGCCACGTTTGTCTATTTCTCTTTCTGGATGCGTCAGTCATGGCCCATCCAGACACCTTATTATTTTTGTCACCATAAAACCGATAAAAATAAACTCCCGCTCAACATTCCCTTAAGTCAAATTAAAAAACAATGGCGTTAAAACCTACCAAAAATAAGTAAGTCGTTGTTAAGATTAATCTTAGAGTTAATCGTGAAGCGAATCTCTGTTAGAGATGCCATTATTTTTGACGTAAATTTATTTATAAAAATTATGTTACAAATTCTACGAATTTCTTCACAACAAAGGATGTTTGGCTCATGAAGAGTATAAAACCTGGCGTATTACTGACAGCCTTATTTCTGACCGCATGTGGCGGCGGTGGCGGCGGTGGCGGCGGCGGTGGGGGCGATGACAGAGCGCCTGCGCAAACCACGACACCGGTTCAAACCGATAACGGCAATACCAATACCGGCAGTACACCTGAAACCCCTTCCCAGGCTCCCGCGAGTCTTGCAACCGGCGGGACCCTTTCTGGTTATACCTACACCACGCCGCAAGGGTTTGCCTATACCATGCGTGGTACGGGGATCTCCGCAGGCTATGTGCAAACCCAGAGACTTGTACGCACGGACGGTACGCCCGTTTCGGCAACATCCTGGTGCTGTGGTCGTATGAGCTACACTACATTCGGTACCTGGACAAGTTTCGAAACTGGTCAACATGATGTTTTCTACACCGGTGATGCGACCGCGGTCGCCAATGTACCGACACAAGGCACGGCAACGTACGTTGGTAACGGCCTGCGTGAGAGCAATCGTAGCGATGCCACCTTCAATATTGATTTTGGCGCCAAAACCATCAACGGAAACATTGCCGCCAGCGATACCTTCGGCAGTGCAGTGACGATGCAGGGCAACATCGCTAACGGTGGTTTCTCTGGCAATGCGCAATCAGGCGGGCAGAACGGGACGTTTGTTGGTCATTTCAACGGCCCGGCAGCACAGGAATTGGGTGGTCTTGCCCAGTTCGCCGACAGCAGCAAAAACGCCTCCTTTGGTGCAACACGCCAGTAAATGTGTTTCCGGCCAGCCCGCCTGGCCGGTGATTTCCTGATGGTAAGTAATTTATGAATGTCTTGCGTATTGGGGCACTGAGTGTGCTTTGCCCATTTGGTGCCGCCTTTGCCGCACCGCCAGAAACGAACGCTATTCCCGCCGCTCCCCATTTTGAACGTCTGACGACACCGGATACCTCCACACCATCCCGTGGAAAGACGCGGCATGTGACAAACGTTCAACTGGCTGAACAGCCCGCGCTGGCGATGGCGTTGCTCGATCAGGCCGTGCGGGACGGGCAATGGCAGGTAGTCAGCGCGATTTTGTCGGTTTACGAGGCATCGCCAAACCCGGATAACACGCTGATTCACTTCGCAAAAGCGGGGCTTGCCCGCAGTCAGGGCAATTATGCTCAGGCCATTGACCATTACCGTGCCATTCTCAGCCTGCACCCTGAATTTGCCGCGGTGCGGCTCGATCTGGCACGCGCGATGTTTGAAAATCATCAGTATGATGCGGCGGAATATCAATTTCGTCGGGTACTGCAAAGCAGCCCACCGGATAATATTCAACGTGTTATTGCGCAATATCTTGAACGCATTCAGAAAGGCAACGCGCTAACGGGGACGTTGAGTGTCAGCTATCTCAACGACAGTAACGTGAACAATGCGTCTTCAGGCAAAACGATCCGCGTTGGCGACCGTCTGTTTATCCGTAATAAAGACAGCTTCCCGCAACGGGGAGAGGGGCTGTGGTTTAGCGGTGCGATGCAAAAGGATGTGCAGCTTTATGATCAACACGGGCTGCGCTTTCTGGCTACCGTGAACGGGAAAAGCTATTGGAATAACCACAAGTTTGATGACATCACCAGTCGTCTCTATGCCGGATATCAGTGGCGCGATTTCCGCCAGCAGTTTGCGCTGCTGCCCTTTTATGAAAAACGCTGGTACGGCACCGAGAATTACTCCTCTGGTCCGGGCGTGCGTGCAGAGTACAGCTATCTGTTGTCGCCCACCTGGCAGGTGAGTCAGGCGCTTGAGTATCAGAAATTGTCTTACGATGATGATGCTTACCGTTTTCTTCGCGGCTATAACCGTTACACATCAACGACGTTATCCCATGCATTAAGTAGCCGGGTTTCCACCTATGCGGGCATCGATTTTCTCGATCAACAAACTTTTGTTAAAAGCGAGTCCAGTCACCGGGTGGCCATACGTGGCGGGATACAGGTGGATTTACCCTGGCAGCTCTCGTTTTCTGCCGGTTCAGCGTTTGCGCGCCGGGACTACCAGGCCGACAGCGAAATCTTTGCTACCCGCCGTAAAGATAGCGAACAGATCTATAACCTCTCGGTCTGGCATCGCGATCTCTATTTCTTTGGGGTGATGCCGAAGCTGAATTTCAGCTATAAACATGTGGACAGTAATATCGACTTTTATGACTATCGCCAGCGAAATGTGACGCTGTCACTTGATAAAAATTTCTGAATATCAGCAGGTTAAATGGTAATAGCGGCCACATCATCGCTTGCGCAGAGGCCGCCACAGATTCTGGCAATCGGCTTAACAGGTACACTATTCTCTCCCCGGTAAGCGCCGGGGAACCGGCCAGGCGTTTTTCACCGTCACGGTGAGAAGGTGAGTTTTACAATACCTGGCCGGTAAAAAATAATGTCGCGCCCATACTGGCAATAACAGCATGCTTCTTATTAGCGATTGGCTAATCCCATAATCTCGAAATTTTGTGATGTGTGTCGGTAATACAGAAAATGATTTCCTCCCTATAAAATGATTGCCCCCTGATATGTCGCAACATTCCTATTTCAGTAAAGCGTTAGCAAAGAAGCCCACGATTTCAGGTGCTGAAACGTGTAATTCATGAGTCCCGGAATGAATAATCCTCTGGAGTGCATAGCCACCGGTAATGCCATCATCACCATGACCTGTACAGACTGACTGCATCCCCGGCCTGTCTGGGATTTGAGGCGGTTGGCGTTATTTCTATTGTGGCGTAATGATATTTTTTTATTTTCTTATGGCAAAATTAAAATAGTGAGGCTAACGTTTGTAAGCATTTTTATTTATTTTATTGCTTGTCATGGTTTGCATTTTAATAAATAAAAATAGGAGAAAAGTATGATATTTTATTATTTCGTCATGCATTTGTAGGTCTGGTGTATTTATTAATTTTTCGTCATATTGCGGCAATAAATTAATGAAATGCTCACTTTCGATATAAAGGTGCAGGGATGGTTATGGTTACTCTTCATCGGCGTGTTAATTCAGTGAAACGGTTTAAATCAGGAACCTGCTTATTTGCGGTGAGCATGATATTGCCATTTTTCGCCTATGGCGCGAACCCTGCCTACGATGAGCTGATTATTCAGGCACGAAAAGGGGATCGCCAGCCGCTGCTAACGTATCTCAATGCCCGTGAGCAAACTGCGCCGCTGACGCCAGAGCAAGTTGCCGACTGGCTACAGGTATCCGCTTGGGCAGATAACGATGCACAGACGCTGGAAGTATGGGGCCGCTATCAGGACAAAATGGTCATTCCGGTCCGCGGACAAATCGCCGTGGCACGCGCCTTGCGCAATCTGAAAAAGTGGGATGAATCACTGAATGTCTGGGAGCGCGTTTTACGTGAGGAGCCCAACAACAATGACGCGCGAACCGGATGGATAATGACCCTCGCCGATGCCCGGCGTAACGAAGAGGCCATTACCGCCGCACAGCAGTGGGCAGAGCAGTCTCCGGGGCCAGAACGCGATGCGCTGCTGGCTTATGTTTACAAGGCGCAGGGTAAAAACTGGGATGCGTTACTCGCCGCGACCCGCGTTGATTCGGATTCACCGGCAAGCAAAAATGTGGTGCCGACACTGTTGTCCGCTATGACGGCTAACCGGATAGCCGGCCCCGCGCTGTCGCTTTCCGAGCGTAACCCGCAGTCCGATGCGATCACCCGCCAGCTTGAACTCGATGCCGCAGCCCAGACAGTACGCGCGGCGTTTACGCCCGCCCGCAACGAAGAAGAGCGCTATCTGGTGGCCGATCAAGCGCTTGCCCGCTATGACGGCTTCATCGCTGCCTGGAAAGAGAATCCCGAGGCGCAAAAGGATGTACGGCGCGCCAGAATCGACAGACTGGGTGCCCTGGTGATTCGCAAACGCAGTGCTGAGGTCATTGCCGAGTATGAAGCGCTGGAGGCCGATGGACAACACGTCCCCAATTATGCCCGGCGTTGGGTTGCCTCTGCCTGGCTTGCCGAGCGACAGCCTGATAAAGCGGAATCAATGCTGGAAGCGGTTTTCTACCCGCATGGCCCTGTCGCGGTGATGCCGCTCACCATGGATGACCAGCAAGACCTTTTCTATGCACGTCTCGACAATAATCACTTCGATGAAGCAAAGCAGCAACTGGACACCTACATCAGTAAAAGCCCTTACTTCATCTATTTCGAGGGTTCACCCACACCGCAACCTAACGATAACTGGCTGCTTGGTCAGTCATTGCTTATCGACTATTTCACGGCAACCAATGACTTAGCTGCCGCACAAAAACAAGCGCAAACACTGGTGAGTAAAGCCGCGGGTAATCAGGATCTGCGTATTGCTTTAGCGTCGGTCTTGCTGGCGCGGGGCCTCCCGCACGCGGCAGAACGCGAACTTAAGCTTGCTGAGGTCATTGAACCCACCAACCTGGCGCTGGAGAGACAGCAGGCCTCGACGGCGCTGGAATTGCAGGAGTGGCGGCAGGCCAATGAACTGACCAGTGATGTGGTCGCACGCAGTCCCGATGATTTCGCCACCCGTCAGCTCGAACGCCTTCTGGCGGTACACAATAAAGCGGAGCTGCGTATCAGCGGCACGCAGGGGATTTCGTCGGACAGCCCCATTAGCGGCAAACATGATTTCACCCTGAACACCACCCTGTACAGCCCGCCCATAAACGATAACTGGCGACTCTTTGCGGGCTATAACTTTGCCAGCGGTGAGTTTGAAGAAGGCAAGGGGATTAACCGCGATATCGGCGCCGGTGCGGAGTGGACCTCACGGGATAACTGGGCCGAACTGGAAGTGTCCGGGCATAACTACGGCGACGGGCAGAAAGTCGGTGGACGCCTGTCTGCCTGGCACGATTTTAATGACAACTGGCGGGTGGGTGGTTCGGCGGAGCGGTTATCGCGTAATACGCCGCTGCGTGCGTTACGCAATGGCGTAAGTTCCAACGGCGGCGACCTTTGGCTGCGTTGGTATCACAACGAACGTCGCGAATACCAGTTTTCACTGGCGGGCGCCCATTTTACGGATGGCAATGATCGCCTGGAGTACGGCATCAGCGGCAAAGAGCGGCTGTGGACCCGGCCGCGTTTTACGCTGGATTTCATCCCCGCCATCAACGGTAGCCACAACAGCAAAGACAATGCGCCTTATTACAACCCCAAACGTGACGTTTCAGCCGTTGCGGGCCTGCGCGCGGAGCACGTGATGTATCACCATTACGATACCGTCTGGAAACAGCAGTTTATCGTGGGTGCGGGGGGCTACTGGCAACAAGGACACAATAGCGGTGCCATTACTCAGCTTGGCTACGGGCAGCGCATTCAATGGAATAACGTAGTGGATGCCGGGGTGACGCTCTCCTGGGACAAACGTCCTTACGATGGCAAGCGTGAGCGAAATATCGCCCTCGCTTTTGATCTGAATGTCAGATTTTAAGGACACGCATGTTTAAACACTGGCTACGCATCGTCATTGTGATCGCAGGGTGGATACTGGCAAACGTGTGTGCCAGCGCGCCAGCGCCACGCTACCTTTCCCCCTCCGCGCGGGCGCCACTCTACGCGGAACAGCCCTGGCCAAAAAACAGCTTCCTGGTGCTGGCGTACCACGACGTGGAGGATAACGCCGCGGATCAGCGCTATCTTTCCGTGCGCACCAGTGCGCTTAACGATCAGTTTGCCTGGCTGCATGTTAATGGCTACCACCCGATAAGCGTGCAGCAGGTGCTCGATGCTCACGCCGGCAAGAGTGTCCTGCCGCCAAAAGCAGTACTGCTGACCTTTGATGACGGTTACAGCAGCTTTATCAAACGTGTTTTACCGCTGCTCAAATCCTATAAATGGCATGCCTTATGGGCACCTGTCGGCATTTGGGTAGATGCGCCAGCCAATGTTCCGATTGATTTTGGTGGGCTAAAGACGCCACGCGATAAATTTGCGACCTGGCAAATGGTACGCGAAGCCAGCCAGTCGTCGCTGGTGGAGATTGGCGCACACACCTGGGCTTCGCACTATGGGCAACAAGCGAATCCGCAGGGCAGCCGCGAGCCTGCCGCGGCAAATCGCGGATTCAATGACGCCACCGGGCAGTACGAAACGGATAGCCAGTTTGAGCAACGCATGAGCGCTGACCTTGTGCATATCAGCCGGAAAATTACCGAGGTGACGGGACATTCACCGCGCGCGTGGGTCTGGCCGTATGGTGCGGCGAGTGGTACCACGTTGAGGCTGGCGAAGCAGCAGGGTTATCAGATGGCTTTTACCCTCAATCAGGGCCTGGCCAATGCGGCAAACCTGGACGACATACCCCGTATGCTTATCACCGGTAATCCATCGCTTCGTGAGTTTGCCGATCAGGTCGCGCAGGTCAGAGAGCCTGAATCTATGCGGGTTATGCACATCGATCTGGACTATGTGTATGACAAAAACCCCGCGCAGCAGCGTAAAAATATCGATGCGCTCATTCAGCGCGTCTTTGATATGCATATCACGCATGTATTTTTGCAGGCCTATGCCGACCCGAAAGGGGATGGCAATGTGCAGGCGCTCTATTTCCCGAACCGCTGGCTGCCGATGCGCGCCGATTTATTCAACTTTGTCGCATGGCAACTCCAGACCCGCGCGGCTGTGAGTGTCTATGCCTGGATGCCGGTGCTGGCTTTCAATCTTGATGCCTCTGTTCCACGTGTGATGGCATGGTCGCCGGCCGCCGGGCGGACAGTGCCTGACAGCAGGCACTATGTGCGGCTTTCACCCTGGAGCCCCGTGGCCCGTAAGCGGATCAACGATATCTACGAAGATTTGGCTCGCCACGCCAGCTTTCAGGGCATTTTGTTCCACGATGATGCGTTTCTGACGGACTATGAAGATGCCTCTCCGGCAGCGCTGGACGCGTATCGCGCTGCCGGGTTTCCTCACGACATCGCGCAAATTCGTGCCAATCCCCAGCTACTTGAGCGCTGGACGCGCTTTAAAAGCCGGGCGCTGATTGATTTCACCGAACAACTCACGCAAACCGTTCGATCCATACGCGGCCCGCAGGTGAAAACGGCGCGCAATATCTACGCGATGCCGGTGCTGGAGCCAAAGAGCGAAACCTGGTTTGCCCAAAATTTGAATGATTTCCTTGGCACCTATGACTGGACGGCACCGATGGCGATGCCGTTGATGGAAGATATTTCGCCGAAAGACGCGAACGACTGGCTGGACAGGCTGGTCGGGCGCGTGGCCCGTTACCCTGGCGCAATGGAGAAAACGGTCTTTGAGTTGCAGGCGCGTGACTGGCGCAAAGGGGCAGGGCAGGACGGCATCAGTGATGAAATGCTTATCGGGTGGATGCAACAACTTCGGTTGAGCGGCGCCAAAAACTACGGCTATTACCCGGATGACTTCATCAACGATCAACCCCGGATGGCGGAGATACGCCCCGCTTTCTCATCATACTGGTATCCACAAAAATGACCGATCGCATCATCGCATTCCTGATCCTTTGCCTGATGTTCAGTTTTCCGCTCGGTGTGGCGGTGGTCTTTACGGGTGAAGTGATTCTGGATTTCGTCTTTTTCTGGCCGCTGTTTATGTCTGCGCTTTGGATGAGCGGTGGCCTCTATTTCTGGTTTCATCGTGAGCGTTACTGGCCATGGGGGGAAGGGACACCTGCGCCAACGCTTGCGGGAAATCCGCTGATTTCCATTCTCATACCATGCTTTAACGAAGGGCTGAATGCGCGGGAAACCATCGAAGCCGCCCTGGCCCAGCGTTACGACAATATCGAAGTCATCGCCATTAACGATGGTTCGAAAGACAACACGGGGGCTGTGCTGGATCAATTGGCCGAAGAGTATTCGCGGCTGCGGGTCATCCATCTGGCGGAAAACCAGGGCAAAGCGGTAGCGCTTGCGGCCGGAGCCGCCGCGGCACGCAGTGATTTTCTGGTCTGTATTGATGGCGACGCCTTGCTGGATAAAGATGCGGCGGCATACATGGTCGCGCCGTTGTTAAATCATCCGCGCGTGGGCGCGGTGACCGGTAACCCGCGTATTCGCACGCGATCAACGCTTATCGGACGGGTGCAGGTCGGTGAGTTCTCATCAATCATCGGGTTGATCAAGCGAACCCAACGTGTCTATGGGCAGGTTTTTACTGTTTCCGGTGTTATTGCCGCGTTTCGTCGTCGTGCGCTGGCTGAGGTGGGCTACTGGAGCCCGGATATGATCACCGAAGACATTGATATCAGTTGGAAGTTGCAACTGCGCCACTGGTCTATCTTTTTTGAACCCCGTGCGCTGTGTTGGATCCTGATGCCTGAGACGTTAAAAGGGCTCTGGAAGCAGCGTCTGCGCTGGGCACAGGGCGGTGCCGAAGTCTTTATTGTCAATATGCGTCGCCTCTGGGGCTGGGAATATCGACGCATGTGGCCGTTGTTTATTGAGTTTTGTATGTCCAGCGTGTGGGCATTTGCCTATGCGATGACGATTGTGCTGTTTCTCATCGGGCTTGTCGTCCCTCTGCCTGATTCACTGCATGTTCAGCATCTCTTTCCACCCGCATTTACTGGCCTGATGCTTGGCGTCGTCTGCCTGCTGCAATTCGCGGTCAGCCTGTTTATTGAACGGCGCTATGAAAAAGGCATTGCAGCGTCGTTGTTCTGGGTTATCTGGTTTCCGGTGGTGTACTGGATGTTGAGCCTGTTCACAACCCTGGTGGCTTTCCCGAAAGTGATGCTGCGGCGCAAACGCAGCAGAGCGCGTTGGGTCAGCCCGGACCGCGGTATCGGGAGAATTGAACCATGATCGAACCGTTAATTTTTACTGAACAGCGTCTTTTTCCGCGCATGCTTGATGTGTTTTTAACGCTTGTTGCCTGGCTGGGATTTTGCTGGCTGATCTATAGCGGGCTGGTGGTGGCGATAAAACATGATCCCTTTATGGGCGTCAGACCGTTTTATACCACGCTCAGCACCCTGAGTGTCTATCTGCTGGTGGCCTGTATGATCAGTCTGACACTTATCGGCTGGGCTAAATATAACCAGCTACGTTTTCGCGTTGAGCGTCGTCGGCGTCGCCCCGGCCTTGAAGAGCATGAAGTGGCGGCAAGCTTTAATATCACACCTGAACTCGCGCAGGCGATGATTCGGGCCCAGGTATTTACCCTTGCCCATTATGACACCGGTGCGATTGACCGTGTGTGGATGGCAAAAATGCTGGCAGAAAACTAGGGCAGTCTTGTCGGGAGAATAGATCCACGCCGAAGCGTGGATCTATTCTCAGTGGCCTGTGCCGTTATACGCTAAATGCCGCTAAGTCAGAGCGCGCCTTCGCCTTCGTAAGCCTGACGATAAAGCTCGATGACCTGCTCTTTCGTCGCTTTTCTTGGGTTGGTTAACTGGCAAACATCTTTTTTGGCGTTCTCCGCCATAATGGCGAAGTCTTCCGGTTTAACCCCCAGGCTTTTCAGATCGGCAGGAATACCGACCTGTTTGCTCAGGCGACGAATAGCGGCAATCGCCCTCACGGCGGCTTCATCGGTCGACAGACCGGCGACTTTCTCCCCCATGGCTTCGGCGATATCACGGAAGCGATTAAGATTGCCGATAAGGTTAAATGATTCAACATAGGGCAGAAGAATCGCGTTGCACACGCCGTGAGGAAGGTTATAGAAGCCGCCTAACTGGTGCGCCATCGCATGAACATAACCCAGTGACGCGTTGTTAAACGCAATCCCGGCGAGGTACTGGGCATAGGCCATATTGTCCCTTGCCTTCATATATTCACCGTTGGCTACCGCTTTGGGCAGGTATTGCGTGATCATTTTAATGGCTTGCAATGCGGCGGCATCGGTTAACGGATTCGCCATTGTCGACACGTAGGCTTCAATAGCATGCGTCAGCGCATCCATACCGGTTGCAGCGGTAAGGGAAGGGGGCATGCCGACCATTAATTCCGGGTCGTTGATGGAAATTTGCGGTGTGACGCGCCAGTCGACAATCGCCATTTTCACCTTGCGTTCCGTATCCGTAATGATACAGAAGCGGGTAATTTCAGAGGCGGTACCTGCCGTGGTATTAATCGCCATCAGCGGGATCATATCGTTACTGGATTTATCCACCCCTTCGTAATCGCGAATATTCCCGCCGTTTGCCGCAACCAGGCCAATACCTTTGGCACAGTCATGGGAGGAGCCGCCACCGAGTGAAACAATCCCATTACAGCCATGTTCACGATAGCATTCGATGCCTGCCGCGACGTTTTTATCCGTGGGGTTTGGCTCTGCGCCGCCAAAAATATGCACATCAATACCGGCTTCTTGATAAATCTTCGCAACATTATCAACCATGCCGCTTTTTGCCAGAAATGCATCCGTGACAATAAGGATTTTTTTCACATTTAACGTTTTTGCCAACGTACCGGCTTCCTGAACACTACCTTCCCCAAATACATTGCGTGTTGGTAGAAAATAATATGTCGACATTGATCATCCCCTGTTCATAAATGTGATTGTTTGAGTGTCCATGACTGCTTTTAAACTCCTGGCAACGTATCCCTCTCTCAGATTAACGATACTCTGCTGATGCGAATAAAAGCGCTGACTGAACATGCGCAGGCAATGTTAAGGAAAAGCTGACAGGGAACAGTGAACAACCTCACAAAACGCAGGGCTTTTTAACAAAAAGCATCAATTTTATTTACAGAGAGGGTTTCTAACTATCACTTTTTGTTATTAACTTGTTGTAAAAGAATGGAGTGAAAATGCCTGTTAGCCGGGGGTTTTCTCTTTGCGATCAGAGTGCTTGCGGGTTTTGTTTAACATCGCAGAGAAAAGTTAAACGGGGCGACCAGACGGTCGGTGTGGTGATGCGAGGGTTAGTATAATGCGCTTCGCTGGCTGCTTTAGTCTGCTGAGCGGTTCTGTCGGGAGGTGGAGAAAGTAGGGCCTGGTCGCGTTTAAGTCAATGTGAAGACGTTTGTTTTAATTGCGGAGCAGTGAAAGGCGCTAATTGAGACAAATGGGCGCTCTGCGCAAGGAAATGCATTTCCAAAAAACGCCAAAGAATACATGATGTATACATTGAATGAGATAAATCGATCCTGTTATTTTTCTGCGTTATAAGCCTGTTCGTTACCGGTGCCCATATTGAGCTTGCTTATTATGGCGTGGGGTTGAAACAGTGATTATACGCTGAGGGAATATCACCGTTTTTATTGATCGTGGCGGGGGCAATATGAATAAAACTCACTGGGATGAAAGTGGCTTATTTCAGGCAATCCTCGACAAATGTCCCGTCGGAATAGCGGTAATTGATTATGACGGGCATTATCTGACTGTTAATCCCGCTTATTGCGATATCTATGGCTACACCCAAAGTGAGATGCTGAATCACTCTTTCACCATGATTTTTCCTGCCGCAGATAAACAGGCTGTTCTGCAACGTCATTATCAATTTATCAAAGAAGGCACCCGCCTTGGCGGAGAGTGGCCTGTTCTGCATCATGATGGTTCGCAAATGACGGTCTTTTCGGAGTCCGTGACCTTTTATCCGGCCCAGGGAATGCCCGCCAGGCTGGTCTATGTTCAGAACATCACCGAACGCATAAAGGCGCAGGAGCAAATGAAAATTGCGGCAGCCGTGTTTGAGGCGAGCCAGGAAGCCATTGTCGTGACCGACTGCGACAACAATATTATTAGCATTAACCCGGCTTTTACCATCCTGACGGGATGGTCTTTGGAGGAGGTGAAGGGGCACAATCCTCGGGAATTTAAGTCGGGCCGCCATCCACGTTCTTTTTATACCGAGATGTGGCAGACATTAAACGACACCGGGCAGTGGATGGGGGAGGTATGGGATCGGCATAAAGACGGCACTGAATTTCTCAAAGAGCTGAGCATTTCGGTGATAAAAGATCCTGCGGGCAATGTGATTAATTACGTTGGCATGTTTTCCGACATTACCCTACGTAAAAAACAGGAAGAACTCATCTGGCAACAAGCAAATTATGATGCGGTCACCGGTTTGCCCAACCGTCATTTGTTTCAAAGCAAGCTTGAACAGGCGGCCCGCCACGCCTCGCGCACCCACCGTATCATGGCGCTGATGCTCATCGACCTCGATCAATTTAAATCGGTTAATGACAGTATGGGGCACCGGGCGGGCGATGAATTATTAGGCCGCGTGGCTATGCGCTTACTGGAATGCGCCAGTAATGCCGAATGTATCGCGCGCCTCGGTGGCGATGAGTTTGCGATTATTATCTCGGATATTAACGACCCGTCCGAATGCACGGGTATTGCCCGCAACATTCTCAGGAAGCTGGAGGCGCCTTTTATAATTAACGGCGAGACCATGTTTGTCTCAGCCAGTATTGGCATTTCTCTTTATCCAACTGATACAGAAAACCTCGAAGATTTATTCAAGAACGCCGACCAGGCGATGTATGCGGTTAAAAACGCGGGGCGTAAGAATTTCCGCTACTACTCACGCGCCCTGCATGATGCGATTCATGCGCGTCTGCGGATGATGAGAAATTTAAGAAAGGCGCTCGAAGAGAACCAGTTTGTGGTCTATTACCAGCCGATTGTCTCGCTCGCTACGGGGCAGATTACCCGAATGGAAGCACTGGTTCGCTGGCTCCACCCGGTACAGGGGATTATTAGCCCGGATGTCTTCATTCCGCTGGCCGAAGATACCGGTCTTATCGTCCCACTGGGCAACTGGATCGCAAAAAAGGCTATTACACAACTGGCTTACTGGCGGCAAAAATATGATCCTCAACTCAAAATGGCTATTAATCTGTCACCGATACAGTTACGCAGCCAGGAATTTGAAGACATTCCCTGGATTCAGGATTTGCAGGCCAACAAACTCACGGGTGATGCGATCACCATAGAAATTACCGAAGGGTTGCTGCTTAATTCGGAAACACGCGTCAACTACAATTTAAAAATGATGCACCAGATCGGCATTCAGATTGCCATCGATGATTTCGGCACCGGCTATTCATCGCTGGCCTATCTGAGAAAATTTAATATTGATTTTCTCAAAATTGACCGCTCCTTCGTGGAAGATTTAAAAGGGGTTGGTTTTGAACTCTGTACGGCCATTATTGCGATGGCGCACAGTCTGGGACTCGGCGTGATTGCGGAAGGCGTTGAAACAGAGGAGCAGAAAAAATTGCTGATGGACCTGGGGTGCGACGCTATGCAGGGGTATCTGTGTTCGAAACCCTTGCCCGCCGATGAGATCGAAAAACTACTGGCGCCGCCTTATGTCCGATAAGCCTTCTGTTTCAAAAGGGGCCGCATTATGCTCACCCCCCGCAATGTGAGGAATCTCCACAAAAATGCGAGCACGAATGGTCCCCTCTCCCTGAGGGAGAGGGCCAGGGTGAGGGGGGAAATGCGGCTCTGATGGTCATTCCGTTCACCTTATGTTCCTTGCGTTTCTGTCGCATAAGTGTATGTGTCACGGCTGATGGACAGCCGCGATACCCTGAGCATTATGATTTAACGTAGTCGCTGTAGGCGTTTTGCAAAACAATATGATCGGCAATATATTTCGCGTCATGCCATACGCCGTAAATAAACGAAGAGGCACGGTTGACCAGATTCGGCAGGCCAAGGAAATAAATGCCACGCTCTGCTGAAATACCGCGTTTATGGAACGGCAGACCTTTTTCGTCGAAGGCATCCACCTGCAGCCAGCCGAAATCAAATTTAAACCCCGTCGCCCAGATAATGGTGGTAATACCGGCAGCGGCAATATCTAATTGCGCCAGCGGGTTGAGCAGGCATTCCGGGTCCGGCAGTAACGCCCACGCCTGCGGCTCCGGTGGCAGGTCCAGCCCGTTGCGTTCGATATAAGCGTCCGCATCGCGCAGTACATCAAAATAGGCGTTATCGCCCGCAGCGATATTCTCCGCCAGCCCCTCGGCAAAGCGCAGCACACCGTTATCCCAGCTTTGGGTGATGCCCACCAGCGTAATACCGGTATGCGCCAGGCGTCGAAAATCGACGGTTTTGCCCCCTTCATAACCGCTCACGGCAAAGGCAACGTGTTCTTTCTTCGGCTTTATTTTCACCTCATCCCACAGGCCCAACGCGCCCAGCCACCAGCAGTAATCACGGTCGCGGTAAGTGCGCGGTGGACGATAATGTTCACCGACTGACAGATAAACGTCACGCCCCGACTGGCGCAGCTCCTCGGCAATTTGCGTACCGGACGCGCCTGCTCCAACAACCAGTACGCCGCCTGCGGGCAGTTGCTGCGGATTTTTGTAGACCGAGGAGTGGATCTGATGCAGCCCGGCGCTTTCCGGGACGATCTGCGGAAACGACGGTTTTTGAAACGGGCCGGTGGCGGCGACCACATTGGCGGCTTCAAATTCTCCGCCAGAGGTCACCACGTTGAATCCGCTGCGTCCTGCCAGGCGAGTAACCTGATGCACGTCAACGCCCGTGCGCACCGGGGCATTAATCATCCTCGCATAGTCTTCAAAATACTGTGCCATGCGCTCTTTGGGTGGGAAAGCTTCCTGGGAGATATTGTCGAATTGCAGCGACGGAAAGCGGTCATGCCACGCAGGCCCGTTCGCCACCAGCGAATCCCAGCGTTCAGAGCGCCAGCGCTCAGCAATACGGCTGCGCTCCAGCACGACATGGGGCACGCCCATTAATGTCAGATGCTCGCTCATGGCAATACCGGCCTGACCTGCACCGACAATCACAGTATTTATTTTTTCTGTTGGCATAGTGAATCCCTAAATATAAGCGACCCTCGATATTTTTATCGCTACGCGGCATCGGGGCGGTATGAATGATAAACAGGCATTTTTAAATGCAGCGTGGCGCAATAGCCCGCGTACATTTATTCACGGTTTATTAATGTCTGGCTTCAACATTTAATATTTTCCCCAGACCTAAAAACCTATTGGCGATAATTAACATCGCGGCGGTGACGGCAATATAGATGACCGACAGGGCGGCGAGTGTTGGATCGGCAAATTCACGCACATAGTTGTACATCGCCACCGGCAGGGTCTGCGTTGCCTGGGTCGTAATAAACAACGATGCGGTAAATTCGTTAAAGGAGAGGATCGCGGCAAACAGCCAGCCGCCAAACAGGCCCGGTAAAATCAGCGGCACGGTAATGGTCCATACCACGCGCAGCGGCGACGCCCCCAAACTTGCCGCCGCCAGTTCAATGCGCTGCTCCAGGTTTTTTAACGACACATAAACACTGCGCAACACAAACGGCAGTACCAGGACGATGTGGCAGAAAATCACCAGTGGGTAACCGCGCCCGAGGTTGAGTTGCGACACCAGCATCAACAGCCCCAGGCCAATGGTGAAGTGGGGAATAAAGAGCGGTGACAGCAAAATGCCTTCCAGCACCTGCTTGCACGGAAAAGAATAGCGTTCAATGACAATGGCCAGCGTGGCGCCGATGATCACCGCCAGCGACGACGCCCACGCGGTGACAATCAGCCCGGCGTAAAAACCGTGGCGGAAATCGTCATAACTCACCGCCCGCTCGAACCAGCGTAGCGACCAGCCTTTTGGCGGGAAAAACAACACGGCGGTGCTGCTGAACGAGGAGATAAACACCACGATGGTCGGCAGCATAACGAAGACCAGAATAGCGGCGACCAGCAGGCGGCCTGCCAGTATCGTCAGTTTGTCGTTAAGTGAACGGGTCATATCAGTGTTCTCCCATCGCGTGAAGGAATCGGGTCATGCGTTTTAGCGCCATCAGCAACAGAATGGTCAGGATTAAACCGGCGATGCTCAGCGCGGCTGCAAACGGAAAGTTCATCGAGGAGAACCCCAGTTGATAGACCATTGTGGCGACGGTGCTGACGCGTCCCCCGCCAATCAGTTGCGGTGTGGCAAAAGCGCTAAACGTCCAGGCAAAAGCGGTAGTCAGGCTGGCGACGATGCCGGGGATGGACAGGGGGATCGTCACGGTCAGCAGGGCGCGGATTGGTCCCGCGCCAAGACTGGTAGCGGCTTTCTCATAATCGGGATTGATGTGCGATAGCGCGGTTGCCAGCATCAGCACCATGATCGGCATGGTGACATGCACCAACGCCAGAACCACGCCCGTTTGCGTAAACATAAACTGAATGGGGGTGGAGATAACACCCAGCGCCAGCAGCAGGCTATTGAGGAAGCCGCTGTTACCCAGGACGATAATCCATGAGTAGGTGCGCACCACTTCGCCGAGAAACAACGGCGTGATCGCAATAATCAGAATCGTGGATTTGACCCAGATTGTCCGGGTGCGCACCAGGGCAAACGCCAGCGGATAACTCATCAGCAGGCCAAAAAAAGCGGTTTTGGCGCTCAGCATAACCGTGTTGATAAACGCATCGGCATAGATGCTTTTGAACAGACCGCTAAAGTTTGCCAGCGTAAATCCGCCCACGTCGAGCGAACCGGGGATATAAGCGCGCACGCTGAACTGCATCACCGCCAACATCGCGATAACCAGCCCGATGGCGGTTAGCGTCGCGGGAATAATGAACCAGGGTAAAAATGTCGGTTTTCTCGTCATAACGTGCTGCCTGAGTAATGTGCTGCCGCCAGAACCAGGGCGACGTGCTCGTCGCCCGGCAAATCAATGAGACATGATGTTTTCAGAGAACCACTGACGCCACTGCGCGGTTTTCTCCGCACGCAGTTGTGGATCGGTATTGATGGTGGCATTCCACTGGGCGGGTGTGGTCAGCATGCCCGGCAGCTTTGCCAGTTCAGGATCGATATGGGCGTTGGTTACCGTTGGGCTACCGTGATAAATCTTCGCCACCTGCTCCTGTATTTCGGGCTGTAAGGCAATATTGATAAACTTATAAGCCAGTTCGCTGTGTCGGCTGCCTTTGTTGATCCCGATGGTATCAACGCCCAAAATCGCCCCCTCTTTTGGCATCGCCAGTTTGACGTCGACTCCTTCGGCCATCATGTTGTAGGCGTTCATCGAGAGCATCACCTGTACCGGTGTTTCGCCAGTGGAGATCAACTGCTGACTGTTGGCATCATCGGTATAGAAGGATTTGATATTCGGGATCAGCGCCTTAAGCTTCGCCTGGCCTTGCTCCCAGTGCGCTGTGTCGCTGCCGGAGAGTTTGGCGGCCACTGCAATGATGTGGCTCGGATCCCAGTCAGGCAGCGCCAGCGTGCCCTTGAGCTCAGGTTTCCACAGATCGTTCCAGCTCTCGAAGGTTTCGCCTTTGGGGACTAAATCCGGACGGTAGCCGATGGTGTAAACGTAACCCCAGACGCCGAGGTGATAGGGGCTGACTTTGGCCTGTTGGACAAGGTTCGCGGCGTTGGGGATTTTGTTCATATCGAGTTTTTCAAACAGGCCGGAATTAGCATACAGATAGCCCACGTGCGCAGTCGTAAAGGTCACGTCAGTTTCCGGTGACCCGCCGGCCAGTTTGGCTTTATTAAGGCGATCGATGGTGCCGCCGGTAACAAACTGCACTTCCACGCCGGTCTCTTTGGTAAAGGCTTTCGCGATGGTTTCATCGATCAAATCTTTGAAGCCGCCGCCCCAGGTGCTGACAATCAGTTTGTCCGCGGCCATCGCATTTCCTGCGCTTAGCACACATGTGGTCAACAACGTTAAGGCACGAATCTTACGCAACATATTCTTATCCCCATCTATGAAATGGCTGTTGTGGCAGTCTGAAACCCGGCGCGCCAGAACGGTGCAAGCGGTGTTCCCTGGTGTGAAAGCGATAATGACGTGGTGAACGGATGGCGTAAAACAGCCTTTTCCTCGCCGTTGCATCGGAATTTCTGAGGCTAAAAAAGGCGCTGCTTTGCAACGGATTTTCTTAACCAGTAATAAGGATGAAGAGAAGAAGGGCACAACAAAACCAGGGGATTATGCTGTTATTTTTCATTTGGCATGATAACTGCATAAAAATTAGCACTATTAGAATGACTGGCGCGACATGATCGCGTCGGCGATCTCAGGAGAACCTGCATGCTCAGTCGCATTACCCAGCGTCAGCTGGAATATTTTGTCGCCTCCGGGGAGGCGGGCAGCATCATTGGTGCCTCAGAACGTATCCATGTTTCATCACCGTCGATCTCTGCTGCCATCACCCATATCGAATCTGAACTGGGCGTACAGCTCTTTGTGCGCCATCATGCGCAGGGCGTTTCGCTGACTGCCATCGGTCATCAGGTTCTGAAAGAGGCAAAGCTCATTCTGGAGCAGATGATGAATCTTTATACTATTGCCTCGGAGTCCATGAACAATGTGCGCGGCCCGCTGCGGGTAGGCTGTCTGGATACGCTGGCACCGATGCTGACGCCTGAACTGGTATTCGGCTTTGGACGCGCCTTTCCCGGCGTGCGCATTACGCTTGTCGAAGGCAACCATGAACAGTTGCTCAAACAGTTGCGCACCGCCGATATCGACATCGCGCTGACTTACGATTTAGTCCCCGCCAGTGATATCGACTTCACCGCACTGGCCCAATTGCCGCCCTATGTGATGGTGGGGGAACATCATCCGTTCGCGACGCACTCAGCGGTGACCATTGAGGATCTGGCGACCATGCCGATGGTCTTGCTGGATATGCCGTGGAGCCGCGAATATTTCCTGGGGCTGTTCAGCGAGGCGGGCGTTACGCCCAATGTGGTGATGCGCTCCAGTAATATGGAGGTGGTGCGCTCGATGGTGGCAAATGGCGTGGGATTTGGTATCGCCAACGTGCGGCCAAAAGCGCATTTATCCCAGGATGGCAAACGTCTGATTCGCGTGCGGCTGGCAGGAGCGAACAGGCCGATGCAACTGGGTTACGCGACCGCAGCCCACACCCAGCATTCAATGGTGGTTAACGCTTTTGCTGAGCGCTGCCGCATTTTTATCTCCGATCAGTATATTCCCGGCATGGCGGCGCCGAGCTATTTCGATCCGCAGGTGGTACGCGTGGCGTGATACAGGGCGTGGCGACAACTTAGTAGCCACGCGCCGGGAAAACCTGGCCGGTCACCGGCTCGCCGCGTGCGGCGCGCTGGATGTTGTCCGCCACCTGTTGTGCGGCGCTGGCCGGAATGGCAACGGAGGCCAGATGCGGCGTGATGAGCACGTTGTCCATGCGCCATAACGGATCGCCCGGCGGCAGCGGCTCACGCTCAAACACATCCAGCGTGGCCTGCGCGATCTGTCCTGAGCGCAACGCCGCTGTCAGTGCCGCCTGATCGACAATCGCACCGCGTGACACATTGATAAACGCGGCGCCACAGGGGAGGCGAGAGAGTCGGTCTGCGCTGAGCAGGCCCGCCGTCTGTGGCGTGAGAGGCAGCATCACCACCAGAATGTCGCTCTGGCTGAGAAAATCATTCAGCGAGGCCAGTCCGCTGCGACAGTGAATACCGTCGATGGCTTTAGGTGTCCGCGACCAGCCGCGCACGTCGAACCCCTGGCGTGCCAGTTCCCGTGCCGTATACGCGCCCAGTTCCCCCAATCCCAACACCCCGACGCGAATACCAGAAGGGCTGCGCGGGTGGAGGTAATGCCAGCGCTGTTCACGCTGCGCGCGCTCGAATGCCGGGATATCACGCGCGTAACGCAATACCGCAAAAAGCACGTAGCCTGCCATCATGCGTGCCATATCAGGATCGGAGAGACGAACAATCGGAACCGGCGGCAGATCGTCGCGCCCCACCAGTGAATCGACCCCCGCGCCGAGATTGACCAGTAACTTAAGATGGCGGTAGGGCGCAAAGAACCCGTGTGGCGGCTTCCATGCCAGCGCATAGTGCACCTCATCGGGGTTTTGCACTGTTTCGGCGCGGCAAATCGTCACGCCGGGCAAACGTGGCGCAAGAAGGGCCGACCATTCTTCGAAACTATCGAATTCGCTGTAAAACACTAAGGTGCTCATGCGCTGTGTGTCCCCATCAGATTGACCACCGCGTCAATGGCCAGCTCGTAGCCCACCGCGCCCAGTCCGGCAATCACACCGGTTGCCGCTTTGGAGACCAGCGAGTGATGGCGAAATGGCTCACGCTTCCAGATGTTGCTCATGTGCGTTTCAATGATCGGGCCATCAAACATCAGTAACGCATCCAGAATGGGGACAGAACTGTAGGTCAACCCCGCGGCGTTGATAATTAACCCTGCGGCGTGCTGACGCGCCTCCTGGATCCAGTCAACCAGCACGCCTTCGTGGTTGCTCTGGCGAAAATGCAAAACCACACCGTGTGTCCCGGCGCGGCGCTGGCAGCGTTCGCCAAGACTGGCAAAGCTTTCGCTGCCATACGTGCCGTTTTTATCCAGACCATATAAGTTGGCGTTCGGCCCATTAAGAAAGTAGATCTGCTGTGACATGCACACTCCTGATTAAACGTGCGGATGGGTAGCGGTCATCGCCGGATGCGTATCGAAGAGGGCAAACCAGGCGGCGGTAAGCGGGTGGCTGGCACGCCAGTTGAGCTCGGCAAAGCGAAAGTCGAGATAACCGAGCGCACAGCCGATGGCAATAAGCCCGATATCGTCGGGTTGAGCGCGAAAACTGCTGACCTGGTGTTCAATCTCTGCCAGTGCGGCGGTGACTTTTTTCAATTGGGCGTCGGCCCAGCCCTGCCACTGCTTTTCAGGCGGGCGCGCGGTGAACTCGTAGCGCGCCAGTAATGCGGCATCGATAATGCCGTCGCCCAGCGCCTGGCGTGCCAGACTTTTCCAGCGTGCCTCGGCGTTTTCCGGGTATAAATGGCCCTGCGCACGCGTATTGAGGTATTCACAAATGACCCGGCTGTCATAAAGACAGAGCCCGTCTTCGGTACGCAGCGCCGGGACTTTTGCCAGGGGGTTAAAGAGGGCGATACGTTCGTCACGCATCACCGGGTGTGCGGCGGAATCCAGCCGTTCTATCTCCTCAGCAAGCCCCAGTACGGTTGCGCACACCATCACTTTGCGAACATAGGCGGAGGTGGTGGCAAAAAAGAGTTGCATCATGACGCCACCCGCAGCAGCACTTTGCCAATGTTGGCGTTGGCTTCCAGAATGCGATGGGCCTCTGCGGCCTGGGCTAAAGGCAGGGTTTGATAAATGCGCGGCGCGATTTTCCCGGCGGCGATCAGTGGCAGCAGATGTTTACTGATGCCCTGCGCCAGGCGTGTTTTCTCGGCCAGGCTTTTGGGGCGCAGGGTGGAAGAGGTCAGACTCAGCCCTTTGCGCATCACCTGTTGCAGGTCCAGTTCAATCTTTGCCCCCTGCATAAATGAGAGACTGACGTGGCGCCCGCCCGTCGCCAGCACGCTGAGATTGCGTGCCACGTACTCGCCCCCCACGTTATCCAGCACCACATCCACACCACGCTCCCCGGTTGCCGCCAGAATGACGTCGACGAAATCCTCGCCGTGGCGGTCGATGGCGCGCCATACTCCGAGCTGTTGCAGCGCGGCAATTTTTTCCGCGCCGCCTGCGGTTGCTACCACGCGCGCGCCGCACGCCTGTGCGCACTGAATGGCAAATGTTCCTACGCCGCTGGCTGCCCCGTGAATCAGCACGGTTTCGCCCGGCTGCAGGCGACCCAGTTCAAACAGGTTGTGCCACACGGTAAAGGCTGCTTCCGGCACCCCTGCCGCCTGCGGGAGAGGCAGATTTTCGGGAATGGATAAACAGAGTTCGGCACGCGCTACACAATACTCTGCATACCCACCGCCGTTGAGCAAGGCCATGACCGGGCTACCTGGCGCGGGGGCGTCAACGCCCGCACCCAGCGCGATGACGGTGCCTGAGACCTCCAGCCCCAGCACATCGGTGACACCCGGCGGCAGCGGCATGCCGTTGCGTTGCAGAATATCGGGGCGATTGACCCCGGCACTGGCAACGCGAATCAACACTTCACCTGCGCCCGGTTGCGGCACCGGGCGCTGCACCTGTTCTAAGACCTCCGGGCCACCTGGTCGGCCCGCAATTATGGCATTCATCATTTCAGGTATCATGCGCGTTTATCCCGGTCTGCCGCGCTAAATGCGCAGACACCTTCATCATCAACGTTAATACCCACCAGGCTACCGACGGGCCAGCGTGTCAGCGCATGAAGACCGGACTGGCGTGCAAAGAGCGTGGCGCTACCCAGCGCAGGCACATCGAGATGAACATCGACATGATCGCCCTGAAAGACATGGGCAATCACCGTGGCGCTGAGCAGTGACTGCGGACCCAGGGCGGCCAGTTGAATATTTTCCGGGCGAACAAAGACATCCAGGCGTTCGCCAATCGTGGCATGTACGCGCTCCGCTGGCAGGCGAAGCACACTGCCGCCCAGTTCCAGCATCGCCACGCCATCGCGACCGGAGTAACGACCCGGCAGAATGTTCACATCACCCACAAACCCTGCAACAAAGGGATCCTGCGGACGACGATAAATCTCATCCGGCGTGCCTATCTGGCGAACATGCCCCGCCGACATCACCACCACGCGATCGCTCATGCTCAGCGCTTCGCCCTGATCGTGCGTCACGAAGACAGTGGTGACGCCAAGCTTGCGCTGAATGGCTTTCAACTCAACCTGCATCGACAGGCGCAGGTTTTTATCCAGCGCGGAGAAAGGTTCATCAAGCAACAGGACTTTGGGGCGGATCACCAGCGCACGCGCCAGCGCCACACGCTGCTGCTGTCCACCCGAAAGTTCCCGTGGTTTGCGATGGCCGTAACCGGCAAGTTTTACCAGCGCCAGTGCCTGTTCAACACGTTCAGCGATTTCGGCTTTGGGTACGCCGCGCATGCGCAGACCATAACCCACGTTCTTTTCGACCGTCATATGCGGGAACAGGGCGTAGTTCTGAAACACAATGCCGATTTCACGCTGCCAGGGCGGGGTATCTGTAACCAGATCACCATCAATGAAAATTTCGCCGCCATCCGCGCCGGCGAAACCCGCCATCAGATTCAGCAGCGTGGTTTTGCCGCAGCCGGACGGGCCGAGCAGCGTGATAAATTCCCCTTCTTCAATCATCAGGGAAATTTTGTGTAAGGCGATGGCGTCGCCAAAGCGTTTGAGTACGCCATCGAGCCGTACGGCAACGTGCCTGTTGCTCATGTCGGGTTGCAGCGTTGCGGGCTGCGGGAACGGGGTGACTTCTGCACTGACCATGTAATCTCCAGAAAGGGGCTATCAAATGCCTGAAACCAGCATACGGCTTAAACGCCGAAGACGCGGTTAGTGCTTCCCGAAGCTGGTGTTTGGAAAAGGTAAAGCAGAGATAACGCGAAGCAGAGGGATGCAGGGCGAGCCGGCGCACGCCCTGCAATGAAGGGAACCTCAGAGGGGATGATGTCGCGACAGTGTCAGCTTTTTTGACACATCCAGGTCGCAAGGCGGCGTAGCAGGGCGTCACAGGCGTTTAGCTGTTCGATGGTAATGAACTCATCCGGCTTATGGCCCTGCGCCATACTGCCTGGCCCGCATATCACGCTGGGAATACCGGACTGATGGAACAACCCGCCTTCGGTCCCGAAGGCGACGGTGCTGAATTTTTCCGATCCGGTGAGATGGGCGACCAGCCGTGCGGCGGCGCTTTGCGCGGCGGTGTACAAACCGGGGTAACTACTGATGGGATAAAAGCGGATCGCGGCGTCACGATTTACCGCGCGCATTGTGGGCAGGAGTTCGCGCTGTGCGTAACTTTCCAGCTCACGGGCCACCTCCTGCGCATCATCCTGCGGCAATGTTCGCACCTCAAAGTCAAAGGTACAGTCGGCGGGCACGATATTCAGCGCCCGGCCACCCTGGATAAGACCCGTTTGCACCGTGGTAAAAGGGGGATCAAAACGCCCATCATGATGTTCCGGCGCGGCCAGCCGCTGGCCGATTAGCGTCAGATGATGGATAAGCGTTGCGGCATATTCGATGGCATTGACACCCTGCGGCGCATAAGCCGAGTGGCAGGCGGCGCCCTGTACTTCACAACGCATGCCGAGTTTGCCTTTGTGACCAAGAATCGGTTGCAGTTCAGTGGGTTCGCCAATCAGGCAGATAGCGGGCTTGTCCGCACGAGCGGAGAGCGCATCCAGCAAAGTCCGCACCCCGAGGCATCCGACTTCCTCATCATACGAAATGGCCAGATGCAGCGGTTGCGCCAGCGGCTGCGCAAGAAAGTGGGGGATGGCGGCGAGAATGCAGGCAATAAAGCCTTTCATGTCCGCTGTGCCACGACCATACAGTTTGCCATCGCGCTCCGTCAGGGCGAAAGGGGGAACGCTCCAGTTCTGCCCGTCCACGGGCACTACATCGCTGTGGCCCGATAGCATAACGCCACCGTGACCTGGCGGGCCAAACCGCGCATACAGATTGGCTTTGCTGCCTTCGGCGTTGTGAATCAATTCGTAATCAACGCCGAGCCCGGTTAAATAGCGCCCGACAAATTCGATCAGCGCCAGATTAGATTCGCGGCTGGTGGTGTTAAACGCCACCAGTTGTTCCAGCATTTCACGGCTGGTCATCATCAGATCTCCTTGCCGTTACTCATCGCCGGGTACGCCGTAACCCGGCGCGCTACGGGGATCGAGCGCCCGCGTTAAATAGTCCTGCATCTGGGGTTGGTAAGCCTGCCAGAGTTTGCCGAGTTCATCGATGGGGGCGGCGTCAGCCCAGTCGACGCGCAAATCCACTATCGGCCAGACGTGAGAATCCACGATCGACAGCGCCGCCGAATGCAGCGGACCGGCTTCCCCGCCTGCGCGCAGGCCCGCTTGCATGGCGGCAATGAGCCTGTCAGCAAGATGGCCGGATTGCTGTTCGAACGCGTTTATCATCGCGACAATGACATTGGGATCCGCGAGCATGTTGCCCGCCGCCACGCAGTTCTCGCCGCTCAGGGCGTTGTTAACCCCCAGGGTTTTTTCGCCGCTGTAGAAGGCGCTTTCACCCCCGGCGGTTAGCACGGTCACTTGCCGATACAAAGAATAGTCATCCGTGTCCAGGCCGCTTTTCAGCGCGGTTTCGACACTCTCGCCCTGTTGTAATCTGTCAAGAATACGCGGCCCCAGCGCCGGTAAGGTGATGTTTTGGGTTGAGACCGCGCCAACCTTGCTGCGCAGCCAGGGGCAGCGAGCGCCCACCGCGATACTGGATGAGCTGATGGCAATGCCCAACTGACCGGTTTGCGCGCAGCGACCAATAATCGATATCGTCATGATCTTATTCTCCCCCAGGGGTTTGCCATTCGTCCGGAATCACCGCGATAACATCGATTTCCATCAGCCACTGCGGCTGACCCAGCGCGGAAATAACCAGTCCGGTTGAGATGGGATACACCCCCTTTAGCCATTTGCCGACAACCTGGTAAACCGGCTCGCGATAGCGGGGGTCGATGATATAGGTGGTTGTTTTGACGATGTGCGACAGATCGCTGCCCGCCTCTTCCAGTAGCTGTTTTACGTTCTTCATCGCTTGCTCAGCCTGGGCTGCCGGGTCGCCAAGCCCCACCAGATTACCGTCGAAATCGGTGCCAATCTGGCCGCGCACGTACACGGTATTGCCTGCACGAACGGCCTGGCAAAGATCGTTATCCAGTGACTGATTGGGGTAGGTGTCTTTGGTATTAAATTTGCGAATGCGGGTATGTGTGCTCATCGTGTCCTGCCAGTAAGTGGGTTCCCCGCAAGGTATACCCGCCCAGGCAAAACAAACAAAACAGCATAATCCGAGGCTTTAGTTTAGAAAATGCGAACACCCGTCCAGGCCTTGAGCGACGGGTGTCAGGGAGACTGTTTTCGTCACTTACTGCCCGCTATACCTGGTTGCGCTTCTGATGGGAATGAGCAAAGGCAGGATGCAAAGCACCAGCAGCGCGACAAGAATTAAGGTGTGTTGTACCCCCATCACATCGCCTGCCATACCGTAGATGACGGGCATCAGGGCACCACACCCCAGTGACGCGGTATAGAAAATGGCAAACGCGCGGGTTTGCTGTTGCGGGCGGGATAGCTCGGCAACACTGCCATAGAGAATCGAGGAGGTGCCGTTCAGCGCCACACCCAGAGGAATCAACAATAACCAGATAACGTGCAGCGGGGCAAATGCCATCCCCAGCACGATAGCGGAGGTGATTATCTCACTGGCCGCGACGCTTTTGATGATACCAAGCCGGGTCGACAATATTCCGCAAACCAGTTTACCAAATGCCCCGCCAATAAAGATTAAGGTCAACGCAAAGCCAATTTGCGTCGCCGAAGCCCCGCGGGCGGCCATCAAAAAAGGCAGAAACGTCAGCGTGCCCGTGCGCGTTGCGTTATCAATACTGCCGATCACGCATAGCGCGGCGAAAGCCCTTCTACGTAAGGAGTCGGGAAGATGTAGCGCCTGTTGATGAGGCTGGCTATGTGTCTCTTTGGCGGCGAGCGGCTTTGCCTGCGCGGCCTTGCTGCCAACCGGCAATAACAGGTACAGGCCCAGGGTGACGAGGAAGCCAAAGAGAGCAATCCACTGCAGGGCGCTTCCCCAGGAGATGATGAGCAGGCAGGCCGACAGCGTACTGGGAATCACCCCTTTGCCGACATCACCAAAGAAGTTATATGTGCTAAGTGCAATACGGGACTGCTTCGCGGAATAATATTGCGTAATAAAACTGGACGATAAGGGATGCTGAACGCTGGCGCCCAGACCACCGATGACAATCAATACCATGAGCTGTATCAGCGTTGATGAGGTACCGTAGAGGAGCAGCGCGACGGTCAAAAGCAGGGTGCCAGCCATTAAGACTTTACGTTCGCCATACTTTCGACCTAATTCCCCTGCGGGGATCTGAAAGGCTGACATCGCGCCGGAGAACAGCATTTTAAGCAGGCCTATCTGAGCCATGGAAAGCCCGAATTGCTGCTGCCAGATAGCAAAAAGGACATAGTGCAGGTCGGTGGCGCCGTCATGGAAAAGGTGAGCAAGACTGGTTGCTCCAAGAACTTTGCGGCTTTGTGACTTTTCGACGCTAACCGGATGCGTGTTATCGGGGGGACCGGACGTCAGGCTCATGCATTCGCTCCACGGTACAAAAGAGTATCTTTACATTAAATTTCCCCTGGCGAAAATAACGTTTGAAAGTTTATTTTGCATAAGCATTCGGGGTTCTGCTCTGTTAGGGCGGTTTTTTATTTTATTGCCGTGTGGTCCGACTCTTTTTTGCAGACATCATAAGGGTTAAGATTCAGAACGGCTAAACAGGTTTGCACCCTGACTTATGTACTATTTTAAATAAGGTTACTATATCAATTTAAATATTAACCAGTGTGTTACTTGAATTTTCTCGCGATAAGTTAACAGCCGCGATTCACTTATCGCATTTGTAATGTTGCGTCACGCAAACTTATTGCACATTCACCGTTTGTTGCGCAACTTGCAAGTGAGATGATTTGCCTGCTTTTTTGATGAAATTGAGAATCGATACAGTATGCGGGTACTTAAACGGGGGCATCAGGCGCCGGTTTCACAGCGCACTCTCGATATTGTTACGATGCATGTTCCTATTTTATTTTGCCTTTTCTGATGACATACTATGCGCGTATGTGATTGGACAGATTTCTGCATGCTCTGGTGTTTTTTTAGTTGCAGGTATGGGTAAGCAACATGAAGAAAAAGAAATTATTTATATCACTGGTGGTCACGGTTGCTTTCCTTATCGCTTCAGTTTTATTGACATTCCAGATGTTCTCTGCGCGTACTCAGACTATAAATGAGCTTAATATAAATGTCATAAACTTAAGTCGCACGCTTGATACTTATTCGGAAGGCATTATTCGTCAAGGTGAGATGCTTATAAAAACCATTTCCAGCATGACAGAAATCTATGGGCTAAATCATCAGAATATCTCACGCATTCGAACACTCTTGTCGGAACAAACAATATTTCTTGAACAACTGAATAATATCGTCATTTACGATGAAAATGGAGGGGAGATCCTTGCCATGCGTGATATCCCCAAGGGAAGCAGAAATGGCGCAGACAGGTCCTTCTTTATCTATCATCGTAATAATCCCTCTAAAAATATCTTTATTGGTCCTCCTGTTGTCAGCAGAACAACGGGTAAGTGGGTTATTACCATCAGTAGAAGGCTGGAGGATGCTAATGCCCTGTTCAGAGGTGTGGTCGTTTTAACGCTGAACGTTGAAAATTTTCTGGAAACATACGGCAAATTAGATATTGGCAAAAATGGTTCAATATCGCTGATTAGCGATTCAGGAACACTTATGGTCCGCTTTCCGTTCAGTGAGGAATATATCGGAAAGGCGTTCTCTGATTCGCTTCTGTTCACGCATTATTTGAAAGAGAGTGACTCAGGAACGGCAACCGTGGTTTCTCGTGTTGACCATATTGAGCGTATTTTCGCTTTTCAGAAAAATAAGCGTTATGGGTTAGTCACAACGGTTGCGGTAAGTACAGATGAAGCCTTAAATTCATGGCGGCATCACGCTGAGATTCTGAGCGCGACCATTATATTCCTTGTTGGATGTGCTTGCTTTTCAGGCAGTTATGTTTTTAAAGAAATGAGCAGACGTGTGCAGCTTAATAAAGAACTTACAAATGCAAAAGAGTCATTGATGTCTGCTAATGCACAATTAAAAGAGATGGCTTCGGTTGACAGTTTAACTGGTCTGGCTAACCGCAGGGAGTTTGATGATATTTTCCCTCAAACAATTTCGGATTGTGCGAGAAATAAAAAATCGATATCACTATTGCTGATCGATGTTGATTTTTTTAAAAATTACAATGATAAGTATGGCCATGTGGCCGGAGACGACTGTTTACGCAATGTGGCGGCAATAATAAAAGCGAGTTTAACAGAGTTTAATGCTGTGACAGCCCGGTATGGCGGAGAAGAGTTTGTGGTTATCTTACCCGAAATAGAACCAGAATTAGCAAAGAGAATTGCCGGGTCGATTACGCGTAATATCATCAGCGAAAGAATAACCCATGAAGCCAGCCCCTTTGGGGTGGTGAGTGTCAGCATAGGTGTTTCACATGCACGCGCGACAGATCTGGACGATGACGGAACGTCACTTATTGAAAGTGCCGATACGGCACTTTATCGTGCGAAGTTTTCCGGCCGCAACCAGATTAGCATGATCTGACAGCTTCTTACTGAATTGGCTCGCTTTTCTGGATTGTTTTTAAAACCGTTGAATAAATGCTATCGAGCAAATAGATTAACGGTTCGTGGTCACCACAGGATTGACCTGACTTCCGCTGTAATGCTTTTCCTTCACCCAAAGACGATATTGCCCGGGCGTGCGATGATAATGTTCGCGAAACGCGCGACAGAATGTTGACTGCTGTCGGTAACCCAGATGCATGGCAATATCGGTGATTGAATGGCGGGTATCGTGGAGTAAATCGCGGGCAATAACCATTTTTCGATAGCGTATATATACGCCAGGAGTCATACCCGTTATTTTTTTAAATCCCCGCTGGAAATGCCAGGCAGAATACCCAGATTTTTGCGCCAGCACCTTGAGTGGCAAAGGCGTTGCAATATTGCACTCTATCCAGTCGATAATGTCCTTTATCGTTAACCTCATCAGGGATAATGCGCTTTCCTTTGTCATATCAACACCTTTTATTGGCAGCATCAGGGGAGCCACCGTCATATAGCAGCGTCCCCCGACAGAAATAATAATCGCTTTCTCCGGGCCGGCTGAGAGCAAATCTTCGCGTGTCCGTTTATTGCATCAGCAGTCTTCAATAATCAAATAGACTGCGTTCAGCGGCCCGTGAACGCCAACGACTTTAATCAGTTCAATATCCGCCGTTGAGCTTGGCCCGGCGATGAGATTGATACAGGAGGGCAGTGTTTCGCCTGACTGCACCCGCTGGCGAAGGATCTCAGCCAGTTGCGTGACGCCAGCCAGTAACCGGCTCTTGTAGATAACAAACAATGTCGTCGGGGGAAGCAGGCTGATGGAACGCCCTTGCAAGGGAGAGGAAAACAGCACGACGCCGCCTGTTTCACAAAGACCGTATTCGGCAAAGACCACACCGATATTTGCCGCAGCGGCGTTACGCAAATTGTCTTCTCTTTCCGGCGAGGTCCAGCAGTGTGTCGGGAACGTCTTCTGCAAGTGCGCTGTAATACCCGCGTTTACCAGCCGGGCATCGCCGCTTATCAGTACCGGACCGCCGCCATAATGTTTACAGAGACGTTCGGCAACCTGTGGCAGGGTGGCAAGGGAGGCCCGTTCGCAGTGAGCCTGCATGACCTGTGCGGCAAAGGCCATAAAACTGTCGCAAGGTTGCTGTGCTATCTTCTCGGCATAGCGGCTTCTTAGCGGCGCTGCATGCGTCGTGGGCAATGGCTGAGGGATGCGGCGCGGTTCACGGCCGAGCTGCCGGGCAATGTTTAGCATGAAGGCATCACGGTTTTCCATTATGCGTCCTCCCCATTTTTACGTTGCTTTTGATGCGTTTTGAACCAGCTTCGGAAACTTTCTCCATCCGCCTGTGGCAGATCCCGTGCTTCCGTCCATTTGCGGATAGCGGCGATGCTAAAAGGCATCTTCCCGTTGCGAATCATCAGTTGCGCGGCGCGTGCGCCCGCCACCATACCGACCTTCCACAGAGCGTGATGACGGTTAGCGTAATTGAACAGATGCACGGTGTGACGTTCCATCGCGGGGGTCATTCCGCTTTCAGCCAGCGTCCGGCGGTGCTCAAGAATTAATGAAGACAAGGGAATACGAACCGGACAGACGTCATCGCAGGCCGTACATAACGAGCAGGCATAGGGCAGGTGTTTGAAATCCTCATAGCCACCGAGCAGCGGCGAGAGTACCGCGCCAACAGGGCCAGGATAAATGGAACCGTAGCCATGTCCACCAATATGGCGGTAGGCAGGACAGGTGTTCATGCAGGCGCCGCAGCGTATACAGCGCAAGATATCCTGAAAAGGCGAACCCAGCACCTGCGAACGACCATTGTCGACAATCACCAGATGGAACGCCTCAGGCCCGTCGCTTTCTGCGGGACCACCGGGGCCCGTAAGCCAGGTGTTGTAGCCGGTCAGGCGGGCGCCCACGGCGCTGCGAGCCAGCATGGTCAGCATAATGTCCAGTTCTGCAAATGAGGGCACCACGCGCTCCATCCCCATCACGGCAATGTGCGTTCGCGGTACGGTGGTGCAGAGTCGGGCATTGCCTTCGTTGCTCACCAGGCTGAGCGTCCCGGTTTCTGCGACCGCAAAATTGCATCCGGTAATGCCGATATCGGCGCTGAGGAAATCTTCGCGGATCTTCTGGCGAATAAAGCGTGTCATCGCTTCCGGGGTTTCGGCGCCCTCGTAACCCAATTTCTCCCGCAAGACACGCTGAATTTGATGGCGGTCTTTATGTATGGCAGGAACAACCACATGGGAAGGGGCGTCGTTGGCCAGTTGCAGGATATACTCGCCCAGGTCGGTTTCGACAACCTCAATACCTGCCGCCTCCAGCGCGGCATTCATGCCGATCTCTTCGGTCACCATCGACTTCGATTTCACGATTTTGCGGGCCTGCTTCTGCTGCGCAACCTGCAAAATGTAGCGGGTGGCATCTTCGCGCGTGTTGGCAAAGAAAACGGTGCCGCCATTCGCGGTGACTTTTTCACTGAGCTGATAGAGGTACGCATCCAGATTTTCGAGAACATGGGCGCGAATATCCGCAGCGCGGGTACGCCAGTCGGGCCAGTTCTCAAGTTCGTCGATCATTTTCTGGCGATTAATGCCAATGCGGTCCTGCGCGTTCGCGACCGCATGACGCATCACCGGATCGTCGATTTGCTGCTGTACCCGATCATAAAAGGGCAGGTTACTGGTTTTAAGAAACATAGGGATTCCTTAGCGGCTCATCAGCACATCGGCGATGTGGAGTACACGAACGTTGTGGCCTTCGCGCTGCAAGCGTCCGCCAATATTAATCAGGCAACTGGCATCTGCGCCGATCACATAATCCGGCCTGGCTTCCATAAGATGCGCCACCTTTTCCTTCACCATCTCCCCGGAGATTTCGGCCATCTTGACCGAGAAGGTGCCGCCGAAACCGCAACAGGTTTCCTGAGCGGCAAAAGGGATGATTTCCAGTTCGCGAACGCTACGTAACAGGGTCAGAGGTTCATCGCGTACCCCAAGCTTGCGAAACAGACTGCACGAAGGATGATAGACAGCCCGCCCCGGCAGGCGCGCACCGACGTCCGTGACACCAAGCTGGTTTACGATAAACGAGGTCAGATCAACCATTCGGCTGGCAATTTTCGCCGCGCGCATTGCCCAGTCTGGTTCATCGCTCAGCCAGTCCTGATAGTGGCGAATCGCGTTCATACACGACCCGGCGGGTGAAATAATGGGATCGTCGTTGATCTCAAGGGCGGTAATCTGCGCTTTCATGCCCGGCAAGGCATCGGTAATGTAGCCGCTATTGATAGCTGGCTGACCACAGCACCCCTGATGTTCAGGAAACTGGACACGACACCCCAGTTGCTCAAGCAACAGAACACTGTTTCGGGCCATCCGTGATTTAAGCGCGTCGCCAATGCAGGTGACAAAGAAATTAACATTCATATTATTTTGCTTCCGGAAAATGTAATGACTCGCGTCTTTTTTAAATAAGACAGTCAGTGATGGTGTTGTTAGTCACCTTATTAAATTATGTATTTAGCGAGCTACGCGCAGCCCGCCGGAGACGCCACGGCTTAGTACCAGTTGCCAGAGTTGAATATTTCTGGCGCGAAATGCGCCCGCACAAGCGGTGAGGTAATAGTTGAACATACGCTGAAATTTCAGGGAGTAGTTTCCTGACAATTGCGGCCAGGCCTTATTGAAGCGACTATGCCATGCCATCAGGGTCTTATCATAATCAGCGCCGAAATTATGTAAGTCTTCTATGACGAAATAAGGTTCACAGGCCTGCGCGACTTGTTTTACGGAGGGCAGGCAGCCATTAGGGAAGATATATTTATTGATCCAGGCATCAACGTTATATTGGGTTTTATTCGAACCGATGGAATGCAGTAAAAAAAGACCATCAGGTTTCAGGCAGCGATCTACCGCCTTAAAATAGGTGGCGTAATTTTTCGGCCCTACGTGCTCGAACATGCCGACAGAAACGATACGATCGTACTGTTTATCCAGATCGCGGTAATCCTGGAGCAGGATGCGCACATCCTTTCCGGCACTGAGGCTCTCGGCGTAGGCTTTTTGCTCTGCGGAAATCGTAATGCCTTCCACCCGCACGCCATAGTGGTGCGCCGCATACTCTGCTAAACCGCCCCAGCCGCAGCCAATATCCAGCATTGTCATGCCGGGTTTAAGCTGTAATTTTTCGCAAATCAGTGCCAGCTTGTTTTCCTGGGCGACAAATAACTCATCGGCGTCTTTCCAGTAGCCGCAGGAGTATTGCATGTGGGTATCGAGCATGCGGCTAAACAGATCATTACCCAGATCGTAATGCACTTCGCCGACTTGCCAGGCGCGTTTGCGTGACTGTGGGTTAACAAGGCGGGCAAACGCGATACGCAGAAGATCGGAAAAACGGGCGGGGCGTTGTTCGTCCAGGTGGGCGCGGAGCAATTTATCAAAAAAGATATCAAGCCGTTTGCAGTCCCACCAGCCTTCCATATAACTTTCGCCAAGACCGAGCGAACCCTGCTGTAAAACGCGTTTAAAAAAACGGGTATCGTGTACCCGGATATCCCAGGGTTCAGCGCCATTAATTTCAATTCCCGCCTGTGATAGCAGTTCTTGCACAATGCGCAGCCAGTGGTTTGGTTTGCTGATCACATCAACGGTACATTCATTAGCCATCATCTCTCCTTTAACGTAGCGTGCAGCCAGCCAGAAAATATCCCTGTCACGCCAGTCAATGTTTGCGAAAAGGCTTATCCCTCAGGCAGATGGCTGGTAAATTATTCATGACGGGTGAACCAGATTTATGACCGCTTCATTATTCAGTAAACCCGCCTCGTCTGCGCTGTGCTATCAAGACAAACTTCATCGAATAGAGGCCAGGTGCTTATGTGCTCTACGTTAGTGTTACCGCCGAGTCAGCCGGTGAACGGCCAGCCCGCCCCGGTGCTGATGGCATTGCCGCGCGCGGTTTACTTTCGCAGCTACCCCTTGATGGGCGATACGGGCGTGGACATGCATGAGCACCCCTTCGCTGAATTCCTCTATGCGCGCAACGGCAGTATGCGTGTGGAAATCGAAGGCAAGACGCTGGTGGTTCCCGTTCTCTATGGCGTGTGGATCCCGGCTCATGTGCCGCATCGTATTCTTGCCACGAGCGACGTGCTGCTGGAAAGTCTCTATGTTGAAGCCGATTTCGCCACCATCGCTTTCAGTGGCAGCAAAGTGGTGGTGGTCAGCGATTTCGTGCGTGAGTTTATTCACTACGCGACACAAAATGTGCCGGAGCTGTATGACGATAAAGGGGAGGATGGGCAACTTGTGCAAGTGCTGATTTCGTTACTCAGACGGTTGCCGGATGCCGGTCTGGCCATATCCTGGCCGGGCTCACCTTTACTGATGAAGGTCTGCCGCCAGATCCAAAAAACACCGGGTGACGCGCACAGCATTGAGAAGTGGGCCTGCGATAGCGGCATGTCGGTGCGCACTTTTTCACGTCGCTTCAAAAAAGAGACCGGCGTGGCGTTCAGTGAATGGAAAAAACGCGTGCGCTTGCTGGAATCCGTTGTGATGCTCAAAAACAAGCGTAGCGTTACACAGGTTGCCCTTGACCTGGGCTATTCAAGCCCGGCCGCATTCACCTTTGCTTTTCGCGCCATGTTCGGCGTGCCGCCGACACGGTATTAGGTTGTTTACTGGGTAAACCGTCTGCACTCAGATTGCCCTTGTGTTTAAGTCCCTCAGAGAGCAGGGCACAACCGCGCTGCGTTTACTTTTCACTCAGCATCGACAAAAAACGTTTCACCGTTCGCGAGCGTTCGAAACGTCGCCAGCACAGCGCGATCTCGGTATAGAGCGTCGGTGAGATAAGCGGATGATGAGTAACATTCGGCGGAGAAATGACCACCATCGACTGCGGCACCAGGGCAAAACCGCTGCCTGCGGACACCATGCTGATGGACGACGAAAGCTGTGAGCACTGTAGCGCGTTTTGCATATCAATTCCGCAACGTGCGCAGCAGGAGTAAACGCGATCATATAAACACGGAGCAATCTCCTGTGGGAACAAAACCACTGGCGTATCCCGGAGCTGTTCAAGCGACAGCGAACCGCTTGCTGCGAGAGGGTGATCGCGATGCAGTACCACCACCATGGGTTCCCGGTCCAGTATCTTTAATTCGAACGCTTTACTGCTCTCACAAGGCAGCCGGACGAATGCAATGTCCAGTTCCCCCTCCGACAGCATCGTTGTAAGAGAAGACATGTTGGCTTCCAGTTGATGAATCTTCACCGCCATGTTCTGCAACTGAAAATGGCGAATAAGCGTGAAGATCATCGGATGAAAAGCGTCTGAGCTGGTAATCCCGATCGACAGATTGCCGTTGAGCCCACGAGCAATACCCCGAACTTTTTCGACTGCTATGTCGCTCAACGCCAGGATCTCACACGCGTCTTCATAGAAGGCTTTTCCCGCTTCGGTCAGCTCCACGCCACGCGTCAGGCGTCTGAACAGCGGTGTACCCACTTCCTCCTCAAGCCGCTTGATTTGCTGGCTCAGGGGAGGTTGCGAAATTCCCAGCGCTTTAGCCGCCTTAGTGAAATGTCTCTCGCGTGCAACCGTGACGAAATACCGCAGATAACGAAGTTCCATATCTAAAACGTCTCAAACCAGCATGGTTTCTATATTGGAACTCCCGGCTGAATCGGGTCAACATTTATTTAACCTTTCTAAAAAAAGTTGAAGAGGACGAGCATAATGATGCATTCATCGGCATGCGACTGTGAGGCCAGCCTGTGCGAGACCGTACGTGGGTTCTCTGCCCGGCACCCTGACAGCGTGATCTATCAGACATCGCTAATGAGCGCCCTGTTAAGCGGCGTATATGAGGGAAACACCACCATCGCCGATTTGCTGGCACAAGGTGATTTTGGTCTGGGCACCTTTAACGAACTGGACGGCGAACTGATTGCCTTTAGCAGCCAGGTGTACCAGTTACGCGCCGACGGTAGTGCCCGCGCCGCGAAACCAGAGCAGAAAACGCCGTTCGCCGTGATGACCTGGTTCCAGCCGCAGTATCGCAAAACCTTCGATACGCCGGTCAGCCGTCAGCAGATCCACGACGCGATCGACCAGCAAATCCCTTCCGATAACCTGTTCTGCGCGTTGCGTATTGATGGCAACTTCCGCCACGCCCACACTCGCACGGTTCCGCGCCAGAAGCCGCCTTACCGGGCGATGACCGACGTCCTGGACGACCAGCCGGTGTTCCGCTTTAACCAGCGCGAAGGGGTGCTGGTCGGCTTTCGCACGCCGCAACATATGCAGGGTATTAACGTGGCCGGTTATCACGAACATTTCATCACCGACGACCGTCAGGGTGGGGGGCACCTGCTCGACTATCAGTTGGAGAACGGCGTGCTCACCTTCGGTGAAATTCACAAGCTGATGATTGACCTGCCCGCCGACAGCGCGTTTTTACAGGCCAACCTTCACCCAGGCAATCTGGATGCGGCTATCCGTTCCGTTGAAAACTAACAGGAGAACCATCGTGAACAGTGATAAACAGGTTCGCCAGTGGGCGCACGGCGCCGATATGGTTGTCGGTCAACTGGAAGCGCAGGGCGTTAAACAGGTTTTTGGTATTCCGGGTGCGAAAATCGACAAAGTCTTTGATTCCCTGCTGGACTCCTCCATTGAGATCATCCCCGTACGCCATGAGGCGAACGCGGCGTTTATGGCGGCAGCGGTAGGACGGTTGACCGGCAAAGCCGGGGTAGCGCTGGTCACCTCCGGGCCGGGTTGTTCAAACCTGATCACCGGCATTGCTACCGCCAACAGCGAAGGCGACCCGGTTGTGGCGCTGGGCGGGGCGGTGAAGCGGGCGGATAAAGCGAAACTGGTGCATCAGAGCATGGATACCGTCGCGATGTTCAGCCCGGTCAGCAAATATGCCGTCGAGGTCAGTTCCCCGGACTCGATTGCCGAAGTTATCTCAAACGCGTTTCGTGCCGCCGAGCACGGCAGACCGGGGAGCGCGTTTGTCAGCCTGCCGCAGGATATTGTCGACCAGCCCGCCACTGGCACCATTTTGCCTGCCAGCGGCCCGGCGATGATGGGCCCGGCACCCGAATCGGTGATTAACGATGTGGTGAAGCTCATCGACAATGCCAAAAATCCGGTCATCCTGCTGGGTCTGATGGCGAGTCAGCCTGCCAACAGCACGGCGCTGCGTAAGCTGTTGGAGAAAAGCCGTATTCCGGTGACCAGCACCTACCAGGCCGCCGGGGCGGTAAACCAGGAACACTTCACCCGCTTCGCCGGGCGCGTCGGCCTCTTTAACAACCAGGCGGGCGACCGGCTCCTGCATCTGGCGGATCTGATTATCTGTATTGGCTACAGCCCGGTGGAGTATGAGCCGTCCATGTGGAACAGCGGGGATGCCACGCTGGTGCACATTGATGTGCTGCCCGCGTATGAAGAGCGTAGTTATGTGCCTGACATCGAACTGGTAGGGGATATCGCCGCCACGCTGAACCAGCTTGCCAGTCGGATTGACCACAAACTGGAGCTCAGCCAGCGCGCGTCAGAAATTCTGGTCGACCGCCAGCATCAGCGGGATCTGCTCGATCGCCGCGGCGCCTCGCTCAACCAGTTTGCCTTGCATCCGTTGCGTATCGTAAGAGCCATGCAGGACATCGTAAATAACGATGTGACGCTCACCGTGGACATGGGCAGCTTCCACATCTGGATCGCCCGTTATCTCTACAGCTTCCGGGCGCGTCAGTTGATGATCTCCAACGGTCAGCAGACCATGGGCGTCGCGCTGCCATGGGCGATTGGCGCCTGGCTGGTGAATCCGGGGCGCAAGGTGGTTTCCGTCTCCGGTGACGGCGGCTTCCTGCAATCAAGTATGGAGCTGGAAACCGCGGTGCGTCTTAACGCCAACGTGCTGCATATCATCTGGGTGGATAACGCCTACAACATGGTGGCCATTCAGGAAGAGAAAAAATACCAGCGACTTTCCGGCGTGGCGTTCGGCCCGGTCGATTTCAAAGTCTATGCCGACGCTTTTGGCGCGAAAGGTTTTGCCGTGGAGAGCGCCGATGCGCTTGAGCCCACACTTCGTGCGGCGATGGATGTCGATGGCCCGGCCGTGGTGGCCATTCCCGTTGACTATAGCGATAACCCGCTGCTGATGGGCCAGCTCCATCTCAGCCAGATTTTATGACTCACTATAAGGACAGAAAAATGAAAAAAGTTGCTCTTGTAACCGGCGCAGGCCAGGGGATTGGTAAAGCGATAGCGTTTCGTCTGGTAAAAGACGGCTTTGCTGTTGCCATTGCTGACTATAACGATGAGACGGCGAGCGCCGTTGCCGATGAAATCAACCGTAACGGCGGCAGTGCCATCGCCGTGAAGGTGGATGTCTCTGACCGCGATCAGGTGTTTGCGGCAGTCGAGAAAGCCCGCACAGCGCTGGGCGGTTTCCACGTTATCGTCAATAACGCCGGGGTTGCGCCCTCCACGCCCATCGAATCCATCACGTCGGAGATTATTGATAAGGTTTATAACATTAACGTGAAAGGGGTGATCTGGGGGATTCAGGCGGCGATTGAGGCGTTTCGCAAAGAGGAGCACGGCGGCAAGATCATTAACGCCTGCTCTCAGGCGGGTCACACCGGTAATCCGGATCTGGCCGTCTACAGTTCCAGTAAGTTCGCGGTTCGCGGTTTAACCCAGACGGCCGCACGGGATCTTGCTCCGCTTGGGATCACCGTTAACGCTTACTGCCCGGGTATCGTTAAAACGCCGATGTGGGCGGAGATTGACCGCCAGGTGTCTGAGGCTGCGGGCAAACCGCTCGGTTACGGTACCGAAACCTTTGCCAAACGCATTACGCTTGGCCGCTTGTCCGAACCGGAAGATGTTGCCGCCTGCGTCTCGTACCTTGCCGGGCCGGATTCCGATTATATGACCGGCCAGTCTCTGCTCATCGATGGTGGGATGGTGTTCAATTAAATTAGACGATACCCGTCATGCTTCACGTTGCCTGTGCGCTCGGCTGGTCACGTACTTACCTACGTTATTCAGACTCGCGGCGTTCATGTAACACGAATTATTAAGATATAAGCTCTGACATGAGTTTTCCCCTGCACCCGTGCAGGGGCTTTTTTTGCAATAAAATAGGGGGGCAGACACAATGCAGGCGTGGCGTGCATGGTTATTGCGACTAAACCCGTAGATTTGTCGCCTTTGAACGAGGCACTGTAGGCCATATGTGAAATGCAGCACGGGCATGTGGCAGATAATCACTTTCATTCGAATGGCTGGCACGCCCGTGAATGATAAAGTCATTATCAGCGTGCTTACGGGCCGCTTTCCAGGCGTTTTAAACAGAGCGTACTGGTTTAGAGATATTGGGTCCCCTTCGCTGCGGCTTCCGCAGCACAAAATCCGCGAGCTGTAATGTCAAAAAGAAACTCAATATCCGTTTGCTCAATATTCATCTTTTGACGGAACAACGCCTCAGTGTATGCGACACGCCATGTATTCATAATAATGGTGGCGAGCAGATGCGCCGTAGGGTCTGTCTCTGGCTGCCCGGCATCTGACGCCAACATTTTTCCAAGTTGTTTGCAAATAATATCAAATTGCATAATGCCAAAGGTGCTCAGCGTTGTGCTGTCCGCAACAACCTGCCAAAATTTAACGACATTCTGGTTAATCATAAAAACTTTATGTTTTTGTTCAAGCAATTCAGCCGTCAGCCCCTTCAATTTGGCGAGCGGGGACCGCTCGTTACGGCTCTTAAGGCTTTCCTCCAGTAATTCCGTTATCTCGCCCATGCGGTCAAATAGCAGTTCTTCCTTACGCACAAAATAGTTAGACACTGTCATCTTCGATACATTTGCCGCCTGCGCAATATCACTAATGGTCACGTTATCAAAACCATATTGGATAAAAAGCTGAGTGGCTTCATTGGAAATGTGTTGCCGGGTAAGTCTCTTCTTCTGTTCTCTCAGTCCTTCCGGTTTGTTTGTCTTCATTATTTTCCTCTCTCACCGATCAGCGGACAAATTCCCCTTGATCTTTTATTTGTTATAAATTTATACTCGATACAACTTTTTATCAAGTAAAACTAATGGTCGAAATCAATTATGGACAACATCATAAACCCAGGTTGTCGGGTTAACTCACTGTTTTCTTTCACATCCATCTATCTGGAAAACCGGGTCGATACACATCGGAGACTACCATGCTATTGATAACATCAGCGATCACGCCTGCCTCTGTAGCACAGGGGAACGGTGAACATGCCAGCACAGGTGGTGTGGGCCAAAAACGGGGCATTTTACGTATGGCCTTTCTTGCCTTTATTGTTTTTGCTGGCATTTGTACCTGGTGGATAGTCAACGGTTGGTACATCGAAGAAACCGATGACGCTTTTATCAAAGCGGACAGTGTCTCCATTTCATCAAAAATCGGCGGATATGTTGAGGAAGTCCTGGTGACGGATAATCAAAGAGTACATAAGGGAGAGCCACTGCTTCGTCTTGATAGTCGCCATAGTCACGCAGCGATCGATAAAAAAGTAGCTGATATCGCCAGGTTTGAAGCGGACAAA
Source organism: Phytobacter sp. RSE-02 (assembly GCF_040578655.1). Classification (NCBI taxonomy): domain Bacteria; kingdom Pseudomonadati; phylum Pseudomonadota; class Gammaproteobacteria; order Enterobacterales; family Enterobacteriaceae; genus Phytobacter; species Phytobacter sp. RSE-02. The sequence goes on along the minus strand of NZ_JBEULY010000002.1, from coordinate 530,793 downwards.
GCACAAGTGCAGGCGCAAATCGCGCAACTGGAAGCGCAGCTCATCCAGGCCGATGTGCAGCAACAAGCCGCTCGCCTGGCCGCGCAACATGCAGAAAATGAATGGGCCCGCTATCAACCACTGGTAAAGACAGGGGCGACCACACCACAGCAACTTGCCGACAGGGATAACGCCCGTCAACAAGCCTGGGCGCAATTACATGCCCTGGAAGCCGGAGTAAAAGCTGCCCGGGCAAAAATTGTCGAGTGTCACGCCGAAGAACAAGGATATGAGGCCCAGTTGCAGGGCGCTAAAGCCGACCTGCAAAGTAGCAACCTGGATTTAGAAGATACCGTTTTGCAAAGTATGCAGGATGGAATGGTGGGAGATGTGGGGGTCAGAGCAGGCCAGTACATCCAGGCAGGTTCACATTTAATGTCGATAGTGCCAACCAAAAGCATGTACGTTATTGCCAACTTTAAAGAGACCCAGGTTGGTCGCATGCAGCCCAATCAACCCGTACGTTTACATATAGATGCTTTCCCCGGAAAAACTTTTGCAGGCCATATTGAAAGTCTTGCGCCTGCAACCGGATCGGAATTCGCATTATTGCCACCGGAAAATGCGACCGGCAATTTCACGAAGGTTGTGCAGCGGGTTCCGGTTCGAATTCGTTTCGATAATCAAGACATGCCATCAACGGTGATTGCAGGCCTGTCAGTAAGAGTTGAAGTTGATACACGCCAGGAACCTCAACATCATGGCTGAGCAAATCAAACCCAAAAATAACGCAACACTGACGGACTGGATCGCTGTTGCAGCAGGCGCGGCCGGTGCCCTTATGGCGACACTCGATGTCTCGATTACTAACTCGGCCTTACCGCAAATTCAGGGCGCAGTAGGTGCTACGGGAACAGAAGGAACCTGGATTACCACCGGCTATATGATGTCCGAAATTGTGATGATACCGCTGGTGGCATGGCTGACAAAATGGCTTGGGCTACGTAACTTGCTGGTTATGAATGCAACACTGTTTATTGTTTTCTCTTTTTTGTGTGGCTTTTCCTCCAGTTTGCCGTTTTTGATTGCGGCCCGCGTGGGGCAGGGGTTCTGTGGCGGAGCCATGATCCCTACCGCGCAATCGATCGTCCGAACGCGTTTACCGTTACATCAGCTTCCGGTCGGGATGACTGCATTTGGCCTGACAGTCATTATGGGGCCATTGTTGGGGCCTGTTGTGGGGGGCTGGCTTACCGAAAATGCAAACTGGTCATGGTGTTTTTTTATTAATGGGCCAATCTGTCTCGTCATGTTAGTCATGCTGCTTTGCGGGTTACCTGCAGAGAAAATTAAATCGCACGAGTTTGTTAAAGCGGATTGGTTAGGAATCGCGGGTCTGGCGCTAGGCCTCAGTACATTGATAGCGATTCTGGAAGAAGGACAGCGAGAAAACTGGTTTGAATCAACAATGATTTGCAGGCTTAGCGTGATTTCGGTGACAGGCTTGTTGATGATTATCATGTCGCAAATATATGTTGAAAAACCCGTGTTAAATCTCAGGTTATTTAGAAATAAAAGTTTCTCCTCAGTCACCATCATTATATTCGTTACCGGGATTGTGCTTTATGGCATTGCCTACCTGGTGCCGCAATTCCTTTCACATATCGCAGGTTATAATGCTGAGCAATCCGGTGGCGTATTATTGCTTGCCGGGATACCCGCCTTATTATTAATGTATATTTTGCCCCGTCTGGTGACGAAAGTGGATATCAGGCTGATCGTTATTCCTGGCCTGGTGCTTTTTGCAATAAGTTGCTTTATGGATACATCGCTTAGCATACAAAGCTCAGGAGATAGTTTTGTCTTTTCACAACTGGTTCGCGGCACCGCGCAAATGCTCTGTATGATGCCACTAAACCAGGCGGCAATGGCAGCGGTGACGAAAGAAGAGTCGGGTGATGCCGCTGGTTTATATAATATGGCGCGTAACTTAGGTGGGGCAATAGGTCTTGCGCTGATAGGGACATTTTTAGATAGAAGAGAAGTCTTCCATAATACTGTACTCAGAGAATCTGTACATGCCAGTTCTCCGGTGGCTCAGTCTAAGTTCGAGGCGCTTGCAGGAGCCTCCGTTGGCGGGGATAGCCACGTAATATCGGCGGCTCAACTGGTAAAAATGATCGCGCAGCAGTCGTCTGTATTGGCCTATAATGAAACATACTTTGTGTTGATGGTGTCGATTTTGTTGTGCATACCGATGGCGTTTTTGTTAAAACGGCCGCAGAAAAAGTAATCGCCACTCTATTGTCATTATTATCTTGTTTTATCGCTTAAGTATCTTTGAGACTATCCTGGCAAAATATTTTGTCTAATGTTATCGGTTGAAACTATAAATTTAACGCCAGGCTTATGTGCTTTTATCATCCGCTCGCACACTATTTCCATGGAAGGAGATAGCTTTCTTGTCTTTGCCAGAAGAACCAGTAACCAGCATTCCCGGTTGAGAGGTAGAGTACTTAATTTTTATTATTTCGACGAATTACGCAGAATATCCGTTATCCGTATCATTGCTTCAAGGTCTTCTTCGCTTAGCCATTTTGCAAAATGTTCATAAATCCCGTTTTGATGCACGGGCTGGGCTACGGAGAGCTGAAGACGACCTTTATCTGTCATGCTGATAAATGAACTATTCCCACCCTCGCTTTTTTTCTCGATTAATCCTCGTGTTTCCATGCGGGACAATTGATGAGACAAACGTGTCTTATCCCATTCAAGAAAAGTTTGTATATCGCACTGGCGCTGTTGTTTATCGCCATTCATGCTGAGTTGCATCAGGATCGTAAAATCAGCGGATGATAATCCCGTTTTTTGTGTTATTTCGCGGCCTATACGAGAGGCAATCACTTCGCCCATTCGGCGAAACCCCCGCCACGCATTCATTTCACTTTGGGTCAGATCTTCTTTTTTCATAGGGTAGCCATTATTAAACAAAGTTGACATATCAACTTTGCCATTGTAAAGGTTGATATGTCAACTTAAACCATCACCAGGATGTACCTGGTCACCATAACGTCGAAGGATTTATGGTTCGACCATGCTCACGTTGCCTTGAGTAACGGGAGAGCCTGCGTCCGTCCAGGACCTTACTCTCTTAATCATTGACTATTTATTTGCCTGATTTTAATGAATAAAGAGGAACACAGTATGACCGAATCGCATGAAATCGCCATTGTCGGTGGGGGCATTGGTGGACTGACACTGGCTCGCATTCTTCAACAAAACGGCTTAGACGCTGTGGTCTTTGAACGGGATGCATCACGCTATGCACGTGACCAGGGAGGGACACTGGATATACACGCTGATTCAGGGCAGGTTGCGATAAAAGCGGCGGGTTTAGAAGAAAAGTTTCACGCCCTTGCAAGGCCGGAAGGGCAGCAAATGCGCATTGTGGATAAAACGGGTCACTGTTTTTGGGAGGAATCGGTTGCGGAAGATAATTTTGATCGTCCGGAAATAGACCGCAAGCAACTGCGGGATCTGTTGATTGATTCTCTGGAGCCAGACCGCATACGCTGGGATCATCGTCTTGTCAGTACGCAACCTGCGGCAAAGGGTAGCCATTCGCTCTTTTTTGAAAATGGTATGCAGGTCCGGGCAAATGTTCTTATCGGCGCGGATGGCGCGGGTTCACGGATCCGCCCGTTATTGACCTCTGAGGAGCCTTTCTATTCAGGTGTAAGCTTTATAGAAACAGAAATACTGAATCCAGACAGTGCATACCCGATTATTTCTGCAATGGTGGGTAAGGGGAGTTTTATGGCGCTTTCTGATAATAAAGGGCTGATTGCGCAGCGTAATGGCGATAATAAAATCCGTCTGTATATCGCTTTACGATTACCCGAAAATAGCGATCAAAGAAATGTCCAGTCACTCTGCCCGACAGAAACACGTGAGGCGCTGGAAACCCTCTTCGTTGACTGGGCCCCTGCGCTGAGAAATTTCATTCATGCGAGTGAAGGGGCATTTTTACTACGCCCCATTAATATGCTTCCTGTAGGGATCCAATGGGAAAATAATGCCAATATTACACTGCTGGGGGATGCTGCACATCTTATGTCACCCTTTGCGGGTGCTGGCGCCAATCTGGCTATGCTCGATGCGTCAGAACTGGCCTGCGAGTTAGTGTCGGGTAACAATCCTGCTGAGGCTATTAAGCGCTATGAGGCAAGAATGTTCGCGCGTGCACGATCCGCAGCACAAGAAAGCGCACGTAATCTTGAACTTAGCATTGCGATGAACGGCGCGGAAAATATGGCAAAATTAATCAATTCATATTTACCCGGCTGTCAGGACTCACCTGGTTTTCTGTGTGGCGGTTTCTGAATTAAATTAAAGTTTTTTGTTGCGCTAATTTAATTAGCGCTTCTTCAGGAGTCCCATATCCAAAGACAATGTCAATGTCTGGAATATATGTCAGGATTCAGACGGTTATTTAATCCTCTGTCTGACCTGACGTTAAACTTCGATTACCCGGATGCCAATTTTTTGTGCCATTTTTATACACTCCGCTGTGTCCTCTCCGCCAGGAAAGGCCAGCAGTACGTCAGGGCGACTGTCTTCCAACATAAACAGATTACGCCTGGTTTCCGCATATTTTCCATGTAGCATCCAGTTTGCCGGGTAGCGAATAACATGAACATCGGTCTCGCGTGCCCAGGTTTCAATGATGCTGCCCAGTGCCTGGTGACCTCCGTGGATAAGCACCTCTATCGTCTGCGTTCGGGCATATAAATCCAGTACGCGAGTGAGGGTATGGATGTCGGCATAAAACCGACCTGAGCAGATTAAAACTCTCACTATTTTCTTCCTTACGTTGTTTTCCTTGAGAAGGCGGTTATGTACACCATAGCGGCCCTGTTCTACAGGGCCGGAGGCGTTTTAATAAACTGTGGGGACTCATCACCAAGGCGCTCAATGACCGGATATGCGACGGCGGCGATGTGGTGATGCACGCGGCGGTAATCCCGTAACACGCGCTGGAAGATATCGCCGGATTCCGCCCAGGCATTTTTATCCTCACGCAGCTTTTTGAAATGCTCGCGGCTGGCGGCAGCCTCGAGCTGACGAACGGTTTCCTTACGCTGCACCAACTCATAGGCGGCCGATAAGTCTTCACGCATAAATGCAGCTATACCGAGGCGCAAACTGGTAAGGATCTCTTCGTGAAACAGGCGGATATTGTGTAACTCAAAATAACTAAACACCTCCCCACGGCGTGCGCGGCGAGTTGCCAGTTGGGCCAGGTTGCTGGAAAGAATATCTCCCGCATGCTCAACATTGATAATGAACATCAGTATCTCCTGCGCACGGTCGGCATCTGCATCATTCAGTCCATCCTGACCAATATCAGCGAGGTAGGCGCGAACCGCCGCGCTGAGCAGATCGACCGATTGATCAAGCTGATGGATATCCTCGGTAGCCTGTTTCTCCTGTGTCACGAACAGTATCAGCAGGCGGTCCAGCATGGTCGTTAGCATATCTGCAGCCCGCAGTGACTCACGAACCGAGTTAGACAGGCCTATATAGGCGACCTCCAGTCCTGCGGCGTCCAGATACATCGGCATGCCAGGGTCGTCAGGATGCTCTTTCTCCGGGAAAATTCGCTCCAGGATGTGGGCCATTTGTGCAGTCAGGCCAATAAAAAGCAGTGCGAGCATGGCGTTAAAGGCCGTGTGAAACCAGACCACCAGTTGCGGTGTGCTCAGTCCGGATTCATGTACATAATCAGTGAGCAGTGGCAGCAGCAGTAATGTCAGAGCACATCCAGACAGGCGAATGATCAGGTTGCCAATCGGCAGACGACGCGCCACGCCAGAACCTGCGTTCAGAATCGGTGGCAGCGCATTACCTATGTTTGCTCCAAGCACTAACACCATTGCTGTCGCTGGTGTCATCGCGCCGGTGGTGGCAAGAGATGCTATCAATAACACAATGGCTACGCTGGAGTGGCAAATCAGTGTCAGGAGCGCGGCGACCAGCAGAGCGATAAAAATATCTCCTTGCAGCCCCTGCATGACGGCATGGAAAACCGGTGTGACTTCAATTTCTGCCAAAGCACCACCAAGCAGATGCAGGGCAAGCAGCATCAAACCAAGCCCAATTAGCGCGCAACCCACGCTCTCGAAGTTGGAGTGGTCGCGCAGTTTAAAGACCACAAACCCGATCAACAGCAGCAATGGAATAGCGATTTCAGTGTTAAAACTCATCACTTGCACGACGAGCGTGGAGCCAATGTTGGCGCCCAGCATCACGGCAAGGGCGGGGGCCAGACCGAGCGTTCCGGCGGCGGTAAATGATGTGGCCATCATACTTACCGCGGTGCTGCTTTGCAGAATACCGGTAATGCCAATGCCTGATAGCAGGGCGGTGAAGCGGTTAGTGAGGTGGCGCCCCATCCAGTTGCGCAGCGGCGTGCCAAAGCCACGCTGAAGTGCTGTAGCGATCATATGGCTGCCCCAGAGCAGCAAAGTAATGGCACCAGCCAGGTTAATTAACAGCGTCGTTCCGGACATCATTAACTTTCCTTCTTATTGACGGGTGTAGTAACAAAGCGCAGTAGCCTTATCGAAAAACGATTCAGGGTACTGGCGAAAGTGAGTAACAATTTTGTGTGTCGATAGCTAATTCTCCCCCCGGCGTACCATGCCAAAGCATGTATTCGCGAAGTGCGGGTTATTTTCATTAAAAATAAGGTCACCAATACAATGGTCTTATTTTTAATCAGGAAAATAAGGGAAGGTTGTTTTTGCATAATGCTTTCCAGCTTGTGTTGCCTGCCTGAAAAGTGCCGCCGAAGCGGCACGGTACGACTCTGGTTAACGCAGCGTCAGTGCCACTGTTTAAAGCGACGCATGTAGATCACTTTCATGCCCTGCGCCACGCAGCAGTAGGCAAGCAGGGTGCCTGCCAGCCATGGGAAGTATTGCCATGGTAGCGCCTGGAGCCCAACCAGTGGCCCGAGCGGAGAGAAGGGCACATAAATACCAATCGCCATAACTAATCCGGTCATCATCATCACCGGCCAGGCAGCGGTGCTTTGAATAAACGGTATTTTCTGGGTGCGCAGCATATGGACAACCAGTGTCTGTGACAGCAATCCTTCAATAAACCAGCCAGACTGGAACAGGGTCTGCATATGCTCACTGTTGGCGCTGAACACAAACCACATCAGGGCGAACGTGGTCATGTCAAAAATGGACGATGTCGGACCAATCCAGACCATAAAGCGTCCAATGTTTTTTGCATCCCACTTGCGCGGCTTGCTCAGGAACTCTTTGTCTGTTTTGTCCCACGGCAGCGCAAGTTGGGAGATGTCGTACATCAGATTTTGCAGCAGCAATTGAATTGCAAGCATGGGCAAAAAAGGTATAAATGCGCTGGCGACGAGTACCGAGAACACGTTGCCGAAGTTAGAGCTGGCGGTCATGTTCAGATACTTCATGATATTACCAAAGGTCTCCCGGCCTTTAATTACGCCTTCTTCCAGTACCATCAGGCTCTTTTCAAGCAGGATGATATCGGCGGACTCTTTGGCGATATCGGTGCCGCTGTCGACCGAGATGCCTACATCGGCATCGCGCAGGGCGGGAGCATCGTTAATACCATCGCCAAGGAAGCCGACGGTATGGCCATTGGCCTGCAAGGCTTTTAGTACCCGTGATTTCTGCAGCGGTGTCAATTTGGCAAACACGGTGCGCTCTTCCACCAGTTGCTGGAGAGACGCATCGTTAAGTTGTTCAATCTGCGTGCCGAGTACCGGCTCACCGGGCTCCAGTCCAACCTGGCGACAAATGCGCGTGGTGACGATAGCGTTGTCGCCAGTCAGTACTTTTACCGCTACACCAATGTCCATCAGTGCCGTGATAGCAGGGCCCGCGCTCTCCTTCGGTGGATCGAGGAAGGTGAGGAAGCCACGGATGATCAGGTCGTGCTCATCCTCAGTACTGTACTGTTTTTTCGCCTCGCCATGAGGTATGTCGCGCGTGGCCACAACGAGTACGCGGAAGCCGTCTTTGTTGTAGTCGTTTGCCATCGCAAGCATCTTGTCACGGCGCTGGATATCCAGTGCCACAACCTTGCCGTTTTCTTCCATGTGCGTGGCGATGCTCATCATCTCTTCTACTGCGCCTTTGCATACCAGCAGATGATTGCCCCGGCTGTCCTTCACCACTATTGAAAGGCGGCGGCGAACAAAATCAAACGGCATTTCATCGACCTTACTGTAACCTTGAGGTTTGACGAAATCCGGCTCATTTTCAGAGAAGTAAATCACCGCCTGATCCATCAGGTTCTTGATGCCGCTTTGATGGTGGCTATTGAGCCAGGCCAGCGCCAGCACAGACTCGTTTTTCTGACCGTGCGTGTCGACGTGATGTTCGAGGATGATTTTGTCCTGCGTCAGCGTACCGGTTTTGTCGGTACATAACACATCCATGGCCCCCAGGTTCTGGATAGCATTAAGACGCTTCACGACCACTTTGCGTTTCGCCATGGCCACCGCGCCTTTTGCGAGGTTTGCACTGACGATCATCGGCAGCATTTCCGGCGTCAGGCCAACAGCGACAGCCAGAGCAAACAGCAGAGCATCCCACCATTCGCCTTTCAGCAGGCCGTTAATCAGGAACACCACCGGCACCATCACCAGCATAAAGCGGATCAGTAACCAACTGACGCTGTTAACCCCGCGGTCAAACGCCGTTTTCGCCCGGGTACCGACAATAGCTTTTGCCAGCGAACCGAAATAGGTTCGTGGCCCGGTAGAAACCACCACCGCCTGCGCGGTTCCGCTAACCACATTGGTCCCCATAAAGCAGATATTAGGGATATCCAGAAGATTTTCAGTTTCGCGCGCTTCGTCATGCGCAGACTTTTGTGCAACGGCGCCGAGGGTATCGTACTTCTCAATCGGCAACGCTTCACCAGTCAGGACAGCCTGGCTGATAAACAGGTCGCGTGATTCAATCAGGCGAATATCCGCCGGGATCATATCCCCCGCATAAAGCTGCACAATATCGCCCACGACCAATTCACGCATCGGGATCTCACGGGGCGTACCTTTTTGCCCCGCGTGATCGCGACGCACTACCGTTGCGGTTGTGCGCACCATCGCTTTCAGCGCTTCGGCAGATTTCGCTGAGCGGTGTTCCTGCCAGAAGCGCACCAGGCCGCTGAGGGCTACCATAGTGCCGATGATGATAACGGTGGTGAGGTCACCTTCCTCGCCATGGCTGGTTGGCAACCAGTAATCGGTAAAGAAGCTGATCCCTGCCAGAATAGCCAGCACGTAGATAAACGGGTTATTGAACGCCATCAGCAGTTGGATCAGCGCATGAGGCGGCTTGTCGTGAGCGACTTCGTTCATGCCATCCCGCGCCAGGCGGGCACTGGCTTCGATTTCCTGTAGCCCTTCCCGGGTGGTGTTGAGGTTGACCAGGGTTTGCGCAATGCCATTTTTGGCTTCCTGGGCGGTACGCAGAGAAGGCATGTTTTTTTTATTACGGTTCTTGGTTTGTACTGTCATGGTGGTGCTCCTGTCGCCGGACGGCAGCAAGCTTTTTACGGTGAATGCCGGATTATGGGCAGCCGGAAATAGCCCGATGGCGCATAAGCGATCGGTTTTAAATTAATTTCGCACAGGGCTTCCCTCTATTTATTTTCATAAATAAACAGATGAGAAATTTATTTTTCTTTTAGCTGGACGTGATTATTCGCGCTGATGTTTCTGTTTGCACACATCAGGGAATAAACAGGTACCAATAGCAATGCAACTCGGCATGACACTCGGGCACAGGCCGCGGCATAGCGCACCGATACCCTGAACAGCATCATGGCTGAATCAGGCGATGAAGGGTCTACTTTGTGGGTCTTCGCTTTCAGAAAAGCTGGAACGACGCTCCAACTGACCGGTGACAGGACTGACACGCCAGTTAGTGATGCGTTTGTTCAACTCACTGATTTTCGCAGAGAAAATTGAGCTGGATGTTTTTTTACGTGCAGACGCCACCCTGTCGTGGGGCGTTCGGACACGCAGTGTTGATGTCACGGTTTTGACATCGGGTAAAAGGGTAGATTTGAAGTTCATAACACACCTCGGGACCGTGACGACTCTGGTCGAGGTTGCACAACGCAAGAGCCTCAGGCTCCGGCGAGACACACCAAAACGAAGAAGTGATCACAATCGATTTCATGTTTACTTACCCGAACAGCCACGGTGGCATTATTCGGGCAGCGACTAAATTCAGTATCCATTTGTCTCTTATGTCAGGTTAGGAAAGGCCTCAACTTAGGCACGTGGAATCTACCCAGAGCAAATATTATTGTCAACCCACCAATAGAAATTAAATTCCCTCGTTTATATTCTGTATAGAAATATTCATGTTCAGGATATTGATGGCGCATAGCAGGTGCGACTGCGACCAATAGTCTCCTTGCTTTTTGGGCCGCATCTCGCGTTGGTGCCCTGGTGAGGTTCAGATCGACCAACCGCCATCTCTTTTTGCTGGGGCATGTATATCACTTTAAAAAATATAAACAAAATATCTTAGGTTACATTTTTATGACGAAAGACTTTTCCAGGTGATCCCGAAAAACTGTTGACAAACTCAACGGCAAAGATAAATTTGAGCAACTGCTCTAATTTTACGTAATCCTTTGAGGTAGCGTAAAAGTCATTCTCAGGGATTAATATAAACACGCTATGGCCAGGGGAGATCCGCCATGTCACATTTTTTCCAGACAACGAAGTTAAAGAAAACAGATAGGTTAACCGTGGCGTTTGCTTTTGCTATTCTCACCGCCCCGACCTTAGCAAATGCTGCTACGTCAAAGAGTTATAATGTCGCCGTTTATCGGGGCCAGGCGGGATGTCCGGGGTGTTCCGAAATGGTTGTTAAATCTCTTATTGGCACTGGTTTGCCACTGCATATTTCTTATGTGGGTGAAAAAGAAAAGTTAAAACTCAATGAGCAAACGCTAAAAAAGTTTGATATCTATATTCAGCCTGGCGGCGGTCAGGATATACCTGGTTCTTATGAGGTTATTGGCGATGAAGGTGCTGAGGCTATTCGTCAATTCGTGAAAAATGGCAAAGATTTTATTGGTATTTGCATGGGGGCCTACCTTGCTGATAAAGACTGGATAGGGCTCATTGACGCTCCTCTTGAGTCAGAAGTGGGAAGACCTGATTCACGCGCGAGGGATGAGGGAGATTACACCTTGCAAATCAAATGGAATAATAAGCAAGAAGCTTTTTATTTCCAGGATGGCCCCTATCTCAACAACACCACCTCAGGCAATGGGTTCCAGCCGATCGCGTATTACGAGAATGGAGATATAGCCATCGCCAGTTATAAATATGGCAAAGGAAATGTCATATTATCAGGGCCGCACCCCGAAGCCGATGAGACCTGGATAGACACTACCGCTGCAGGTAATACCACAGCGGGAAGTAAGATGCAGCGAATTCTTGGCTATTTTGGTATAAAAAAGAACTAATTTCTACAGCACGTTTTCATATGTGCTCAGGAGAATTTTCCAAGGATTTTAAAAGAAAGTTCAGATATTTCATCAAGAAAATTACTTCTCTTTTTCTCTGAATAGTCGAGGATCAGCATACTGGAATATCCATCTATTAATGCATTTATTTGTCTGGCTGATACAGAGGCGTTTACCGAAAGGAATTCGCCTTCATCAAGGCCATAGCCGATGATTTCTTCAAGGATATTGATCCATTGAAGAGACTGATTATGCACCAGGTTGGCATAATCAGCATCACGCGCAGCCATCGGCCAGAGTTCAAGGTAGAGCAGCCAGTGTGCTGAGGGGGCGTCAGGTAATAGCGTACTGATATAGAGCTTAACTCTGTCGGTAGCGCTCATCCCTGGCGAGGCTTTCAGGGTTTCCTTGCACTCTTGTATATCACCGTCAAACATATATTCAACAGCCGCTTTTTTTAACGTTTCCCAGTCGCGGTAATAATGATAAATGTGGCTTCTGGAAATATTAAGTTTTTGTGTTAAATCACGCGTGGAAACATTGCTGAATCCTTTTTCTCTGAAAAGCTGTAGAGCGGCTATCTTTATCAGTTCGGAAAAATTTGCCGTTTTCAAGATTTAACCTTTTTCAACGCATAAAATGAAATTATAACATAAGTGCTATAATCCTGCACGCTTTCAAGCGCTTAACTGCTGTGTGCCACAGCGCGAACGAGCGATATATATTTTATTTGATTACCACAGAGTCGATTGAAAACAAAAGACATATCTTGTTTTTAAATATCGTAGCCCTGGGTGCTACGCCATTTTTCCCATTTCATCCTGAGGCTTTTTTTATCAATGCCAATTTTTTCGTTGAGCACAACAATATTCAACATGCGGTCAGCACGGAAATGGCGGAAGACTGGTTTCTCCTCACACCATGCGATGAGCAAGCAATGCGTCAGGTCATATCCTAATATGATCGGCCAAATAATCCTTTTCGATATCGTGCCATCTGCGGCACGGTACTCCAGAAAAATTTTCCGGCTATCGCGTATCGCCGCCCGGATTAGGCGAGTGTCTACTTTCTCGATGCCAGAGTTTTCGGGTTTTACGGCAACGGCTGCGTCATTTAAAAAACGCATCAACTTGTCAGGAATCACCGAAGCTATTTTAGACAGGACATCATTTGCATTGTTAGCAAGGGTGGCATCCGGCAGGTGTTTCACTAATTCAACCCCCAAAAAGACCGCCTCTAGTTCTTCTGCGGTAAACATTAAAGGGGGCATATCGTAATCTGAGCTCAGTATGTATCCTGTTCCCGCTTCTCCCTCTATAGGAACCCGTTGCCCGGCCAGGTCGGCAATATCCCGATAAATCGTGCGCTTAGATACCTCAAGTTCTTCTGCCAGCCTTGCAGCAGTAACCGGAAGCTTTTTCCTGCGAAGTATTTGGATTATCTGGAAAAGCCTGTCCGCACGTCTCATTTGTTTTTTCCTGTTGCCACCACGGTGTCAGTAGAGATGAATGATGATACCTCCTGATGCTGTTCCTGCCGCAACCTGGAGAATATTGTATGAAATTAGTTTCTACCCGACTCATTGTGCAAGACATCAAGACAGTTGTTGAGTTTTATGAACTCATTACAGGTTTTAGCGCTGACTGGCTTGCCCCGGTTTTTGCCGAAATTGTAACCCCAGGGGCCGTAATAGCCATTGGAAGCGAAGAAACGGTGGCATTGTTTAAGGAAGGGTGCGCAAAACCAGCCGCGAACCAATCCGCAATCCTTGAGTTTCTGGTAGAAGATGTAGACCATCAATTTAACAGATTAAAAGAATACGGTGTGGCGTTTGTCCATGAGCCAAAGGATATGCCCTGGGGGAACAGGACACTACAATTCCGCGACCCGGAGGGCACCCTCGTGTCATTCTTCACACCTGTAACGGATAGCGCCAGACAGCGATTTAATCGGTAATTGTGGTCATAATTCCCTTAAGGCGCGACAAAAAGAAAATCCACGCGATGGCGTGGATTTTGTTAGAGGGTAGTTGGGCCAGGTATGAGCGGATTTACCCCTTGTTTCGGTGACAGTCGGGCCAGCATAAGAATTAAGTAATGGGTCACCGCAGTCCCTGATTTTCTAAAGCTATTAATCATATCGTTATGTTTTTAAATGCTTTTGTTTGTGTTGTTTAATCCATTAGTTTAGAGACTTGTCTGCGAATTAATGAATAAGTGGTGGCGATTGCCCGTGGGCTTGCCGCTAAACCAGAGATATTGCTGCTGGATGAGCCTTTCGGTGCGCTGGACGCCTTAAAACGTCAGCAATTGCAGGACATGCTGGTGACGATTCGCCAGCAAACTTCGTTGAGTATTCTGCTGGTGACCCACGATGTAGAGGAGGCTATTTACCTTGCAGATCGTGTAGTCGTCATGTCGCCGCATCCAGGACGAATTCGTACCACACTGCCCATTACCTTGTCGTGGCCACGCAGCCGCACCGATAGCGCACTGCAACGACAGCGCCAACAGCTATGCGATTTGCTGTAACGGGAAGAGCAGGAAACATCTCGCACTGCACATTTAGCGGCATTGTTATGAGAATAAATGGACTCCAGCGACGATACAAGAACACATAAAGCACCCGCTTGAAGAGGATAAAATGGGTGAGCAGTTATCTATCCCTTATCCGGGATGCGCGTTTACGGGTCATAAGTAACGAAGTTTAATGCGAATGTCAGATCGTATGCGCCTGTTAGGGCGCGGCTGGTAACAAAGCCTTATAGGCGCATCTGAAAAACCTCCGCCTATGCCGGAGCATATTTATTGCGCCGACTCCACCCAGTGGCACGCCACCTGATGACCAGAGCGCACTTCGCGCAGTTCCGGAATTTCAATGCGGCAGCGTTCTGTTGCCTGCGGGCAGCGTGAAGAGAAACGGCAACCGGAGGGCGGGCGTGACGGATCGGGGATTTCCCCCTGCACCACCGCCACGGGCTCGCTTTCCGGGTCGAGCGTCGGCACCGCCGCCAGCAGCGCCTGGGTGTAAGGGTGCAGCGGCTGGCTGAACAGCGCATCGCGGCTGGCGGTTTCCACCAGTTTCCCCAGATACATCACCGCCACGTCATCACACAAATGTTCCACGACACCAAGATCGTGAGAGATAAACAGGAAGGTGACACCGTGGTCATCGCGCAGATCGGAGAACAGATTAATGATTTGCGCCTGGATGGAGACATCCAGCGCCGAGATGGGTTCGTCGGCGATAATAAAATCCGGGTTGAGGATCAGCGCGCGGGCAATGCCAATACGCTGGCGCTGGCCGCCGGAGAACTCATGGGGAAAGCGATTGTAATGCTGCGGCGCCAGGCCACAGATTTTCATCACCTCCAGCACTTTGTCGCGCAGTTCCGCTTTGCTGCACAGCTTGTGTTCCAGCATCGCTTCGCCGATCGCATCGCCAATGCGAATGCGCGGGTTCAGCGAGCTGTAAGGATCCTGAAACACCAGTTGGATTTTCGGGCGCAGCGCACGCATCTGTTTCGGCGTCAGATCCTGCAACTCTTGCCCGCGATACTTCACGCTACCCGCCGTTTTGTCATACAGCCCCAGCAGCGTGCGTCCGACGGTGGTTTTACCGCTGCCGGATTCGCCCACCAGGCCAAAAATGGTGCCGGGTCGAATGTTAAAACTGACGCCATCCACGGCGCGTAGCTGTCCGGTTTCCTGACCAAACAGCCCGTCGCGCAGCGGGAAGTGCTTTTTCAGACCATCTACTTCAATGACATATTGCTGGCTCATGCAACCGGCTCCGCTAACTCACTGTGAATACATGCGGCTTGCCGCGTTTGCCCGATCAGCGGCGGAATGCCCGCGCGGCACTGCGGCGTAGCGCGTTCGCAGCGATCGTAGAACGCGCAGTACGGCGGCAGTTCGGCCAGATCCGGCACCTGACCGGGAATCGAATAGAGGCGGCGTCGGCGCTCGCCCGGAACAGGGCGCGACGCGATTAGCCCTTTGGTATAAGGGTGCAGCGGGTTGCGCAGCACGTCGGCGGTCGGACCTTGCTCAACGATGCGTCCGGCGTACATCACTACGACGTGTTCCGCCATCTGCGCGATAACGCCCAAATCATGGGTGATCAGCATCAGCGCCATCTGCTGCGCCCGCGCCTGGTCACGCAGTAAGCGCAGGATTTGCGCCTGCACGGTGACATCCAGCGCCGTGGTTGGCTCGTCGGCAATCAACAGTTTTGGCTGGCAGCTTAGCGCCATGGCAATCATGATGCGCTGCAACATGCCGCCGGAAAGCTGGTGCGGATAGCTGCTCATCAGGCTCTCCGCCCGCGCCAGCCCGACATCGGCGATCAGTTGCGTGGCATGTGCCCAGGCCGCTTTTGCTGTTTCACCGCGATGGCGAATCAGCGGTTCGCAGAGCTGCTCGCCGATGGTCAGCACCGGGTTGAGCGCCGTCATCGGCTCCTGAAAAATCATCGCTAACTGATTACCACGCAGATCGGCCATTTTCGATGGCTTCAGACGCAGCAGATCGGTGCCCTGAAAGCGGATTTCTCCACCGTCGATACGCGCAACCTGCGGCGGTAACAGCCCCATCAGCGACATGGCGGTAACGCTTTTGCCGCAGCCGGATTCACCCACCACGCCAATGGTTTGCCCGGCCTGAATGGCAAATGAGACATTCTGCACAGCGCGCACGCGCCCCTGCTCGCTGGCGAAGGAGATGGATAAGTTGTTAAAGGTAATTAGCGGCTCGCTCATTTCAGGCTCCGTTTCATCTTCGGATCCAGCGCATCGCGCAGGCCATCGCCCAGCACGTTAATAGCGATGACGGTCAGAAAAATGGCGATACCCGGCGGCATCCACAGCCACGGGCGACGCTGAAAATCGATCAGGCTGTTGGCCGCATCCATCATATTACCCCACGACGGTGTTGGCGGTACGACGCCAAGGCCGAGATAGCTGAGCGCAGATTCCATCAGAATGGCATTGGCCACCGCCATCGTCGCCATCACCACCAGAATGGGAATGGTGTTCGGTAACAGATGGCCGAACAGGCGGCGGCGCGAAGAGAGGCCCAGTACCTGCGTCGCCAGCATAAAATCGCGTTCGCGCAGCGAGAGGATTTGCCCGCGCACCAGCCGCGCCAGCTTTGGCCACTCCAGCAGGCTGAGCATCACCACCACCATGTAGATGCGCGAATCGGGCGAGAAATCGAGCTCTGACAACATCGCCCCGGCGACAATCAGCA
Source organism: Phytobacter sp. RSE-02 (assembly GCF_040578655.1). NCBI lineage: Bacteria > Pseudomonadati > Pseudomonadota > Gammaproteobacteria > Enterobacterales > Enterobacteriaceae > Phytobacter > Phytobacter sp. RSE-02. The sequence continues at coordinate 514,012 of NZ_JBEULY010000002.1, read as the reverse complement.
GCGGCAGGCTGGGGATCGTCATCACCAGATCCGCAAGGCGCATAATCAGTTTGTCCGTCCAGCCGCCGACATAACCGGAGATCGCGCCCAGCAGGTAGCCCAGCGCCACCGAAAGCAGCATGGTCAACAGGCCAATAATCAGCGAGATACGCCCTGCAAGCAGCAGGCGGGTATAAATATCGCGGCCAAGAAAATCGGTGCCCAGCCAGTGCGCTGCGCCAGGTGGTTTATTGATCATCAGCGCGTCGGTGGCGTCATCTTTCCACGGCGACCACACCGGCCCCAGCACGCACCAGATGGTCATGACCACCAGCAGAACCAGGCACAACATCGCCAGATGATTGTGGCGCAGCGCTTTCCACGCCTGACGCCACGGAGAGGGCGTGGCCTGCGCCAGCGCCGGAATTTCCGCCTTGCGCAGGCGGCGATTCGTTGAGAAAAGGGAACCGAACATCACGCCCTCACGCGAATGCGCGGGTCGGCCCACGCGTACAGCACATCGGCAATCAGATTGCCAACAATGGTTAATACCGCCAGAAACAGGGTGAATCCCATCAGCACCGGGTAATCGCGGGCGGCCAGCGAATCAATATGGATATGCCCCGCGCCCGGCCAGTTAAACACCTTTTCGGTGATGATCGCGCCGGAAAATAGCCCCGGCAGCTCAAAACCGAGTAGGGTGATGATCGGCAGCAGCGCATTGCGCAGCGCGTGTTTGAGGATCACCGTACGTTCGCGCAGCCCTTTGGCGCGCGCGGTGCGGATAAAATCCATCTTCACCACGTCCAGCATGCTGGCGCGGAAGTAGCGCGTCAGGCTGCCCGCCTGCAACATGACCAGCGCCATAACCGGCAACGCCAGATGCGCCGCAACCTGCATCACCCACGCCCAGCCGCTGTCGTCGCTGCCAGTGTTGGTCATGCCGCCCACCGGCAACCAGTGCAGATCGACCGCGAACCACTTAATCAGCAACAGGCAGAGGAAAAAGGTCGGGAATGACATGGCGGCGAACACCACCACGCTCACCAGATGATCGAACAGCGAATTGGGTTTCAGCGCAGAGGCAATGCCCACCGCCAGCCCGATGCCCCAGTAAAACACCATCGCAACGCTTGCCAGCAGGAACGAGTTCCAGATGTACTGGTTAAGTAGCTGGCTCACCGGGATTTGGTATTGCAGCGAGAACCCCAAATTGCCGCGCAGCAACTGGCCGAGCCAGTGCAGATAACGGCTGAAGAGTGGTTGATCGAGGCCATAAATGGCTTTCAGTTCGGCGGCGCGGGCGGCGGTGAGGGTAATGTTACCGTCGATAAAGTCGCCCGGCGTTTTTGCGAACAGCATAAAAATAATCAGTGATGCGAGCAGCAGCATTGGCAGGGTTTGCAGCAGTCGCCTGAGGATAAAATTTCGCATAGCTTTCTCATGACAACTGCCGGAGATCCCCGGCAGTTGTTTGTGTTACTTGACGATTTTCACATCCGGGAGGCTACCGGTCAGTCCGTTGTAGATATCCGGCTTAAAGCCGGTGACGCGGGCGCTGCTGGCCGACAGAATCTCGCGGTTACCCAGCAGAATCGCCGGTGGATCGTCCGCCAGCACTTTATAGAGCTGGTGATAGATCGGTTTGCGTTTTTCCACGTCCAGCACCGCATTGCCTTCATTGATCAACTTATCAACCTGCGGATTGTTATAGCCGGACTCTTTCGCTTCCGTGCTGTAGTAATCCCACACACCATCATGCGGATCGTTGAGCGTGCTGGTGCTGAAAGAGGCCAGGTCATAGTTGCCCGCTTTGCGTTGCGCCATCAGGGCGTTGAAATCCACCACCTGCGGTTTCAGCAGTACGCCAATCTGCTGCCAGTTCTCTTTGGCGATGGGGATCAGCGCATCATTCAGTACTTTCTTGCTGACCAGCAGCGTCAGCTCCAGACGTTTACCGTCCTTCACGCGGATGCCGTCCGGCCCCGGTTTCCAGCCCGCTTCATCAAGCAGTTTCTTCGCCTGCGCCGGGTCGAATTTGTACGGGTTCACGCCGTCGGTGTTATACGCCCATGAAATCGGGGCGATAGGTTCAATCGCCACTTTGCCATAGCCCTGATAAACCACATCAATCAGCTTCTGGCGGTCGAGGCCGTAAATCAGCGCCTGGCGCACTTTCACGTCCTGTAACGCCGGGCGACGCACGTTAAATTCCACTTTGCTGTAGTCGCTGGAGCCGAACAGGTTGATATTGGCGAAGCCCAGCATTTTCAGTTGTTCTATATCATCCGGGCGCGAAGTGAATGCGTCATAATCGGTTTCGCCGGTCTGGAACAACTGGAAGTTGGTGGACGGGTTGGTCACGCGGTAGATAAAGCGCGGCGTCGGCGGTGTGCCACGGTAGAAATGGGTGTTGGCGTGGAAACGAATCTCCTGGCCCGGAATATATTTTTCATAGACATACGGCCCGTTGCCCAGCGGTTTACCGTGCAGCGTACGCAGATAATCGAGGTTGCCGCGCTGATACCCTTTACCGTAATACGCTTTTGACAGCACCGGGCCGCCGATTTTCGCCAGCGTTGTCGCGCCTGGCTGCGTGGTGGTGACCTGTAAGGTCAGCGGGTCGATCACTTTCAGGCCGCTGACGCTATCGGCTTTCCCGGCTTTATACTCCGCGCCGCCCGCAATATTAGCGAGGGTGATATCGGTATCGCCATCGTATTTCGGGTCATACAGCACGGTCAGGGTAAACGCCACGTCTTCAGCGGTCAGCGGCGAGCCGTCGCTGAAAGTCAGGTTCGGGCGCAGCTTAATGGTATAGACCTTGTTGTCCGGGCTGACGCTCCAGCTTTCCGCCAGGCCTGGCACCAGATTACCGTGGCTGTCCCAGTCGATCAGGCGTGAGAAAATCACATTGGTGACGTTTTCGTCCCAGCCGTTGACAAAGAAATAGGGGTTAAAAATACCCTGCGGCTCAGAAATGCCTGCCACCACAGTGTCTTTACGCAGCTTTGCCGCCGCCGGGATCTGGCTAGCGTCCGTCGCAGGCGTAATCCCTTCTTTTAAGGCTTCATCGGCAAACGATGCAGAAGAGAAAGCCACCACGCTGCTGAGCAGGGCAATTTTGAGGGCAAGGGTAAAGTGCGTGGGTTTTGTTTTTAAGTGGGTCAGTAAGCTGGACAAAATTGCTCCCTCATCAAGTAATTGCGTAAAATTTACAAATCATGACGAAGATAAGAGCCGTACTTCCCCCTGTCTAACAATGAAAAAGCATGGCTTATAACAAATCATCCTTAGCAAATTCATGGTAAATCAAAGCTTAATTTCAGCTAAAGGAGGTGAGACATCTATGTACTCATTTTAGACTGCGCTTCCATGAGATCACATGAGACAACGTGGAATAAAAAATCCACGCAAGTGCGTGGATTTTAGAGGGTTTTTTGAGCTTCAAGAGATGTTCTGACACCTCATGAGACAACAAAACTAATTAGACGTTGAACAGGAAGTTCATCACATCGCCATCTTTCACGATGTAATCTTTACCTTCTGCGCGCATTTTGCCCGCTTCCTTCGCGCCTTGCTCACCTTTGTAGGTGATAAAGTCTTCATATGCGATGGTCTGCGCACGGATGAAGCCTTTTTCGAAGTCTGTATGAATTTTACCTGCCGCCTGCGGGGCAGTTGCGCCAACCGGGATCGTCCATGCGCGCACTTCTTTCACGCCCGCTGTGAAGTAGGTTTGCAGGTTCAGCAACTGATAACCAGCGCGAATAACGCGGTTCAGGCCCGGCTCTTCAATGCCCAGTTCGGCCATAAATTCTTCGCGGTCTGCATCGTCGAGTTCAGCGATATCGGACTCAACCGCCGCACACACGGCAACGACAACAGAACCTTCGGCATCGGCGATTTCGCGCACTTTATCGAGGTAGGGGTTATTTTCAAAACCGTCTTCGTTAACGTTCGCGATGTACATGGTCGGCTTGAGTGTCAGGAAGCTCAGATATTTGATCGCGGCTTTGTCTTCTTCGGTCAGGTTTTTCAGAGCACGCAGCATGCCTGCGTTTTCCAGTTGAGGCAGACATTTTTCCAGCGCCGCCAGCTCTGCTTTCGCGTCTTTATCGCCGCCTTTGGCCTTTTTCTGTACGCGATGAATAGCGCGCTCACAGGTGTCCAGATCAGACAGCGCCAGCTCGGTATTAATAACCTCGATATCATCCGCCGGATCCACTTTATTATTCACGTGAATGATATTGTCGTTCTCAAAGCAGCGTACCACATGGCCAATGGCTTCGGTTTCGCGAATGTTGGTCAGGAACTGGTTACCCAGGCCTTCACCTTTGGATGCGCCTTTAACCAGACCGGCGATATCCACAAACTCCATCGTGGTTGGCAGAATACGCTGTGGCTTGACGATCTCCGCCAGCTTGTCCAGACGCGGATCGGGCATCGGTACGACACCGGTGTTCGGCTCAATAGTACAGAAGGGGAAGTTTGCCGCTTCAATACCTGCTTTGGTGAGCGCGTTGAACAGGGTGGATTTACCTACGTTGGGCAGGCCAACGATACCGCATTTGAATCCCATGATGTAATTACCTTAATTTCTGAATAATCAATCCGTTATATAAAACAGATTGCATAAAAGTTAATAACTTTGCCTATTATACACGTAACCGTTGTATCGCGCGGCAAAAATGCCAGAGGGCGCGTGTTACTGGGCCTTAAAGGCGTGCAGACGGTTGGTCGCTTTTGTCAGGCCGTCTTTCAACCAGATTTCCGTGCAACGTGCCGCTTCATCTACCGCTTCGTCAATCAATTTCTGTTCAGAAACAGGCGGTTTACCCAGCACAAAACCGACAACTTTGTTTTTATCGCCCGGATGGCCAATTCCCACGCGCAAACGGTGGAAATTGGGGTTATTGCCCAATTTACTGATAATGTCTTTCAATCCGTTGTGGCCGCCATGACCGCCGCCCAGTTTAAACTTCGCCACGCCCGGCGGTAAGTCCAGTTCATCGTGGGCAACCAGGATTTCGTCCGGGTTGATGCGATAAAAGGTTGCCATCGCGGCAACGGCCTTGCCGCTGAGATTCATAAAAGTCGTGGGGACCAGCAGACGCACATCTTCGCCCGCCAGATTGATCCGTGAGGAATAGCCAAAAAATTTCGGTTCTTCGCGTAGCGGGGCACGGCAACGTTCAGCCAGCAGATCGACGTACCAGGCGCCTGCATTATGGCGTGTCGCGGCATATTCCGCGCCGGGATTTGCCAGCCCGACAATCAGTTTAATCGTCACTTTTTCTTCCTGACCAGGTCAATATCTGGCGCGTAGTTTACGTCGTGCGGCGCGTGATGACAAAGTTCTCAGGACGAAACGGGGAAAAGGACAATGATTACCCATATGAACCATTAGAAATACAAGTAGTTCAGAGGGTTATTTGTAAACATATGTGGTCTTAATATGTGTAATTGTGATCCTGGGCGCAATCGCCATAACCCCCCTGTCTATACTTTACTCACAAGGATTGGGGTTATTCCCTTTCAACCCATCGTTCCGGAGGTGACACCATGAAACGCAAAAACGCTTCGTTACTCGGTAATGTGCTTATGGGCCTGGGGTTAGTCGTGATGATAGTCGGTGTGGGTTACTCTGTTCTGAATCAGTTGCCGCAGCTTAATCTGCCGCAGTTCTTCGCCCACGGTGCCATTCTCAGCATTTTTGTCGGGGCAGTACTCTGGCTTGCAGGCGCACGTATTAGCGGCCATGAGCAGGTCTGCGATAAGTACTGGTGGGTGCGCCATTACGACAAACGCTGCCGCCGTGACGGACACGGTCATAGCTAACGTATAACAACACAAACAAGCGGTTTCCTCAGGAAGCCGTTTTTTTTTGGCTTTTTTCTTGACCCTTACGTAACGTTAGGCCCGAGAGTGGCAGTCAAGGGGAAGAAAAGGAGCCGTTATGTTAATTCAAGCTGGTGAACTGGCACGTCGTGCCGGGATCACTGTCCGTACTCTGCACCACTACGAACATATCGGTCTACTTACGCCTTCATCCCGAAGCGCTGCCGGTTACCGTTTATACAATCTCGCTGATGTCAAACGCCTGCATATGATTCAGGTACTGGCGAAGGCGGGTATGGCGCTGGCAGCTATCAAGGATTACCTGGCGCGGGAGACGCGTCCGCTTCACGTTCTGCTCGATGAACAAATCAGCTTGCTTGATGCGCAAATGCGCACGATCCAGACGTTGCGCCAGCAACTGCTGATGTTAAAGCGTGGAATGGAAAGCGGTGCTGAGCCTGACCTGGAGTCCTGGTTACTGACGCTGGAGTTAACGAATATGTATAACCGTTGGTTTAGTGCTGAGGAATTGCGCGAGCTGCCGTTTGCCGCGCATGACGAAGAGCGCAGCCTTGTATGGGCGAACATGGTGGCGGAAGCCAAAGCGCTGATGGCGCAGGGGTGCCCGGTTGATGATGAAAAGGCGATGAATCTGGCAACGCGCTGGATGACGCGCCTGGAGGAGGATACCGCCCGCAGGCCGGAGTTTTTGACCCGGCTCAATGAGATGCACCTGGTTGAGCCGCAAATGCGTGAACAGACCGGAATTGATGATGCGACAATTAATTTCATTACCCGCAGTTTCGGCGAAAGCAAACTGGCTATCTGGCAGCGCTATCTGACGCCAGAAGAGATGGCATTTACCCGCGCGCATTATTTTGACCGGATGATGGAGTGGCCGCCGTTAGTGAGTCGCGTTCGCCAGGCGGCACTCGAGGGGATTGACCCGCAGTCAGAAGAGGCGCAGGCGCTGGCAAATACCTGGCTGGAGCTGTTCCAGTCCTATGCCGGAACCGATCCGCAAACCCAACAGAAGTTTCGCCTGTCGATGCAGCAGGAGCCGCATCTCATGAAAGGAACCTGGGTGACGCCAGACCTGCTGCAATGGCTGCAGCAGGCGGTAGATGCCCTGATGCGCAAACGCTACGGGGCATCGGGTTCATCATAAATCCGCTAACGCGGCGTCACGATTTGGCCAGAACGACAACCGGCCCGCAATGGGTTTGATACCCGCTCGCGCCATGGTGCGCAGCGGCTGAAACTCCAGATTGCTGACGCGCAACTCGGTGCCTTCCGGCAGGCGATTGACAAAACGCTGGAAGGCATCGAGCCCACCCGCATCAAGCAGCGGTACCGCATCCCACTTGAGTATCACGACCCGTTTGCCTGCAATCCGCGATTCCAGTTCGGTGAACAGACCGTCGGCGGCGGCGAAAAACAGCGGGCCAATCACACGCAACACCAGAATATCGTCCGCCACGTCTACATTGACAGGCGACAGACGGGTCATGCGCGCGATACGGCGCATAAACAGTAGTGATGCCAGAACGATACCCACGCTAATGGCGATAACCATATCGAACAACACGGTCAGCGACATACAAATCAGCATGACGATAATGTCGTCTGTCGGCGCGCGACGCAGCAGGTTTACCACCTTATGCGCCTCACTCATGTTCCAGGCCACCATCAGCAGCAGCGCGGCCATGGCGGAAAGCGGCAGCCAGGAGAGCAAGGGAGCGAGCACCAGCAGGGCAAGGATCACCAGAACAGCGTGAATAATAGCGGAGACCGGGGACGATGCTCCGGCGCGGACGTTGGCCGCTGAACGGGCAATCGCCGCCGTAGCGGTGATGCCGCCAAAGAAAGGCGCGACAATATTCCCCAGCCCCTGACCTATCAACTCGCTATTGGCTTTATGGCGTGTTCCGGTCATGCCATCAAGCACCACCGCGCAGAGCAGAGACTCAATGGCCCCCAGTAACGCCATCGAGAACGCGGCGGGCAGCAGCGCCTGCAAAGAGGCCCAGCTCAGGGTGAAGCTCGAACCCGGCAAATCCCATGGCAGCACAAGCTGTGGCAGCAATTGTGGGATACCGTTGCCCTGTGAACCGTCTGCCAGTACGTAGTGAAATTGAGAGCCAATGGTGGCGACATGACCCCCCACCAGATTAACCACCGCCATCACGGCACAACCGGCAAGCAGTGCCGGTAAATGCCCCGGCAGGCGAATGCGCAGACGAGGCCACAAAATCAGGGTGCCGAGGGTAACGACACCGATGGCCGCATCACCGAGATTAATACTCGGCAGTGCCATTGCCAGCGCGCCGACTTTTTGCAGGTAGTGTTCCGGCATATGCGCAACCTGCAAACCGAGGAAATCTTTTATCTGCATGGTACCGATGGTAATCCCGATACCTGACGTAAAGCCCAGCGTGACGGAAACGGGAATATATTCGATCAGGCGACCAAAGCGGGCGAGGCCAAACAGAATCAAAAAGACCCCTGACATCAGCGTCGCTACCAGCAGCCCACCGAGACCAAATTGCTGCGATACGGGATAGAGAATGACGACGAAAGCGGCGGTAGGGCCGGAAACGCTATAGCGCGAGCCCCCGGTCAGTGCGATAACGATACCGGCGACAGCGGCGGTATAAAGCCCGTATTGCGGCGCAACGCCGCTACCAATGGCCAGGGCCATGGCCAGTGGAATAGCGATGATGCCAACTGTCACCCCGGCAATCAGGTCGCGCGTGAAACGCGCCAGGCTATATTTTTCCTTCCAGCAGGCCTCAATAATGGCGCTGAATGGCATGACGTGTGGAGAAAAGAGTCTTTTCACAGAAGAGTAATCCCTGGTCAAATATCACCAATATAAATTTGTATGCTCGATATTTATTAGTCATACAAATAAAACACAGGAATAAAAAAACCCGCCGCAGCGGGTCTTTGTGCCGATTCCAATCAATGTTCGAACATTGCGGAAATGGATTCTTCGTTGCTGATGCGACGAATCGCTTCGGCCAGCATGCCAGACAGGGTCAAGGTACGCACGTTTGGCAGCGATTTGATTTCATCCGTCAGCGGGATGGTGTCACAAACGACCACTTCATCGATAACGGAGTTGCGCAGGTTGTTCGCCGCATTGCCAGAGAAGATCGGGTGAGTCGCGTAAGCAAACACGCGTTTAGCACCGCGCTCTTTCAGCGCTTCTGCTGCTTTACACAGCGTACCGCCGGTGTCGATCATGTCGTCAACCAGCACGCAGTCACGGCCTGCGACGTCACCGATGATATGCATAACCTGAGAAACGTTCGCACGCGGACGACGTTTATCAATGATAGCCATATCGGTATCGTTAAGCAGTTTTGCGATAGCGCGAGCGCGAACAACGCCGCCGATATCCGGAGAAACCACAATCGGGTTATCCAGATTAAGTTGCAGCATGTCTTCCAGCAGAATAGGGCTACCGAATACGTTATCAACCGGCACATCAAAGAAGCCCTGGATCTGCTCAGCGTGCAGGTCGACGGTGAGGACGCGGTCAACGCCTACGCTGGAGAGAAAATCCGCGACAACTTTTGCGGTGATAGGTACACGTGCGGAGCGCACGCGGCGGTCCTGACGGGCATAACCAAAATAAGGAATAACGGCGGTGATACGGCCTGCAGAAGCACGGCGCAGGGCATCAACCATAACAACCAATTCCATCAGGTTGTCGTTCGTTGGAGCACAAGTGGACTGGATGATGAAAATATCACCACCGCGTACATTTTCATTAATTTGTACGCTGACTTCGCCATCGCTAAAGCGACCTACGGCGGCGTCGCCGAGAGAAGTGTACAGGCGGTTGGCAATACGTTGTGCTAGTTCCGGGGTGGCGTTACCAGCAAAAAGCTTCATATCAGGCACGAGAAGAACCTCAGGCATGCGTCCATTGGTGGATAGAATAAGCCATAAATGTGCGGTTCAGACATAATTCTATCCATGCGGTGTATTAAAGAGCGCGATGCAACGTCTGGAACAAGTGACGTTGTCACCGGGACTCAGCTTGCCCGGCGAGGGCGCTGGCGAGAGGCGAGAGGTTTACACCTCGTGCGACAAAACCGCGCAGCCATGCCGGGGCTTGCTCTAACACCTGAAGAGCAGCAGACTCTGTGTCAAATTCAGCAAAAACACAGGCCCCTGTGCCAGTCAGGCGCGACGGCGCGTATTCTAGCAGCCAGGTAAGCGCCTCATCAACCTTACGAAAACGTTTTCTTGCGATAACCTCGCAATCGTTGCTGAATTCACATTTTAGTAACGTTTCTATTGACCGCTTTGGTGTATTTCTCGGCAATTCCGGGTCGCGGAAAATGGTCGGGGTGGGGATGCTGACGCCAGGATGGGCGACCAGATACCATTTCTCTTCGGGTTCCACGGGGGTAAGTATCTCGCCGACACCTTCGGCAAACGCCGCGTGCCCCCGGACAAATACCGGTACATCCGCCCCCAGTGCTAATCCCAGTTCTGCCAGTTCATCAACCGATAAACCGCAATGCCACAGATGATTGAGCGCCACCAGCACCGTGGCCGCGTTTGACGAGCCCCCGCCCAGACCGCCGCCCATCGGCAGGCGTTTGTCTATCTGGATATCCGCGCCGCTGCCAGCAGGCAGGCGACCCGTCTTTTGCGCCTGTTGCATCAACAGACGGGCGGCGCGCACGATCAGATTTTCTTCATCCGGCACCCCCTCGACAGGCGTTAGCAACCGAATAACGCCATCTGTTCGCGGTTCAAAGCTTAGGGTGTCACCGTAATCAAGAAACTGAAACAGGGTTTGCAGCGTGTGATAACCATCAGCCCGTTGCCCGGTGATGTACAAAAACAGATTGAGTTTCGCCGGTGCGGGAAAGCGCGTCATCATTTCGCAATCCAGTTATCCATTTTGAGCTTGATACGCTGTCCGCCATCGCTCAGCTCAAGACTGGAAGGCAGGGCCGGCTTCGTATTGCTGTCATAACCGCCGTACACCACTTTCCAGTTTTTGCCCCCCTGGCTGTAGTTAAGCTCGCTGAGTCGATACTGGTCGTCAAGCTTGTAGTCGGTCGCGTCGCCGGGCAGGCCCAGAATCCACTGACGCAGGCTGTTCAGTGGAATCGGCATACCGGTCAGTTTGCCAATCATCTCTTCCGCATCGGTGGAGGTGTAGCGCTTGCCTTTGTTGTCGACCAGCTCTACTGCGCCAGGCTGGGCGTTGAGTTCCAGCTCCGTGCTGCCCAACGGGTTTGTCAGCAGCAGGCGATAGCGATCCTGCCCGGTCTGTTGCCAGAAAAAGCGGGCATAGACTTTCTGCTCATCGGAGATAAAGGCGAAAGCGCCACGTGTCTGAAACTGGTTCAATTTGCTGACGTCTTGCTGATGTTGACGCCACTGAGGAGCATCCGGACTCTGGCCCGGCCCTTTAGGCGCAGTGAGGGTACAGGCAGTCAGTACGAGGCTAGCCAGCGGCAGCAAACGAATAAGGCGAAAGTCCGGCAAAGTCATAATGATGACGAATCCTTGAGGTGCGTTGCAGTAAATATTCTTAATGCTAGCGCCGGGCAGTGATAGCGTCTACGTTCAAGTTGTCTTAAATCATTAAATTACCGATTACTCCAAAAGGGGGCGCTCTCTTTTATTGACCTCGCGCATCCTGTATGATGCGCACAGTCTAACCTTATCAACGTTGGTACTATTCCCACTCACATGACTCTTCTGGCGCTCGGCATCAACCACAAAACGGCCCCCGTTTCGTTGCGAGAACGTATTACGTTTTCGCCGGATACGCTTGACCAGGCGTTAGACAGCCTGCTGGCGCAGCCGATGGTGCAGGGTGGTGTGGTGTTGTCAACATGTAACCGTACCGAGCTTTATTTAAGCGTTGAAGAGCAGGAAAACCTCCATGAATCGCTGGTTCGCTGGCTGTGTGATTACCATCAGATCAGCGAAGAAGAGTTGCGTAACAGCCTTTACTGGCACCACGATAACGACGCCGTCAGCCATTTAATGCGTGTGGCGAGCGGGCTGGACTCGCTGGTACTGGGCGAACCGCAGATCCTCGGCCAGGTGAAAAAAGCGTTTGCGGATTCGAACCGCGGTCATCTGAAAGCCAGCGAACTTGAACGCATGTTCCAGAAGTCGTTCTCCGTCGCCAAACGCGTGCGCACGGAAACCGATATCGGCGCGAGCGCGGTTTCTGTCGCCTTTGCTGCCTGTACCCTGGCACGCCAAATCTTTGAATCACTCTCGTCGGTCAGCGTCATGCTTGTCGGTGCGGGGGAAACTATCGAACTGGTGGCACGTCATTTGCGCGAGCATAAAGTGCAGAAGATGATCATCGCCAACCGTACTCGTGAACGTGCGCAGGTTCTGGCAGATGAAGTAGGGGCGGAAGTGATTTCCCTGAGCGATATCGATTCGCGCCTGAAAGATGCCGATATTGTCATCAGTTCTACCGCCAGCCCATTGCCGATCATTGGTAAAGGCATGGTTGAGCGGGCAATGAAGGCGCGCCGCAACCAGCCAATGCTGCTGGTGGATATTGCCGTTCCGCGCGATGTCGAGCCAGAAGTGGGTAAACTGGCGAACGCCTATCTCTACAGCGTTGACGATCTACAAAGCATTATTCAGCACAACCTCGCGCAGCGTAAAGCGGCGGCGGTGCAGGCTGAAACTATCGTTGAGCAGGAAACGAGCGAATTTATGGCCTGGCTGCGCGCGCAAAGCGCCAGCGAGACAATTCGTGATTACCGCAGCCAATCTGAGCAGATTCGTGATGAATTGACTGCCAAAGCGCTGGCCGCCCTTGAACAGGGTGGCGACGCACAAGCCATTATGCAGGATCTGGCCTGGAAACTGACCAATCGCCTGATCCACGCACCAACCAAATCTCTTCAGCAGGCCGCCCGTGACGGGGATGATGAGCGCCTGCATATTCTGCGCAACAGCCTCGGGCTGGAGTAGCACAACAATCTCTAATAACAGGGTGCATTTACGCCTATGAAGCCTTCTATCGTTGCCAAACTGGAAGCCCTACACGAGCGTCATGAAGAAGTTCAGGCGCTGTTGGGTGACGCGCAAACCATCGCCGATCAGGAGCGATTCCGCGCCTTATCCAGGGAGTATGCGCAACTAAGCGACGTATCGCGCTGTTTTACTGACTGGCAACAGATTCAGGAAGATATCGAAACCGCACAAATGATGCTCGATGACCCGGAAATGCGCGATATGGCGCAGGAAGAGTTACGCGATGCAAAAGAAAAAAGCGAACAACTGGAACAGCATCTGCAAATTCTTTTGCTGCCTAAAGATCCTGACGATGAGCGCAGCGCCTTCCTGGAAGTGCGTGCCGGGACAGGCGGCGATGAAGCGGCGTTATTCGCAGGCGATCTGTTCCGTATGTATACCCGCTATGCCGAGTCACGTCGCTGGCGTGTAGAGATCATGAGCGCCAATGAGGGCGAGCATGGTGGCTATAAAGAGATCATCGCGAAAGTGAGCGGCGAAGGCGTTTACGGACGGCTGAAATTTGAGTCCGGCGGCCATCGCGTACAGCGTGTTCCGGCAACCGAATCTCAGGGGCGTATCCATACCTCTGCCTGTACCGTTGCGGTAATGCCAGAATTGCCGGAAGCCGAACTGCCGGACATCAACCCTGGCGATCTGCGCATTGATACCTTCCGTTCATCCGGCGCGGGTGGGCAGCACGTTAACACCACCGACTCCGCGATTCGTATTACCCACTTGCCGACAGGCATCGTGGTGGAGTGCCAGGACGAACGTTCTCAGCATAAAAACAAAGCTAAAGCACTGGCCGTTCTGGGTTCGCGCATTCGCGCGGCGGAAATTGCCAAACGCCAGCAGGCGGAAGCCTCAACGCGTCGAAATCTGTTGGGTAGCGGCGATCGCAGCGATCGTAACCGCACCTATAATTTCCCGCAGGGACGTGTGACCGATCACCGCATCAACCTGACAGTCTACCGTCTGGACGAGGTGATGGAAGGAAAGCTGGATATGCTGATTGAGCCGATTGTGCAGGAATACCAGGCCGACCAACTGGCAGCGCTCGCCGGACAGGATTGATGGACTATCAACACTGGTTACGTCACGCGATAAATCGACTTTCGCACAGCGAAAGCCCGCGCCGGGATGCGGAGATTTTGCTGGGCTTTGTGACCGGAAAAGCGCGCACCTTTATTCTTGCTTTCGGGGAAACTGCGCTTTCGGACACTGAGCTTGCGCGGCTTGATGATCTGCTGGCCCGTCGTGAACAGGGTGAGCCGGTCGCGCATCTTGTGGGGGTACGCGAGTTCTGGTCGTTGCCGCTGTTTGTTTCGCCTGCGACGTTGATTCCACGCCCGGATACCGAATGTCTGGTTGAACAGGCGCTGAACCGTCTGCCGGAACAACCGTGCCTGATCCTCGATCTGGGCACCGGCACCGGCGCTATCGCGCTGGCGCTGGCCAGTGAACGTCCGGATTGCCAGATTACGGCGGTCGACGTCATGCCGGATGCCGTCGCCCTGGCTCTGCGTAACGTAGAACATTTAGGAATAACGAACGTTTCGGTGCTGACCAGCCACTGGTTCAGCGCCCTGGAAGGGCAGCAGTTCGACCTGATTGTCAGCAATCCGCCTTATATTGATGAGCAGGACCCTCATCTTGCCCTGGGGGATGTGCGTTTCGAGCCGCGTTCCGCACTGGTTGCGGCACAAGAAGGACTTGCGGATCTCGCGTGGATAATCGCACAATCAAGGCGCTTTTTGCGCCCTGGTGGCTGGCTGCTACTGGAACATGGCTGGCAGCAGGGTGAAGCGGTACGTGCGCTGTTTGGCGAACAAGGATATGTGCAGGTGGAAACCTGCCGGGACTATGGTGATAACGAGCGTCTGACGCTCGGGTGCCTGGCGCTACAGGAGTAACAGGGAATGAGTGCGTTCACATTTCTGATAAGCCTGCATTTGACCACGGTGGTTCTGACCATTAGCCTGTTTGTGCTGCGATACTGGTGGCGCTTTACGGGCGATCCTCGCGCACAGGCGCGCTGGGTGCGGGTTGTGCCCCATGCAGTGGACACGCTGTTATTGCTCAGCGGCCTCGGGCTTATCGTTGTAACGCGCTATATCCCATTTACTGCTAATGGCGCATGGCTGACGGAAAAGCTGTTTGGCGTTATCATCTACATCGTTTTGGGTTTCATTGCGCTGGGACGACATCGTCCGCGCAGCCAGCAAACGGGGTTTATTGCGTTTTTGCTGGGGCTGGTGGTGCTGTACATCATCATTAAACTCGCCGCCACAAAGATACCGATACTGGGGTAAGACATGCGGTCGTTAGCCGATTTCGAATTTAACAAAGCACCATTGTGCGATGGAATGATCCTGATATCTGAATTGATTCGTGATGATTTTCCCTCGCAGTTCGTGCACGACGAACTTGAGCGTCTGATCCGTCTGGCGCGTGAAGAAATAAGTGAGGCTCAACCGCAGGACTTGCAACTGGAGAAACTCCTTGAGCTGTTTTACGGCGAATGGGGTTTTAAAGACACCCGCGGTGTGTACCGTCTGTCGGATGCGTTGTGGCTGGATAAAGTCCTGCAAAACCGTCAGGGTAGCGCGGTGTCACTGGGCGCCATTCTGTTATGGGTTGCCGGGCATCTGGACATTCCGCTGATGCCGGTGATTTTCCCGACGCAGCTCATTCTGCGCGCTGAGTGGCTGGATGGGGAAATGTGGCTGATCAATCCCTTTAATGGCGACACGCTGGACGAGCATACGCTGGACGTCTGGCTTAAGGGTAACATCAGCCCTGTGGCTGAGTTGTTTAATGAGGATCTCGACGAGGCAGATAACGCGGAAGTTATCCGTAAACTGCTCGATACTTTGAAATCGGCGTTGATGGAAGAGCAACAAATGGAACTGGCTTTGCGTGCCAGTGAAGCCTTGTTGCAGTTTAACCCGGAAGACCCGTATGAGATCCGCGATCGTGGCTTAATTTATGCGCAACTCGAGTGCGATCATGTTGCGCTGCACGATCTGAATTACTTCGTAGAGCAGTGTCCTGAGGATCCCATCAGCGAGATGATCCGTGCGCAAATCAACACCATTTCGCACAAGCAAATTACACTGCACTAAACTGAATTAATAGACTGAATCTTGATAAGGGAATTATATGACACAAAAAGTGGTTAGCATTGGCGATATCAATGTCGCGAACGATCTGCCGTTTGTTCTGTTTGGCGGTATGAACGTGCTGGAGTCCCGCGACCTCGCGATGCGTATTTGTGAGCACTACGTGACTGTTACCCAGAAACTGGGTATTCCGTACGTGTTCAAAGCCTCTTTTGACAAAGCCAACCGTTCCTCCATCAAGTCTTACCGTGGGCCGGGCCTGGAAGAAGGGATGAAAATTTTCCAGGAGCTGAAACAGACGTTCGGCGTGAAAGTGATCACCGATGTTCACGAAGCCAGCCAGGCTCAGCCCGTCGCTGACGTGGTTGACGTGATTCAGTTACCGGCATTTCTGGCGCGTCAGACCGACCTGGTCGAAGCGATGGCGAAAACCGGCGCCGTCATTAACGTGAAAAAACCGCAGTTCGTAAGCCCTGGCCAGATGGGTAATATCGTGGATAAATTCCATGAAGGCGGTAACGATAAAGTTATCCTGTGCGACCGTGGCAGCAACTTCGGTTACGACAACCTGGTTGTTGATATGCTCGGCTTTAGCGTGATGAAAAACGTCTCTGGCAACTCGCCAGTCATTTTCGATGTAACGCACGCATTGCAGTGCCGCGACCCGTTTGGCGCCGCGTCTGGCGGCCGTCGTGCCCAGGTTGCTGAGCTGGCGCGCGCGGGTATGGCGACAGGCCTGGCCGGTCTGTTTATTGAGGCGCACCCGGATCCAGCCAACGCGAAATGCGATGGTCCGTCCGCACTGCCGCTGGATAAACTGGAGCCGTTCCTGAAACAGATCAAAGCGATTGATGATCTGGTGAAAAGCTTCGATGAGCTTGATACCAGCAAGTAATCGGAGCAAAGCGTCTTAAGGTGACATTTCGTCAACCGAACGGCGAGTAACAAAACAGGCATAGCTCCGGGCAATCTTTCATGTGTCAGATTGCCTCAGTCGGGTTGGTAGCTATGCCTGTTTTAACAGCCCGCAGCCTGTTTTGTATCACTCTCACCGCGATTTAATGGCATCGGGAGCCTTATCGAGACTGCTGAGATCGCACTCCAGTTCAACATTATTCTTAGGTATCCAGATCCCCGCCGTAAACCCTCCCCATGCTTGCAGACGAAGCTGTGCGCGTCGTCCGCGGAACGCCACTTTGATGAGCGAGGGAGAAAAGGTTGGATGCAACGAGAACCAGGCAAAGTCGCCGATGCCGATATCCGCTGAACGTTGCGCCTCTACGGTAAGAATGACCGTCCCCCAATGACGTCTTTTCGTCTCTTCGAACTCCACTTTCAACAAGAACCCGTTATTCTCTGGCTGGCTACCAAAGCGCCCTTTATTGGGATCGTCCGGGAAGATAACAGGACGAGAAAAGGCGGGAAGTTCCGGTGAGTGTTCTGGCGGCAATTGGCCGAAAAAAGTAAATGCTGTTTCCAAAACGCTTTGCGGAGGCGCCAGTCGAGGGGATCTCACGCTTTTTGGGCTCGATCGTGACAGGGTGATTTTTCCGGCGCTGATTTCGCCTTGAAAGATCACAAAAGTGTTATGCGTGGGAAGACGACCAGAAGGGGTCCGGTTTGGCGTGAGAATGTTGTACTTTTTCAGAGCATCTAAATCGCGTGCAAGCCAGCTAAATGTTGGGCCGACACCACGTTGGAGTGGTAGCTCACGGTGCCAGCGTATATTAAGTCGTTCAAAGGTGCGTACTATCGCAGGCTGGATGGCTTCCCTATTGGTTTTGATGTAATTAGCAATACCTGACAACAGTTCATTGAATAATTGATTGGTATAGCGGTAGTAGGGCGAACCTGCCGTTTGTGCCTTTGCAAGGCTCAGAATTGCCTGCGAGACGGCGTGATGTTGCTCTTGTGAACCTTTTTCCTGCGCCGCAGAAAGAGATTTGCTGGCAATAATTACATGGGTATCAAACGCCCATGCGGCTCGTTCCTTGAGCGATATGATCGGGAAAGCATCTTGCTGCGCAAACAACTGCGGAAATCGTATCGACAGAAGACCAATAAGTATTGCGGCCCAGGGATCTGTGAATAATACAGTGACATTATCTTTGCGAATGATGTTATCCCTGACAGCCTGAACCTCTGCCGAGGTTCCTGCATCCAGTGCACGTAACAGCGCGCGTAATCGGGGGGCGGCAGGTGTAATGCTAAGCTCAAGATCTTCCGGGGCAAACGGAGGTGCCACTACCGTAATCAACGTACCACCTTGATACAGCGGCAACAAACAACGCTCAATCCTCACTTTTTCGATGGCTGCCGTTAACCGCACCCGATGACCCAGCCAGGGGTCGCGATCGGGCGCGTCCGGTATCTGGAGTTCAAGCCGCCCGGAAAATATTTCCATCTTTGATTCGCCGCGAAAGAGAGTAAACGTTTCTCGTCCGCCTTGTTCCTCGGACAGACCGAGCGAAATACGTCTTTTGTCTGGAGAAACCGCAACGGGCAGCGTTTTAATCATCTCTGACACAGGCGCTGCACCGGAAGATCCCCATTCCTTATACAAGGGAAGGGCTGTTATATCTGAGGTAAACCATGGTGGAATTTTTGTCTCAGTCTGCTGCTTTATCGAATTAAAGAAAGTGGTTTTGCTTCCCGAAGACAGGAGGGCGGAAAAAGTGGGCAAGATAACGTTGTTCGTTTTTCCCGCTTCTACATAAAAAATAACCGATTGCGGTGCCATACCCGCAGGTGCAATGTCGGCCCAATAAATGCCGGGACTGATATTTTCTGATGAGAAGGTGCGGTTATTGGGTGTGGCAATCCAGTCGGCGAGAAATCGATCTTTGTTTTGAATGCGAATCGTGCCAATGGAAAGGTCACGCGGTGCCACGAAATTAAGCGTTGTTTTCATGGGACGGTCACCCACTGTTCGAAGAGAGGCTCTTTAGGTTGAAAAAGCTGTGAGAAATGGCCTGTACCGTCTATCGCAATGGCATAAAGTGCGTTAATTCCCGGAGGTACGGTTGTACACCAGGGCAATGCATCACGCGTCTCTTTGTTTTTCAACCAGGGCGGTGAAGGTTCATCCCGCTGACTAATGGCGAAATCAAAATTGGGCATTCGCTCTGGTGGATCGGTCATGACCACCAGGGGCAGCTCAAAGTTCTGTGGATAGACAAAGGGCGTGGGATCGCTCTGGGTTACAGCAAAATAGGGGTCGAAAGGTTCATTATCTCGCCAGTGTTCAAAATAAATTCGCCGCAATGATTTGAGATCACTCTGCAAATCGCGGCTATTGACTCCCCAACCTGAGCGGGAATAGCGTGCAGAGGAGCCGCTCAGCCCTTTCAGACATGTTTGCGTAAAGCGCCCAAATTTACGGTTACTACCAGCGGCATCCGTCCCTTCATAGGCCAGTTGCCCCTCCGAGGCCGCACAGAGCAAGGAGACCTGATTACGGCTCACGGCAAAAAGATCCGGCTCAGGATAAAACAGACAAGGCTGCGCCTGAGGTCTCAGTTCGAATTTAGAAACAAATTGGCCGCATGCATCGGAAAATAAAAACGCAGCGGAAATCGTCTGGTTTTTTCTTAATGCGGTCGAAAGCTGCCCGAGATTGATGTGCGACCAGACATTGGTGATATCGTGGTTCAAGTCCTCCAAAAAGAGCACCGGTTGCTGCAAATGCGATGCACCGTGGCCACAGCAATAAAAAAAAGCCACATCGCCCGGCTGTATGCATAACCGCTGATACCAGGCCAGTCCGCGTGTAGAGACGTTTAACTCTGTTGCGGGGTCAACAGGCACCGCAGCGGTCCATGGGTAGCGATTTGCTGTGGCGGGTGGATCGGAAATCAATACATCGAGTGTTGCCAGCGGCGCGGCAAGGCGATCTTGATTATCGAGTAACCAGTCGCAGACAAGTTTTGCGCTATCTGCGGCGCTCGGTAAGGGAGGGACCGAGCGTAAGTCAGCGTCAACACCTTGTCCGGCGCGGGCGAAGGGATAATTTCCCACACCGACAACAAACGCGTGTGTCTTCGGGCCAATAACGTGACGATCCAAAAGTAGCGTCATTGTCTGTCCCTCATAAAATACCAGACGCTTTAAGTCGCGCCCGGGTCCGTGCGTAAAACTGCGGACGCTGGAAATATTTCGAGTGCGTATCAGTAATGCCGGCCACAGAATTGAACATCACGTCTTCTGCTCCCGCATAAATCATGTCGGCACGGAAGGCCAGGGGATCGATCGGATCGAAGACATTGAACCAGTGCTTAACGCAATCCGGTCGGCGGCGAGGCGACCCGGCAGGAAGGTTAGAAGACAGGACACCGAGTGCGGCAAAAAGACCGGGTTGCGAGCCCACCGTGAAGAGCGCATCAACTTCAATATCCTTGGGTAATCCGGCGGCTTCCGGGTCGGTCAACATATCGGTGAGGATCACTCCTCCCATACTGTGTCCGACCACGATCAGCGGGCCTTTAGCGGCTTTCTTCGCACTATAAGCGCGCATAAGGTCGCCACGTACAACATCCTGAATGGCATTTCGCGTTTTGCCCTCTTTGAGATAGACAAAAACATCTCCCATAAACAGACCGATGGCGGGGCTGAGACTTCCACGTACAGCATCAAACCCCAGCGTTGATGCCGCATTGGAGATACGTCCTGTTACTGCAGAAATCGCATTACTGATCGCACCTCCAATACTGAAAGTACCGTCGACGCCTTCTTTCAGCCGGTCACTAACACTTTGCGCAGTCGCATCCGCAGGAAACAGGCTGGCACTTTGCTCTGACGCAATGAGCGCAAATGCATTGCGAAACGCCTGAAGTTCCTCACCTGACAGCGGACGTTTTTGGCTCATGGCCTTGTCTGCAATTTCTGAACAAATTGCATCAAGCGCAGCAATAGGGTCTTGCTGCCCTAGTGCGACGATGGACAAATCAGACGTCTTACCGCCCGTGCTCCCGAACCCGCCATCAAGACCGGTTAACAAGGGGAGATTTAGTGAGAAGGTGGCAATATCCGTATTGGTCTGAAATACCTCGGGTGGAATGGGGGCGACAAAGGTTCCCCACATCGGCGAATAGATGTCGACGGGGTTACCGTCAAAAACCAATTCCCGATAGAACGTATTGCGGTTAGCAACCGCGAGTGCGTAATCAGCGTCTGCACGCGTTGCGACACCATGGACAAAAACGAGTTGCGGCATGTTTATTCCCCATATCTTGTTATAAAGGGGGTCCTGAGTGTCCTTATGCCGGGCCTTCACCGTGAAGCACCACTTACCACGCTCAACTTTAAAAAGCGTAGCTAAGCGCAACGGTAAAGCAATATAAAAATCGGGGTTTTTATAAAGGAGATAATAAAGGGGCTTATACCTGCTATCGGATAGGAAAAGACGGAGAGTATGGCTGATCCTCTCCGCCCCTGTTGAAATAGTTTACATCGGGGTATATTCCGTCGGGCAAATGCGACTGAATATCAGGCAAAAATCGTCATCAAATAAGCCGCAAACAGTGCCAGATGCGCGGCGCCGTTAAGGACATTGGTGCGACCCGTTGAAAACGAAATATGGCACAGCATCAATGACGCCAGCATCACCACCAGCTCCGGTTTGCCCAGGCCAAACATCAAATCATTCCCGGTCACCCAGGCAATCAGCGTGACAACCGGTACGGTCAACGAAATGGTCGCCAGGACTGAGCCGAAGAACAGGTTCATTGCGCGCTGCACCTGATTATTTAATACCGCTTTCAGGGCGCCTAATCCTTCGGGAGAGAGAATCAACAGCGCAACCAGGAAGCCGGTAAAGGCAACAGGTGCATTCATTTCCGTCAGCAGATTTTCCAGCGGATTGGCATTCATCTTGGTGACCGCAATAACGGCAATCAGATGGACCAGCAGCCAGACGGTATGCCAGCCGCTGCTGTGCGCCGACGGTTTGCCGTGGTGTGGGTCATCATCGTCGCCGTCATCTTCGTGCTCATAAACGAACAGACTCTGATGCGTTTTCGTTTGAATCAGCAGGAATACGCCATACATAGCGGCAGAAATAAGGGCCACCAGTAATGATTGTCCGGTCGTGAAATTGCCGCCTTCTAAGGCCACCGGGAAGACCAGCACAATAATGGCCAGCGGGAAAAGGGCAATCATATATTGTTTGATGCCGAACAGGTTCACATATTGCGTGGCAAATTTCCGCCCACCGAGCAATAACGAGAAGCCAACCAGACCACCGCTGACGATCATAATGATGGAATAAAGTGTGTCGCGCATGAGCGTTGGCGCAGCATCGCCGGTCGCCATTAACGCAGAAATCAGACTCACTTCAAGAATAACGACAGAAAGGCTTAAAATTAATGAGCCATAGGGTTCACCGAGACGGTGGGCCAAAACATCGGCGTGGCGTACGACGCTAAATGCGCTGGCAAGAATCCCCACCAGGGCCAGAGCATTCATTCCGATTATCACTGGCAGCGACTGACTGTTTCCCCAATAAAGCAGGGCTGCCAGTGCCAGAACCGGGAAAATGAGCGAAGTCTCCTTGTGGCGGGTTTTAACCGCCTCGTGCGTTGTTGTCATTGTTGATCTCCAACCAGCAGGTATTTGTAATTATAGAAAGAAATTCAGGGCGCATAAAATAACAAACATTCGCCTTTCATTATCCCTTTTTTACGCTTTTTTACGTCATGCGAATTTTCTGTTTTGAGATGAATATTTATAAAGCTTTAAGGGAAAATAGAGTTAATTAACAATGTAATGCCATTGGGGTTTTGTCGAAAATCAAAATCGGTTGGATAAGACGGGAAGAATAAACCAGACTTAAGTTTTTGCTTAAGGAGGTATACACGATGCCCTATAAAACGAAATCAGACTTACCCGACAGCGTGCAACATGTCCTGCCTGCCCACGCACAGGAAATCTATAAAGAAGCCTTTAATAGTGCCTGGGAGCAATATAAGGATAAAGACGACCGCCGCGGTGATGCCAGCCGGGAAGAGACCGCGCATCGCGTGGCCTGGGCGGCGGTAAAAAATGATTATGAAAAGGGTGACGATGATAAATGGCATAAAAAGCGATAACCCTCTGAAATAGTGAGCCGCATTTTTATATTGCCAACATGATTAATCGCCCTTCGCCTTACGCCCTATAGAGTTCACTTGAAAACGGCCTGTGAATTGCATATCGTCATTGAAAAGCGCCAGGAAGGCAGCAGTAAAGTCGTCGCAAGGAAGCAGGCAGTGGCGGAGGTAGAAAGAGATGTTGACGCGTGATTTCTTGATGAAGGCAGATTGTAAAACGGCGTTTGGAGACATTGAGGAATCGCTGTTATGGTCGGCGGAGCAACGAGCAGCATCGCTTGCGGCGACGCTGGCTTGCCGCCCGGATGACGGCCCGGTATGGATTTTTGGTTACGGTTCGCTGATGTGGAACCCGGCGCTGGAATATGACGAGTCCTGTACCGGTACGCTTCCCGGCTGGCACCGCGCATTTTGTTTACGTCTGACAGCGGGACGCGGCAGCGCCTGCCAGCCCGGACGTATGCTTGCACTAAAAGAGGGCGGGCGCACCACCGGTGTGGCCTATCGCCTGGCAGAATCGACCCTACACGAAGAGCTTTCTCTGTTGTGGAAACGCGAGATGATCACCGGCTGCTACCTGCCAAGCTGGCGCAAGCTGGAGCTTGACGACGGCCGTACGGTAAATGCGCTGGTATTCATCATGGACCCGCGCCATCCGCTTTATGAGTCCGATACCCGCGCGCAGACCATTGCGCCGCTTATTGCCTCAGCGAGTGGCCCGCTGGGTACCAACGCGCAATATCTGTTCTCGCTGGAACAAGAGCTGATCAAACTGGGTATGCAGGATGATTGCCTCAACGAGCTGGTGGGAAGAGTGCGTCTGCTGCTGGAGGGAGAAAAACCAGGTCCGGAGATGCAACCTGGTTTTGCCTGAGTGTGATGCTAACTTATGCTGGAACGTAACTAATGGAATGTTCCAGCGACTGGCTGTGGCTATCGATCAGCACATTCCAGATGCCGCTGTAAGGAACCGCCAGATACGCACTGGCACGATCCTGAACGCTTAACACATCAGTCTGACTTGCGGCCTGACTCTTTTCGCTCATCAGATGGATATGGCAGCTCTCAGAACAACGTACTACCACTGTATCCCCACCAAATAACTTCAAACTTGTTTTTACCAACGCCATTGTTTTAAACCCCGTATATATCGACAACGCACTCCCTGCGGGAAAATCCCGTGCGTGATTTTGTTCACAATTCACTCATTGCATAACACCAAAGGGAAGGGGTTCAGATGCTGACTTTGATCAAAAAATGGCGTAACGATTAAACAATAATGACAAAATTCGGCGGGGGATTATGTCGGCGCGTTAAATTCGGGGAAAAACGCGCCGACAGAAGATTAAATGCGGAAATGACCCGCAGTTTCAGCAAGCTCGCCCGCTTGTTCCTGCAACGCGCCTGCGGCGGCGGCTGACTGGATCACCAGTTCGGCGTTTTGCTGCACCATCCGGTCCAGATCGATGACCGCATGGTTAATTTCCTGGATACCTTTCATCTGCTCGTTCGTGGCGACGGTGATTTCACGCATAATGACCGATACGCTGTCGATGCTGGAGACAATTTCCCCCATGCTTTCCCCGGCCAGACGCACGTAGCGGGAACCCGTTGCCACGCTGTCTGTTGTCGAATCAATCAACGACTTAATCTCTTTCGCCGCCTGCGCGCTGCGACTGGCAAGGTTGCGCACCTCGCCGGCAACAACCGCGAAACCACGCCCTTGCTCGCCTGCACGTGCTGCTTCGACCGAGGCGTTCAGCGCCAGGATATTGGTCTGGAAAGCGATCCCGTCAATCACGCTGGTAATATCCCCGATTTTGGCCGACGCCACTTCGATTGTCTGCATGGTTGAAATGGCCTGCGATACTACTTTGCCGCCGCGTGACGCCGCCTCAGAGGCGCTGTGCGCCTGTTCGTTGGCCTGAGCGGCGGAATCGGTGGACTGGGCGACGGAGGCGGTAATCTGCTCGACGGCACTGGCGGTCTCGCGCAGGCTGGAGGCGGCCTGTTCGGTACGCCCTGACAGATCCTGGTTGCCTGTCGCAATCTCTTGTGCCGCCTGCTGAACAGAGTGGCTGGAATCGCGCAGTTTAACCATCACCACGGCGAGTTTGTCGCTAAAGGCGTTAAATGCATGGGCGATTTGCGCTACTTCATCGTTACCCTGCTCCGGCAAGCGCTGCGACAGGTCATCTGTGCCGCTGCTAATCGCGTTCATCGCGTCACGAATGGTGATCAGGCGCTTGAGCATAGTGGCGACAATCCAGTGCATGAGGGCACCCGCCAGCACGACCAGTACAATCAGCGAAACGGCTGAGGCTTTTAATTGCGCGCGCAGGCCCGCAGTGGCGTCTGCGCTGTCCAGAGCGACAACCAGCAGCCAGTTGGTGCCGTTCACTTTGGTGGCAAGAAACGCTTTTTCCGCACCGGCAAAGAGGCCCGTGAGCGGTTTACCCGCTTGCAGATCGGCAAATTGCACTTCCCTGATGGCTTCGCCAAACGGTTTCAGCGTCAGTTTGCCATCGTTGGCGGCAATCACGCTGCCATCACTGTTCAGTAACAGTCCGCTGCTGTTTGGGGTGGGTTTAATACCCTGGACGTTGGCCACCACGCTGTCCATTGACACATCACCTGCGACCACCGCTTTAAGCGTACCGTTTTCTTTGACTGGTACCGCGAAGGTGACCACCAGTTTCCCGCTGCCTGCATCGACATAAGGTGCGGTGACTATCGGAGCATCCGCTTTGGCGGCCTGCTGATACCAGGGACGAATGGTCGGATCATAATCTGCAGGCACACCGTCCGGGTTTGAGAATTTGGCCGTTTTACTGGCGTACCCCACATAGACGTTGATAAAGCCGGCGGCCTGAGCAATCTGGGTGAACACCGGAACGGGGTCATCGGTTAGGGCGACTTTCTGGAGAGAGGAGATGGCGGTCGTTTTACTGCTGACCCAGTCGCTGATAGCGAGGCTATGGCTGGAGCTGGTGCTGGTGAGGATGTCTTGCTGAGCGTCCTGATTATGCTGGCTGGTTACCTGGTAGTTAATAACGGTGTTAAGAAGAAGAGCAATAGCGAGACAGCCCGCCGTCGCCGCAATGATACGAGCGCGAATTGACCTGAACATATTTATGAGTACCTGCTGTGTTGTCTTTAATGCCTATCGGCAGCACAGCAGGCAAACTTGATGCCAGAGAGGCACCCATAAGAAAAAAGTATTAAAGAATGGTGAATATTAAAAGGTCAGCACTTTGTCTGCCGCCAGCGTCCACTGCGCCAGTTCGACCAGGGTGCCAATCGCCACGCCATCCACTAAGGGCAACGTCGTGATACCGCGCCCGTCGGTGCAGGTCTTACACAATTTCACCGGTACATTTTGCGCAGTAAGGATTTCCAGCATTTGCTGAATATTGTACCCCTCGGCGGGTTTTTGCCCACGCAGCCCGGCGGTCACCGCATCGGACATTAAAAACAGGCGTAAATCGAGGTCGGCTTCTTGCTCGCGCAGGGCGATGGCCAGACGCAGACTGTTAAATAAGGATTCACTGCCGTACGCCGCGCCGTTGGCGACAATCACGATCTTTTGCATCTTCACTCCTTCGATAGGGCATGGTTATTGCTTATTACTCTCCAGCAGACAGCCACGGAGAGTAAGCATGAATAATTATACTGATGCGACACCCGACGCCACCGACTGGTTTCGCTATGCGCGTCAGGTCCAGAAACAACAGCTTTACCAGCTCACCCAGCTTGGCGTGCTGGCGGGAAAAATCAGCCATCTGACCCATATGTTGCAGTGCGAACGCGGCGCATCGAATATCTGGCTGTGTTCAAAAGGGCAGCTTTACGCGCTGGAATGTCGTGCCAGCAGCGCCCTTGCCGATGAGAACATCACCCCGTTTTTACCGTTACTCGCCACGCTCAGGCCACTTGCCAGTAGCGCATTATGCCACCGTATTGCCGCCGCTGTTGGGTGTCTGGAACAACTTCCACAGTTACGCGAACAAATAAAAACCCAGCGTATTACGGCAGAGCAGGCGATGGCGCAGTTCAGCCGTACCATTAGCCATCTGCTGAGCATTATCCCGCAGCTTAACGACAGCGTTGATGATCCCAGAATCGTTAAACATCTGGTGGCCCTCTACAGTTTTATGCAGGGAAAAGAGCTGGTAGGGCAAGAGCGCGCGCTGGGGGCGATTGGGTTTACCCAGGCGGCGTTTAGCGATGCATTGCGCCAGTCGCTGGTGGACCGCATTGATGGTCAGCAACCCTGTTTTGAGGCCTTCCTGTCGCTCGCGGCGCCTGATGTCAGTGCGATATTTGCCCGCGAATGTACCGCCGGGCTGGAGATTGAACAGCTCCGCCGTCAGGCCTGCACCCGCGTGCCCCCCGCAGACGGCGGCGAAGGGGCGCTACGCTGGTTCGCACTGCAAACCCAGAGGCTGGAACATCTGCGTGCGCTGGAAGAGTTGCTGATCAATGAACTGATGCATACGACAGCGACCATGCTGGAGGAAGACGACGACTTTAATGTCAGTAGCTGGATTGAGGAAACGACGAGCGACCGCCTTTCCGCGCGGCTCGACAAACAGCTCTTACCCCTGGTGCGCCAGCAAGCCCGTGAACTGGAGCAACTTAGTGCGCAACTGGCGTCGCTACAGGATTCTCTGGAGGAACGCACGCTGATTGATAAAGCGAAAAATATCCTGATGAATCACCAGAACATGAGCGAAGAGCAGGCCTGGCAATGTCTGCGCAAAATGGCTATGGACAAGAATCAGCGCATGGTTGAAATCGCCCGCGCGCTGCTCACTGTACGGGCGTTATGGTCTCTAACACCTAAGGAGTAGTTGCACATTCTGCGGGCATTCCCTGCACATGTGCAGTGCGAAAACATCCTGAAAACAGGTGAAAAGCACGAAAAACAGCGGCTTGTAACCTGGCATAGTGGTTGCATTGTTAAGTGTGTAAATGAATACATTTGTGGCGGGGAACCAACGGCGGTTCACTGACCATACGGATAAAGGCGTCCATTGGTGCGAAAGCATCGACGGGCGCTTTTTTTTTACTTCGGGAGTGGGTATGGGCGATTCATCGGTTTCACTAACGCGCAGGCGTTTTCTACAGGCAGGAGCCGCACTGGGCGGTGCGATGCTGATGCCCGGCCTGATGCAGGCAGCATGGGCGGCGGGTTCCGACAAACCGGAACTGACTACTGTTCGTGTCGGGTTTATTCCGCTGACCGATTGCGCGCCGCTGGTCATTGCTGCCCTGAAAGGGTTCGATAAAAAGTACGGCATCACCCTGGTGCCCACCAAAGAGGCCAGTTGGGCGGCGGTGCGCGACAAACTGGTCTCCGGCGAACTGGACGCCGCGCACGTGCTTTATGGCTTGCTGTACGGCCTGGAACTCGGGATCGCCGGGAAAACCCAGTCGATGGCCAACCTGATGACCCTTAACCAGAACGGGCAGGGGATCACCCTTTCCAGCGACCTGCTGGATAAAGGCGTCACCGATGGCGAGAGCCTGAAAAAACTGATTGGGCAGAGCGCCCCCGGAACATACACCTTTGCCCATACCTTCCCGACCGGCACTCACGCCATGTGGCTCTATTACTGGCTGGCGAGCGCGGGCATCAACCCCTTTACCGACATTCGCACGGTGGTCGTGCCGCCGCCGCAAATGGTGATGAACATGCGGATCGGCAACATGGTTGGTTTTTGCGTGGGTGAACCGTGGAACGCCCGCGCCATTAATGACCGCATCGGATTTACCGCTGCGACCAGCCAGTCCGTGTGGCCGGATCATCCGGAAAAAATTCTCGGCACGCGCAGCGCCTGGGTCGAACAAAACCCACACACCGCCCGTGCGCTGGTCTGTGCGGTGATGGAGGCATCCCGCTGGATTGATGCTTCCGATGATAACCGCCGGGAAACCGCCCGCATCCTCGCGCGTCGGGCGTGGCTTAACACCAAAGAGCAGTATCTGACCGGGCGCATGCTCGGTGAATACGACAACGGTGCGGGCAAGCGCTGGCAGGACGCGCACGCTATCCGCTTTTTCAATGACGGCCAGGTGAGCTACCCATGGCACTCCGACGGCATGTGGTTTTTAACCCAGTTTCGCCGCTGGGGGCTGCTGAAAAGCGCACCGGATTATGCCGCCATCGCCGGGCGCATTAACCGTATCGATATCTGGAAAGATGCCGCCACGGCTATCGGGGGCATTACGCCGCCTGCGCAGACCATGCGAACCAGCACACTGATGGATGGTACGCGCTGGGACGGTACCGACCCGGAGCAATACGCCAGACGCTTCGACATTCAACGAACAGGGGCCTGATATGAAACATCAACAGAACACACAGCGCGTTACGCCGCCGTCCATACCTGGCGAAGTGATTACGCTGCCTCCGGTAAAAGTCCGCACCCGTAAGCCCACCTTGTCGCGCAAAACTCGCGCGGTAGCCGAACGTGTCGTTCCCGCGCTGCTGGGGCTTGGGCTGCTGCTTATCGCCTGGGAACTGGCGGCAATCAACAGCAAAGGCTTTCCCACCCCGCTCAGCACGCTGGATTCGGCAATGACGCTATTTGCCGACCCGTTCTATCGGGATGGGCCGAATGACATGGGGATCGGCTGGAACGTACTGGCTTCATTGCAGCGCGTCGCCATCGGTTTTGGTCTGGCGGCGCTGGTGGGGATCCCGCTGGGTTTTATGATTGGCCGCTTTATCTTTCTGGCGCGGATGTTCAACCCGCTGATTGCACTGCTGCGCCCGGTCAGCCCACTGGCATGGTTACCGATTGGCCTGCTGCTTTTCCAGAAAGCGGAACCGGCATCAAGCTGGACCATTTTCATCTGTTCCATCTGGCCGATGGTGATTAATACCGCCGAAGGGGTGCGCCGCATTCCGCAAGATTACCTCAACGTGGCCCGCGTTCTGCAGTTGTCCGAATGGACGGTCATGCGCCGCATTTTGTTCCCGGCGGTGTTGCCCGCCGTGCTCACCGGCGTCCGCTTGTCGATCGGCATCGCCTGGCTGGTGATTGTCGCCGCGGAAATGCTCACCGGCGGCCTGGGGATCGGTTTTTGGATCTGGAACGAATGGAACAACCTCAATGTGGAAAACATTTTAATCGCCATTGTCATCATCGGTGTGGTCGGCCTGCTGCTTGAGCAGGGGCTGATGCTGGTGGCGCGTCGCTTTAGCTGGCAGGAGAAATAAGATGAGCAAAAAACCCATTATCCAGGTGCAGGCGGTGAGCCAGCGCTTTTCAACCACGGGCGGTGAGTTTGTGGCGTTGCAAAATGTCTCATTCGATATTCATGAAGGGGAAACGGTCAGCCTGATTGGTCATTCGGGCTGTGGGAAATCGACCTTACTGAATTTGATTGCCGGTATCACGCTCCCAACCGAAGGCGGTTTGCTGTGCGATAACCGGGAGATAGCGGGACCTGGCCCCGAGCGCGCGGTCGTGTTCCAGAACCACTCTTTATTGCCGTGGCTGACCTGTTTTGACAACGTGGCGCTGGCGGTGGATCAGGTGTTCCGTCGCACCATGCACAAAGCGGAGCGCCGCGAGTGGATTGAGCACAATCTGGAGCGGGTACAAATGGGTCATGCGCTGCACAAACGTCCGGGGGAAATTTCCGGCGGGATGAAGCAACGTGTCGGCATTGCCCGAGCTCTTGCCATGAAACCCAAAGTGCTGCTGATGGATGAACCTTTTGGCGCGCTTGATGCGTTAACCCGCGCCCACCTGCAGGATGCGGTCATGCAGATCCAGCAGTCGCTGAACACCACCATCGTGCTGATCACCCATGATGTGGACGAGGCGGTATTGCTCTCTGACCGGGTACTGATGATGACCAACGGCCCGGCGGCAACCGTCGGTGAAATCCTCGACGTCAATCTGCCGCGCCCGCGTAACCGGGTGCAACTGGCTGATGACAGCCGTTATCACCACCTGCGCCAGCAGATCCTCCATTTCCTCTATGAAAAACAGCCGAAAGCGGCCTGAGGTGAGTGAGATGACCCTGCGACTGTTAATCATTGGCAACGGCATGGCGGCCACCCGCCTTGTCGAAAAACTCAGCGAATCGGCTGCCGACCGCTATGCCATCACGATGATTGGCGACGAGCCGGGCCATGCCTATAACCGCATCCAGTTATCACCGGTGCTGGGTGCAGAGAAAGCGTTCAGCGACACCGTCCTGCATGACGCGCAGTGGTACAAAGCGCGCGGCATCAGGGTACTGACGGGGGAGACGGTCACCCAGGTTGATGTGTCGGCGCGTCGGGTCATTACCACCCAGCGCGAGTTGACCTGGGATGAACTGGTGTTTGCCACCGGATCGACGCCCTTTATCCCGCCCGTACCGGGCCACGACTTACCGCATGTCCATGGCTTTCGCCGTATCAGCGATGTGCAGGCCATTCTGGCAGGCAGTGGGTCGGTGGTTGTCCTCGGCGGTGGCGTACTGGGGGTTGAAGCGGCTGCGGCGCTGCGCCGTCACGGTGACAACGTCACGTTGGTAAACCGCGGCGAATGGCTTATGGAGCAGCAGCTTGACGCACAAGCCGGGGGGCTGCTGGCAGCGCATCTGCGTGAGCGCGGCATTGACTGCGAACTCTCTGCCAGCATCCGCTGTATTACACCCGATAGCGTCACGCTGACCAACGGCCGCGTTTTGTCGGCAGGCCGCGTGGTAATGACCACCGGCGTGCGCCCCGCGATATCCCTTGCCCAGGCCAGCGGTATTCCCTGTGCCCGTGGCATCGTGGTGGACGGACAGTTGCGCAGTGCGGTCGCCGGGGTGAGCGCCCTCGGTGAATGCTGTGAAATTGCCGGACAAACCTGGGGACTGCTGGCCCCTTGTTTGCAGCAGGCGGAGATTCTCGCTGCGCGTCTGCTCGGCACGCCTGAGGCAGACTTTCACTGGCAGGCGGGCGGGCTGCGACTGAAAGTGACCGACATCGACCTGTTCAGTGCCGGGGAGGTGCAGGCGCGTGATGGCGATGACATCTGGACCAGCTTCGATCCCCTTAGCGGCCATTACCGTCGCCTGCTGGTGCGGGAAAACAGACTGTGCGGCGTACTGCTGCTGGGCGATTGTGCCAGTGCGGCTGCACTCACAGAACGATTAAATACGCCGGAACCGCCGCAGGCGGGCTGGCTTTTTGACAGCTTTACAGCGCAGCCAGCGGCTGCCGGGATCCCAAAGATGACAAAACCTACTCTGGTTGTGGTTGGACACGGTATGGTCGGACACCATTTTTTAGAACAGTGCGTGAGCCGCAACCTGCATCAGGCCTATCACATCGTGGTATTCGGCGCGGAGCGTTATGCCGCCTACGATCGCGTGCATTTATCCGAGTACTTTGCCGGACGCAGCGCGCAGTCGCTCTCCATGGTTGAGGGGGATTTTTTCGACCAGTACGGCATTGAGCTGCGTCTCAACCAGACCATTACCGATATCGACCGCGCGTTACAGGTGGTGCGGGATGCCCGGGGGCATGAAACGCGCTGGGATAAACTGGTGCTGGCGACCGGTTCATACCCGTTTGTGCCGCCGGTTCCGGGGCATGATGCCCGTGGCTGTTTTGTCTATCGCACCCTGGATGACCTGGATGAGATTGCCGCGCGTGCGAAAAACGCCACGCGTGGCGTCGTGATTGGCGGCGGGCTGCTGGGGCTGGAAGCGGCGAATGCGTTAAAACAACTGGGGCTGGAAACCCACGTGGTGGAGTTCGCCCCGGCGCTGATGGCCGTTCAGTTGGATGAACAGGGCGGCGCTATGCTGCGCAAGAAAATCACCGCGCTCGGGGTGCAGGTTCATACCAGCAAGGCGACCCGGGAAATCGTGGCGAATGGCGACACGCTCACCCTCAACTTTGCCGATGGTGAGAGCCTGACGACCGACATGGTGGTGTTCTCCGCCGGCATTCGCCCACAGGATGCGCTTGCCCGCAGCGGGGCGTTGGACCTGGGGGAACGCGGCGGGATCACCATTAATGAACAGTGCCAGACCTCGGATGAAAACATCTTCGCCATCGGCGAATGTGCGGTGTGGGAGGGCAAAGTCTATGGTCTGGTGGCGCCGGGATATCAGATGGCGCGTGTCGTGGCGGCGCATCTCAGCGGCGAAGCGGCGGCGTTTACCGGTGCGGATATGAGCACAAAGCTGAAATTGCTTGGCGTTGATGTGGCGTCGTTCGGCGATGCCCACGGGCGCACACCCGGCTGCCTGAGTTATCAGTGGACCGACGGCCCGGCGCAAATCTATAAAAAAATCGTGGTCAGTGAAGACGGTAAACAACTGCTCGGCGGCGTACTGGTGGGGGAAGCCAGCGACTATGCGACGCTGCTACAAACCATGCTCAACGGGCTGGCGCTGCCAGCACAACCGGAAAGCCTGATCCTGCCTGCGCTTGCTGGCAGTGCGCCAAAAGCGCTCGGCGTGGCGGCCTTGCCGGACAGCGCGCAGATTTGCTCCTGTCATAACGTCAGCAAAGGCGATATTTGCCAGGCGGTCAGCGCGGGCGCCAGCGACATGGGCGCCATCAAAAGTTGTACCAAAGCGGCCACCGGTTGCGGCGGTTGCAGCGCGTTGGTCAAACAGGTCATGGAACACCAACTGGCGTCGCAGGGCGTGGAAGTGAGAAAAGACATCTGCGAACACTTCCCGTACTCGCGCCAGGAGATCCACCATCTGGTGCGCGTCAACCATATCCGTACTTTCGCACAGTTAATCAGCCGTTATGGTCACGGGCAGGGCTGCGAGGTGTGTAAGCCGCTGGTCGGGTCGATTCTGGCCTCCTGCTGGAATGAGTATCTGCTCAAACCGGCGCACCTGCCGCTGCAGGATACCAATGACCGTTATTTCGCCAACATCCAGAAAGACGGGACCTATTCCATTGTGCCGCGGATGCCCGCCGGAGAGGTCACGCCGGATGGCCTGATTGCTATCGGGCAGATCGCCAAACGCTACCAGCTTTATAGCAAAGTCACCGGCGGCCAGCGTATCGATCTCTTTGGCGCCCGTCTGGAGCAGCTTCCGGCCATCTGGCAGGAGCTGGTCGATGCAGGGTTTGAAACCGGGCACGCCTACGGCAAGTCATTGCGCACGGTGAAATCCTGCGTTGGTTCGACCTGGTGCCGCTATGGTGTGCAGGACTCCACCGGGTTGGCGGTCACCCTGGAGCATCGATACAAAGGGCTGCGTGCGCCGCATAAGATAAAAATGGCGGTGTCCGGCTGTACCCGCGAGTGTGCGGAAGCGCAGGGGAAAGATGTGGGGGTGATCGCCACGGAGAAAGGCTGGAATCTCTATGTGTGCGGTAACGGCGGCATGAAGCCACGTCATGCGGATCTGTTTGCCAGCGATTTGGATGAGGCCACGCTGATCCGCACCGTTGATCGTTTTCTGATGTTCTACATCCGCACGGCTGACCGCCTGCAACGCACCAGTACCTGGCTGGATAACCTGGAGGGCGGCATCGACTATTTGCGCGATGTGATCCTGAACGACAGTCTTGAGATTGCCACTGAGCTGGAAGAAGAGATGGCGCGGGTGGTGGACAGCTATCAGTGCGAGTGGCAGACCACGCTTAACGATCCTGACCGTCTGGCGCTGTTCCGCTCGTTTGTTAACAGCGACGTGCCGGACGAAACCGTTCACCGCGAGGTTGTCCGTGACCAGCCACAACTGGCGGCGGCACCGGAGCAGTCAGAAGGGCAACTGCCGTGGCGGCCATGGCAGGTTATCTGCGACATCGCCGCGATACCTGAACAGGCTGGGATTGGCGCACGGCTGGGTGAGCGGCAAATCGCGCTGTTCCGCTTTGGTGAAACCATCTATGCGCTCGATAACCACGAACCGGGCAGCCACGCCCAGGTGCTGTCGCGCGGGATCTTAGGCGACACGAACGGTGAACCGCTGGTGATTTCGCCGCTCTACAAGCAGCGTATTCGCCTGCGTGACGGCTGTTATGCGGAAAGCGGTGAACCGGCGGTCCGCGCCTGGCCGGTTAAAATTGAAGGTGGCAAAGTGTGGGTCGGCAACCAGGTCCTGTTGATGCGCGCGGAGGCATCATGAGTACCCGCACCACCTGCCCGTATTGCGGCGTGGGCTGCGGCGTAGTTGCGACCGTCACTGACGATGGGGTGAGCGTGGCGGGTGACCGCGCGCACCCGGCAAACGCCGGTCGGCTGTGCGTGAAAGGGGCGGCGCTGGGGGAAACCACCGGGTTAGCGGGGCGGCTTCTGGCTCCGCAGGTGGATGAGCAGACGGTAAGCTGGCAGGCGGCGCTGGATGCCGCCGGGGAACGCCTGAACGCCATCATCAGCGAATTTGGTCCGCAAGCGGTGGCGTTTTATGCCTCCGGGCAGTTGCTAACCGAAGATTACTATGCCGCCAACAAGCTGATGAAAGGCTTTATCGGCGCGGCAAATATCGACACCAATTCACGGTTGTGCATGTCATCTGCCGTCACGGGCTACAAGCGGGCCTTTGGTGCAGACGTTGTACCGTGCAGCTATGAAGACATCGAAAAGAGCGATCTGCTGGTGCTGGTGGGGTCGAATGCCGCCTGGACCCATCCGGTGCTCTACCAGCGCATTGTGCAGGCAAAGCATGATAACCCGGCGCTAAAAGTGGTGGTCATCGATCCGCGCGTCACCGCCACCTGTGACATTGCCGACCTCCATCTGCCGCTAGCGCCGGGGAGCGACGCCGGGCTGTTTGTCGGCCTGTTGAATATGATTGCGAAGGGAAATCAATCAATTGTCGATTTTGATGACAGCGAGGCCGCACTGGCTGCCGCGCGTGCGTGGACACCAGAGGTGGTCGCGTCATTCTGTAATTTGTCGCGTGACGTTGTCACAATGTTTTATGACTGGTTTATTACCGCGCCACGGGCAATGACGCTGTTCACTATGGGAATTAACCAGTCATCGAGCGGCAGCGATAAGTGTAATGCCATCATGAATGTGCATCTGGCCAGCGGCAAATTTGCCCGTCCGGGATGCGGCCCGTTTTCGCTGACCGGACAACCGAATGCCATGGGCGGGCGCGAAGTGGGCGGTCTGGCGACACAACTGGCGGCACACATGAATTTTGAAGCGGCAGACCTTGCCCGGCTGGCACGTTTCTGGGTGACGGAGCGGCTGGCGCAAACGCCGGGACTGATGGCAGTGGATCTGTTTGAGGCCATCGGGCGTGGCGAGGTGAAAGCGGTGTGGATAATGGGCACCAATCCGGCGGTTTCGCTGCCGGACAGCCATGCGGTGTGCCGCGCACTGGCGGCCTGTCCACTGGTGATTGTCTCTGAGGTGGTGGCGCAGACCGACACCAGCCGCTACGCACATATCCGTTTCCCGGCGCTGGCCTGGGGGGAGAAAAATGGCACAGTGACCAATTCCGAGCGACGCATCTCACGCCAGCGGCCCTTTTTACCTCCGCCGGGCGAGGCAAAAGCTGACTGGTGGATAATCTCACAGGTCGCGCAGCGCCTCGGCTTTGGCTCCGCGTTTGCCTGGCAGCATCCTCATGAGGTGTTTTCTGAACATGCGGCGCTCTCCGGCTTCGAAAACAACGGTACGCGGGCGTTTGATATCAGTGAACTGGCCGGGTTAACGCGCGAACAGTGGGACAGACTGGAACCCTACCAGTGGAGCGTGACCCCGAAGGCATTACAACGCGGCTGGCGGCCTTCCGGGCGTTTACGCACCGTACCTGTATCGCCCGCACGCGCAGTGGCGCAACCGACGGCGCGCTATCCACTTTTACTTAACACCGGGCGGATCCGCGATCAGTGGCATACGATGACCCGCACTGGCACCGTTGCGCGGTTGATGCAGCACATTGCCGAACCCGTGGTGGATATTTCCCCGGCGGATGCTGCCCGTTTTGCACTCAGTGAGGGAGACCTCGCACATATAAGCTCTCCCCGCGGCGTTATGGTGGCACGAGCGCGTATTCAGCATGGCCAGCGGGAAGGTGAACTGTTTACGCCGATGCACTGGAACCACGCCTTTGCGCGTCAGGGGAAGGTTAACTCACTGGTGGCCCCGGTGTGCGACCCGCATTCCGGGCAGCCGGAGAGCAAACAAACGGCGGTGCGCATCGCCGCCTGGCAGCCAGACTGGCAGGGCGAATTCTATGCGCGTGAAATGCCGCCGCTCCCCGCCGATCTCTACTGGGTACGCAAAGCGGCGGATAGCGTTTTGCATTTCACCCTGGCGGGCAATGGCGATGCGTCGCCATGGCTGACGGCATGGTGTCAGACGCAAGGTTGGCAGATGCAGACTCTTCGTGCCGGTACGGTGAGAAATATACTGGCCTGGCATCACGGGCAATTGATGCTGGGGTGGTGGAGTGATACGCGGCTTCCGGTTATTGCACATGATGTCATTGTGCAGGCATTTATCAGCGCGCCAGCAACGGCGCAGGCGCGGCATAGCCTGTTAGCCGGGCAGTCACCGTCCTGCTTACCCGTGCCGGGGCGCACGGTCTGTAGCTGTTACAGCGTGGGGGAAAACGCGATTCGCGCCGCGATTGCCACAGGATGCGACAGCACAGCAGCGCTGGGGAATGTCCTGCGCTGCGGCACAAACTGTGGCTCCTGTCTGCCGGAATTAAAAGCGCTACTGTCCGAAGCGGCCAATTAAACCTGCCGCGCCCAGGGTGTGGCCCTTGAGTTTGGCAAACAGCTCGTCCCGGGTTAATCCTTTGGGGAGGTCCGGTGGGAGGCTGGTGGCAATCAGGGTAAAGGTGTAGTGGTGTGCGCCGCTACCCGGTGGAGGGCAAGGACCATACCACTGCACGGTGCCGGGGGTATTTTTACCGCCGGTATAGCCTTTGCCGTCACGCAGATCATTTTCGGCAAAACCGGTGCCGGAAGGGGGAATGTTGTAGGCCACCAGATGCGTAACGCCAAGGCCCATCGCCCCTTCCGGGTCATGCACGACCAGGGCGAAGCTTTGCGTTTTTGCCGGCGGATTGTTCCACACCAGCGCCGGGGAAATATTCTCTCCCGTGCAGTTAGGATTGCTGGCGGCGTTGCCCGCAAATCTTTTCTCCATCAGCGCGTTATCGCCAAAAGCAGGGGATTGCAGTTGGAAAATGTCGGTGGCGCTGGCCGACACGGCATACAACAAAATGGAACTGCACATGGCCCATCGTAGTGTCTGAGTCATTCGCTTTTTCTCAGTTATCAGCATTCAGTTAACTGTAGTCTGGCGAAACGGGAAGGATTAAGGATTTTCCTGAAATTTGCGCAAAAGCTGAAATTGTCGGGCAAAGCCGCTAACCTGAACGACTGGCGATCATTTCCAGCCCGGAGCGACCCCCTACAAACGTGATGCACTGGTTTTCCTCTTCCCCAATACTGCTTTTATTCTTGCCGCTGGCGGGAAGCGCGGTCAGTGGCGTACAGACCACCCCGCAGTCCTGGTATGTTCAGCAAGCTCAACATCCGTTTGATAATGATGGTGATTCTCTGCCCGATCTCGGTATGACGCCCGACAAAGGCAGCAGTGAAAAACATCTGGCCGAAATGGCGAAAGCCTTTGGCGAAGCCAGCATGACAGACAACGGGCTGGATGCCGGGGCACAGGCGCGCCAGTTCGCCTTTGGTCAGTTGCGCGATGTGGTGAGCGATGAGGTAAACCAGCAGGTAGAGTCATGGCTGTCGCCCTGGGGCAAAGCGACCGTCGATGTCAAAGTTGATGATAAGGGGGGCTTTAACGGCAGCCACGGCGACTGGTTTGTACCTTTGCAGGATACGTCCCGCTATCTCAGTTGGAGCCAGCTTGGTCTGACCCAACAGGATGAGGGGCTGGTTGGTAACGTGGGTATTGGGCAGCGTTGGGTTTCCGGTGACTGGCTGCTGGGGTATAACACCTTCTACGACAACCTGCTCGATGAAAACCTGGCCCGTACCGGGCTGGGGGCTGAGGTGTGGGGACAGTCGCTGCGTTTTTCCGCCAATTACTATCAACCGCTCACCGACTGGACGTATCGTTCGGCAACGCTCCAGCAACGTATGGCGCGCGGCTATGACATTACCGCTCAGGCGCGTTTACCCTTCTGGCAGCAACTCGATACCAGCGTCAGTCTGGAACAATACTTTGGGGAGAGCGTGGATTTATTCGACTCCGGGACGGGGTATCGTAATCCGCTGGCGGTAAAAGTGGGGCTGGATTACACCCCCGTACCGCTGGTAACGCTCTCGGCGCACCATAAACAGGGAGAGAACGGCGAAAGTCAGAACGATTTAGGCCTGAAATTGAATTATCGGTTTGGTGTTCCTCTCTGGAAGCAGCTTTCCGCCAGCCAACTGGGAGAGGAGGCCTCTTTGCGCGGCAGCCGTTACGATAATCCGGTGCGTGATACGGTGCCGGTATACGAATATCGCCAGCGCAAGACACTCTCAGTATTTCTCGCCACACCGCCCTGGGATTTACAGCCTGGCGAAACGGTGGCACTGAAACTGGATATCCGCAGCACGCACGGGATACGCGAGTTACGCTGGCAGGGAGATACTCAACAGCTTAGCCTGACGCCGCCTGCTCATCCCAGCAGTACGGAAGGCTGGTCGATCATTATGCCGAAGTGGGATAACAGTGAAGGGGCGACCAACGAGTGGCATCTGTCGGTGATTGCCGAAGATGAAAAGGGTCAGCGCGTCTCATCCAATGAGATTGTGCTGACGCTGACGCCACCGCTGGTGGACACCTCCGGCGCGACGCCGCGCTGGGATCTGACGGCGCCTGACAATTAGAAAATGCGTTCCTGATGAACCCAGACCGCTGCTTCCACGCGGGATTTCAGGCGCATTTTTTTCAGCATATGTTTTACGTGCACTTTCACCGTACTCTCGGTGATGTCCAGACGACGGGCAATCATCTTATTCGGCAGACCCTGCGCGATAAGCTTAAGAATGTCGCGTTCGCGCGGCGTTAACTGACTGATATCGCGATCCGAGGTTGCACGGTTGGCGCGCAGGCTGGCAGCCAGCACGGGGGTTAGCGCATCGCTCAGGACCATCTCACCTGCTGCGGCCTGCTGGAGGGCTTTGAGTAAATCTTCTGGCTCCATATCTTTAAGCAGATAGCCATCGGCGCCGCGTTTAAGGGCAGTGACAACATCCTCTTCGTGATTCGATACGCTAAAGACCACCACGCGACCCGACAACGTTTTCTCACGCAGTTTGTCCAGCGTTTCAAGGCCGTTCATCCCCGGCATATTCAGATCTAACAGAATCAGGTCCGGGTCCAGATCCTCTGCCAGTTCGATGCCTTGTTCGCCATTACTGGCCTCGCCGACGACGGTGATTTCAGGCGACATGCTGATAAGTTGCTTGACGCCGGTACGCAACATCGGGTGATCATCGATGAGCAAAATGGTAGCCGGTTCCTGGTTAGTCATAGTTATCTCCTTGCACAGATGAGAGAAGATTTTCGGGAATAAACGTCACGGTCACATCGGTACCGCCGGACTCACGCCGTCGAACCTGGCAATCGCCACGTAAACTTTGCGCACGGTCGCGCATGATAATCAAGCCATAATGGTTTGTTCGCGCTGCGTTTTCCGGCACGCCACAGCCGTTGTCGCGAACTTGCAATATTACCCGTTTTTCCTGCTGGACGACCGAGACGATGACCTCAGTCGCGCCGGAATGTTTCAGCGAATTGCTCAAGGCTTCGCGGGCAATCTGCAATAAATGGATTGCCTGATGTGAGGGCACGAGACGCGCGGGGAGCTGGTAATCCAGCCTGACCTGAAAACTGAAGCGCGCGCTG
Source organism: Phytobacter sp. RSE-02 (assembly GCF_040578655.1). Lineage (NCBI taxonomy): Bacteria > Pseudomonadati > Pseudomonadota > Gammaproteobacteria > Enterobacterales > Enterobacteriaceae > Phytobacter > Phytobacter sp. RSE-02. The sequence continues at coordinate 473,146 of NZ_JBEULY010000002.1, read as the reverse complement.
TATTCCTGACAACTGGACTCCAGGGCCGGGCGCAGTCCAGGCTCTGTTAATTGTAAGCGGAATGTCGTTAACAGCTCACGCAACTGCGCCCATGAGGTATTGAGTTCGTTTCGTATTTGCCCCAGCAACTGCTGGCTACTTTCGGGCAGGTCGCCGCCCTGCATCTGCAAACAACTAACCTGCATCTTCATACAGGAGAGAGACTGGGCGATGGAGTCATGCAGTTCCCGGGCGATGGTGGCACGCTCTTCCATTACCATCATCTGCTGCAGATGTTCCTGATGACGGTCCAGCGCCAGCGTCGCGGTTAACTGCTCGACAAGCGTATCCACCAGTTGTTGTTGATCGTGGCTAAGATGCCTGCCGTGGGGGAGCTGGGCGAGCAGCAAACCATATTGCGTATGGTTGTCCGCCAGGCGCCATTTCAGAGTGGAACTGCCACCAGCGGGAGCAGGTAGAATGCCGCGCGGACATAAATGGCACCCCCGATCATCACAGGTAATATCCGAATGGCAGGTGAATTCCTGGTGGTTTTTCTCATCTTCCATATCGTAAACGCGCAGCTCAATATCATGCAGCAGCGTCAGGTTTTGCAGCCCGTGAAGCACCGGTGACAAACGTTCGCACAATGGAATACGCGAATGCAGACGATGATTGGCCTGCCACAGGAAAGAGAGAATCTGGTTTTTTTGTTCAAGTCCGGCGGTTTTTTCCTGAACGCGCTGTTCAAGGACGGCGTAACTTTCCGCCAGCTCTTCCGACATATTATTCAGTGCGGTACCGAGGGTCGCCATCTCATTGCGTCCGCTGATTTGTGCCCGCCGGGTAAAGTTACGCTGGCTGACCGCCTGGGCCATTTTCAGTAACTGTTCCCACGGCTGGAGCAGGCGGGCGCGAAGCCAGACAACGGTAAAGAGCAGCAGTAAGCCCAGTAAGATGGCCATTACCCGATGCAGGATCACAACGCGCGCCATGCGCTGTTCGGTGCTGTGATCGAAGGCGGTAACCAGCGTGTCGATTCGATTAACGTAGGTGGTTATTTTATCGGTGACAGCCTGAGGCTCCTGGGCCTGCTTAAGGGCTGGCGCGACCTCGTTGCGCCAAAAATGTTGCAGCGCCTCTAACTGCTCTTGCTGCCCGTCACGTTCGGCGACATCGGCCAGTTCAGAACTGAACGCCGTTTGCTCCATCTCTTTGAGTAATACGTCGTCTGCCGGGCGCAGCGGCACGCTTGCCAGCAGACGATAACTTTGCATACGCAGCGAGCCCGCTTTGTTGATGGCGTGGGCACTGCCCTGAACGCCAAGCACCAGCCAGCCGGAAACCGCCATGCCCGCCACACCGATAACCGTCGACAGCAGCATGGTCAGCGCGACCTGGTTAACCAGGGAGAGCGGTGTAAAGAGGCGTTTAAGCATAGAGGGCAACGCTCCGGCGCACGGAAATAAAGAGTGGTCGATATTGTCCGCCATACCCTGAGGTATACCCATACCTACAAAGAAGTACTCCTTTATCGTTGCCGGTATCCATAAAAGGAGTGGGTCTTTTTCATCAGGCGACAGGGTTGTGAAAAACCACACTTTTTTAAGAAAAACGATCTACTCACTAATGAGCATGGCGATTTTTTGCTCGTTGTTACGCACACTTTTCCTTTGATTTATATCAACTTACCTTGCGCTGTAAAAACTAATGTGGCCTCGTCAAATCAATAACCAGAGGTGTCTATGAGTCACTCTTCTACCCCCCAAAGGGCGTCAGGCCGAGTTATTAGCGACTGGCGTCCGGACGATCCGCTTTTCTGGCAACGACAGGGACACGGCATCGCCAGTCGTAACCTGTGGATTTCGGTTCCGTGTCTGTTGCTGGCGTTCTGTGTGTGGATGTTGTTTAGCGCTGTTGCCGTAAACCTGAATAAAGTTGGCTTTCAATTTTCGACTGATCAACTCTTTATGCTGACGGCTTTACCGTCCGTGTCGGGCGCACTGCTGCGCGTACCGTACTCTTTTATGGTCCCGGTATTCGGTGGCCGCCGCTGGACCGCGTTCAGTACCGGCATTCTGATCATTCCTTGCGTCTGGCTGGGCCTGGCGGTTGAAGATACCTCCACCCCATTTAGCACGTTCATCATCATTGCGCTGTTGTGTGGTTTTGCCGGAGCGAACTTTGCCTCCAGCATGGCAAACATCAGCTTTTTCTTTCCAAAAGAGAAGCAGGGGAGCGCGCTGGGGATTAACGGCGGTTTCGGTAACCTGGGTGTGAGCGTGATGCAGCTTCTGGCACCGCTGGCTATTTCGTTTTCGATGTTTGCTGTGTTTGGCGCAACGGGTGTGGCACAGCCTGACGGCAGTATGATCTTCCTGGCGAATGCCGCATGGGTATGGGTGCCGTTGCTGGCCGTCTTTACCCTCGCCGCCTGGTTTGGCATGAACGAACTGACCGCCTCGAAAGCATCACTGAAAGCACAGTTGCCGGTGTTGAAGCGTAAGCATATGTGGATCATGAGCTTTCTCTATCTGGCCACCTTTGGTTCGTTTATCGGCTTCTCTGCCGGTTTCGCCATGCTGTCGAAGACCCAGTTTCCGGACGTGGTCATCATGCATTACGCCTTTTTTGGTCCACTCATCGGCGCGCTCGCCCGTTCTGCAGGTGGGGCGCTGTCGGACCGGCTGGGGGGGACGCGTGTGACGCTCGTGAACTTCATCCTGATGGCTATTTTTAGTGCCTTACTGTTCCTGACGCTGCCAACCAATGGCGTGGGTGGGAATTTTACCGCCTTCTTTGGCGTCTTCCTGATGCTGTTCCTGACGGCCGGACTGGGCAGTGGTTCTACCTTCCAGATGATTTCAGTCAATTTCCGCAAGATGACGCTGGAACGGGTGAAAAACGCCGGCGGCAGTGAAGCCACGGCACTGCGCGAGGCGGCAACCGAAACCGCTGCTGCACTGGGCTTTATTTCAGCTATTGGGGCGATTGGCGGCTTCTTTATCCCGAAAGCCTTCGGCACTTCGCTGGCACTCACCGGCTCCCCGGCGGGCGCAATGAAAGTGTTCCTGGTGTTTTATATCGCCTGTGTAGTGATCACCTGGGCTATCTACGGACGGAATTCTAATAAAAAGTAAGTAAATGTTGATTATCCTTGCGCGGGCCTGGCTCGCGCTTTTTTTTGTTCTTACTTAGTTACAACATACTTTAAAAGAGAGTTACCCACGACAGCGAAAAACCCTCGTCTTCAGAGGGCTATACCCCTTAATACCTGCTTAGCGCATTTTTTCTCGCTTGCTGTCATTTTGGTTATTTATTTTCTTTATATATCAATAAATTAAATTTAAAACCATTCTACCCTTTTGGAGGTAGACAGTGATTTTCCTGCCTTTATGAAGCCCTTACAGCTTGATCGCCATCAATTCTTCTCGCCTTTCAGAGCGTTACTTTCGCCGCAAATGCTGTAACCCCTAATTTGTGCAATGTCGATTTATCAGAGAGCCGTCAGGCTCCATACAGGAGAAACCCGATGAGTAAATTCCTGGACCGATTTCGCTACTTCAAGCAGAAGGGCGAAACGTTTGCCGATGGGCACGGCCAGCTTCTCGAAACAAACCGGGACTGGGAGGATGGATACCGCCAACGCTGGCAGCACGATAAAGTCGTGCGTTCTACTCACGGTGTAAACTGCACCGGGTCTTGCAGCTGGAAGATTTACGTCAAAAACGGTCTCGTTACCTGGGAAACCCAGCAGACCGACTACCCACGTACCCGCCCTGATATGCCAAACCATGAGCCACGCGGCTGCCCGCGCGGCGCCAGCTACTCCTGGTATCTTTACAGTGCGAACCGCCTGAAATACCCGCTGATGCGCAAACGCCTGATGAAAATGTGGCGTGAAGCGAAAGTGGCACACCCTGATCCGGTGAACGCCTGGGCCTCGATCATTGAAGATGCTGATAAAGCGAAAAGCTTTAAACAGGCACGCGGACGCGGTGGCTTTGTTCGCTCCTCCTGGCAGGAAGTGAATGAGCTGATTGCGGCTTCTAACGTCTATACCGTGAAAACTTACGGTCCTGACCGCGTGGCAGGCTTTTCGCCGATCCCGGCGATGTCGATGGTCTCCTATGCTTCCGGCGCACGCTACTTGTCGCTGTTAGGCGGTACCTGCCTGAGCTTCTACGACTGGTATTGTGACCTGCCGCCAGCCTCGCCGCAGACCTGGGGTGAGCAGACCGACGTTCCGGAGTCCGCCGACTGGTATAACTCCAGTTATATCATTGCCTGGGGTTCCAACGTACCGCAGACCCGTACCCCGGATGCCCACTTCTTTACCGAGGTCCGCTACAAAGGCACCAAGACCGTTGCCATAACCCCGGATTATGCCGAAATCGCCAAGCTGTGCGACCTGTGGCTGGCACCGAAGCAGGGCACCGATGCGGCAATGGCACTGGCAATGGGCCACGTCATGTTGCGTGAATTCCACCTCGATAACCCGAGCCAGTACTTTACCGATTATGTGCGTCGCTATACCGACATGCCGATGCTGGTGATGCTGGAACCGCGTGAAGGATACTACGCCGCGGGTCGTATGCTGCGCGCATCGGATCTTGTGGATGCGCTGGGCCAGGAGAATAACCCGCAGTGGAAAACCGTTGCGCTCGCTGATAACGGCGAAATGGTGGCACCGAATGGTTCCATCGGTTTCCGCTGGGGTGAGAAGGGCAAATGGAACCTTGAACAGCGTGATGGCACGACCGGCGTTGAGACGGAGCTGCAACTGAGTCTGTTGGGGCGTCAGGATGAGATCGCGTACGTTGGCTTCCCGTACTTTGGCGGCGACAGCACCGCGCACTTTAGTAAGGTTGAACTGGAAAACGTTCTGCTGCATAAACTGCCGGTTAAACGCCTGCAACTGGCCGATGGCAGCAGCGTGCTGGTGACCACCGTTTACGACCTGACCCTGGCGAATTATGGCCTGGAGCGCGGTCTTAATGATGAAAACTGCGCCACAAGCTACGACGATATCAAAGCCTATACGCCGGCCTGGGCTGAAAAAATCACCGGTGTTACCCGCGCCAATATTATCCGCACCGCCCGTGAATTTGCGGATAACGCCAACAAAACGCATGGCCGCTCGATGATCATCATCGGGGCCGGGATGAACCACTGGTATCACCTCGATATGAACTACCGTGGGATCATTAACATGCTGATCTTCTGCGGCTGTATTGGTCAAAGCGGCGGCGGCTGGGCACACTATGTAGGCCAGGAAAAATTGCGCCCGCAAACGGGCTGGCAACCGCTGGCGTTTGCCCTGGACTGGAACCGTCCGGCGCGCCATATGAACAGCACCTCCTACTTCTATAACCACTCCAGCCAGTGGCGCTACGAAACCGTCACCGCGCAGGAGTTCTTGTCGCCGCTGGCGGATAAATCACGCTACACCGGCAGCCTTATCGATTTCAACGTTCGCGCCGAGCGTATGGGATGGTTGCCATCGGCACCGCAACTGGGCACCAACCCGCTGCGTATTGCCGAAGCGGCGAAAAAAGCAGGTATGTCAGCGGTGGAGTACACCGTGAAATCTCTGAAAGAGGGCGCCATGCATTTTGCGGCGGAGCAGCCAGAAAACGGCAAAAACCACCCGCGTAATCTCTTTATCTGGCGTTCAAATCTGCTGGGCTCCTCCGGTAAAGGTCACGAGTACATGCTCAAGTACCTTCTGGGTACGGAAAACGGTATTCAGGGCAAAGATCTCGGCAAGCAGGGCGGCGTGAAGCCGGAAGAGGTGGAGTGGAAAGATAACGGGCTCGACGGCAAGCTGGATCTGGTGGTGACGCTGGACTTCCGTCTGTCGAGCACCTGCCTGTACTCCGACATCGTACTACCGACGGCAACCTGGTATGAGAAAGACGATATGAATACGTCGGATATGCATCCGTTTATTCATCCGCTATCTGCTGCCGTTGATCCGGCCTGGGAGTCAAAAAGCGACTGGGAGATTTATAAAGCGATCGCCAAAAAATTCTCCGAAGTCTGCGTGGGACACCTTGGTAAAGAGACCGATCTGGTGACCCTGCCGATTCAGCATGACTCTGCCGCTGAACTGGCTCAGCCGCTGGATGTGAAAGACTGGAAAAAAGGCGAATGCGACCTGATTCCAGGTAAAACCGCACCGCATCTCATTGTGGTTGAGCGTGATTATCCGGCGACTTACGAACGCTTTACCTCCATCGGCCCGTTGATGGAGAAAATCGGTAATGGCGGTAAAGGCATTGCCTGGAACACTCAGAGCGAAATGGACCTGCTGCGTAAGCTCAATTACACCAAAGCGGACGGCCCGGCGAAAGGCCAGCCGATGCTTAACACAGCAATTGATGCCGCAGAGATGATCCTGACGCTGGCACCGGAAACCAACGGCCACGTGGCGGTCAAAGCCTGGGCGGCGCTCAGCGAATTTACCGGTCGTGACCACACGCATCTGGCAACCAACAAAGAAGAGGAAAAAATCCGCTTCCGCGATATCCAGGCGCAGCCGCGCAAAATTATCTCCAGCCCGACCTGGTCCGGCCTTGAAGATGAGCATGTCTCTTATAACGCAGGCTATACCAACGTTCATGAGCTCATTCCATGGCGTACTCTCTCCGGTCGTCAGCAGTTGTATCAGGACCATCAGTGGATGCGTGACTTCGGTGAAAGCCTGCTGGTCTATCGTCCGCCCATCGACACCCGTTCAGTGAAAGAGGTGATGGGCGAGAAGTCCAACGGTAACCCGGAAAAAGCGCTCAACTTTCTGACGCCGCACCAGAAATGGGGGATTCACTCCACCTACAGCGACAACCTGTTGATGCTGACGTTAGGCCGCGGTGGTCCGATTGTCTGGATGAGTGAGACGGATGCCAAAGAGTTGGGTATCGAAGATAACGACTGGATTGAAGTCTTTAACAGCAACGGTGCCCTGACTGCGCGTGCGGTGGTCAGCCAGCGCGTGCCAGCCGGGATGACCATGATGTACCACGCCCAGGAACGTATCGTGAATATTCCGGGGTCCGAAATCACCGGTCAGCGCGGGGGTATCCATAACTCGGTAACCCGAATTACGCCAAAACCGACCCATATGATCGGCGGCTATGCCCAACTGGCCTATGGCTTTAACTACTACGGAACGGTTGGCTCCAACCGCGATGAGTTTGTGGTGGTACGTAAGATGAAGAACATTAACTGGCTGGATGGCGAAGGCAATGACCAGGTACAGGAGAGCGTAAAATGAAAATTCGTTCACAAGTTGGCATGGTGCTGAACCTCGACAAGTGCATCGGCTGTCATACCTGTTCCGTCACCTGTAAAAACGTCTGGACCAGCCGTGAAGGGATGGAGTACGCGTGGTTTAACAACGTGGAAAGTAAGCCCGGCGTCGGTTTCCCTAATAACTGGGAAGACCAGGAAAAATGGAAGGGCGGCTGGATCCGTAAAGTGAATGGCAAATTGCAGCCGCGGATGGGTAACCGTCCGATGCTGCTGGGAAAAATCTTCGCCAACCCGCATCTGCCGGGCATCGACGATTACTACGAGCCGTTTGATTATGACTACCAGACGCTGCATACCGCGCCGGCTGACAGCAAACACCAGCCAATCGCCCGTCCGCGCTCGCTGATCACCGGCCAGCGGATGGATAAAATCACCCGTGGGCCAAACTGGGAAGATGACCTGGGCGGCGAGTTTGAGAAGCTGTCGAAAGACAAAAACTTCGAGAACATGCAGAAGGCGATGTACGGTCAGTTTGAAAACACCTTCATGATGTATTTGCCGCGCCTGTGCGAACACTGTCTTAACCCGGCCTGTGTGGCGACCTGCCCGAGCGGCGCGATCTACAAACGTGAAGAAGACGGCATTGTGCTGATTGATCAGGATAAATGCCGCGGCTGGCGTATGTGCATCACTGGTTGCCCGTATAAGAAAATCTACTTCAACTGGAAGAGCGGTAAATCCGAGAAGTGCATCTTCTGTTACCCGCGTATTGAAGCCGGTCAGCCAACGGTCTGTTCCGAAACCTGCGTGGGCCGTATCCGCTACCTCGGCGTGCTGCTGTATGACGCGGATGCCATCGAAACGGCGGCAAGCACTGAGAACGAGAAAGATCTCTATCAGCGCCAACTGGATGTGTTCCTTGACCCGAACGACCCGAAGGTTATCGAGCAGGCAATTAAAGACGGCATTCCGCTGAGTGTGATCGACGCGGCTCAACAGTCGCCGGTTTACAAAATGGCGATGGACTGGAAGCTGGCGCTGCCGCTGCACCCGGAATATCGCACGTTGCCAATGGTCTGGTACGTGCCGCCTTTGTCACCGATTCAGTCTGCGGCGGATGCAGGTGATCTGAGCAGCAACGGTATTCTGCCGGATGTGGACAGTTTGCGCATCCCGGTACAGTACCTGGCAAACCTGCTGACCGCAGGGGATACCGGGCCGGTACTGCTGGCGCTGAAACGCATGCTGGCAATGCGTCACTACAAACGTGCGGAAACCGTGGACGGCAAAATCGATACCCGTGCGCTGGAAGAAGTGGGTCTGACCGAAGCACAGGCGCAGGAGATGTACCGTTACCTGGCCATCGCCAATTACGAAGATCGTTTTGTGGTCCCGAGCAGCCATCGTGAGCTGGCGCGCGAAGCGTTTCCTGAGAAGAGCGGTTGTGGCTTTACCTTTGGTGATGGCTGCCACGGTTCGGACAGTAAATTCAACCTGTTCAACAGCCGTCGCATTGATGCCATTGATGTTTCAGTGAAAACGGAGCCGCATCCATGATTGAGCTGGTCGTTATTTCCCGTCTGCTGGAATACCCGGATGCTGCTCTGTGGCAGCATCAGCAGGAGTTGATCGAGGCGCTGCAATCGTCAACGCACTTCACGGCGTCTCAGTCACAAGGTGTTATCGATTTTTTGCAGCAGTTGACCTCGCAGGATCTGCTGGATGCCCAGGCAAACTACAGCGAGCTGTTTGATCGGGGGCGCGCCACCTCATTGCTCCTGTTCGAGCATGTTCACGGCGAGTCCCGCGACCGTGGACAGGCGATGGTCGATCTGCTGGCGCAATACGCCCGGCAAGGTCTGGAACTGGACAGCCGCGAGCTGCCGGACCACCTGCCGCTCTATCTGGAGTATCTGGCGCAACTGCCGCCGGCGGAAGCGTTGGGCGGATTGCAGGACATTGCGCCGATCCTGGCGCTGCTGAGCGCTCGTCTGCAACAGCGCGACAGTCATTACGCGATGCTGTTTACGCCGCTGATCGAACTGGCGAATACCGCTATCGATCAACAAAAAGTGGCTGAAAAAATCGCGGATGAAGCGCGTGATGATACCCCGCAGGCGCTGGATGCCGTCTGGGAAGAAGAGCAGGTGAAATTCTTCGCCGAACAGGGGTGTGGCGAATCTGACATTACTGCGCATCAACGTCGCTTCGCTGGCGCTGTCGCACCGCAGTACCTGAATATCACAACCGGAGGACAGCAATAATGCACTTCCTGAATATGTTCTTCTTTGATATGTACCCGTACATTGCCGGGACAGTGTTTCTGGTGGGGAGCTGGCTGCGTTATGACTACGGCCAGTACAGTTGGCGTGCCGGTTCCAGCCAGATGCTGGACCGCAAAGGAATGGTGATTTGGTCAAACTTGTTCCATCTGGGGATCCTTGGCATCTTCGCCGGGCACTTCCTGGGGATGCTGACACCGCACTGGATGTACGAATCCTTCCTGCCCATCGAAGTGAAACAAAAAATGGCGATGATTGGCGGTGGGGCCAGCGGTGTGATGTGCCTGGTGGGCGGTATCATGCTGCTGAAACGCCGACTGTTCAATCCGCGGATTCGCGCAACATCCTCGGCGGCCGATATTCTGATCATGACATTGCTGATGGTGCAGTGTGCGTTGGGGCTGTTAACGATTCCTTTCTCCGCACAGCATATGGATGGCAGCGAAATGATGAAGCTGGTGGGCTGGGCGCAGGCCGTGGTGACGTTCCACGGCGGGGCTTCCGCGCATCTTGACGGGGTGGCGTTTATCTATCGTATGCATCTGGTACTGGGGATGACGCTGTTTGTGCTGTTCCCGTTCTCGCGGCTGGTGCATATCTGGAGCGCGCCCGTTGAATATCTGACGCGCAAATATCAGATTGTCCGCGCACGCCGCTAACTGGACCGTGTTTTGATTCCAACCCCGCACTCGCGGGGTTTTTTTTCACCCCAACCCAGGTTGTTACCTGCGGCGGCAAACAGGATCAATACGCCGCCCATCAGTTGTGTGGCGTTGAGCGTATGACCAAAGACCAGTTTATCGACCACAATCGCAATCACGGGATAAATAAAGGAGAGCGAGCCTGTGATGGGGGTAGGCAGCTTCTGAATCGCGCTGTAGAGCAACTGGTACATCACGCCGGTGTGTACGATCCCAAGAGTAAGTATGATAAGCCACGGATAGTCGGCGGAAAATACCGGCCTGCCGGTCAGTGGCAACAGGAGAACGACACCGGTTAACACCTGAATAAAGGCAATATGCTGCGGTGCTATCCCGGTGAGTTTGCGGGTGATGATTGCGGTCAGCGCATAAAAAAAAGCGGCGCTCAGGGCCAGCACAATGCCAGAAAACCACTGTGTGGAGTGGCCGGACGTCAGCTCGCCGGAGAGCAGAATCACCACCCCTGTGAAGGCGAGAAAAAGCCATCCCCATTTGACCAGGCTGACTCGCTCACCCAGCGCCATCCCCATTAAGACCAGCATGAACGGCTGCGTATTGTAGACCACTGTCGACAGGCCAATCGAGATACGGCTATAGGCGGCGAACAGCAATAGCCAGTTGACGACCAGGGCGATACCGCCCGCAATGGCTAATGCCAGCGTGACTTTAGTCAGCGGACTAAAGGGCTGCTTACTGGCGCGGATAAAGATAAACAGTGTGAGTGCGCCGATCAGGCATCGCCAGAAAACCACTTCCGTGACCGGTAATCCCGACAGCAAAACGAATGCGCCAATAGAACCGGAAATCAACATCGCCAGGCTCATCTGCCAGACGCCTTTTTGCCTGTTATTCATAAATCACCTCCTGAATGATGGCCTTTATTGTCGAAAATGCCAGGTTACTTTTACAGAGATGATGTAAGGTGAAATTTGCGTATGACATATATTAATTAGGTAAAAACAATGGAAAACCTTATCGATGAGATCGACCGGCAAATTCTGGCGTGTCTGGTGGAAGATGCGCGGATGTCGCTAAAAGTATTAAGTGGCCGCGTCGGGCTGTCGTCACCCAGCACGGCAGAAAGGCTCAAACGCCTGGAAGAAAAGGGGGTGATTGAGGGGTACGCGGCGCGGGTGAATCTGGCGGCGTTAGGGTATACCTTGCAGGCGCTGGTTCGTGTTCGGCCATTGCCGGGGTTATTACAGAAGGTGGATAAGTACATTCAGGCGATGCCCGAATGTATCGAGAGCGATAAGGTCACCGGGGAGGATTGTTTTGTTATCCGGCTGGTGGTGCGTTCCATCGAACAACTGGATACATTGCTGGATGGTTTAGCGGAATACGCACAGTGCAACACCTCGATTGTGAAAAGCTCGCCGGTCAAACGTCGGTTGCCGCCCGTGTAATGATTTTGAAGCCTCGATGCGTTGCGTTTATTCGACGTACGGGCGGGTAGCCCTGATAAGCGCAGCGCATCAGAGAAATGTTGCTTCTCATCCTTCCCGGCATGGGGAGGATATGTGGCATTAAGGATGTGATTTGACGGTGTGCTACATAAAGTGATGGTGGTGGGGGAAGGATTACTCGTCGCGCTGCTCCTCGCCCTTCGGGTCGTTGCCTGCGGCAACGCTTTCTCGCTGCGCTCGAATCGAACCTTAGTCGAAGCTTCTCATCCTTCCCTGCATGAGGAGGATATGTGGCATTAAGGATGTGATTTGACGGTGTGCTACATAAAGTGATGGTGGTGAGGGAAGGATTCGAACCTTCGAAGTCGATGACGGCAGATTTACAGTCTGCTCCCTTTGACCGCTCGGGAACCCCACCAGGGGTAATTCATATTGTCTGGAACTGCTTTGAAGATGGTGGTGGGGGAAGGATTATTCGTCGCTTCGCTCCTCACCCTTCGGGCCGTTGCCTTCGGCAACGTTGTCTCGCTTTCGCTCGACTCGAACCTTAATCGAAGGTTCTCACCCTTCCCGATAAGTGCAAACATCTGCATAGCTTGTCGGTTTTACTACATCGCTGTAGTGAAAAATGGTGGTGGGGGAAGGATTATTCGTCGCTTCGCTCCTCACCCTTCGGGCCGTCGCCTGCGGCAACGTTGTCTCGCTTCGCTCGACTCGAACCTTAATCGAAGGTTCTCACCCTTCCCGATAAGTGCAAACTTCGCGAACTCTCATCGGTATTACCACATTGCAGTGGTCAATAATGGTGGTGGGGGAAGGATTCGAACCTTCGAAGTCGATGACGGCAGATTTACAGTCTGCTCCCTTTGGCCGCTCGGGAACCCCACCACGGGGTAATGCTTATACTAGCCTGCCTCCGTTTCAGGAAGCGGGGCGCATCATACCAAATGACGCGCCGCTGTAAAGCTTTCCTTCAACGAAACTGAACCGTTTGCGTACTTTTCATCCGTAACGGATTAAAGCTAATCAATTCATTCCGTTAGCGATTAAAGAATAATCGTTCTGTTACCGTAAACGAAGACACGTTGCGCCAGCACCTGATACAGCGCACGGCTCAGGACATTCTTTTCAACATCGCGGCCCGCACGCATCATATCTTCGGCAGTGTAAGTGTGATCGACGTGAATGACGTCCTGCATAATGATTGGACCTTCGTCCAGATTATCGTTTACGTAGTGTGCCGTCGCGCCGATGATTTTTACCCCGCGCTCATAAGCCTGGTGGTAAGGACGCGCGCCGATAAATGCCGGCAGGAACGAATGGTGAATATTGATAATTTTATTCGGAAAACGGGAGACAAAGCCCGGTGTCAGTACACGCATGTACTTCGCTAACACCACATAATCCGGTTGATGTGCTTCAATGGCTTGCGCCATCCGCTCATCGTGCTCTTCGCGGGTTAACCCTTCATGGCTGACCAGTTCAAACGGAATATCAAAGCGCTCAACCAGCGAACGCAGCGTTTCATGGTTGCCGATGACCGCTGCAATATCAATATCCAGCCCGCCGTAGTTGGCTTTCATTAATAAGTCGCCAAGACAATGTGCTTCTTTGGTCACCAGAATAACCACGCGACGCTGTCCCGCGGGGTTCAGTTCGCGGACAGAACCTTCCGGTAGCGCGCTGTCCAGGTCGGCCAGCAGGGTAGAGTCGTTAAAAATACCTTCCAGCTCGGTACGCATGAAAAAGCGACCGGTGCGGTGGTCAACAAACTCATTGTTTTGCACGATATTGAGTTCGTGTTTGTAACAAATGTTAGTAATCCGCGCGATGAGACCTTTTTGGTCAGGGCAAATGGTGCGTAATACTTTACGTTGTAATGAATGCATTGCCGGGTAAATCCTGTTGATGGTGTTTGCTATGAGTTATCGCTGGGCGTATTGCCCGCAGCACTTTTTGAATTTCTTACCGGACCCGCATGGACACGGATCGTTACGGCCAAATTGCGGTCGTGTGCCGTCAATATAATACCACCGGCCGTTCTCCTTTAAGAATCTGGAACGTTCAATAATTGCTCCCGCTTTGCCATCCTCATTGAAACGGGCAATAAAACTGACGTAACCTTCTGTGTCGTTTTTCCCGCTGGCATGTTCGAACACCGTCAAACCCAGCCACTGGGTACGGTTGAAACCGGCTTCAATGTCCGGACGAAACGTGGCGGCATGGCAAGTCGGGTGCCAGGTGCTAACTAAATAGTCGACATCTTTCATCACAAATGCGCTATAGCGGGAGCGCATAAGATGTGATGGATCTGGCGCAACCTGTGAGCCAGACAGATAAGGCTGGCAACATAGGCTATACTCGACTGCGCTACCGCAGGGGCAGAGTTGAGACAAAATCGGCTTCCTGTACAAAAATAACGGCACTATAAGCCAGAGTAGCGTTATGTTAACTGAGCTGTAGCTTCGTGGCTACGCCAGTCGTTCCGGGGGACAAAAATCCAGGTAATGAGAACGGTTAAAATTGGGTTGGCGCTGGGATCAGGGGCCGCCAGAGGCTGGTCACACATTGGTGTGATAAACGCATTGCAACACGCAGGGATCAAGATTGACGTCGTGGCGGGGTGCTCTATTGGTTCCCTTGTGGGCGCCGCGTACGCCTGCAATAAGCTCCCCAGACTGGAAGCGTGGGTACGCTCTTTCAGTTACTGGGACGTCCTCAAACTTATGGATCCGTCGTGGCGACGCGGTGGATTATTACGCGGCGAACGTGTTTTCAACCACTATCGGCAAGTCCTGCCCGAAACGCTGTTCACTGATTGTCAGTTGAAATTTGGTGCTGTAGCAACCAACCTCAGCACCGGGCGAGAGCTATGGTTTACCGAAGGCGATCTTCATCTGGCGGTGCGTGCATCGTGCAGTATGCCGGGTCTTATGTCGCCCGTTGCCCATAATGGCTATTGGCTGGTTGATGGCGCGGTGGTGAATCCGGTTCCTGTCTCCCTGACACGCGCACTGGGGGCGGATATCGTTATTGCCGTCGACCTGCAGCATGACGCGCATTTGATGCAGCAGGATTTGGTGTCGACGACGTTGATGGAAGAGGCGCAAGAAGGCGATGAGAGCGACGACTTGCGCTGGCATGAACGTCTTCGGGACAGGCTAAGTAAAATGAAGGCCCGGCGCACTGTTGTTGCACCGACGGCAATGGAAATCATGACCACCTCCATTCAGGTACTTGAGAATCGACTTAAGCGCAACCGAATGGCTGGCGATCCCCCCGATATTTTAATACAGCCAATTTGCCCGCAAATTTCGACACTTGATTTTCATCGGGCAGAGGCGGCAATCGCTGCGGGGCAACTTGCTGTTGAAAAGAAAATCGATGAACTACTACCGTTGGTAAGGACAATAGACTAAGTATGTTTTTTTTATTCGAGTTCAGCAAATTCTGACAGGCGATTATTGATAGATCATGCCACTATTTATTTATCGTCGGGCAGGGGAGATAAGATGACGCAGCCGTTAGCAGGAAAACAGATACTGATCGTTGAAGACGAACCCGTCTTCCGCTCGCTGCTGGATTCCTGGCTCTCATCTCTGGGAGCGGAAACACTGGTCGCGGATGACGGTGTCTCAGCGCTCGAACAACTGGACAGGGCTTCCCCTGATCTCATGATTTGCGACATCGCCATGCCGAGAATGAATGGCCTTAAGCTTGTCGAACATTTGCGCAATAAAGGCGATCAAATGCCGGTGCTCGTCATTTCTGCAACCGATAACATGGCAGATATTGCGAAGGCGCTGCGTTTAGGGGTGCAAGACGTTTTACTTAAGCCGGTTAAAGATCTTAATCGTCTAAAAGAGACCGTGTTCGCCTGTCTCTATCCCAATATGTTTAATTCGCGTGTCGAAGAAGAAGAACGTTTGTTCCAGGATTGGGATGCTCTGGTTGAAAATCCCCAGGCTGCCGCCAAACTTTTACAGGAATTACAGCCGCCGGTTCAGCAGAAGATGTCCGGTTGCCGGGTTAATTACCGCCAGCTAGTGTCTGCCGATCAACCGGGCCTGGTGCTTGATATTGCGCCAATATCGTCACACGACTTGGCTTTTTATTGCCTTGATGTGACACGCGCAGGCAATAATGGTGTTCTGGCAGCATTATTACTGCGTGCATTGTTCAACGGCTTACTTCAGGAACAATTGTCACATCAGCATCAAAAACTCCCCGAAATGGGCAGCTTGCTTAAGCAGGTAAACCAGTTACTGCGCCAGGCAAATTTGCCCGGACAGTTTCCTCTGCTGGTTGGGTATTATCACAGCGAATTAAAGAACCTTATTTTAGTGTCGGCAGGCCTTAATGCGACATTAAATACTGGCGAACACCAAATTCAAATCAGTAACGGCGTACCGTTGGGTACTTTAGGAAATACGTATCTGAACCAATTGAGTCAGCGGTGCGATGCCTGGCAATGTCAGGTATGGGGGGCCGGTGGCCGTCTGCGTTTAATGTTGTCTGCGGAATGAGCAATCGCAACGTATTGCGCAGATAGCTTTACCTCCTTTTTAAAGCGAGTGGTACTATCGCCACAGTTTTGCGTATTAATCCTAATTAAACGTTATAGCGTCCTTTTCAGACCAGGTCATTACGATGGTACTGATATACTCAGATGCGAATTAATTCATGAACATGCTCAAAGCGTGAACAGACCAGGAGATTTTCAATGGCTGCCATAAATTCGAGAGTGACTAAAGCAGTTATCCCGGTTGCGGGATTGGGAACCAGGATGCTGCCGGCGACAAAGGCGATTCCTAAAGAAATGTTACCGTTGGTTGATAAGCCATTAATTCAGTATGTCGTGAATGAGTGTATCGCTGCGGGTATTACCGAAATTGTTCTGGTTACGCATTCGTCGAAAAATTCTATCGAAAACCATTTCGATACCAGCTTTGAGCTTGAAGCCATGCTGGAAAAACGCGTGAAGCGTCAATTGCTGGAAGAAGTTCAGGCTATTTGCCCGCCGCACGTCACCATTATGCAGGTCCGTCAGGGGCTAGCTAAGGGGCTTGGACACGCGGTGCTGTGTGCGCATCCGGTTGTAGGAAATGAACCGGTGGCGGTTATTCTTCCTGACGTTATTCTGGACGAATTCGAATCCGATCTTTCCCAGGATAACCTGGCGGAAATGATCAAGCGTTTCGACGAAACCGGAGCCAGCCAGATTATGGTTGAGCCGGTTGCCGATGTGACTGCATACGGTGTTGTTGACTGTAAAGGCGCTGAACTCAAACCGGGTGACAGCGTACCGATGGTCGGTGTGGTTGAAAAACCGAAAGCGAATGTCGCGCCGTCTAATCTCGCTGTTGTAGGCCGTTACGTCCTCAGCGAAGAGATTTGGCCGCTGCTGGCGAAAACGCCTCCGGGAGCAGGTGATGAGATTCAGCTGACCGACGCCATCGATATGCTTATCGAGAAAGAGACCGTCGAAGCTTATCACATGAAAGGCAAAAGCCATGACTGCGGTAATAAGCTGGGTTATATGCAGGCTTTCGTAGAATATGGTATTCGCCATAATGTACTTGGCGAAGAATTTAAAGCCTGGCTGGAAGACGTTGTCGGTGTCGCTAAAGCGTAACCTGATTTAGTCCCAGGGAATAAAGCCGGATTGATGATTATCACTCCGGCTTTTTTATTGCATGCAGACACCTTTGGAGTGACTGACCAGGAGCCAGAAGAAATCTTTGTACGCAGTGGGAATATCGATACGGGAACGTTGGTGAGCAAATAGTATCAGCAATGCACGTTTATCTTCATCGCTACGGAATATTGCTCAGCAACAATGGCTAAAAAAACGGTCAAAAAAAATCCCGCCATCGGCGGGATTCTTCATAAAGGCTTAGGATTATTCCTGGATGAGGAAATCTTCCAATTGTTTACCTTGTTCGTCCATCGCTTTTTTGATTACTGCTGGGGTACGGCCCTGGCCAGTCCAGGTTTTAGTTTCACCGTTTTCGTCAACGTAGCTATATTTAGCCGGACGTGCAGCGCGTTTAGCTTTAGTTCCGGTTTTAGCTGCGACCATGCTGTTCAGCAGTTCATTCGGATCAATACCATCAGCAATCAGCATTTCACGATATTGTTGCAGTTTACGAGTACGTTCTTCGATCTCAGCAGCTGCAGCGCTTTCTTCTTCACGACGCTCGTTAACTACCACTTCTAATTTTTCCAGCATTTCTTCGAGCGTTTCCAGAGTGCATTCTCTTGCCTGCGCACGAAGAGTACGGATGTTGTTCAGAATTTTAAGTGCTTCGCTCATTGTAGTAATCTCAAACTTATATTGGGGTGGTTTGTTGAGCTAATAATAGAGCGTTAATTTGAGTAGTGCAATAGGTGAGAATGTAAGGAATTCAAATTTCCTCTTTATTTACCACATTTTTAAAAAACGCTAACTTAAATTTTTCTTGAAGAACCGCACAAAAAAGCCATATAGAAAGCATTATCACCCGAACGGCTCAGGTGTTTAATCAGCGCTTTTAACTGATTAATCTCATACGAATTATAGTTTCGATGGATAAATATCAACCTTTTTTATTAGGGTTCACAACAGCGTCGTTTTGCATAAAACATTAATAATTTCTTGAGCCTGGCGCTGAAATTTCTTGTTTTTTATGCCCAGAAAAGGCGCGGTGCGCTTATTGTCTGTTTCTTTGTCAGCAACAGCTTACGAGAGAAAAATAGCGTGAAGTATATCGTTGAAATCATGTCCGCAACGTAAGTAAAGTGTACGCCCGGCATTCCAGGTGGCATGTTAAAATATGATACAATCCTGCCGAGGAATATCACACTTTGATTGGGGTCTTGCGGGCAATGGCGCAACTTTATTTCTACTACTCAGCGATGAATGCCGGAAAATCCACGGCTTTACTGCAGTCTTCCTACAATTATCAGGAACGTGGCATGCGGACGCTGGTCTATACCGCGGAAATTGATGACCGCTTTGGGGCAGGGAAGGTAAGTTCACGTATTGGCTTATCGTCGCCGGCGCGTCTTTTTAACCAAAATACATCCCTTAAAGATGAAATTAATGCTGAGCACCAGCGCGAACCTATCCACTGCGTTTTAGTTGATGAAAGTCAATTTCTAACCCGCCAGCAGGTATATCAGTTGTCTGACGTTGTCGATGAACTTGATATTCCCGTGCTCTGTTATGGATTAAGAACCGATTTCCGTGGCGAGTTGTTTATCGGTAGCCAATATCTTCTGGCGTGGTCAGATAAACTGGTTGAACTAAAAACGATCTGTTTCTGCGGACGTAAAGCCAGCATGGTGCTACGCCTTGATCAGGCGGGTCGGCCATATAATGAGGGTGAGCAAGTCGTTATTGGCGGTAATGAGCGCTATGTGTCCGTTTGCCGTAAACATTATAAAGAGGCTCTCACAGAAGGCTCTCTGTCCGCTATTCAGGCGCGAGTAAGAGGATAGTTCAACTGTAGCTACGTGCGCTGCTGATTGATTACGGGCTCAAAAACAACGCTTAAAAGCCTCAGGATTTGCGCCCGGGATAATAAGAACGTCGTGTAGTGCATATCACCTTTATGCGGCGCTAACCGCTTCTACAGCGATATCAGGGCACACGGTCTGGTGGTTGGATACTCAGTGTGCCTCTCCGCATTCCCTTCGTTTATCCCCGCCACCTGTCTGCTCAGACGTATCTATGCGTATGAAAATACTCGCATAGCCAATATCAGCCAGCCAGTGACGTCTGTGGGATGTTTACGCTTACGGCTGTGGACTTAAGTCGATTCGACAGAAATAGTCTGCTGGTAGCAGAAGAATGAGGCGGATTCAGCGCGGTTAGAGATTACATCAAGGTATGTTGAAAATATAAAAAAGCCCCATCAAAAAATTGATAGGGCTTTTGTCGTTTACCTGCCGGAAAGTTCAACCGGTCATCTTGCTTTACTGACAGGTGTTACCCATCAGGCAGGTTATCGTAGCCAGGACAATTAAGCGGTTTTCTTCGCTTTTTTGTCTGCTTTATCCGCTTTTACTGCTTCGGCTTTCACTTCTGATGGCGCGCCTTCTTTGAACTCACGTCCGTAGTAGGTGTCCAGCAGGATTTGTTTCAGCTCAGAGATCAGCGGGTAACGTGGGTTAGCACCGGTACACTGGTCATCGAACGCATCTTCGGACAGTTTGTCAACGTGAGCAAGGAAGTCAGCTTCCTGAACGCCTGCTTCACGGATTGACTTAGGAATGCCCAGTTCAGCTTTGATGGTTTCCAGCCATGCCAGCAGTTTCTCAATTTTCGCAGCAGTGCGGTCACCAACAGAAGTCAGACCCAGATGGTCAGCGATTTCTGCATAACGACGACGAGCCTGCGGACGGTCGTATTGGCTGAATGCAGTCTGTTTAGTCGGGTTGTCATTCGCGTTATAGCGGATAACGTTGGAGATCAACAGGGCGTTCGCCAGACCGTGCGGAATATGGAACTGTGAACCCAGTTTATGCGCCATGGAGTGGCACACACCCAGGAAGGCGTTTGCAAACGCGATACCCGCGATGGTAGCAGCACTGTGTACACGCTCACGTGCAATCGGGTTTTTAGAACCTTCATGGTAAGACGCTGGCAGGTTTTCTTTCAGCAGTTTCAGAGCCTGCAAAGCCTGACCATCGGAGAACTCAGACGCCAGTACAGAAACGTAAGCTTCCAGCGCGTGGGTTACTGCATCCAGACCACCGAATGCACACAGTGATTTCGGCATGTCCATGACCAGGTTTGCGTCAACAACCGCCATATCCGGGGTCAGAGCATAGTCTGCCAGCGGATATTTCTGGCCAGTGGCATCGTCAGTTACAACTGCGAACGGCGTCACTTCTGAACCTGTACCGGAAGTGGTGGTGATAGCAACCATTTTCGCTTTCACACCCATTTTCGGGAACTTGTAGATACGTTTACGGATATCCATAAAGCGCAGCGCCAGTTCTTCGAAGTGAGTTTCCGGATGTTCGTACATGACCCACATGATTTTCGCGGCATCCATCGGGGAACCACCACCCAGCGCGATGATCACGTCAGGTTTGAAGGAGTTCGCCAGCTCTGCGCCTTTACGTACGATAGTCAGTGTCGGGTCAGCTTCAACTTCGAAGAAGACTTCTGTTTCTACGCCAGCCGCTTTCAGAACAGAGGTGATCTGGTCTGCATAACCGTTGTTGAACAGGAAGCGGTCAGTCACGATCAGCGCGCGTTTGTGACCATCAGTAATCACTTCATCCAGCGCGATTGGCAGAGAGCCACGGCGGAAGTAGATAGATTTCGGAAGTTTATGCCACAACATGTTTTCAGCTCGCTTAGCAACGGTTTTCTTGTTGATCAGGTGTTTCGGACCAACGTTTTCAGAGATGGAGTTACCACCCCATGAACCACAACCCAGAGTCAGGGAAGGTGCGAGTTTGAAGTTATAAAGGTCACCGATACCACCCTGAGAGGCCGGGGTGTTGATCAGGATACGTGCGGTTTTCATTTCCGCGCCGAATTTCTGCACGCGAGCCGGCTGGTTATCCTGGTCGGTGTACAGGCAAGAGGTGTGACCGATACCGCCCATGGCAACCAGTTTCTCTGCTTTTACTACCGCATCGTCGAAATCTTTCGCACGGTACATCGCCAGAGTCGGAGACAGTTTTTCGTGAGCGAACGGCTCGCTTTCGTCAACAACAGTCACTTCACCGATCAAAATTTTGGTCGTTGCAGGAACAGTGAAACCTGCCAGTTCAGCAATTTTGTATGCCGGTTGGCCAACGATGGCGGCATTCAGCGCGCCATTTTTCAGGATAATGTCCTGAACGGCTTTCAACTCTTTACCCTGCAGCAGGTAGCCGCCGTGGGTAGCAAAACGTTCGCGAACAGCGTCGTAAACAGAATCAACAACCACTACTGACTGTTCGGAAGCACAGATAACACCGTTGTCGAAGGTTTTAGACATCAGAACAGAAGCGACAGCACGTTTGATATCAGCGGTTTCGTCGATAACAACAGGTGTGTTGCCTGCGCCTACGCCGATAGCTGGTTTACCGGAGCTGTATGCTGCTTTCACCATGCCCGGGCCGCCAGTTGCGAGGATCAGGTTGATGTCAGGGTGATGCATTAATGCGTTAGACAGTTCAACAGAAGGTTGGTCAATCCAGCCAATCAGATCTTTTGGTGCGCCCGCAGCGATAGCCGCCTGCAGAACGATATCAGCCGCTTTGTTTGTTGCATCTTTAGCGCGCGGATGTGGAGAGAAAATGATGGCGTTACGAGTCTTCAGGCTAATCAGCGACTTGAAGATTGCCGTAGAAGTTGGGTTAGTTGTTGGAACGATACCGCAGATGATACCGATAGGTTCAGCGATGGTGATGGTACCAAAAGTGTCATCTTCCTCAAGGACACCGCAGGTCTTCTCATCTTTATAAGCGTTGTAGATATATTCAGAAGCAAAGTGGTTTTTGATCACTTTATCTTCGACGATACCCATGCCGGATTCGGCAACGGCCATTTTAGCGAGAGGGATACGGGCATCAGCGGCAGCCAGAGCGGCGGCGCGGAAGATCTTGTCAACTTGCTCTTGAGTAAAGTTGGCATATTCACGCTGGGCTTTCTTCACGCGTTCAACGAGTGCGTTAAGTTCAGCGACATTAGTAACAGCCATAATGCTCTCCTGATAATGTTAAACTCTTTTAGTAAACCAGCTGTCCGAAACGACAGTATAGACAGACCGGGTGCAGGTTGCGTAAATTACAGAAAAACAAGTAGTTAGCGCCTTGCCCAACCTAACTGATTTACTGAAAGAGCCTCAACGAAACATCATTCAAACTGATGGTTCTACTCCCTGACGACGTCTCCAAGAGTACTCACTTCTGAGTACCGATTACGTGATCTAAATCAAGTTACAGCAAAGCTGACACCTTTCAGCAGGCTGTTTTTGGGCGTTTGTATCAAATGTTAATGATAAAAGGGCGGCGCCAACTAACATTATCATAATTAGTACAAATGCATAACATGCCGGGATGTAAGGAAGATGACAGGATTTATGGTGAGTTGTGCTGCAAATAATCGTATATTTAGCAGGGTCTTATTGTTTCTATACTTTCTTCTTTGCCTTGCACTGCTGCGGAGCACTCTGTGACTCAAACACTGTTTGACTTTCCAACCTGGTCTAAGTTTTTCATCGGCCTGTTCGCACTGGTAAATCCCATCGGTATTATTCCAGTCTTTATTAGTATGACCAGTTATCAAACGGCTGGGGCGAGGAACAAAACTAATCTCACCGCTAACCTTTCCGTTGCCATCATTCTCTGGACGTCGCTTTTTCTGGGGGACGGGATTCTTCAGTTATTTGGTATTTCGATTGACTCGTTTCGTATTGCGGGGGGGATCCTGGTGGTAACCATAGCGATGTCGATGATCAGCGGCAAACTGGGTGAGGACAAACAAAACAAGCAAGAGAAATCAGAAACGGCGATCAGAGAGAGTATCGGTGTTGTGCCGCTGGCTTTACCTTTAATGGCAGGGCCGGGGGCTATCAGCTCGACTATTGTCTGGGGTACGCGTTACCACAGCGTGGAGTACCTCGCGGGATTTTCAGTGGCAATAGCCCTTTTTGCTTTTTGTTCCTGGGGCGTGTTCCGCATCGCACCCTGGCTGGTGCGCCTGCTTGGGCAGACCGGGATTAACGTGATTACCCGTATCATGGGTTTATTGCTGATGGCACTCGGTATTGAATTTATCGTTGCAGGCGTTAAAGGGATATTCCCGGGTTTACTACACTGACTTGCTTCCTGGCGAAACAATGCTGCGCAGGGCGTTGGAAACGCAGCATTATCAGCAAATCATATAACTAAAGTCAGAAAAAACCATAAATATAATAAATCAACATGATTTAAATAAATTCTTTTATTTCAGTGTTTTACATTTCGTTACATTGCTAAATGGCGAGAAATTAATCCAACAACACTGTTATTTCCCTCACACGATACTCTGGGGCTTGCTGTCAGATAATTGAAATGATATTAGTAATTTCGTCGCTCAGACAGACAAATGTGCTAGATAATAATCGAATGTTGATTTTTTGTGCAAAAAAACGCGCAATCGTACTGCGAATGTAACAACACCGATGAATTACTATCTATCTGTATGATTGAAAAGACTAATTTTTTACCAGGGCACGGCTGCGCGTTCTTACAACGCGGATGAAAGCGCGAATAAAAGAGAATTAGTTAACAAATTTGCAAATTGTATTGGCGGCGTAATGGGCCATTTGGTACTTTCCGGCCCTATATTTGTTTTAAGAATCTACGCAGATGAGAATTATTTTCAAATACAAATCTCGTCCTGCAAAAGTAACAGGCGTCTCGACAGGGGAGACGTATAACGATATCGACGTAAGGGCGCCATCCGAGCGGCTCGTAAAAAATAAAGTCGGTGATAGCAAGCAGTAAAACGATGCCTGACAGCAGCCAAAAGCTCCTGCGCTGTACAGGCCCCCTTTAGGGGACAAAACAGGCTGGCATTAATGTCAGTAATTATAATGAGTGGAGTATCAACACAATGTCCATCATCACAAAAAAAAGTCTCGTAGCGGCGGGCGTTCTCTCCGCGCTAATTGCAGGTAACGTAGCCATGGCGGCGGATGTTCCTGCAGGCGTTCAACTGGCAGAGAAGCAAACGCTGGTTCGTAATAACGGTTCGGAAGTACAGTCTCTTGATCCGCATAAAATTGAAGGCGTGCCGGAATCAAACGTCAGCCGCGATTTGTTTGAAGGCCTGTTAGTCACAGACGTTGAAGGCCATCCGAGTGCCGGTGTCGCTGAAAAGTGGGAAAACAAAGATTTCAAAGTCTGGACCTTCCATCTGCGTAAAGATGCGAAATGGTCCGACGGTTCTCCGGTTACGGCACACGACTTCGTTTATAGCTGGCAGCGTCTGGCAGATCCAAAAACTGCATCCCCTTACGCCAGCTACCTGCAATATGGTCACATTGCGAATATCGATGACATCATTGCCGGTAAAAAACCGACCTCAGACCTGGGTGTAAAAGCGCTTGATGACAATACCTTTGAAGTCACGCTGAGCGAACCGGTTCCTTATTTCTACAAACTGCTGGTACACGCCTCCGTGTCGCCAGTTCCTAAAGCCGTTGTCGAGAAATTCGGTGATAAATGGACGCAGCCCGCGAATATCGTGACTAACGGTGCGTACAAACTGAAAGATTGGGTAGTCAACGAACGTATTGTGCTTGAGCGTAATACCAATTACTGGGATAACGCGAAAACGGTAATTAACCAGGTAACTTACCTGCCTATTTCCTCAGAAGTGACTGACGTTAACCGCTACCGCAGCGGTGAAATCGACATGACCTATAACAACATGCCGATTGAACTGTTCCAGAAACTGAAACAAGAAATTCCAAAAGAAGTCCACGTTGACCCGTACCTGTGTACTTATTATTACGAAATCAATAACCAGAAAGCGCCGTTTACTGACGTTCGTGTTCGTACCGCGCTGAAACTGGCTTTGGATCGTGACATCATCGTCAATAAAGTGAAGAACCAGGGCGATTTGCCAGCCTACAGCTACACCCCGCCATACACTGACGGTGCAAAACTGGTTGAGCCGGAATGGTTCAAGTGGTCACAAGACAAGCGTAACGCAGAAGCGAAAAAACTGCTGGCTGAAGCAGGCTACACGGCTGACAAACCGCTGACTTTCAACCTGCTGTACAACACCTCTGACCTGCATAAAAAACTGGCTATCGCGGTTGCTTCTATCTGGAAGAAAAACCTGGGCGTAGACGTCAAGCTGGAGAACCAGGAGTGGAAAACTTTCCTCGACAGCCGCCATCAGGGCACCTTTGACGTGGCGCGTGCAGGCTGGTGTGCGGACTATAACGAACCGACATCCTTCCTGAATACCATGCTGTCTGACAGCTCCAACAACACCGCGCACTATAAGAGCCCGGCCTTTGATAAGCTGATTACCGACACGCTGCAAGTCACCGACGAAGCGCAACGTACGGAGCTTTACACCAAGGCTGAACAGCAGCTCGATAAAGACTCTGCGATTGTCCCGGTGTATTACTACGTAAACGCCCGTCTGGTGAAACCGTGGGTGGGTGGTTATACCGGTAAAGACCCGATGGATAATATCTACGTTAAAAACTTGTATATTATCAAGCATTAATGGCAATGAGTGGGGCAGGGTAATCCTGCCCCACAGTGTCTTATTTCATCGCACTACAAAGGCACAGGCCAGAAGGTACGGGCAATGTTGAAATTTATCCTACGTCGCTGTCTGGAAGCGATTCCGACGCTATTTATTCTTATTACTATCTCATTCTTTATGATGCGTCTTGCGCCGGGTAGTCCTTTTACCGGTGAGCGTACGCTGCCGCCAGAAGTCATGGCGAATATCGAAGCGAAATATCATCTGAACGATCCGATTCTGACCCAGTACGCCAGCTATCTGAAACAGCTCGCGCACGGTGATTTTGGGCCGTCATTTAAATACAAAGATTACACGGTGAATGATCTGGTCGCGGCCAGCTTCCCTGTTTCTGCGAAATTAGGCGCTGCGGCGTTTTTACTGGCGGTGATTTTTGGCGTGAGTGCGGGCGTCATTGCCGCGCTGAAACAAAATACCAGATGGGACTATTCCGTGATGGGGCTGGCGATGACCGGGGTTGTGATACCGAGCTTCGTTGTCGCTCCGCTGCTGGTGATGATTTTCGCCATCACGCTTAAATGGTTACCCGCCGGGGGATGGAATGGCGGCGCGCCAAAATTCATGATCCTACCGATGGTCGCATTATCTCTGGCCTATATCGCCAGTATTGCGCGTATAACGCGTGGCTCGATGATTGAAGTGCTGCATTCAAACTTTATTCGTACCGCACGTGCGAAAGGCTTACCGATGCGCCGTATTATTTTCCGCCATGCGCTGAAACCCGCATTGTTGCCCGTGCTCTCCTATATGGGGCCCGCCTTCGTCGGTATTATCACCGGCTCAATGGTTATCGAAACGATTTACGGTTTACCCGGTATCGGCCAGTTGTTTGTGAATGGCGCATTGAACCGTGATTACTCGCTGGTATTAAGTTTGACCATACTGGTAGGGACGTTGACTATTGTATTTAACGCGATTGTCGATGTGCTGTATGCCGTTATCGATCCGAAAATTCGTTATTAACACTGGAGTACGCCATGATGTTAAGTAAAAAAAACAGCGAGGCGCTGGAAAACTTCAGTGAAAAACTGGAAGTAGAAGGTCGCAGTCTGTGGCAGGATGCACGACGTCGCTTTATGCACAACCGTGCAGCGGTCGCCAGCCTTGTCGTCTTGTTCTTTATCGCGCTTTTCGTGACCCTCGCGCCGATGCTATCGCAGTTTAGCTATTTCGATACGGACTGGGGCATGATGTCCAGTGCGCCTGATACAACCTCCGGGCACTATTTCGGGACGGATTCATCTGGTCGTGATCTCCTGGTGCGCGTAGCCATTGGTGGGCGTATTTCGCTTATGGTCGGTATTGCTGCCGCGCTGGTTGCGGTTATCCTGGGAACACTTTACGGATCACTGTCCGGTTACCTCGGCGGTAAAGTGGACTCTGTGATGATGCGTCTGCTTGAGATCCTCAACTCATTCCCATTTATGTTCTTCGTTATCCTGCTGGTGACTTTCTTCGGGCAAAACATCCTGCTCATTTTTGTCGCTATCGGTATGGTTTCCTGGCTGGATATGGCGCGTATCGTCCGTGGTCAAACGCTGAGTCTGAAACGTAAAGAGTTTATCGAAGCGGCTCAGGTAGGCGGTGTATCGACGGGCAATATTGTCATTCGCCATATCGTTCCCAACGTACTGGGCGTCGTGGTGGTGTATGCCTCGCTATTAGTGCCGAGCATGATTCTGTTCGAATCGTTCCTGAGTTTCCTTGGTTTGGGGACGCAAGAGCCGTTAAGCAGTTGGGGCGCATTGCTCAGCGATGGCGCAAACTCGATGGAAGTTTCCCCGTGGCTGCTGCTGTTTCCGGCAGGCTTCCTGGTGGTAACGTTATTCTGTTTCAACTTTATCGGCGATGGGCTGCGTGATGCTCTCGACCCGAAAGATCGTTAAGGAGTGCTGTTATGAGCAAGCATGAAACCTCATTGGCGCCACAGGCGCAGCAGCATTCGGGCATTCTTCTGGATGTTAACGATCTGCGTGTGACATTTAAAACCCCGGACGGTGACGTTACGGCGGTAAACGACCTGAACTTCAGCCTGCGTGCCGGTGAGACCCTCGGCATTGTGGGGGAATCGGGTTCGGGTAAATCTCAGACCGCATTTGCACTGATGGGCCTGCTGGCATCGAACGGGCGTATTGGTGGTTCGGCGAAATTCAATGGCAAAGAGATTCTGAACTTGCCTGAGCATGCGCTGAACAAACTGCGTGCCGAGCAGATTTCCATGATCTTCCAGGACCCGATGACCTCACTGAATCCGTATATGCGGGTCGGTGAGCAGTTAATGGAAGTGCTGATGCTTCATAAAGGCATGGGTAAGGCCGAAGCATTTGAAGAGTCGGTCAAAATGCTCGACGCCGTGAAAATGCCGGAAGCGCGTAAGCGTATGCGCATGTACCCGCATGAGTTTTCCGGCGGGATGCGCCAGCGCGTGATGATTGCTATGGCATTAATGTGCCGGCCCAAACTGCTCATTGCCGACGAACCGACTACCGCGCTGGACGTGACTGTACAGGCGCAGATCATGACGTTGCTCAATGAGCTTAAACGTGAATTCAACACTGCCATTATCATGATCACCCACGATCTCGGCGTGGTAGCGGGCATCTGTGACAAAGTGCTGGTGATGTACGCCGGGCGTACTATGGAATACGGTGTGGCGCGCGATGTGTTCTACCATCCGGCACATCCCTATTCGATCGGTCTGCTCAATGCGGTACCGCGCCTCGACGCCGAAGGTGAAGAGTTGCTGACCATCCCTGGTAACCCGCCGAACCTGCTGCGGTTGCCGAAAGGATGTCCATTCCAGCCGCGTTGCCCGCATGCGATGGAAATTTGTAACAGTGCTCCGCCGCTGGAGGAGTTTGCCCCGGGACGTTTGCGCGCTTGCTTTAAGCCGGTGGAGGAACTGGTATGAATGCCGTTACAGAAGAAAGAAAAGTACTCCTGGAAATTGCTGACCTGAAAGTCCATTTCGACATAAAAGACGGTAAGCAATGGTTCTGGCAGCCATCCAAAACACTGAAAGCGGTAGACGGCGTTACGCTGCGTCTGTATGAAGGGGAAACCCTCGGCGTAGTGGGCGAATCCGGATGTGGGAAATCGACCTTTGCCCGTGCGATTATTGGGCTTGTCAAAGCAACTGACGGCAAAGTGGCGTGGCTGGGCAAAGATTTGCTCGGGATGAAGCCTGATGAATGGCGCGACGTGCGCAGTGACATTCAGATGATTTTCCAGGACCCGCTGGCATCTCTGAATCCGCGTATGACCATTGGTGAAATCATCGCGGAACCGCTGCGTACTTATCATCCGAAAATGCCGCGTCAGGAAGTGCGTGACCGCGTCAAAGCCATGATGATGAAAGTGGGCCTGCTGCCAAACCTGATTAACCGCTACCCGCACGAATTCTCAGGCGGTCAGTGTCAGCGTATCGGCATTGCCCGTGCGCTGATCCTCGAACCGAAGCTGATTATCTGTGACGAACCGGTTTCTGCACTGGACGTGTCAATCCAGGCGCAGGTGGTCAACTTGCTGCAAAAATTGCAGCGGGAAATGGGGTTGTCGCTGATCTTTATCGCCCACGATCTCGCAGTGGTGAAGCACATCTCCGATCGCGTGCTGGTCATGTATTTGGGCCACGCGGTGGAACTGGGTACCTATGACGAGGTGTACCACAATCCGCAGCACCCTTATACCAAAGCGCTGATGTCTGCTGTGCCAATCCCGGACCCGGATCTGGAAAAGAACAAGCAGATTCAGTTGCTGGAAGGGGATTTGCCTTCACCAATCAACCCACCGTCAGGCTGCGTGTTCCGTACGCGTTGCCCGATTGCCGGACCCGAGTGCGCGCAGACCCGCCCGGTGCTGGAAGGTAGCTTCCGCCATGCGGTCTCGTGCCTTAAGGTTGACCCGCTCTAAATGAAAAAGGCTGACGAAAGTCAGCCTTTTCTTTTTACTACTCGCGCCACAGAATGTGGCACAACTTATGATCTTTCTCGCGACAGAGCAGTACGCGGGCAAAGACATCGTTGATTTCGCCGCCGTCGCTATCCGCGAGGCCAATCACCACCTCGGCGAAAAAGTCCGGGTTCAGATCGTAATCAACATGCTCTTGCCAGTCTTCGCTGGGATCAAACAATTCCGCACCGCCACGCTCTTCAAACTGAAGATTGAACAGAATGATATCTGCCGGGTCGAGATTATCCGCCGCAAGTTCGAGAAAAATATCGTAAGCCTGCTCCAGCGTTTCGTCTTCGCTCAGGCGGTTGTTCAGATCCATTTCCATAATGACTACCTGTTTAATATCATTTGGGCACGTTTTACAGCAATGGGCTAAAGAAGTAAAACAGTCGTTCTGCGATCCGGTGCCAGAACGGTCGTTTAACCCACAGACGCGCGTCCAGCAAGCGAGACCGCGAAATATAATCATCCTGCACGGCCGCCAGATCGCTGCCAAAGCCGGTATCGTCGATAACCAGTGTAATCTCAAAATTAAGCCACAGACTACGCATATCAAGGTTCACTGTTCCCACCAGGCTTAACTCGCCATCGACCAGCACGCTTTTCGTATGCAGAAGTCCGCCTTCAAACTGATAGATTTTTACCCCCGCAGCCAGTAGTTCGGTGAAAAAGGCCCGGCTTGCCCAGCCAACCAGCACCGAGTCATTCTTACGCGGCAGGATAATGCTAACGTCAACGCCTCGTTGCGCGGCGGTACAAATGGCATGCAGAAGATCATCGCTGGGGACGAAATAGGGCGTCGTCATAATCAGGTATTCGCGCGAGGCATAAACCGCGGTCAATAATGCCTGGTGAATAAGGTCTTCCGGAAATCCCGGACCAGAGGCAATGGTGTGGATTGTGTGCCCGCTGGCCTGCTCGAACGGCATGATATTGGCATCCGGTGGCGGTGGGAGGATGCGTTTCCCGGTTTCTATCTCCCAGTCGCAGGAGTAGACGATCCCCATCGCGGTAGACACGGGGCCTTCCATCCTTGCCATTAAATCGACCCATTGACCGACGCCCGCATCCTGTTTGAAGAAGCGGGGGTCCACCATGTTCATACTGCCGGTATAGGCGATGTAATTATCGATAAGGATCATCTTGCGGTGCTGGCGCAGGTCCATACGACGCAGAAACACACGCATCAGATTAACCTTTAACGATTCGACCACTTCAATACCTGAATTGCGCAGCATGCCGGCCCACGGACTGCGGAAGAACGCCACGCTGCCTGCTGAATCGAGCATTAAACGGCAATGCACACCACGACGGGCCGCCGCCATCAAGGATTCGGCGACTTGATCGGCCATTCCTCCTGGCTGCCAGATATAAAAAACCATCTCGATGTTATGGCGGGCTAGCTGAATGTCGCGGATCAATGCCTGCATCACGTCATCTGAGGAGGTGAGCAACTGGAGCTGATTACCTTTCACGCCCGCAATGCCCTGACGCCGTTCGCAGAGTTTGAACAGAGAAGTGGCGACGCTGCTGTTTTCAGTCGCAAAAATATGGTGATACGTCTTAAGGTCTTTTAACCACTTGGCAGTGGATGGCCACATCGCACGAGCGCGCTCAGCGCGGCGCTTACCAAGATGTAGTTCCCCAACGGACAGATACGCAATAATTCCCACCAGAGGGAGAATATAAATAATCAGCAGCCATGCCATGGCAGAAGGGACCGCACGGCGCTTCATTAGAATGCGCAGCGTCACACCAGCGATGAGCAGCCAGTAGCCCAAAAAGATCAGCCAACTCACAACCGTGTAGAAGGTTGTCATAACAAAAAATCCTTTTGAAAATCTGATATAAGGAGTTTACGCATAAGGACTCATCTGGCAAACAAAAACGGCGCTGAAAAGGACTGGTCTGGTGACATCCAGGGTTTATAATGGGGGTTCTTTGTTAGGAAAGAGTCGTAGAAATGAAGCGTAGTAGAACGGAAGTGGGGCGCTGGCGTATGTCCCGGCAGGCCAGTCGTCGCAAGGCGCGCTGGTTGGAAGGGCAGTCCCGTCGCAATATGCGTATCCACGCGATAAGAAAGTGTATTCTTAATCGGCATCGCAACGCGTTAGTTTTTGATTTTTATGGGTTCTGATGGTCCTGGGCACCTTTATGGTGCCCATTGTTTTTTATCTCTTTCTCAAAAGGGTGAATGCTGCATGTCTGTTATTGATAGTTTGATTGCTTTTACCCTTGCGGCGACATTGCTCACGCTCACACCGGGTCTCGATACCGCACTAATTTTACGTACTGCCGCGGTGGAGGGCCGGAGTCAGGCATTTAAAGCAGCCTTTGGCATTAACACCGGTTGTCTCATCTGGGGGGCTGCCGTTGCCTTCGGCCTTGGGGCATTAGTTGCGGTATCGGAACTGGCATACTCTATTCTCAAATATTGTGGCGCTGCCTATTTATGCTGGCTGGGCGTGAATATGCTCATTCGCCCGCGTAGCGCTGTTTTCTCTGTTGCGGGTGAAGATAAAAAGCAGAACTGGTTTATTCGTGGCATGTTAGGCAATGTACTGAATCCCAAAATGGGTATTTTCTACGTCTCTTTTTTGCCACAGTTTATTCCGCATGGGCAGCCGCTTATTATTTGGACATTTGGCCTGGTGATGATTCATGTGGTGCTGGGAACCATATGGTCAACAACGTTAATCGCGGCGACGCGCCCATTGTCATCATTTTTACGTAAAGAAGCCGTTATACGCTGGATGGATCGCACTACCGGGGTTGTGTTTTTGCTTTTCGCAACCCGTCTTGCGCTAAGTAAACGTTAATTTCGCCTTTGGATAACCATGAATAAAGAAGCCATTATTTTTCTCGCCCTGGCGATCGTCAGTGAAGTCATTGCGACCACTGCGCTTAAAAGTTCCGATAGTTTTACCCGCCTGGTGCCCAGCATCATCAGTATTGTTGGCTATTGTATTGCATTCTGGTGTCTGACCATCCCAATGCGCACCATACCTACCGGGGTGATTTACGCCGTCTGGTCCGGGGTAGGGATTGTATTAATTGGTACAGTGGGCTGGATTATTCACGGACAGAAACTGGATTTTCCGGCGATGCTGGGGATGGGGTTAATTATTGCTGGCGTGGTTATTATTAATTTGTTTTCAAAAACGATTGCCCATTAAACACGGGTAAAAGAAAGGGGTATTATGATTTTTACCCCTTTGTTATTTCTGACAGTCAGAACACCTTCTTAAACGGCTTAACGATGACGTGCTGGTAAACACCAGCCGCGACGTACGGGTCAGCGTCGGCCCAGGACTGCGCCGCTTCCAGAGATTCAAATTCAGCGATAACGGTTGATCCGGTAAAACCCGCCGCACCCGGATCGTTACTGTCTACGGCTGGCATAGGGCCTGCCGTTAATAAACGACCTTCGTCATGGAGCAATTGCAGACGTGCCAGATGAGCCGGGCGCACGGAAAGGCGTTTTTCGAGGGAATCAGCAACGTCCTGTGAGAAAATTACATAAAGCACGGGTAGGGCTCCTTCATTATGAGAAAACAACTACGTTATGTGAATCCATAAATGCCTGCAACGCAAAGATGATGGCGCGTGAACTTCCCCTTTCAGTGCGGCCTTTTTTTAACCATATGCGCGCAAAAACCGGGGCAGATGCGATGGCTGGTTGAATATGATTGCTATTTGCATTTAGAATCTAGCTTTGCTTTTTCAACTGAAACGATTATGACTTCAATGGCCCTTGATTTACCCCGTCGCTTTCCCTGGCCGACACTGTTGTCCGTCGGTATGCATGGCGCTGTCGTGGCGGCCATCTTGTATGCCTCGGTACATCAGGTTATTGAATTACCGGCACCCGCTACGCCGATTACGGTGACCATGGTGACACCCGCAGAGCTGGAGCCGCCGCAGGCGGTGCAGCCACCACCAGAACCCGTTGTGGAGCCGGAACCCGAGCCAGAACCCGTTCCCGAGCCGCCAAAAGAAGCGCCGGTGGTAATCCACAAACCTGAACCGAAGCCCAAACCTAAACCGAAGCCTAAACCGGAGAAAAAAGTCGAGCAGCCTAAGCGTGAAGCAAAACCGGTAGAACCCCGCCCGGCGGCACCGGTAGAAAGTAACGCACCGCCACGGCCGGCGATGAATAACGCACCAGCCATCGCCACCAAACCTGTGCCATCGGTCCCGGCAGGCCCGCGCGCATTAAGCCGCACCCAGCCCCAATATCCTCCGCGTGCACAAGCCTTACGTATCGAAGGACGTGTTCGCGTGAAATTTGACGTATTACAGGATGGACGTATCGACAACGTGGAAATTCTTTCAGCGCAGCCGGCGAATATGTTTGAGCGTGAGGTGAAAACGGCCATGCGTAAATGGCGTTATGAACCGGGTAAACCAGGCACCGGCATCACAGTTAACATTATCTTCCGTATGGACGGTGGCGCGACAATGGATTAAGCAATGAAGCCTCCAGATGGAGGCTTTTTTATGCCTGCACGGGCAGCGGTCGCGGTTTGCCGTCGTTATCCACGGCAACATAAATAAACAGTGCATCCGTGGCCTTATAACGTTGACCAATAGGTTCTGAGGCAACCTTTTTAATCCAGACTTCGACGTTGATGGTAACCGACGTATTACCGCGTTTCACACAGCGCGCATAACAGCACACCACATCGCCCACGGCGACCGGGCGCAGGAAAGTCATACCATCGACGCGGACAGTGACGACGCGTCCGTGAGCGATCTCTTTAGCAAGGATTGCTCCGCCCATATCCATCTGCGACATCAGCCAGCCGCCAAAAATATCACCGTTCGCATTGGTGTCTGCCGGCATTGCCAGTGTGCGCAGGACAAGTTCGCCCTGCGGTGCATCCTGAGTGTTAGACATGATTATCTCATCAATAAAGAAGGGGGAATTCTGGCGGGATGCTACTATGGATTTATGGCTGAAAACAATTAGATAAGCTGATATGTAGAAAAAAAACCGGGCAGTGCCCGGTTTTTTATGTACCACTCAGGATTTATCGTTTCAGGGATAAGCAAGATATCCCACCGGGGCAAAAGCTGGTGTCCACCTGTTCAACTCAGGTCATCAATAAAAACGGCATGAAACCATAGTCTCTTCACGATTTAAGAAGGATTGTTGCTACGCGATTATCTGAATTAGTAGCTCCTCCGCACGTCATTGAAAAACTGCTGGGGCATCAGATTGAAGAGTGATGGACAGGTACAACCTGCATGATTATATGGGCGATCCGCATGAAGGGTTAGGTATCTGGCAGCATCATTCAACAACCATGATTGGGTATGGTCTTTGACCAGGCGAACCGATTTGATGACTCAAGGGCATGGGTACTGCAAAAAATGGTAGGTATTCAGTGTATATCTGTAATTATGCTTTATTCAGATAAATCTTAAGATTATTCTACGGACTGTTTATGAAAAGGAGGTTGTAATGCTTGACAAGTATATATCGAATACAATCGAAGAGAATAATCGAGCAGAAGTGGTAAAAGCAGCATTAGAAATTGCAAAGGTATCTGTTGGACGCTATGACGCTGCTGCGGCATGCAAAGCAGATAGAGAAATGCAACATGTTGCACAGCAAATTAAAGCTCTCACTGATGCTATCGCTGATGCTTTAAAAGTGTCGTGATACTGACATTTCAGCCGATTGCAGCCTCGCTCAATAGCGGGGTTTTTATTGCACACGCGCATCTTAACGAGATCTTTCTGTTGTGAGCCTGGGGAACGCTGTGCTTCCAGGGCCTCCTAATGGCGGGCATTTAATTGAGCCCAACGGGTTCCCGAAATGCCAAATTTAATTTTT
This sequence comes from Phytobacter sp. RSE-02, assembly GCF_040578655.1. Classification (NCBI taxonomy): domain Bacteria; kingdom Pseudomonadati; phylum Pseudomonadota; class Gammaproteobacteria; order Enterobacterales; family Enterobacteriaceae; genus Phytobacter; species Phytobacter sp. RSE-02. The sequence continues at coordinate 437,468 of NZ_JBEULY010000002.1, read as the reverse complement.
TCAATCAAATCTGCTGTGACATCAATTCCTTTAAGATCATCTTTTACAGTATCTACATTGCCGTTTACGTCCATGTTTTTCAGAAGCTTATCATAGGCAAAGAAGCTCTGTTCCAGACTGATAATTGTCACATTACCGTGCATGGTTCCTGGCCTGGTATTGGTTTTGCGTTCACGGATGATCCATTCTATATCCTGTTTTACCTTTTTTATTTCGTAACATATATAAATCATACTCTTTCAAAATAGGGGCTTGTTAATGGCACTCAACGCAAAACAGGACAGGTTCTGTCGCGAGTACCTCGTTGATTTAAACCCCATGCAAGCAGCTATACGGTTGGGTACAGCAAACCGTATAGCTGCCCAGAACGTGTCAAAATTTGACATCCTAAACAGGATCGCCGAGCTCAAAGCGAAGCGGCAACGAAGTTGTCGGTATTGATGCTGCTTATGTGCTCCGGCGTTTGGTTGAAATCGACCAGATGGATATTCTGGACTTCCTCAATCAGGCTGGCAGCCTGAAAGCGATTCGTCTGTGGCCATGGTTGTGGCAAACCACGCTTACCGGACTTGAAATCGCAAGATAAGTCAGGTATTCCTCTCGCGTTTGCGTCTGGGCGAATCGTCCGCAATGAGTACCTTCATTCAGACCGATTCAAAGTAGATGAACTCCTGGAATGTCGAAAAGGTTAAATAAGGGGCCAGAAGGGAGGATTTTCGTTGGCGGAGGGGCGAGATAAAGGCGACTGCCCGCGATGTGATGAGTAGCAACATCATCAAAAAAAGAAGCACGCTTCGTTTAATGTGGACACGATAGCGTGCTTATATGATTTTTTACACACCAATAAAACAATTAATTCATTGAAATTATTGGTTTTAATTTTTGAGTTATGGTTTATCGTCCTGCGGCATGTGACGATAGATATAAACACCACTTAATACGGTAAAGATAAGGGTCAGCGCCGTTAAGCCAAACACTTTGAAATTCACCCAGATATTCTGCGGCAGCCAGAAGGCGATATAAATATTGGCCAGACCACAAAGGATGAAAAACAGCGCCCAGGCAAGGTTGAGGCGCTCCCATACTACCGGGGGCAGGGTGAGCTCTTTACCCAGCATGCGCTGGATAAGTGGTTTTTTCATTACCCACTGGCTAAACAGCAAGGCACCGGCAAACAGGGCGTAGATAACCGTGACTTTCCATTTAATGAATTCGTCATTGTGGAAGAAAATCGTCAGTCCACCGAAAACGGCCACCAGCACAAAAGTAATCAGCGCCATTTTTTCGACTTTACGGTAACGCACCCAGCTATAAATCAGGACAACAGCCGTAGCGATGATCAAAGCTGTCGTTGCTGCATAAATGTCATACAGCTTGTAAAAAGCGAAAAACACCACCAGTGGGAGAAAATCAAGAAACTGCTTCATTCTACGGTTCCGTTAAATTGCCTGCTTCGCAGGCGAAAAATCACTGACGTATCAGCATATACAGGCGAAACAGATAAATGAGCAAAGCGACAGATATCATGTTGCTCACCGTGTTTGCGACCACCGCACCGACTTCCGGCGTAAGAAACGCTAAATTATGTGCAAACATCAACAGTGCGATTTTTGCCAGCAACCAGCCGATGACCGCAGGTGCGACCAGACGCATATTGTTCCAGCCCAGACGCATACTGCCACGCATCGCCGAGAAGACGCCCGCGCGATCCTGAACCATCATCACCGGTGCGAACGCCAGCAAAATAGCCAGTAATACGCCGGGTACGAAGATGAACATCATGCCGATTTGCACCATAAAAGTTGTCAACATGAACAGGATAAACAGCGCGGGCAAAACCGGCGCACTGGCACCGATAGCACGAAGCGCGCTAACGCGTTGCCCTGCCGAGATCATCCGGATCATCATCAATGTGCTGCCCGCCAGGATGGCATTCCCGATCAAACCGGAGAAGGTGGCTGCCGCTGATAAGCGTAACAATACCTGCTGCTGTTCCGGCGTCATATTGCGGACCAGGTCAAACAACCCGGTGCTTTCCGCCAGATAATCACCTTCACCCAGGATCGAAAGCTGGGCGTCACTGGGCGAAAAGACGCGCCCTAACAGCACTGTAATAAATGCACATAGAAGTGCAATCAGTAAAATGGTAACAAACTGATTACGAAAAAAATTCCCCGTGTCACGGTAAACGGATTCTGCCGTGATAGACATGCACTCTCCTTGAGTTCTGCAATGTTAAATTCATCACAATTGTACCCTGAAAGCGCCATCGGTGGCAGCCTCCGTGGATGTATGGAAAAGCATATCTTTGTAAAGCGGTGGTAATCCGTAATACGCACGGGCGCGATCGCAGGCCTCATTGGCCTCGTCATTCTCGCCCGACATCATAAATTCGCGGCACGGAGATGGCCGTTGCTCATAAATACGGCAACGTGCTGACTCACCCGGAATGCCTTCCAGCGCGACACAATGGCTTCGCTTCTGATTGGTTCCGCGCATACAGCGTAAAAAGGGGGTGACAGGCTCAGTCAGTTGAGCTGGTACGGAACCACCAGCGTCATCCGCTTCGGCCCAGTAGAAAGAGACACGAAAATAAGCACAACAGGCTCCGCACGACATGCACGGGTTGAGATCACTCATGGCACACCTGCAATAACTACGCATCAATTCAAATTGTGAGTTCATTAAAGTAGACCCACGGACACGCGTCGGCAAGAGGGGGCGATAACGATTTTTTTAGCAAGTTTAAACGGCAAAATTGATGTGAATACAAAAACTAAAAGTGTGAACTGGCAGCCAAAATTAACTCAGATCAATAAATGTTAAATTAACGAATGTAATGTGATCCAGATTGGATCACGATGTACTTATTTATAGGTATATTCACGGCGCCTATGAAAAACCACATACATGGAGTGGATATGAATAAATTAGCCGTGGCAGCATTGATCCTCAGCAGTCTTTCCGCAGGTGCGTATGCGCATGAAGCGGGTGAATTTTTCATGCGTGCCGGTTCCGCGACTGTGAGGCCGACGGCGGGGTCGGATAATGTGTTAGGGAGTCTGGGAAGTTTTAACGTCGATAATAATACCCAGCTTGGCCTGACCATGACGTATATGGCAACGGACAACGTTGGCGTGGAATTACTGGCAGCGACGCCGTTTCGTCATAAAGTAGGAACCGGCCCAACCGGTAATATCGCAACCGTTCACCATTTGCCCCCAACGTTGATGGCACAGTGGTATTTTGGTGATGCCGCAAGTAAAGTCCGCCCGTATATTGGTGCGGGTATTAACTACACCATGTTCTTTGATGAAAAATTCAACGATACGGGTAAATCGGCTGGACTTTCTGATTTGAGCCTGAAAAATTCCTGGGGCGCGGCAGGACAGGTAGGGGTGGATTATTTAATTAACCGTAACTGGCTGATTAATGCCTCGGTCTGGTACATGGATATTGATACGGACGTTCGCTTTAAAGCGGGAGGCGCGCAGCAAAGCGTGAGTACGCGTCTCGATCCGTGGGTATTTATGTTTGCTGCTGGCTATCGCTTCTGATAGCTGCTACAGAAAACTGGCCGCATAAGGGTGGCCAGTTTTTATCAACGAGAAATTCAGGTGAGTTTTTTCAGCACACCGTACGATCCCCAATTGATGACTATTGCGGCAATAACCCCTATAAGCCATGGAATACGTGAACCGGCAAAATAGTAATGGCCTATATAACTGCCAAGGGTGAAACAGGTGAAAATCGTCGCAATTGTAAACCAACCTCTTATCAATGCGGCTTTATTAAACATATGGACATCCTTCCCATTAAAGACATCAGCGTCTGACGGATGATGAATACCTACGTAGTTTACTGTCATCCGTGTCCCACATATCCGCGACATTATTAAGCCTTAGCGTTATGCAGGCAATGCAGAATTGACCCGCGATAGCCGTCGCGAGTCAGGATTGTGTTGTAGTTAACAGTCAGCCACCGGATGAATAAACGGGAAACGACAGGTCGCTGAAAACGAATAATAAGACAGACGCATCAGCAGAGAATGAGTGCTATTTGTGAAATGGGACTGTGCAGACGCTGTGTCAGTTAGCGGAAAAAAAACGCCCGGCGGCGGGCCGGGCGTCAGGAGGCATTACTGACGAGTGCCAGCTTTCATCGCCCGGACAAACGCGCCAAGTTCTTCGAGCATCACGGCAGGTTTATCAAGGTTCTTCTCGATAATTTTGACGATAGCGGAACCTGATATTGCCCCGGCAGCGCCCGCATCAATGGCTGCGGTCACCTGGTCAGGCGCAGAGATGCCAAACCCTTGCAATGGCGGCGCAGCATGATACTCGGTCAGTTTTTCAACCAGGTGGTGGAGCGGCAACGCGGCACGGTTTTCCGCCCCGGTAACCCCGGCACGGGAGAGCAGATAGGTATAACCGCGACCGTGCGAGGCGATTTGACGCAGCAATTCATCATCGGCGTTTGGCGGGCAGATGAAGATCGGCGCGACATTATGACGCAACGCGGCCTGACGGAACGGCGCAGACTCCTCCACTGGCACATCGGCGACCAGCACTGAGTCGACACCCGCTTTCTCGCACTGGGCATAGAACTCATCTATACCGCGGCTAAAGACGAGGTTGGCATACATCAGCAGGCCAATCGGGATCGTCGGATGTTTCTGGCGAATCGCGGCCAGCATTTCAAAACACTGGCTCGGCGTGACGCCTGCGGCAAAGGCGCGCAGCGTGGCGTTTTGAATGGTCGGGCCATCTGCCAGGGGGTCTGAAAACGGGATCCCTAATTCCAGTGCATCGGCGCCGGCTTCAATCAGCGTATCGATGATTTTCAGTGATTGCTCAGGTGAGGGATCGCCCAGCGTGACAAAGGGAACAAATGCACCTTCCTTGCGTTCCTTCAATTGTTTAAAAAGTGTCTCGTAGCGTTCCATCAGATTTCCCCTCGCGCTTTCAAAATATCGTGTACGGTGAAGATATCTTTATCTCCACGGCCAGACAGGTTAACCACCAGCAGTTGCTCTTTTTCCGGGTTCTCACGCATCATTTTCAGCGCATGGGCCAGGGCGTGGGAGGATTCGAGTGCTGGAATAATCCCTTCGTGGCGGCACAGCGTCTTAAAGGCTTCGAGTGCTTCGTCATCGGTAATAGAGACATAATCCGCACGACCGGTGCTGTTCAGATAAGCGTGCTGTGGCCCCACGGACGGGAAATCCAGCCCCGCAGAGATAGAGTACGACTCCTCGATCTGGCCTTCATCGGTCTGCATCATTGGGGATTTCATTCCGAAATAGATCCCCACGCGGCCATGCTTAAGCGGCGCGCCGTGTTCACCGGTTTCGATACCGTGTCCGGCAGGTTCGACCCCAATAAGGCCAACACTGGTTTCTTCAATGAAATCGGCAAACATGCCGATCGCATTGGAGCCACCGCCCACGCAGGCGATGACGGCATCCGGCAGGCGGCCTTCTTTTTCGAGGATTTGCACTTTGGTCTCTTCACCGATCATCCGCTGGAATTCGCGCACAATGGTCGGGAAGGGGTGCGGGCCTGCGGCGGTACCGAGCATGTAGTGCGCGGTATCGTAGCTGCCAGACCAGTCGCGCAGTGCTTCATTACAGGCGTCTTTCAGGGTGGCGGAACCGCTGTGTACCGGGATCACCTCTGCGCCCATTAAGCGCATACGGAAGACGTTTGGCGACTGACGCTCCACATCTTTCGCCCCCATGTAGATGCGGCATTTCAGGCCGAGCAGGGCGCTGGCGAGCGCCGATGCCACACCGTGTTGCCCGGCACCGGTTTCGGCGATGATTTCCGTTTTACCCATCCGTTTGGCCAGCAGCGCCTGTCCTAATACCTGGTTGGTTTTGTGCGCGCCGCCGTGCAGTAAATCTTCACGCTTCAGATAAAGGGTGGTATTGGTCCCTGCGGTAATGTTCTGGCATTTGGTCAGTGCGGTCGGGCGACCGGCGTAGTTTTTCAGTAAATCAGTGAACTGCGCCTGAAACTCAGGATCTTTTTGCGCGCTAACAAAGGCTTCTTCAAGCTGACGCAGTGCAGGCATCAGGATTTGCGGCACATACATGCCACCAAACTCACCAAAATACGGATTTAATAATGTCGTCATGGTTTTCTTCCTTAATAAGCGCGTAAAGTTCGGAATACCGAGGCCACTTTATCGGCGTCTTTTTTCCCGGGTTCAGACTCTACGCCTGAATTGAAATCGAGTCCGGCACAGCCGGTTTTGGCCGCCTCCACGCAGTTATCTGCGCCAAGTCCGCCTGCCAGCAGTACGTTGTCCAGCGTTTGCCCTGACAGCAGGCTCCAGTCAAAACGCTTACCGCTACCGCCCTGGCCGTTATCAAAGACATACTTATCGACATGATTCAGGTCGCGGGCGGGCAGGGTGTCGCCCACGCTGAGCGCTTTCCAGATTTGTACACTATCCGGCAACTGCTTACGCAACGTGTCGATATAGTGCTGATCTTCACTGCCGTGTAACTGTACGGCGACTAACCCCAGTTGCTCCACGTTGGCCGACACGGTTTCGACCGGCGCATTACGGAACACACCAACGTACTGGAGCGGTGCGCCCGCCATGACCGTGCGGGCCTGTGCGACGTTGACGGCACGGAGAGAAGAGGCGACGAAAATCAGACCGCCATAAATCGCTCCCGCTTCATAAGCGACCAGCGCATCTTGCGGGCGCGTCAGGCCGCAAACTTTGTTCTCGCCAAGCAAGACGCGTTTAACGGCAGCGTCCAGATCGTCATGAGACATCAGCGCGGAACCAATCAGGAAACCATTGGCGAAATGGCTCAGTTCACGCACTTGTGCATAAGTGTTAATCCCTGATTCGCTGATAACCGTTACCCCAGCGCCCAGGCGCGGAGCCAACTGACGTGTACGATTCAGATCGATGGACAGATCGCGCAGGTCGCGGTTATTGATGCCGACCACTTTTGCCCCAAGCGCGATAGCGCGCTCCAGCTCTTCTTCATTGCTGACTTCGGTCAGTACACCCATGCTCAGGCTGTGGGCGACGGCAGAGAGCTGGCGGTATTGCTCATCATCCAGTACCGAGAGCATCAGCAGGCAGGCATCGGCCTGGTAAAAGCGCGCCAGATAAATCTGGTAAGGGTCGATAATGAAGTCCTTACACAGAATCGGCTGATGCGCGATCTGGCTGACAACAGGCAGGAAATCAAAACTGCCCTGGAAATATTTCTCGTCGGTCAGTACGGAGATGGCCGACGCATGGTGTTTGTAAACCCCGGCGATTCGCGCCGGGTCGAAATCATCGCGAATCACCCCTTTTGACGGGGATGCTTTTTTGCATTCCAGGATAAACGCGGTGCGCGTACCCTGCAGGGCGTCGTAGAAGCGACGAGTGCTCGGCACCACGTCATTCTGAAAACTGGCCAGCGGCTGCTGCTCCTTGCGGGCGGCTACCCAAATCGCCTTATCCGCGACGATTTTTGCTAATACGGTTTGCATTCTTTACCCTCTTGCCGCAAGTGCGGTGACTTTGTCATAGGCGGCGCCGCTGTGCAGCACCTGCAAAACTTTTTGCGCGTTAGCTTGCAAATCCTCTTCACCATGTAAACGCATCAACATGGCGACATTTGCAGCGACGGCGGCCTCATGGGCGGCTTCACCTTTACCTTGTAGTAAGCGTGTCAGAATGTCACGGTTTTCTTCCGGTGTGCCGCCTGCCAGTTGCTCCTGGTGATAGGGCGTCAGACCGAAATCAGCAGCGGTAAGCTGGTAGCTTTTGATCTCGCCGTCACGCAATTCAGCCACCACCGTCGGAGCATGCAATGACACCTCATCCATCCCACCGCTGTGCACAACGGCCGCACGTTGATAGCCCAGAACACGCAGGGTTTCGGCAATGGGTAACACCAGTTCCGGGCTGTAAACACCGATCAACGCCAGCGGCGGGTGCGCCGGGTTAATCAATGGCCCCAGGACGTTAAACAAGGTGCGCGTTTTAAGCTGCTGGCGCACCGGCATCGCGTGGCGGAACCCGGTGTGATACTTCGGTGCAAATAAGAAACAGACCCCCAGTTCATCCAGCGCAGTGCGGGATTTATCCGCATTCATATCCAGATTAATGCCGAAGGCTGCCAGTAAATCGGATGATCCGGAACGGCTGGAAACGCTGCGGTTACCGTGTTTGGCAACCTTAAGCCCACAGGCCGCCGCCACAAAAGCGCTGGCGGTGGAAATATTGATACTGTTGCTGCCGTCGCCACCGGTGCCCACGATATCGGCAAACGGATAGTCCGGGCGTGGGAACGGCGCGGCATTTTCCAGTAACGCGGTGGCCGCTCCGGCGATTTCATTGGGGTGTTCACCACGCACTTTCATGCTGACCAGCGCTGCGGCCAGTTGTTCAGGCTTCAGCTCGCCGCGCACCACGGCAGAGAAAAGCTGGTGGCTTTCCTGTTGGCTCAGGGTTTGCGCCTGATACAGTTTTTCCAGTACTGGTTGCAGGGTATTGGTCTGCTCCAGTTTCTGCAGCGCCCAGGCCAGGGTTTGTTCCAGCAAGCGGGCGCCTTGCGAAGTCAGAATGGATTCCGGATGGAACTGGAAGCCACACACGCGATCCGCATCGTGACGCACGGCCATCACCATGCCATTAAAATGCGCGTTGATGGTTAACCCTGCCGGAATGTTGCTGCCCACCAGTGAATGGTAGCGCGCCACCGGCAGCGGGTTCGCCAGCCCGGCAAACATGGCCTGACCATCATGTTCAATGCTCGAGGCTTTACCGTGCAGAATTTCGCCTGCCTGACCGACATAGCCACCATAGGCTTCTACAATTGCCTGATGTCCCAGACAGATGCCGATAATCGGCAGTTTGCCGCGCATGCGGGTCAGCAACTCAGGCATGCAGCCTGCTTCTGACGGCGCCCCTGGCCCTGGCGAGAGCATCAGCACCGGGTTTTTCATGGTCGCCAGGCGGTCAATCAGGGTTTGTGCCGGAACATGGTTACGGTAAATCACCACGTTATGCCCGCTGGCGCGCAGTTGATCCGCCAGGTTATAGGTAAATGAGTCGATATTATCGAGCAGCAGAATGTCAGCCATCAGAAGGTCTCCTGAGCGTTATGCGCTTTAGCTATGGCGCGCAGAACCGCGCGGGCTTTATTACGTGTTTCATCGGCTTCTGATTGCGGTACTGAATCCAGTACCACGCCAGCGCCTGCCTGAACGGTGGCGACACCGTCTTCAACCCAGGCAGAACGAATCACGATGCAGGTATCCAGGTCGCCGTGGGCGGTGAAATAGCCCACCGCGCCGCCGTAACTGCCACGACGAGAGCCTTCTGCATCGGCAATAAGCTGCATGGCGCGTACTTTTGGGGCCCCACTGAGCGTGCCCATGTTCATACAAGCGCGATAGGCGTGGAGCACGTCCAGGTCCTGTCGCAGTTCACCGACCACACGCGAAACCAGATGCATTACGAAGGAGTAGCGGTCGACTTTGGTCAGATCTGCCACATAGCGACTGCCTGGAGTACAAATGCGCGCCAGATCGTTACGCGCGAGGTCAACCAGCATCAGGTGCTCGGAAAGCTCTTTATGGTCGGTACGCATTTCGAGTTCAATACGGCTATCCAGGTCGCGATCCAGGGAACCGTCGGCGCGACGTCCGCGTGGGCGAGTCCCGGCGATCGGGTAGATTTCAATCTGGCGTGAGGTGGCATCATATTTGAGAGAGCTTTCCGGCGAGGCGCCGAACAGGGCGAAGTCGCTGTCCTGCATAAAGAACATGTACGGGCTTGGGTTGCTCTTTTTCAGCACTTCATAGGCGGCCAGCGGTGACGGGCACGGCAGGGTGAAACGGCGAGACGGCACGACCTGAAAAATCTCACCGGCACGAATCGCTTTTTGCATCTGGCGCACAACCGCGCCGTACTCTTCATCGCTCTGGTTGCATTCGCAGCGCATATCGCTGACAGATTCAACCGGCAATGGCCCTGGCGGCACATTTAATTGTTCATGCAGAGTTTCAATTCGTTGAGTCAGTCGCGCTTTTTCGTCAGCATCTGCGGAAAACAGGCTCACCTGAATACGGGTGTGACGCTTCTGATGGTCGATCACCAGTAAGGTTTCTGCCAGATAAAAGCAGTAGTCCGGGCAGCGACGGTCATGGCTCAGTGCAGGTAAATCTTCGAATCCGGCCACCAGGTCGTAGGCAAACAGGCCGCCGAAGAACATGGCTTCGCGCTCATCGGCAGGGACATCGACCAGCCCCTGTAACAGACGGAAGGCATCGAAAACAGAGAGTGAACACAGGCGTGCGTCTTCGTCGAGCAGGGTGCTGACGGGCGGAAAACGTAATACGCGAGCATCTGCCCGGACGGTGTTTTCTACACCAGCCGGAAGCGCGGCATCCAGCAGCGGTAACAGAGACGCGCCGTTTTGCGTTAACGCCTCAATAGTGACAGTGTCACCCAGCGCGGTAATGCGCAGCGCGCTATCCACCAGCAGCAGGCTTTTTAAATCGTTTTTGCTGTCGATATCGGCGGATTCCAGCAATAAGGTTGCCGGGCGTGCACCACACAGTTGATGGAATAACGCGGTCGGGTTCTCCCGGTACAGCGCGTTGCTGGTGAGCAATTCGAGTGTCGGTTTTTGCGTTTGCATAGTTGCTCTCATAAATGTGTTCAAAAAAAAGCCCGCTCAGTGGGCGGGCCGGGTATCGGTGTGCTGAATACGCACGTGAAACACTGCCCAATGTCAGGGAGTGCGCCACCAGCGGTTTACGGAAATATGCATATTCATCAGTGATACCTCGTGGAGTGAACTTGCGTACTAGTTAACTGGTTCGCGCGAGGAAAGTCAACCCTCGATTTCAGAAAATCGCCGCAGAACGTTATGATAGGGCACAGTTATTGTTTTATCGGCCACGGGAGCCGCTTTTGAGCGACACGAATTACGCAGTGATTTATGACCTGCACAGCCACACCATTGCCTCCGATGGCGTCCTGACCCCACAAGAACTGGTCCACCGTGCGGTTGCAATGCGCGTAGGGACTCTGGCGATTACCGATCACGACACTACCGCCGCCATTCCCGCTGCGCGTGAAGAAATTGAACGTGCCGGGCTGGCCCTCAAACTCATTAGCGGTGTGGAGATTTCCACCGTCTGGGAAAACCATGAGATCCACATCGTGGGGCTGGATATGGATATCGAAAACCCGGCGCTGTGTACATTTTTACAGGGTCAGCATGAACGACGCCAGCAGCGCGGCAGGCTGATTGCCGAACGACTGGAAAAGGCGCATATTCCGGGCGCATGGGAGGGCGCGCAGCGACTGGCGCAGGGGGCTGCCGTCACGCGTGGCCATTTTGCCCGCTTCCTGGTGGAGTGCGGCAAAGCCACCAATATGGCCGATGTATTCAAAAGGTATCTTGCGCGCGGGAAAACCGGATATGTTCCACCGCAGTGGTGTACAATAGAACAAGCTATTGAAGTGATTCATCATTCTGGCGGAACGGCGGTCCTGGCCCATCCGGGTCGATATGATCTCTCCGCTAAATGGTTGAAAAGACTGCTGGCGCATTTTGCCCAAAGCGGTGGAGAGGCGATGGAAGTTGCCCAATGCCAGCAGGCTCCCAATGAGCGTAAACAACTCGCCGAGTATGCCCGCCAGTTTGGTTTACTGGCCTCGCAGGGATCGGATTTCCATCAGCCATGTCCATGGATTGAGCTGGGGCGCAAGCTTTGGCTACCGGCTGATGTTGAGGGCGTCTGGTGCAAATGGGAGCAGCCGCAAAACAGTGAAGAGAGGGAAGTATGAGTCAGTTTTTTTATATTCATCCGGAAAATCCTCAACCGCGCCTGATTACCCAGGCCGTAGAGATTGTCCGTAAAGGCGGGGTGATTGTTTACCCTACCGATTCCGGGTATGCGTTAGGCTGTAAAATTGAAGACAAAGGGGCGATGGAGCGGATTTGCCGTATCCGTCAATTGCCGGATGGCCATAACTTTACCCTGATGTGCCGCGATTTGTCTGAGCTATCGACCTATGCGTTTGTCGATAATGTGGCTTTTCGTCTGATCAAAAATAATACCCCAGGCAACTACACCTTTATCCTGAAAGGAACGAAAGAGGTGCCGCGTCGTCTGTTACAGGAAAAACGTAAAACCATCGGTCTGCGTGTCCCGGCGAATCCGATTGCACTGGCGTTACTCGATACGCTTGGCGAGCCGATGCTCTCTACCTCGCTGATGCTACCTGGCAGCGAATTTACCGAGTCCGATCCGGATGAAATTAAAGACCGTCTGGAAAAGCTGGTGGATTTGATTATCCATGGCGGCTATCTGGGGCAACAACCGACAACGGTGGTCGATCTTACCGACGATGCCCCGGTTGTTATTCGTGAAGGCGTCGGCGACGTTAAACCTTTCCTATAATGAAGCAAGCCGCTATACTACGCGGCCATTTCACAGGCGCCGCAGTGGCCTGATGACCTTATTCGACGCCTGTGAAGGCGACACCCGAGGAAGCTCTATGAGCGAAAAGTTACAGAAAGTGCTGGCGCGAGCTGGCCACGGCTCCCGCCGTGAAATCGAAACCATCATCGAAGCAGGCCGCGTGAGCGTAGACGGCAAGATTGCCACGCTGGGCGATCGCGTTGAAGTGACCCAGGCGCTGAAAATTCGCATCGACGGTCATCTTATCTCGATAAAAGAGTCCGCTGAACAAATCTGCCGCGTGCTGGCGTATTACAAACCTGAAGGTGAGCTGTGCACGCGTAACGATCCGGAAGGCCGTCCGACCGTTTTTGATCGTCTGCCAAAATTGCGCGGCGCCCGTTGGATTGCGGTTGGACGTCTTGACGTCAACACCTGTGGTCTGCTGCTGTTCACCACCGACGGTGAACTGGCGAATCGCCTGATGCACCCAAGCCGTGAAGTGGAACGTGAATACGCGGTGCGCGTATTTGGCCAGATTGAAGAGGCCAAGGTGCGTGAACTGTCACGTGGCGTTCAACTGGAAGATGGTCCGGCAGCATTCAAAACCATTAAATTCAGCGGTGGTGAAGGGATCAACCAGTGGTATAACGTGACCCTGACCGAAGGGCGTAACCGCGAGGTGCGTCGCCTGTGGGAAGCGGTTGGCGTGCAGGTTAGCCGCCTTATTCGTGTGCGCTACGGCGACATTCCACTACCGAAAGGATTGCCGCGCGGTGGTTATTCCGAACTGGATCTGGCCCAAACCAACTACCTGCGTGAGCTGGTAGGGTTGCCGCCGGAAACCGCATCAAAAGTGGCGGTCGAAAAAGATCGTCGCCGCATGAAAGCCAATCAGATTCGTCGTGCGGTGAAACGCCACAGCCAGGTGTCAGGCAATCGTCAGGCACCGGGTAGCCGTCGTTCCGGTGGGCGTAACAGCAACGGCTAATTTCCTGACGTTTCCGGTTACCTTGCCGGAAACGTCCTCTCGTTCCCGCATATTATAATTTCCGCCATGTTGCGATGGAGAAGCGTGACACTGTCACATGTGTGGGCGAGTGTGATGGTTGAACAAATCATTGGCATGGCAGCAGTGCCGCATTGCTACGCTGCTGCCAGCGGTGTCTTAATAGTCGATACCGATCTGTGCCTTGACGCCCGCTTCGAAAGCATGTTTTACCGGGCGCAGTTCACTGACCGTATCGGCAATCTCCAGGATATCGCGGTGACAGCCGCGGCCGGTGATGATCACCGTCTGGTTTGCCGGGCGCTTTTCCAGCGCATCAAGAACGGTTTCCAGCGGCAGGTAATCGTAAGCCACCATATAGGTCAACTCGTCGAGCACCACCATATCCAGCGATTCGTCCGCCAGCATACGTTGCGCATGTGTCCATACCTCAAGGCAGGCGGCAGTGTCGCTCTCGCGGTTTTGCGTATCCCAGGTGAACCCGGTTGCCATCACCTGAAATTCGACATCGTGCGGTTCCAGTAAATTACGTTCACCATTAGGCCAGGTGCCTTTAATAAACTGAATGGCACCGACCTTCTTTCCGTGGCCGACGGCACGTGCGGCGGTGCCGAATGCAGCGGTGGTTTTGCCTTTACCATTGCCGGTAAAAACGATAATGATGCCGCGCTCTTCCTGCGCCGCCGCCACGCGGGCATCGACTTTATCTTTCACCCGCTGCTGGCGTTGCTGGTAACGTTCTTCACTCATTGTGATATCCCCGGTTTTCGTCCTGGCTGAGCATCAAAGCTCATGCCTGTTTTGCGACGGCTGTCATCGCCCATCAGCCATAGATAGAGTGGCATAATATCGGCTGGCGTTTTTAATTTCTGCGGATCTTCGCTCGGGAAGGCGCTGGCGCGCATCTGCGTCCGGGTACCGCCCGGGTTGATGCAATTGACCCGTAAACGGTTTTGGTACTCCTCAGCCAGCACTTGCATCATGCCTTCGGTGGCAAATTTAGAGGCGGCATAGGCCCCCCAATTTGCACGACCCTGGCGGCCAACGCTCGACGATGTGAAGACCAGCGAGCCGCTTTCCGCTTTGAGTAATAAAGGAAGGAGTGCCTGGGTCAAATAGAAAGTGGCGTTGACGTTAACCTGCATTACGTTATCCCAGACGGCAGGCTGCTGTTCGCTCATTGGGCAAACATCACCCAGCACGCCAGCGTTATGCAGCACACCGTCCAGTCGCGGGTAGTGTTGCGTTATCTCGTTGGCGAGACGCTGACAATCATCGGGTGTACAGGTCGCCATGTCCAGCGTATAGAGGCTGGCGGCCTGGCCGCCTTCGGACGCTATCTGTCCGGAAACGGCCTGGAGTTTGTCTTCGTTACGCCCCAGTAAAATGACGCGTGCGCCGTAGCGGGCATAAGTCAGCGCCGCTTCTTTGCCGATGCCGTCACTGGCGCCGGTGACCAGAATAATGTGGTTTCGCAACAGGTCGCGTTGTGGCTGGTAATGCACGCTAACTCCTTGGTCTCAACCCGTTTTTAAATCGTGTTGGCTTTATGCCTGAAACAGAAAGCGATTTCAATCAGTCTGGCAGAGAGTCTCCCGTGCGTTGGGATAATGTATAGCGGAATGTGCTGAAACTGGTCGACTGAATATCCGAAAGGGTGGCAATGCGAGACGCGCCAGAAAGGCTCATGTACACTGAATGCGATTGTTAAGTGGCTGAACCAAGGTGGAATGCGTGGAATTACTGTCTGAATATGGTTTGTTTTTAGCCAAAATTGCGACTGTTGTGGTTGCGATTGCGGTGGTCGCAATTCTTATTGTTAATCTGACACAGCGCAAACGTCAGCGGGGGGAATTACGTATTACCCGCATGAGCGAAGACTATAAGGAAATGCAGGAAGAGATGGCTGTGGAGTTGCTGGACAGCCAGCAGCAAAAGCTGTGGCATAAAGCCCAAAAGAAAAAAGCCAAACAGGATGCAAAAGCGGCAAAGGCCAAAGCAAAATCTGGCGACATGGCCTCAGCGGGCAAACCACGCGCCTGGGTGCTGGACTTTAAAGGCAGCATGGATGCCCATGAAGTGGGCGCGCTGCGCGAAGAGGTAACCGCAGTGTTGACGCTGGTGAAGCCAGAAGATCAGGTGGTTCTCCGTCTGGAAAGCCCCGGTGGCGTTGTTCATGGTTACGGGCTGGCTGCGTCGCAGTTGCAGCGTCTGCGCGATAAGCAGGTTCCGCTCACCGTCGCGGTTGATAAAGTCGCCGCCAGCGGCGGTTATATGATGGCCTGCGTGGCGGATAAAATTGTTGCGGCGCCGTTTTCTATTATTGGATCGATTGGCGTTGTGGCGCAGATCCCCAACTTCAATCGCTTCCTGAAAGGTAAAGAGATTGATATCGAACTGCATACCGCCGGGCAGTTCAAACGCACGCTGACTCTGTTGGGTGAAAACACCGAAGAGGGAAGGCAGAAATTCCGCGAGAGCCTCAATGAAACGCATGACCTGTTCAAAGGCTTTGTGCATCAGATGCGCCCGCAACTGGATATAGAACAGGTAGCGACCGGCGAGCACTGGTATGGTTCACAGGCACTGGAAAAAGGACTGGTCGATGCGGTCGGTACCAGCGATGAATTGCTACTGGGGCTGTTTGAGAGCCATGAGGTCATTGGCTTGCGCTATCAGCAGCGCAAAAAGCTTATCGACCGCTTTACCGGAAGTGCTGCAGAAAGCGCAGATCGTTTGCTGATGCGCTGGTGGCAGCGCGGACAGAAACCGCTGATGTAAGGCGAGTACAAACAAAAACGCGAGGCCATGGCCTCGCGTTTTTGTTTAATCGATCAGATGGTATTTTTCAGACAGTTCATGCGCCAAGTATTTGAACATATTGAATACCGCAGTGCTTTTCCCGGTCGGCAGCCCCTGTTCATCCAGAAAATACTCGCCGCTGAACACCAGCACCCCGTTGCGTTGGCTTACGCCGGTTGCTTCAATGCCGGACAGTGTGTCTTCATGATCGCGGATAAGTTGGTTTGCCAGCTCAAGCAGAGACTGGCGATCGATAGGTTGCTTAGTCGGCTCCATTTCGCCCCTCCTTAAAAATTTAACAAGTTTACGCCCCACGCGGCCCAGGGGCAAATTTTCCCTGCGCAGGCAAGGGGTTTCCCGTTACGGTAGTGCTGGCGTGATTCGAATTTGCATGCTAATAAAGTTGCGTAACAAATTTTATCAGGTACAGTGTGACCCTTTCGTCAATCTGGCAACAGATTTGCTTGACATTCGACCGTAAAATCGTCGTGCTGTATCGTAGACTAGCGAAAAAGCCTGTTAACTCAATCATCTGCTAGCGATTACTTTCGCTTATGGTCAAGAAAAGGGTTGATATCCATTGTCGCCACCGCAATATCATTGGCTCGTCGCCAGCGGAAGGTGAATCAATGTGCGACGTATTCCTGGAAGAATTTTATTAGGTAAAGGTGAATATGGGTAAAGCTCTCGTCATCGTTGAGTCCCCGGCAAAAGCCAAAACGATCAATAAGTATCTGGGTAATGACTACGTGGTGAAATCCAGCGTAGGTCATATCCGCGATTTGCCGACCAGTGGCTCAGCACCTAAAAAGAGCGCTGACTCTGCCTCCACCAAAACGGCTAAGAAGCCTAAAAAGGATGAACGCGGCGCTCTCGTCAATCGCATGGGCATTGACCCATGGCACAACTGGGATGCGCACTATGAAGTGCTGCCCGGAAAAGAGAAGGTGGTTTCTGAGCTGAAATCGCTCGCAGAAAAAGCCGACCATATCTATCTCGCAACCGACCTTGACCGCGAAGGGGAAGCCATTGCATGGCACCTGCGGGAAGTGATCGGTGGCGATGAAACGCGCTATAGCCGCGTGGTGTTTAACGAAATCACCAAAAATGCGATTCGTCAGGCGTTCGAAAAGCCGGGCGAGCTGAACATTGATCGTGTGAATGCCCAGCAGGCGCGGCGCTTTATGGACCGCGTGGTGGGTTACATGGTTTCTCCACTGTTGTGGAAGAAGATTGCCCGTGGCCTGTCAGCGGGCCGTGTTCAGTCGGTTGCTGTACGTCTGGTGGTTGAGCGTGAACGCGAAATTAAAGCCTTCGTTCCGGAAGAGTACTGGGAAGTTGATGCTAATGCCGCAACGCCGGGTGGCGATTCTCTGCCACTCCAGGTGACGCACGAAGGGGATAAACCTTTCCGTCCGGTTAACCGCGAACAAACGATGGCGGCAGTTAGCCTGCTCGAAAAAGCCCGTTATACGGTGCTTGAGCGCGAAGACAAGCCGACCAGCAGCAAACCGGGCGCACCGTTTATTACTTCCACATTGCAGCAGGCGGCAAGTACCCGCCTGGGCTTCGGCGTGAAGAAAACCATGATGATGGCCCAGCGGCTGTACGAAGCGGGTTACATCACTTATATGCGTACTGACTCCACCAACCTGAGCCAGGATGCGGTCAGCATGGTGCGCACCTTTATTGGTGATAAGTACGGCAAAAAATACCTGCCGGAAAATGCCAACCAGTACGCCAGCAAAGAGAACTCCCAGGAAGCGCACGAAGCGATTCGTCCCTCCGATGTTGGGGTTGAGGCTGATGCCCTTAAAGATATGGAAACTGATGCGCAGAAACTGTATCAACTGATCTGGCGCCAGTTTGTCGCCTGTCAAATGACGCCGGCGCAATACGACTCCACCACCATTACCGTGGGCGCGGGTGATTATCGCCTGAAAGCACGTGGTCGCATTTTGCGTTTCGATGGCTGGACGAAGGTGATGCCAGCGCTGCGTAAAGGCGATGAAGACCGTACGCTGCCAGCGGTAAACACGGGTGATGTCCTGTCACTTATCGATCTGACGCCGGCTCAGCACTTCACCAAACCGCCTGCACGTTTTAGTGAAGCGTCACTGGTTAAAGAGCTGGAAAAACGTGGCATTGGCCGTCCGTCAACGTATGCGTCGATCATTTCGACCATTCAGGACCGTGGCTATGTGCGCGTGGAAAACCGCCGTTTCTATGCGGAAAAAATGGGTGAAATTGTTACCGACCGTCTGGAAGAGAACTTCCGGGAGTTGATGAATTACGATTTCACCGCGCAGATGGAAGACCGTCTCGATCAGGTGGCAAACCACGAAGCGGAATGGAAGAAAGTACTGGACAGTTTCTTCGGCGATTTCTCCCGTCAACTTGACCAGGCAGAAAGAGATCCGGATGAAGGCGGCATGCGCCCGAATCAGATGGTGCTTACCACCATTGATTGCCCGACTTGCGGTCGTAAGATGGGGATCCGTACTGCCAGTACCGGGGTGTTCCTCGGTTGCTCCGGTTATGCACTTTCACCAAAAGAGCGCTGCAAAACCACCATTAACCTGGTGCCGGAAAACGAAGTATTGAACGTGCTGGAAGGCGACGACGCGGAAACCAATGCGTTGCGCGCCAAACGCCGTTGTACTAAGTGCGGTACGGCGATGGACAGCTACCTGATCGATCCGAAACGTAAACTACATGTTTGCGGTAATAACCCGACCTGTGACGGTTATGAAATCGAAGAAGGCGAGTTCCGCATCAAAGGTTATGACGGCCCGGTGGTTGAGTGTGAAAAATGTGGCTCTGAAATGCACCTGAAAATGGGGCGTTTCGGTAAGTACATGGCCTGTACCAACGACGACTGCAAAAACACGCGTAAGATCCTGCGTAATGGCGAAGTCGCGCCACCGAAAGAAGATCCGGTTCCGTTGCCGGAACTGCCTTGCGAAAAATCGGACGCGTATTTCGTTCTGCGTGATGGCGCAGCCGGAGTTTTCCTTGCGGCTAACACCTTCCCGAAATCGCGCGAAACGCGTGCACCGTTAGTGGAAGAGTTATATCGCTTCCGCGACCGTTTGCCGGAAAAACTGCGTTATCTTGCGGATGCACCGCAGCAGGATCCTGAAGGGAATAAGACCATTGTCCGCTTTAGTCGTAAAACGAAACAGCAGTATGTTGCGTCGGAAAAAGACGGCAAAGCGACAAACTGGTCGGCGTTTTACGTTGATGGGAAATGGGCAGAAGCCAAAAAATAACGCTGTAAGATTAATAGCTTAAATTGAGGGCCGGTTATCCGGCCCTTTTTTTATAACACGGTTATTATTTTTTGTTCGAATCTATACATAGATGATATAAATGTTATAGTGGTTATAGTTAAATCCTTTTTTATTATGAAATCGTCTTAAGCGATTGCCCGTTTGCGCGAATTTGGATGGTCTTTCATGAAATTACAGCAGCTTCGCTATATCGTTGAAGTGGTGAACCATAATCTCAACGTCTCCTCAACGGCTGAAGGCCTCTATACCTCTCAGCCAGGCATCAGTAAGCAAGTTCGCATGCTTGAAGATGAACTGGGTATCCAGATCTTTGCCCGCAGCGGTAAACACCTCACGCAGGTAACGCCAGCCGGGCAGGAAATCATACGTATTGCCCGCGAAGTTCTCTCTAAAGTTGACGCCATTAAATCGGTGGCGGGGGAACATACGTGGCCGGATAAAGGCTCGCTCTATGTTGCGACCACCCATACGCAGGCGCGTTATGCGTTGCCCAACGTGATTAAGGGATTTATCGAACGTTATCCCAGGGTCTCGTTACATATGCATCAGGGATCGCCAACGCAAATTGCGGAGGCTGTCTCCAAAGGTAATGCGGATTTTGCTATCGCTACCGAAGCACTGCATCTCTATGACGACCTGGTGATGCTTCCGTGTTATCACTGGAATCGCTCGATTGTCGTCACCCCTGATCATCCGCTTGCAGGGAAACAATCGGTATCGATCGAGGAACTGGCGCAATACCCGTTGGTGACGTACACCTTTGGTTTTACCGGGCGTTCTGAGCTGGATACGGCCTTTAACCGGGCAGGGCTTTCGCCGCGTATTGTCTTTACGGCGACCGATGCGGACGTTATCAAAACCTATGTGCGTCTGGGGCTTGGTGTAGGGGTTATTGCCAGTATGGCGGTCGACCCGCTATCTGACCCGGATTTGGTGAAACTGGATGCGCAGGAAATTTTCAGCCACAGTACGACCAAGATCGGTTTTCGTCGCAGCACGTTCTTGCGCAGTTACATGTATGATTTCATTCAGCGCTTTGCGCCACACCTGACGCGTGATGTGGTTGACGCCGCCGTGGCGTTACGCTCGAACGAAGATATTGAGGCGATGTTTAAGGACATTAAACTTCCGGAAAAATAATCGTTAGCGGGGTAGCCTTTTATAGCAAAAGGAGCCCCTTAATCTTCCCTAAGTCGAATTATTGTTATCATTCTCTTATTTCCATCTCATACTTTTGCCTGATTGATTTTCACCTCCGTTACATAATCTGTCATAAATTTGCGACAAACATAGAAACTAAATTGCCCCTTCGCAAATTTTTCACTTCAATAATTTATTTGCGGTCAAAAGATTAAATATTCTTTGAACAGGATGCGTAAATTCACTAGCTTTTCGACTAAAGTTTCTTTAGGATTTATCTCATCCATGATTAATTGTACCGATTGTTGGTGCCTAAAATGATAAGTGATGTCGATTGTACGAGGTTAGCAATGCCATCAGGAAGCGAAGAACCGCAAAGGGACCCGCAGCTCAAGCGTAAAGCGTGGCTGGCGGTATTTCTGGGTTCAGCCGCCTTTTGGGTAGTGGTAGCGTTAATTATCTGGAAATTCTGGGGTTAAAATGGCTGTGACAGGTCGCTCTGAGCCAGTGAAGCAAGTGTGTCATCCGCATGACAAACCGAAAGCAGCGAAACCGCAAGCTTCAACTACTGTTCCGGCGTCCTGGAAATTGACGCCACAGCAGCAAGCGTTTATTGACATCTTCGCGGAAGACGAAGTGCCAAAACAATAATTGTTATCATTAGAATTAGCGGGGTAATTAACTCGCCATTCTGATGTGTACTTGTGTACTGTTAAATAAATACACCACAGCAATAATAAATTGCGTCTCAACGCAGCTTCAATGAATACATTCTTTGGTGTGTATATGATGAATAATCGCCGTTCTGTAAAATACTGGTCATGGATGAGCGCGTTTTCTTTTTCCCTGTTGTTTTGGGGAGAGCTCATCAGGATATGGTTATCCTAATCAATTGAAAAACCTCGCTCAGGCGAGGATTTTTGCTTTTACTCTCCAGCACTTGCCCGCCTGACCTCAAGATTTAGCCTTTTGAGTTGTTATAAAAACGTTACGACATGTTTGTGTTATCTTTAATACAGACCCTGATAAGCATCAGGGTTTCGCTATCCCTGTTATTAAGGAGGAGCTTATGTCGTCGACCCTACGCGAAGCCAGTAAGGACACGTTGCAGGCAGAGAATAAAACGTATCACTACTACAGCTTGCCGCTGGCCGCAAAGGAACTTGGGGATATTACGCGTCTACCCAAGTCGCTAAAAGTATTACTCGAAAATCTCCTGCGCTGGCAGGATGACGATTCTGTCACAGAAGAAGATATCCGTGCCCTTGCAGGATGGCTGAAAACAGCCCATGCCGACCGTGAAATTGCTTACCGTCCCGCTCGCGTTTTGATGCAAGACTTTACCGGCGTCCCGGCGGTGGTCGACCTTGCCGCCATGCGTGAGGCGGTTAAACGCCTCGGTGGCGATACCGCTAAAGTGAATCCACTTTCCCCCGTTGATCTCGTTATCGACCACTCTGTCACTGTCGATCATTTTGGTGATGACGACGCTTTTGAAGAGAATGTTCGCCTTGAAATGGAACGTAATCACGAGCGCTATGTTTTCCTGCGCTGGGGACAGCAGGCGTTCAGCCGTTTTAGCGTCGTACCGCCGGGAACCGGAATTTGCCACCAGGTCAATCTGGAATATCTGGGCAAAGCGGTATGGAGCGAATTACAGGACAAAGAGTGGGTGGCGTATCCGGACACCCTGGTGGGAACCGACTCGCATACCACGATGATTAACGGTCTCGGCGTGTTGGGATGGGGTGTCGGGGGGATTGAAGCGGAAGCGGCTATGCTGGGTCAGCCCGTCTCCATGCTGATTCCTGATGTGGTGGGATTCAAACTGAGCGGTAAATTACGCGAAGGGATCACCGCCACAGACCTCGTTTTGACCGTAACCCAGATGCTGCGCAAGCATGGTGTAGTGGGCAAATTCGTTGAGTTTTACGGTGATGGCCTGGACTCGCTTCCTCTGGCTGACCGGGCGACTATCGCCAATATGGCGCCGGAGTATGGCGCGACCTGTGGCTTTTTCCCGATTGATGGCGTAACGCTTGAGTACATGCGTCTTAGCGGACGTAGCGAAGAGCAGGTTAGCCTCGTTGAGGCTTACGCCAAAGCGCAGGGGATGTGGCGTAACCCAGGCGACGAGCCCGTTTTCACCAGTACACTTGAGCTGAACATGAATGATGTTGAAGCCAGCCTGGCCGGGCCGAAACGTCCCCAGGACCGTGTGGCCCTGGGAGATGTGCCTAAAGCCTTTGCTGCCAGTACTGAACTGGAACTCAATACCGCCCAGAAGGATCGTAAGCCAGTAGAGTACGTGTTCAAAGGAGAAAAACATGAGCTTCCTGACGGCGCGGTAGTGATCTCTGCGATTACCTCTTGCACTAACACATCAAACCCAAGTGTCCTGATGGCCGCGGGTTTGCTGGCAAAAAACGCGGTAAAGGCCGGGTTAAAACGCCAGCCATGGGTGAAAGCCTCACTGGCACCGGGCTCGAAAGTGGTTTCCGATTACCTCGCTCAGGCTAAACTAACGCCGTATCTCGATGAGTTGGGATTCAACCTGGTCGGGTACGGCTGTACTACCTGTATCGGTAACTCGGGGCCGCTGCCAGAACCTATCGAGCAGGCCATCAAGCAGGGGGATCTCACGGTTGGTGCGGTGCTCTCGGGTAACCGCAATTTCGAAGGGCGCATCCATCCTCTGGTGAAAACCAACTGGCTGGCATCACCGCCGCTGGTGGTGGCATATGCGCTGGCGGGTAATATGAACATCAATCTGGCCACGGATCCGCTGGGTCACGATCGTAAAGGCGATCCGGTCTATCTGAAGGATATCTGGCCATCCAGCCAGAATATCGCCCGCGCCGTCGAGCAAGTCTCCACCGATATGTTCCGTAAAGAATACGCAGAAGTTTTCGAAGGGACTGCTGAATGGAAGGCGATTCAAGTGGAAAGCTCGGACACCTACGACTGGCAGAGTGATTCAACTTATATTCGGTTGTCTCCGTTCTTTGAGGATATGGAAGCGAGCCCGAAACCGGTTGAGGATATTCACGGTGCGCGCATCCTGGCGATGCTCGGCGACTCCGTCACCACCGACCATATCTCACCGGCGGGTAGCATCAAAGCCGATAGCCCCGCAGGTCGTTATCTACAAAGCCACGGCGTCGAGCGGCGGGATTTCAACTCGTATGGCTCGCGTCGCGGTAACCATGAAGTCATGATGCGCGGCACATTTGCTAATATTCGCATTCGTAACGAAATGGTCCCCGGTGTGGAAGGGGGGATGACCCGTTATTTACCGGGTGAAGAAGTGGTTGCTATCTATGATGCCGCGATGCGCTACCAGCAGCAGGGTACGCCGCTTGCGGTCATTGCCGGTAAAGAGTACGGTTCCGGCTCCAGCCGTGACTGGGCGGCGAAAGGGCCGCGCCTGTTGGGCGTGCGGGTGGTCATTGCGGAGTCTTTCGAACGTATCCACCGCTCAAACTTGATTGGGATGGGCATCTTACCGCTGGAGTTCCCGCAAGGTGCAACGCGTAAAACGCTGGGGCTCACCGGGGAAGAGAAACTGGATATCGCCGGGCTGAATCAGCTTAAACCCGGTGCGACCATTCCGGTGACGTTAACCCGCCCTGACGGTACGCAAGAGGTGGTGAATTGTCGCTGCCGTATCGATACCTCTACAGAGCTGACCTACTATCAGAATGACGGCATTCTGCATTATGTGATCCGCAATATGCTGCATTAAACATCCGCTATGCCGGGTGGCTGCGTGACAGTTACCCGGCATATTCAGTGTTATTTGCTCAGCAGATGACCCATCTTCGCGGCTTTGGTATCAAGATAGTGCGCATTTTTCGGGTTACGCCCGACAATCAGCGGCACACGTTCAACGATATTGATTCCGGCCTCGGTGAGGATCTCGACTTTGAGCGGGTTATTGGTCAACAGTCGTACTTCATCCACACCCAGCAATTTGAACATATCGGCGCACAGGGTGAAGTCGCGTTCGTCGGCGGCAAATCCTAACTGATGGTTTGCTTCCACGGTGTCGTAACCTTGATCCTGCAGCGCATAGGCGCGAATCTTGTTGAGCAGACCAATATTACGACCCTCCTGGCGGTGGTACAGCAACACGCCCCGGCCTTCCTCGGCAATGTGCGTCAATGCCGCTTCGAGCTGGAAACCGCAATCGCAGCGTAAGCTGAACAGCGCGTCACCCGTCAGGCATTCCGAATGGACTCGTGCCAGAACCGGTAACTGCCCGGAAATATCCCCAAAGACAAGTGCAACATGATCCTGCCCGGTTGCCAGTTCTTCAAAACCCACCATCAGGAAATCGCCCCATGGGGTTGGCAGTTTGGCTTCTGCCACGCGTTTAAGCTGCATGTGATTCTCCAGATTTATGCTGGCCGTCAGAAGATTGGCCTTTTGTATAACGTCATTTTGCCACAATGCGCTTTACATCACTAACCACCTCCTGACGCATTGCTGTTAAAACGCACAAATCTGGCACTTTTCCCGAAAATGTTATTTATCAGTTATGATTGTGAAGCTACAGATCAAAGGAGAAGAGATGTTTTCTATTGCAAAGCGTACGACAGTCGGTGCGGGAATACTGTTAATTATGCCGGTTGTTGTATGGATATCAGGCTGGCGCTGGCAGCCTGGGGAAAGCAGTGGATGGCTGCGCGCAATGTACTGGATGACGGAGACCGTGACCCAACCCTGGGGCATTATCACCCATGTGATTCTCTGCGGCTGGTTTTTGTGGTGCCTGCGTTTTCGATTAAAAGCGGCACTCATGCTGTTTGCTATCCTGGGCTGTGCGATCCTTGTGGGCCAGGGAGTGAAATCGTGGGTGAAAGAGCGGGTACAGGAACCCAGACCATTTGTGGTCTGGCTTGAAAAAACACATAATATTCAATCCGATGAGTTTTACAGCCTGAAACGTAAAGCGCGAAGCCAACTCGTGGAAACACAGTTGATCAACCAGGCGGCTATTCCTGAGTTTTTACGCAAACACTGGCAAAACGAAACGGGGTTTGCATTCCCCTCAGGCCATACCATGTTTGCTGCCAGTTGGGCGCTCCTTGGCGTCGGTTTGCTTTGGCCTCGTCGTCGTACCTGGACCATTGCCGTATTACTGCTGTGGGCCACAAGTGTCATGGGAAGCCGATTACTGCTGGGCATGCACTGGCCTCGCGATCTGGTTGTCGCGACACTCATCTCCTGGATGCTGGTGACAATCGCCACCTGGCTTGCGCAACGCCTGTGCGGACCGCTGACGCCACCCGTCGAAGAGAAGCAGGAAATCGCTGAAAGGGAGCAGGAAAGTTGAAATTCTGCATTTAGACCCTAAATCAGTATGAGGTGTTACGCATTTCCGTTTCCCGCCAGACGCTAAAATGGTAGTTTATAAGGCTGGATGCAGTCAGTTGAACATAACTTATTCGCTCATAACCACATAACGGGAAGTAATGTGAAATATTTACTCATTTTCTTATTGGTGCTGGCGATTTTTGTCGTTTCGGTCACGCTTGGTGCACAAAACGATCAGCAGGTGACCTTCAATTATCTGCTCGCCCAGGGCGAATATCGCATTTCAACATTACTGGCTGTTCTTTTTGCTGCTGGTTTTGTCATTGGTTGGCTGATTTGTGGTCTGTTCTGGCTGCGCGTGCGCGTTTCTCTGGCGCGTGCGGAGCAGAAAATTAAACGACTTGAGCATCAACTCGCGCCTGCTACCACGGCTGCTGTGAATCCCGGTACGCCGGTAGTAAAGGAATAATCGTATATGTTGGAGTTGTTGTTTCTGCTGTTACCTGTTGCGGCTGCATACGGCTGGTACATGGGGCGCAGAAATGCTCAACAAACTAAGCAGGACGAAGCAAACCGGCTATCGCGTGATTACGTAGCCGGGATGAACCTGCTTCTGAGCAACCAACAAGACAAGGCGGTGGACCTGTTCCTCGACATGCTCAAAGAGGATACCGGCACTGTCGAAGCCCATCTTACCCTCGGAAACCTGTTCCGCTCGCGCGGCGAAGTCGATCGCGCTATCCGAATTCACCAGACCCTGATGGAAAGCGCGTCGCTCTCCTATGACCAGCGATTGCTTGCCGTGCAGCAACTGGGCCGTGACTATATGGCCGCAGGGATGTATGACCGTGCGGAAGATATGTTTAATCAACTTGTTGATGAGACAGATTTTCGTATCAGCGCGCTCCAGCAGCTCTTGCAAATTTATCAGGCGACCAGCGACTGGCAGAAAGCCATTGATGTTGCGGAGCGGCTGGTTAAACTTGGTAAAGATAAGCAGCGAGGCGAAATTGCCCATTTTTACTGTGAACTGGCGTTACAGCAAATGGGGAATGACGATATGGACAAGGCGATGGCCCTGCTGAAAAAAGGGGCGGCCGCCGACCGCGATAGCCCGCGCGTGTCGATCATGATGGGGCGCGTGTTTATGGCAAAAGGGGAATACGCCAAAGCGGTAGAGAGCCTTCTGCGTGTCATCGACCAGGATAAAGAACTGGTCAGCGAAACGCTGGAAATGCTGCAGGTGTGTTATCAGCATCTGGGCAAACAGGATGAATGGTCCGCGTTCCTCCAGCGCTGTGTCGAAGAGAACACCGGCGCAACAGCGGAATTGATGCTGGCGGAAATTATGGAAAACCGCGAAGGGCAGGATCCTGCGCAGATGTACGTCACGCGTCAACTGCAGCGCCACCCAACGATGCGTGTTTTCCATAAATTGATGGATTACCATCTGAACGAAGCGGAAGAAGGGCGCGCAAAAGAGAGCCTGATGGTACTGCGCGACATGGTAGGCGAGCAAATTCGCAGCAAACCGCGCTATCGCTGCCATAAATGTGGTTTTACCGCCTTTACGATGTACTGGCATTGTCCGTCATGCCGTGCCTGGTCGACCGTTAAGCCTATTCGAGGTCTCGACGGGCAGTAGTATTAAAAAAAAGCGCACTTTAGTTACAACATACTAATGATGTTTTTCACTCATCTGGTTTAGCATCGCAGTCTCGTCGCCTGGCAGTAAGTGAATGGAACCTGTCAATTCCGCTTTAGCACAGGTAGAATGCTCGCCGTTTATTATTCGCGCCTGAGCGGGTGCCCTCATCAAAGAAGGTCTCATCATGACGTCTACTGCTTCATCTATTTCCCGCGCGTTAACGTCTTCTCCGATCGTGGTCGCGCTTGACTACGATAATCGTGATAAGGCTCTGGCCTTTGTCGACCGCATCGATCCCAGTGACTGCAGGCTGAAAGTCGGCAAAGAGATGTTCACGCTGTTTGGCCCGCAACTGGTTCGCGACCTGCAACAACGCGGTTTTGACGTGTTTTTGGACTTGAAGTTTCATGACATCCCAAACACGGCAGCGCACGCGGTAAAAGCAGCGGCAGATTTAGGCGTGTGGATGGTGAACATACATGCTTCTGGCGGTGCACGAATGATGACTGCCGCCAAAGAGGCGCTTATCCCTTTCGGTAACGATGCGCCACTTCTTATTGCAGTAACGGTACTCACCAGTATGGAAGCCAGCGATCTGCAAGGATTAGGTATTACCGCTACCCCTGCTGAATACGCAGAACGTCTGGCGGGCCTGACTCAGCAATGTGGTCTGGACGGTGTCGTCTGCTCAGCGCAAGAAGCGGTGCGCTTTAAAGCGGCTTTTGGTCAACAATTCAAACTGGTGACGCCGGGCATTCGTCCGCAGGGCAGTGAGGTGGGCGATCAGCGTCGCATTATGACCCCGGAGCAGGCACTGGCAGCCGGTGTAGATTATATGGTGATTGGTCGCCCGGTCACGCAGTCTGCTGATCCTGCGCAGACCCTGCGCGATATTAACGCATCTCTTGGCCTGGGGGCGTAATGAGCGATAACAATAGTCGTCTGGTCTATTCCACCGGAACCGGGCGAATCAATGAAGAAAAAGCGCCCGTTGAGCGCCCGAAAGGCGATGGTGTTGTGCGTATACAGCGTCAGACCAGTGGCCGTAAAGGGAAAGGGGTATGCCTGATCACTGGTGTTGAAGGTGATGACGCCGCGCTTGCAACTTTAGCCGCTGAGCTCAAAAAGAAATGTGGCTGCGGTGGTTCAGTGAAAGATGGCGTTATTGAAATTCAGGGTGATAAGCGTGATTTGCTTAAATCATTACTGGAAGCGAAAGGGATGAAAGTTAAACTGGCAGGCGGCTAAGATTTCTGCCAAAGAAAAAGGCCGCGATTTTCATCGCGGCCTTTTTAATACTGCTTATTCAGACCTGAAAGAAAGTATCTTTATTCTGTTTTAGATGCCGTGATGAAGCGAATTATTTACCAACCTGGTGACCGATGATACCACCAACCGCCGCGCCACCCAGTGTACCCAGCGTGCTACCATCGGTTAAGACAGCACCACCTAAAGCACCTGCGCCGGCACCGATTGCGGTATTACGATCGCGTTTAGACCAGTGACCGCATGCACTCAGAGACATTGCCAGGGTTACAGCCAGCAGAGCGGCTGCCATTTTTTTGCTTGTTAACATCATCATACTTTCTCCTGAATAGTTGATTCACGGAAAGCGTTCTCTTTAAGTATAGTGCCTTTAGCCTGTACTAAAGACTTTCCGTAAAACCTTGTGGCGCAGGTGTTACTATATTCACGCGTGTGATAGTTACGTCCTGTTATATCGCTGAATATAATTTTACGTCTGAACATTTTTACCGGCAGGGTAAATAGTCTTAATTGGCGGGTCAGAATAGTCTCAGATATGAAGGAGATAGCCCGACTGAGCGGGCTGTTTCTATTAAAGCGAAGCGGCTGTGTTGACGATATCGACCAGAAGACCAGATTCCTGCAACTGGCGCTGAGCATCTGCGGGGATACCCGCATCGGTGATTACACGATTAAAGCAGTTGCCCACGCCCAACGTGTATGGATGCACCGCGCCAAATTTTGAGCTGTCGGTCAGGACAATGGCTTCGTTGCCTTTTTCCAGCACCGCGTTAACCACGTCAGAGCGCATCATATCTCTGCCGGTAAAACCGGTATCAGGCAACCAGCCATCAATGCCAATATATGCCTTGCTGAAATGCACTTGCTGAACGTATTGCCGGGTAAGGGGGCCGACGACGCTTTCACTCTTCTTCTGATAAATACCGCCCAGCAGAATAACGTCACACAGGGCATCTTTAAGGAGATGTGCGATATAGCTGCTAACGGTAATGATAGTGATGCCACGTTGCTCACCCAGGCGACGGGCCAGCAGCGCGTTGCAGCTACCGTTTTCGATAAATACCGTTTCTCCGTCACCCACCAGTGACGCGGCGTAGTCAGCAAGCTCGCGTTTTACAGTGTAGTTATTCATCATGCGCGTTTCGACGTCATCGCTATCCAGCGGAACGGCAAAACCATGCGTGCGACGCAGGTAACTCTGTTTTTCAAGGGTATTGAGGTCCTGCCGGATGGTTACTTCGGAAACCCCTGTCATTTTTGACAGATCCGAAACGCTCATCCGTCCCTTATCGATTACCGTCTGCAGTATTAATTGTTGTCGGGAATTCATATCCACTACTTTCAGAGTCGTTACGTCTATTAATAAAAAGCTATAACGGCGCCATCTTCCTGTGGTCCGCTATCGCGAGAGGGTATCAGTCAGACTTCCCAGGGTGTTTTAGGGTTGCCAGCAGATGCGGATTTATCCGCGTTATCAAGGTGCTGTAATTCAGCTTTCAGAATTTCCAGGTTACGAATGGCGGATTGGTAATCGCCCGCAACCAGAATGTCCAGAACGGTATCAAGCCGTCCGGTCAGTTGCTTTACATCAATGTCGGCCATGTCTTCACCTTTATGTTTGAAAATTAACAAAATGAATGATGCAGAAAACAGTTTAAAAAGAGAAGAGGAAAAGCGAAATCTCAAAATATTATAAGTACCAATTATATATTCATTAAGTTACATACAGCTAAGGTTGCTGCTGGATTAGTCTTGCTCTGCGCACACTGCGCTTTTATTTCCGGAGGAGTAAGTCTATGACAGTTATCAACCAGGCTACGTGTAAACTTTTTACGGATAATGAACGTTTTACGCAACTTTCGGGCTACTACGAAGAAGAACGCCGCACTGTATGGATGATGTTGCGAGCTCAACCTCGGCCCTGTTTTAACCACGTGTTAATCGAAGAGATCATGAACATCTCCTGGCTTGTCCGACAAGCGGGATTTGCCGTCGATTTCTGGGTAACGGGCTCGCTGGTTCCCGGAATGTACAACGTGGGGGGCGATCTGAACTTCTTTGTTGAGTGCATTCAAAATGGTCGCAGGGAAGCATTGCGTGCCTATGCACGCGCTTGCGTCGATTGCGTACATGCAGCGTCGCGCGGGTTCGATACTGGCGCGATTTCGCTAGCCATGGTCGAAGGTAGTGCATTAGGCGGCGGCTTTGAAGCGGCGCTGGCGCACCATTTTGTCCTGGCGCAACGCGATGCTCGCCTCGGATTTCCGGAAATTGCCTTTAACTTGTTCCCGGGCATGGGAGGTTATTCGCTGGTGGCCCGTCGCTCAGGGATGAAACTGGCGGAGGAATTAATCTACAAAGGCGAGCCCCATACTGCGGAGTGGTATGCGCAGCAGGGGCTGGTGGATGAGCTTTTTGAGCCTGGACAAAGCTATCTGGCTGTACGTACGTTTATCGATACGCTGCAACCCCGGCTCAATGGTGTCCGCGCGATGTTGCGCGCGCGTCAACGCGTAATGCAGCTTCCTCGCAGTGAGCTCATGGACATTACCGAAGACTGGGTCGATGCTGCTTTCTGCCTGCAACCGAAAGACGTGGCTTATATGGAACGTCTGGTGCAGTTGCAGAACCGGCATTCATCCACCAGTTTAAGTAAAGCGAGCTAGCCCTTTTTCCGCGCCTGATAGCGCTTATACCATCGCTCGAATACGGCAGCGGGCATGGGTTTAGCAAATAAAAATCCCTGCCGTTCGTTGACGCCATTCTTAGTAAGGAAGGCGTCTTCTTTCGCATTTTCAACCCCTTCGGCAATCACCTGTAAATTCAGCGCCTGTGCGACCGCAACAATCGCCCGAACCAGTGACTGTGAAACAGACTGTTTATGGATATCCTTGACGAATGATTGATCGAGTTTTATCGCATCAATAGGAAAACGCGCCAGTTGTGAAAGGGAAGAGTAACCGGTACCAAAGTCGTCGAGATGTACCTGAGAGCCCAAATCACTGAACTGCTGAATCACCGACAGAGCCAGATCCGCATTTTCAATCAGACAGCTTTCTGTCAGTTCAACGTCTATCGGGCAATATTCAAAATTCAGGTCATGCAAAGCCTGTTTTAAATCGCTGAATATCGACTGGTCTGCTAACTGCCGTGCTGAGACGTTTACCGCCACACGCAAATTGATACCCTTATCGCGCCACTTCGCGACCTGACGCACGACATCGAGCATAACCCAGCGTCCCAGGGGCACAATCAGCCCTGATTCTTCTGCATAGGCAATAAAATCCTGCGGTGGAATTAACCCACGTTCCGGCGACTGCCAGCGCACCAGGGCTTCCAGACTGCGCACTTCACCACGCCAGGTAACTTTGGGCTGATAGTGAATCACCAGTTGGTCATTATCGAGTGCTTTACGCAGGTTGGTATCCAGCCATAAATACTCGAAAACCCGCTGGTTCATTTCGGGGGTGAAAACACAAAATTTCCCGCGTCCATTTTCTTTGGCGATATACATCGCGGTATCGGCGTTGCGAATAATGCTTTCGCGATCGTTACCATGCTGTGGGGCGAGGGATATGCCCAACGAGCAACCGGTGTAAATCTCGATTAGGCCAATCCGGAAGGGCTGGCGCAGACGGGTGATAATACGCGAAGCCATCGCCTCCAGCGCGCTCTGCGACGAATCTGTCGCCAGGACAATAAACTCATCACCTCCCAGGCGAGCCAGGGTCTGGCCTTCGTCCAGACAGCTTAAAATCGCCAGGGCCACGGCCTGTAAAAGTTGGTCGCCGAACATATGGCCATAGGCATCGTTTACTTTTTTGAAATTATCCAGATCCAGGTAAACGATACCAATTTGTGTGTCGCCACGATTATCAATCGCGTTGCTGATTAACTCATGAATAGCATTACGATTGGGCAACCCGGTAATGGTGTCGGTATTCGCTAAAACCCGTAAACGCTCTTGTGCCCGACGTTCTTCGGTAATATCAGTGCCGGAACAAATAAGGAAGATTTCGTTTTTTCCGCTGCCACTGTGTACGAATTTATTGCGAAATAAGAACAGACGTTGCCCCTTTCGCGTCTTAATCCAGCGTTCGACTTCGTAAGAGGCGCCGTTACGGAAAAATTCAGAGATATTGCGTTTAGAGGCTTCGGCTTCGTTATGGCTCATAAAGAGTTTAAAAACGTTTTGCCCTATAACCTCTTGCTCTTTTAAACCCGTATATTCTTCACAAAGTCGATTAAAGCGCTGAATATTGCCATGGCGATCGAGGATGACGATCACAGAATTGGCTTCGGAAACAACCTGTTCGGCAAAGGAGAGCCCCTGAACCAGATCCCGTGCCACGGATGACGTGTCATTCCATGCCGATGCGGTTCCGGCCCACTCGGTTTTATTGATTTTACGGCCGACTAAATGCACGGGAACGTTATCGCCAAATAAGGATATATGCATGGTCAGGCTGGAAGTAATAACGGTCATTTGCCGTAGCTGTGTTGCCTGCTCATCATTAAGTGTCACCACCTGACTTGACTCAGAATCCTCATCAGGGGCGAAATGTAATGCGTTGCTGTCAGCGGTCAATCGCCAGAATGGGCTGCTGGAACCCAGGTAACGAAACAGTAGATTCTGTTCCTGATCGTCTCTCATGCTGTCTCCCAACCCACCAAAAAGCGCAACGGTTAATCATCTAATGACGGATTAACCCCGTTAAATCAAGGGGTAATCAGGGATGAAGGTGTTGTTTTTATTTACAATCTTATAATAAAACGAGTCCCGGACAAAAGAACAGCAGGCGCGAAAAAATGGATAAAGCGCCGCAAAAATGTGCAAAGTTATTTTATTGTGGTCGCTTTTAATGCTTTTTGTGAGGATTAGAAAAAAAATGAGGGTGGTATCGCTTTCACAAAGAAATTTTTGCTCCCTCTGAATGAGAGAGGGAGCAAAACAACGTGGTTTATCAGGCGGCTGGGCGCGCGATAATACTACGGGTTTCCATACGAACTTCCGCAATGGTGACATCAATAACGTCAGTCACTTTATAAACGGTTTCGCCTTTAATTTGCACGGTCCCGGTTTCCTGGCTGCATACTAATTCATCGCGTACTGCATGCAGGAACGGTGCCGGGATAAACGCAATGGCACCGTTATCCACCAGACGAACACGCATGCCGCCACGGCTGATATCGATAATCTCGGCGCTAAATCGGGTTTCGGTACCGGCTTTATTCTGCAAGAAACGGGCATACAGCCAGTCACCAACATCGCGTTCCGCCATGCGGTTAAGACGACGACGCTCAGCCATCTGCACGGTAGCTTCGGCCTGTGGGCGTTCTGCCGTTTCACCTTTGATCACCGCTTTCAGCAGGCGATGGTTGATCATATCGCCATACTTACGAATAGGGGACGTCCAGGTGGCGTAAGCTTCGAGGCCCAGACCAAAATGTGGACCTGGATCGATGCTGATTTCCGCAAAGGACTGGAAACGGCGAATGCGACTGTCGAGGAAACCAGACGGCTGTGCGTCCAGCTCGCGACGCAGCTTACAGAAGCCATCCAGCGTCAGCACTTCTTCCGCATCCACATGCATTCCGTGGCCTTTCAGTAGCGTGGCAAGCTGTTCACTGTTCGCCGGGTCGAAGCCCAAATGCACGTTATAAATGCCAAAACCGAGCTTGTCTCGCAGCACGCGAGCTGCGCAGATATTGGCGGCAATCATTGACTCTTCAACAATACGGTTTGCGATTCGACGCGGCTCGGCAACGATATCCAGTACTTCGCCTTTTTCGCCAAGAATGAAGCGATAGTCAGGACGGTCTTTGAACACCAGCGCATGTGTCTGGCGCCACTGGGAACGAGCCTGACATACGCGATGCAGCAGACGAATTTGTGCGGCTATGGCGTCGTTCTGTGGCTGCCAGCTACCGCTGTTTTCCAGCCAGTCAGAGACCTCGTCATAAACCAGTTTGGCTTTTGACGTAATCGTCGCGGCGAAGAATTCGATATTGTCTTCGATAGCGCCTTGTGCATCCAGCGTCATGCGGCAGGCCAGAACCGGGCGAACTTCATTAGCGCGCAGTGAACACAAGTCGTCAGACAGTTCACGCGGCAGCATCGGAATGTTGAAGCCCGGCAGGTAGTTGGTAAAGGCCCGCACTTTGGCGATGTTATCCAGCTTGCTGCCTTCTGCGATCCACGCGGTTGGGTCGGCAATCGCAACGGTCAGTTGCAGTTTGCCTTCGGCGGTCTCTTCAACATACAGCGCATCGTCCATATCTTCGGTGCTGGCACTATCGATGGTAACAAAATCCAGCGCGGTCAAATCGATACGCTCAAGGCCTTCATCCAGCATTGCGGTCGCTACGCCATTTGGTGCTTCTTTTTCAAGATTATGACGCGCCAGGGTGACCCACCATGGTACAAAATGGTCGTCGCCAAAGGTGATGAATTGCGTCAGCTCAGCATAAAAGCTGCGGTCGCCTTTGAGCGGATGACGGCGCATTTCAGCAACCGCCCAGTCACCGTCTTTGAAATCGTGCGTCACGCCACGCTCAGCGCGGCAGGGGATAACATCTTTAATTAACGGATGGTCAGGAACGATAGAAAGACGATCATCTTTCTTCTGCACCCGGCCAACAAAACGGCTCAGGAACGGCTCAACCAGCTCTTCAGGTTCAGCGGATTCGCGTTCCTTTTCGGTGTGGATCACAGCGATAATTCGATCGCCGTGCATCACTTTTTTCATCTGCGGCGGCGGAATAAAGTAGCTTTTTTGCGCATCGACTTCGAGGAAACCAAAGCCTTTTTCCGTGGCTTTAACGACACCTTCCGCACGGGGTGTTTGGGAATGAAGTTGCTGTTTTAGCTGCGCGAGCAGCGGGTTGTCCTGAAACATAATTTTGTATTTTCGTGGCTGAAAGAGCGGCTGACAGTTTTACGCGAATCTGCCTGTTGCAGCAAGCGCTGTTTCAGCAAAATGCCCGTCCCTGACTTAGCATAAAGCCACATGCCGGGTAAGGGCGCTGGTGCCAGATTCAGGCGATATCACCGAAGGCAATTTTCAGACGGTTTAACCAGCCGCATAACGCACACCAGATAAGCAATCCAATGGCTGATTTTTCGTTAATGCCATTCTCGTTCAACTGAGCAAAATGCGCCGGGCTGAAACGATCGGGGGCGCAAGTCAACATCTGGACAGCTTGTGCAATGGCACCTTCCTTAATTTGTGTTTGCCCCTGGCGTTTGAGTACCCGATCGCCATTACGCACTGCTTCGGCAAGGTCATCATCACCGTTCCAGCCTTGCCAGGCTTCATTAAAACAGCTCACGCTGCCGTTAATTCGCGCGGTGTAGAGAGTGACCAGTTGCGTGATGTTGTCGTCCACCAGCGTCGGGAGCGCGCCACTATAAATTTCACCCAGCGCATCCAGTGAGGGGGACTCATGCGCCAGCACGGGCGCGAGAAGCTGAAAAGCAGGCAACGGTTGCCATTTAGCAAGTGACTCCATCTGACGTGCACTGGCGGTGCGTAAATCCACTGGCGCAATGCCTGGCGTCCACTGTGCTTGCGTTGCGTCAAACAAGGCGTGTTCGGCCTCTTGCTGCATTTCCATGCCGGGGATCCAGCGCACAGGCTGTCCTTGTAGCGCCTGAAAAGTGGCGATGGCGCGCGCCTGAAAACCAATAAAACCGATAACCTGGCCCATCAGAATAATGTCGTATTCTGTTAACCCCACTTCATCAAGCTGCTGTCGGGCACGTGCGTTAATAACGCCAGGTGACAGTGCGAGCTGGCGGGCATATTGCGTGATTTGCGCCAGACGCCGATTGCTCTCACGTGAAGAGTCCGGGCCAGGAAGAGGGGCCAGACGTGCGGCATAGTGATTACACAGGCGTTGCACGCCATATACCTGAGCGACAGTCAGCGCAGTACTCAGGCGGTCATAGGTGTTGAATGTGTGCAGGCGATTGACCGTCACGCGCTGGGGAAACAGGAATTTGTACAGTGTTCGTGCTGGCGTCAGCCAACTGTTGCACGCCTGAATTAACGAATCTGGCAGGGTGAGGTTTAACAGAAACGGGTCGTCAACAGTGGCTGCTTCGGGAACTAAGGGTAGCGCCTGAGCCTGACGGGCGCTCGACTGGGTTTCATGATACCAGTGGCTTTTGCCGGAAACACGGCGTTGTTCCATGGTCGTTCCTTGGTCTAAAAGTGGCGATCCGGACTCGTCGTTATGCTGGTACGCGGATCTTTTTCGCTGTTTTATCCTGGCGTAAGCGGTGGAAGGGATGAAAGAATGTTACGTGATAATAAATATCAGAAAGATATATATAACGTTAAAGCGTACAGACATCAGGATGAGGGGGAAAGGGCAGGAATACAAAGCGGAAAAGAGGTAACGAAATTCGCCCCCTGTGGCAGGGGGCGAGGGAAATTATTTCAGTTCCAGCTCGTTCATTGCAGCGATGTTGAAACCGCCATCAACGTGAACAACTTCACCGGAAATACCTGCGGACAGGTCAGAACACAGGAACGCAGCGGTGTTACCCACATCTTCAATGGTAACGGTGCGGCGAATCGGGGTAACCGCTTCGCAGTGGGAGAGCATTTTACGGAAATCTTTGATACCAGACGCCGCGAGGGTGCGGATCGGGCCAGCAGAGATACCGTTAACACGAACACCTTCCGGACCCATCGCGTTCGCCATGTAACGGACGTTCGCTTCCAGAGAGGCTTTTGCCAGACCCATAACGTTGTAGTTAGGAATAGCACGTTCTGCGCCCAGGTAGGACAGGGTCAGCAGTGCGGAGCCTGGGTTCAGCATTTCGCGGCAGGACTTAGCCAGTGCCACAAAGCTGTAGGAGCTGATGTCATGTGCGATTTTGAAGCCATCGCGGGTTACGGCATTAACGTAGTCACCGTCCAACTGGTCGCCCGGCGCAAAGCCGATGGAGTGAACGAAACCGTCAAATTTCGGCCATACTTTAACCAGTTCGCTGAACAGGGCTTCGATGCTGGCATCTTCTGCAACGTCACACGGCAGTACGATGCTGGAACCCAGTTGAGCGGCAAACTCTTCCACACGGCCTTTCAGTTTGTCGTTCTGATAAGTGAACGCCAGTTCAGCGCCTTCGCGATGCATAGCTTGCGCGATACCGTAGGCGATGGAAAGTTTGCTGGCAACACCCGTTACCAGAATGCGCTTACCGGTAAGAAAACCCATAGCTTTTAATCCTTATAGTCATTGCTTTTATTTACTTTAACAATCAACAAGTTATGATTGCCATTTCAACATAAATCAAAACGAAATCGAATTATCCCAGCAGCCGCTGTCGGTGTCACGTTTTTTCCGTGATGCCAGCGCGCGCCAGAGAATTGTTTCAGACTGACTCATTAACAGTTCGATACCGCAAAAGTATATCATCAGTCTGCCATTTCGGGTCATCCAACCAGCGGGAAAGAGGGGGGATATAAGCGGAGCAATACGAATGGGACATCTGGGTGATATCTGACCGTATTCATTTTAAATGACAATGATATTATTAGGATAAGTATCACTTTTAGTAATCAGGAACACTATTTTTGTGACGAGATTTACCCAGGGGAAATGCCATCAGGCTATAAGTATATTCTAACTCATATATCAATTCAGGTTTGCGATATTTGAATGGAATCAGTCGAAAATGGACTGTCTTGAATCAATATGTCTGGTTAAGATTATCCGCCAGCGCCAGAGGAAAAAATATACCTTTGCATAAAGAGTGTTTTAATGGTTGTCATAATCAAAAAACAATATTTTTGATAATTCCTGGTTAAATCTCTGGCTGATATATTATTCATGTGAATAATGTCATTTGGTTTTATATAAAAAACTAATTAAAAGGCAATTTTTTGGCTTGTGAGCTATTATTCTGGAGAGGGCTAATATCTATCCATGATGAACTATTGTATATTTTCCGCAATGGATAGTAGCTGGCAAGGAGTTCTCAATGCGGAAAATTTTGGCGGTAATGAGTGTGGTACTGATATTAGGTAGTAAAACAGTTCATGCGGAAAATATTGATGTCGTTGTAACAGGGACAGTCATAAGATCGTACAGTGTCAATCTCACAAATAAAGTTACGCTGGGAAGTGGTCTGTCGAATTGCGCAATGATAGGCAGTGCTAATTCAATCGACATGGGCGGGACCGTTGCAACGAAAAAAGATGGAAGCCCAAAAGTGTCCTATTATACGCTGATCAGGAATGATGGCTTTCAAATATCTGAGGTTTGTCAAGGGCAATATGGGAATTATCGAATTTACAAAACGTCTGTTGACGGCATTGGTATCTCCTATAATGATGCTGATCCAAGCTCAGAATCTAAAGGAAAGCCAATAACACCAACCGCGCTGACTAAATATGTAGCAACTGTAAATGCAACTAATGTCCATGTATGGGTAGACGTACGTTTATGGCGTTATTCGGCGTCAGCAGATTCACTGCCGTCCGGTTTACTGAATATTCAGGGGCCAGCCTTGTCGCAGGGTGTTGGGGCTACGGCGGCGGGAGACGTGATAAATAATTGTACTTCTTTTTCGACAGGTTCTGATCCCAGGTTATGTTTAACGGACATCATTAAATATCCGCAAATTACAACATCTGTCTATTCCGGTACCTGTGAATTTGTCGATGCGTCTAAAACAGTGCAAATGGGCAAGCGTAATATCCCGGCAAATGCGGCCGCGGGGTATGGCAGCCCGTGGGTGGATGCCAGTTTTCAGCTACGCTGCCCGAATGCCTGGGGCTATTATTCAAACCCGTCCAGCCCGACGACTGTTACAAGAAACAGTGCCGTGATGGTCACCGTTAAGCCGCGTGATGGTGTAGTGGATGCCTCCAAAGGTATTTTCAAACTCGACGGTTCCGGGGCGCAGGGGGTAGGCATTCAGCTTGCCTGGGGGGATTACGGCAGCCAGGGTCAGACGCCAGCGAAACCGGTGCAGCTCAATACGCCGACAAATGCGAGCGGCATAAGCAGTAATTTTGCCGTCGGGCCTTACGCCACAGGCAGTAATGCCGTGACAGGGGACGGTACGATAAAAATGGCTGCCCGGTATATTCGCACAACGGGTACAGTGCAACCAGGGCCAGCAAATGGCCTGGTAGAAATCCTGGCTAATTACCAGTGATGCTACGGCAGTGGAAAAATCGGTCCGCCGGGACGGGCCGATAACGCTGCGCAACCCCTTTCAGACTAATAAAGATGGTCAAACATATTTACCTGATAAAATCAGGGCAAATAACCAACAGCGCCTAATGAAAATCATCACGGTGCTATTTGCCGGGCGCGAAGAACGCCCTAAGCATTATCAGCGATCCTGCCGCCAGGCATCGGCGGTCAGCGCCTCGCCAAAATGTCCGGCAATCAAGCGCTTAGTCAGATCGTGAAGCGGCGAAGCCAG
The DNA here is from genome assembly GCF_040578655.1 of Phytobacter sp. RSE-02. Classification (NCBI taxonomy): domain Bacteria; kingdom Pseudomonadati; phylum Pseudomonadota; class Gammaproteobacteria; order Enterobacterales; family Enterobacteriaceae; genus Phytobacter; species Phytobacter sp. RSE-02. The sequence goes on along the minus strand of NZ_JBEULY010000002.1, from coordinate 397,099 downwards.
CACGCTCGCGGTACTCCCGCGTTCAACCACTTCACCCTGATGCATCACCAGAACCTGATCGCTGATATGTTTCATCATACCGATATGCTGGGTCACATAAATATATGAAATACCCTGTTTTTCCTGTAATTCCAGCATCAGGTTAATCAGTTGCGAGCGCATCGACATATCCAGCGACGCCAGCGCTTCGTCGGCAATGATCACCTTCGGGCGCAAGATTAAGGCGCGTGCCAACCCCAGACGCTGTTTTTGCCCCGGCGCGAACATGTACGGATAGTAACTGGCGTGATCGGGCAGCAGGCCAACCATGCGCAACGTTTCATAGATGCGCTTTTGCCGTGCCTCCGGCTCCAGATCAGTATTCAGACGTAGCGGGAAATCAAGAATCTGCGAGATGCGCTGACGCGGGTTTAGCGAGGTCGACGGGTCCTGGAAAATCATGCGGATACGTTGACTACGAAATGAATAGTCGCCGTAATGCAGAGGATGATCGTCAATCAGTAACTCACCGGTGGACGGTTCCACCATGCCTGTCAGCATTTTTGCCAGGGTCGATTTACCAGAGCCATTCTCGCCGATAATGGCCAGCGTTTGCTTCTCACGCAGGGTAAAACTGAGCGATTTAACCGCTTCCACGGTTTGCGGACGAAACCAGCCGGTACGATAGCGGAACGTCTTACTTATATTGCGCACTTCGAGCAGCGTTTCAACCATCTCACTCTCTCTCCATATTCAACGGGAAATGACAGGCATACAGATGGTTTTTCGCACCACTCAGACGCGGTCTTTCTACACATTTGCGCTGGGCATAAGGACAGCGCGGCCCAAGGCGACAGCCGATCGGCAGATGTTCGAGCAACGGAATGGCACCCGGCATGGTGTTCAGGCGGCTTTTATGCGGCATGGCACTGCCAAAATCAGGGATGGCGCGAATCAACGCCTGGGTATAGGGATGATGCGGTGTCGTCACCAGTTCTTCGCTTGGTGCGGTCTCCACGGTTTGCCCACAGTACATGACGTTAATGCGGTCGGCCCATTTGCTCAGCATCTGCAAGTCATGACTGATCAACAAAATGGTGGTGTTGTTGTTCTGGTTTAGTCGAGTTAACAGACGGAAGATTTGTGCCTGTGTTGTCGGCTCCATGGCGTTTGTCGGTTCATCGGCAATCAGCAGGCGTGGTTGGTTGGCCAGTGCGATAGCGATCATCACTTTCTGACATTCCCCTTCGGTCAGCTCATAGGGAAAGCTGCGCATCGCGTCTTTATGATCTTTAATGCCCACCCGGTGCAGCAGCTCAATAGCACGCTGTTTGCGCCAGCCAAAACGACGGAAGAAGCCGCCTTTCCACGTCCAGCCGGGGATATTTTGCATCAACTGTTTGCCAATTCGTTCAGACGGGTCGAGACACGACTGCGGCTCCTGAAAAATCATGGAGACGTTATGGCCTAGCAGCTTGCGGCGCTCGCGCGAGGAGAGCCGAATCAGATCGATATCATCAAAACGCATACGGTCGGCGGTCACCCGCCAGTTCTCTTTCGTCACCCCGCAAATGGCTTTGGCGATAAGGCTCTTACCCGAGCCGGATTCACCCACCAGACCGCGGATTTCCCCCTCGGCCAGCGTCAGGCTAACCCGGTCAACGGCCTTAACCCAGTCTTCACCGGTCTTTACTTCAATAGTTAGATTGCGAATATCCAGCAGTGGCATTATTCCACCCCCGCATTAATCGCGCGGCGAATACCATCGCCCAGCAGATTGACTAACAAAACGCTCAACATAATTGCAGCACCCGGTAGCATTACTGTCCAGGGGGCAACATAAATGAGTTCCAGTGCATCTCCGAGCATGGCACCCCATTCCGGAGAAGGAAGTTGTGCGCCGAGATCAAGGAAGCCCAGCGCCGCGATATCCAGAATGGCCATCGACAGCGAACGGGTAATTTCGGTGACCAGTCCGGAGGTCATGTTTGGTAGCACGGCAAACCACAAAATATTCAGCGTGGATGCGCCATCAAGACGGGCGGCAATAACGTACTCTTTTTCCAGTTCATCATGCACCAGGCTGTAAACCGACCTCACCATGCGCGGCAGAAGCGCCAGCCAGACGGCAAACATGGCATGAGAAAGGTGCGGCCCGGCGAAGGCCACCACAATGATGGCCAACAGCAGTGACGGAATGGAGAGCAGGGTGTCGAGAATATGGTTCAGTACCGCTGATCGCAGACCATGGGTCGCCCCGGCGAAGACACCTAACACCAGACCAACGAGCGTGGCGGCGAGCGTCACCACAAATGCGCCGCCGACGGTGGGGGCCGCGCCGCTTAGTAAACGGCTTAATACATCGCGGCCCAGGTCATCGGTGCCGAGAAAGAAAGAGACTTCGCCATAGCGCGACCAGGACGGCGGCAACAACTGATAGCCTAAAAACTGCTGATCAATGCCGTAGGGCGCGAACCAGCCACCGAACACGCATAACACCGCCAGCGCCGCACAGCCGTACAGACCGATCATTGCCGGCGTGTCACCATAGAATTTTCGCCACGCGGTGAGCAGGGCGCTGGGCGGGCGTTTTTCGCTATAGACGCTATCGTAAGGCATACCATTCCTTATGTTTCAATGGGTTCGCCAGTGCGCCCAGAATGTCAGAAAGCACGTTCACGATGATAACCAGTGAGCCTATCACCATTACCCCGGCAGAAATTGCCGCATAATCTTGCTGGCGTATTGCGTTGATGACCCAGCGTCCCAGGCCTGGCCAACTGAACACCATTTCGGTAATCATCGCCAGCGTCAACATGGTCGAAAACTGCAGCCCCAGGCGTGGGATGACCGGCGGCAGGGCATTATGCAGAACGTGGCGGCGCAAAATAGTCAGGCGTGACATACCACGCGTGGCGGCAGCCTTAATATAGTTTTTGTCGAAGACTTCGATGGTGCTGATACGCATTAAACGGATGACTTCGGTGGTGGGGGCAACCGCGAGTGTCAGAACCGGCAACACCATATGACGGATAGCGCTGATAATCATCTCGTCACGCCACGGCGAATCAGAAAGCCATGCATCGAGGATAGCGAACCCGGTAACAGGCTTCACTTCGTAGAGTAGATCGAAGCGGCCAGAAACCGGCAGCCAGCCCAGCGTCAGGGAGAAGAACAGTGTTAAGAGCAGCGCCAGCCAGAATACAGGAATGGAGAAGCCGAGCAGGGCGATGGCGCTTATCAATTTATCCTGCCACTTATTGCGCATAATGCCCGCCATCATGCCTATGGGAATACCCACCAGCAAGGCAAAGCCAAAGGCGAAAATACACAACTCCATGGTTGCCGGGAAAACCTCTTTCAGTTGTTCAGAAATCAACTGACCATTGATGCTCGAAACGCCAAAATCCCAGTGCAGTAGCCCGTTAAACCAAAAAACCCAGGCGTTCCACAGCGAGGCACCCTGCAATGGTGCATGTGGGGTGAAATAGCTCAAACTAAAGCCGATAAAAGTCAGCAGAAAGAGCGTCACCAGCAGGAGCAACAGGCGGCGTAAGGTAAAAATGATCATGGTTTTTTCACCTCTTCTTCTTTTTCCCGCGTCACCCCGGCAAACGAGGCGCTGCCAAACGGGCTCAGCACCAGCCCTTTAATATCGTAGCGATAGGCCTGCAGACGAAGCGATGAGGCGAGCGGCAGTACCGGCAGTTCCTGCGCCAGAATATTTTGCGCCTCATCGTAGGCATCAATGCGCGAGGCAAGCTGCTGCGACGCCAGCGCTTTTTGCAGGACGCTGTCAAATTCGCGGTTACACCAGTGGGCGAAATTGGTTTGGGAATCGATAGCCGCGCAGCTCAATAACGGACGGAAGAAGCTATCCGGGTCATTACTGTCGGTTGCCCAGCCAGAGAGGGTGAGGTCATGGTTCATGTCCATCAGACGCGCCTCCTGGAAACGGCCTTCAACAGGAACAATCACCACCTTCACGCCAACCTGCGCCATATCGGCCTGAATCAGTTCTGCTGTTTTGAGCGGACTGGGGTTCCAGGCCTGCGAGGTGGTCGGCACCCATAAATGCAGCGTCAGGTTTTCCAGCCCCAGCTCTTTAAGACGTTTTCGCGCTTTCTCCGGATCGTATTCGGTAACCCTGGCTTCACCGTCATAAGCCCAGGACGCGCGTGGTAAAATCGATGCCGCTGTTTCAGCCGTGCCGTAATAGATGGACTGCATCAGGCGCTGGTTGTTAATCGATAAGGCCAGCGCATGGCGAACTTCCGGGTTATTGAGCGGCGCTTTGTCAGTATTAAACGCCAGATAGGCGATATTCATGCCCGGACGCAGGGTCAGGCGCAGGCGCGGGTCGTCACGCAAAATCGTTAACTGACTCGCGGCAGGCCAGGCAAGCACATCGCACTCACCGGTCAATAATTTCGAGAGTCGGCCTGTACCACCGGAACCCAGATCCACCACCACTTGTGGCATCAGCGGTGTGCCACGCCAAAAATGGGCGTGACGTTGTAACCTGACATATTGCCCGGCGCGGTACTCTGCTAACTGGAACGGTCCGGTGCCGACGGGCTGGCGATCAAGAAGTTCCTGACGGTCAGATTTTGCCAGCATCGCCGCATACTCCGCAGACATCACCGAAGCGTAATGGGTCGCCAGATGCCATAAGAAGGAGGCGTCTGGCTGGCGCAGACGAAACTCGACGGTATGGCTATCGAGCTTGCGCACACTTTGTACGGAATCTGCGAATTGCAGACTGTCGAAATAAGGGAAGCTGGTGCCGTTAACGTTATGCCAGGGGTTATCGCGATCAAAAATGCGCTGAAAGGTAAAAACGACATCGTCTGCGTTGAAATTACGTTTAGGCTTGAACCACTGCGTCGTCTGGAAGGCAACGCCATCACGCAGGTGGAAGCGGTAGGTCGCACCGTTGTCCATAACTTCCCAGCTTTCCGCCAGTTCAGGTACCAGGCGGTAGGTATAGGGGTCAACGTCCAGCAGGCGGTCATAAAGTTGCGCTGCCAGCGTATCGACAATCAGACCGCTGCCCGCTTTCTGTGGATTAAACGTGCTTACTTGCCCGTTGACGCAATAAACGAAGCCACTGTCGCGAATATCGGCAGTCGCCGCCTGCGATGAAGCAGAGTGCGCAATACCGGCCCACAGGCTCGCGGTGATTAGCAGGAAAGGGGAAAGCAGACGCATGTTTTATTCAACGATTTTAGGTTCATGTGCAAAGTGTATCGCACTTGCCATAGCTTCGTACAAATGTCTGATAACGACTGCTGTTATTGTCAGCGATTTCAGCTTATCTGGTGCTTTTTCAGTAGCGCCCGCAACTGGTGATAGGTCAATCCCAACAGCTCCGCCGCTCGTTTCTGGTTAAATTTTGCCTGCTGCAAGCTGTTTAACAGTAACTCGCGTTCCTGCTGATGCTGGAACTGGCGGAGGTCGACAGGCAGCGCCGGTAAACCGTCCGATTCAGGTAAAACCGCGTCAACGATTGGCGTCTCGCTGTTGAAGGGGTCAATGATGATCTCATCGAGCGGCGTTTCACTTGTCCCGTGCCGGTAAACCGAGCGTTCAACGACGTTTTTAAGCTCGCGAATATTCCCCGGCCAGTTATAACGCATCAACGTTTCGCGCGCGCGCTCTGTAAATCCGGCAAACAACGGCAATTTAAGTTCGCGGCACATTTGGATGGCAAAGTGATCGGCCATCAGCATGATATCGCTCTGCCGCTGGCGTAACGGGGGAAGTTGCACCACATCAAAGGCCAGGCGGTCCAGTAAGTCGGCGCGGAAAGTGCCTTTGTAAACCATCTCCGGCAGGTTGGCGTTGGTGGCGCACACCAGGCGTACATTAACCTGCAGTGGCTGGCTGCCGCCGACACGCTCCAGTTCACCGTATTCAATCACGCGCAGCAGTTTTTCCTGCACCAGCATCGGGGCGGTGGCCAGCTCATCAAGAAACAGGGTGCCGCCATCGGCGCGCTCAAACCGACCTGGATGTCGTTTTTGCGCCCCGGTGAAGGCGCCCGCTTCATGGCCAAACAGCTCGGTATCAAGCAGATTTTCATTGAGGGCAGCGCAGTTGAGGGAGATAAACGGCCCTTGCCAGCGGCTCGACAAATAGTGCAGACGGTTGGCGATTAACTCTTTCCCTGTGCCGCGCTCACCGATGATAAGCACCGGTTTATCGAGCGGAGCCAGACGCGAAACTTGTTCCAGCACCTCAATAAAGCTGTTGGACTCGCCCAGCAGGTTGTCTCTTTGTTCAGTCATGATGAATTTCGCCACTTGTTAGCGTTATTCACCACTCTAAACTAAAAACACGCAACGGTAAAATAGAGTGTTTCTTTTAAAATCAACAAATTAAAAAATTGGCACGAAGATTGTAATACCTGAGAGCAGGGCAAGGCCCGATTACAGAAATTAAGAGGAACAGATTATGGGTATTTTTTCTCGTTTTGCCGACATCGTGAACGCCAACATCAACTCGCTGCTGGAGCGCGCTGAGGATCCGCAAAAGCTGGTGCGTCTGATGATTCAGGAAATGGAAGACACGCTGGTCGAAGTACGTTCAACCTCAGCCCGTGCGCTGGCAGAGAAAAAACAGCTCGTACGCCGCGTTGAGCAGGCGACCGCGCAACAGGTTGAATGGCAGGAAAAAGCCGAGCTGGCTCTGCGCAAAGATAAAGACGATCTGGCGCGTGCGGCGCTGATCGAGAAGCAGAAAGTGACGGCGCTTATCGATACGCTGGAGCAGGAAGTGGTGCAGGTTGATGAAACTCTCGCCCGGATGAAAAAAGAGATTGGCGAGCTGGAAAGCAAACTCAGCGAAACGCGCGCACGCCAGCAGGCGCTCTCTTTACGCCACCAGGCGGCGAGCTCGTCCCGCGATGTGCGTCGCCAGCTTGATAGCGGCAAGATTGATGAAGCGATGGCCCGTTTTGAGTCTTTCGAACGTCGTATTGACCAGATGGAAGCCGAAGCAGAAAGTCATGGTTTTGGTAAACACAAAACGCTGGATCAGCAGTTCTCTGAACTGAAAGCGGATGACGAAATCAGCGAACAACTGGCGCAGCTCAAAGCAAAAATGAAACAAGATAATCAATAACATTTTTGGAAGACATTGCAGGCGGCATCGGGAGATGTCGCCCCATTATCACCTGTAAGGAGTACACATGAGCGCGCTTTTTCTGGCCATTCCCCTGACGTTATTCGTTCTGTTTATTTTGCCGGTCTGGTTATGGCTCCATTACAACAACCGTACCTCACGCGGTGAACTACCGCAAAGTGAGCAGCAACGGCTGGCGCAACTGACCGACGATGCACGGCGAATGCGTGAACGTATTCAGGCGCTGGAAGACATTCTTGATGCAGAGCATCCGAACTGGAGAGATCGCTGATGGCAGGTTTAAACAGCAATAAAAAGTTATGGCGTATCCCGCAGGAAGGCATGGTGAAAGGGGTGTGCGCCGGTGTTGCGCACTATCTGGATGTACCGGTGAAGTTGATCCGTTTGATAACGGTGTTGGCCATGCTGTTCGGGCTGTTTTTCCCGGTTGTGGTGGTCTATATCGTTATGACCTTCGTTCTGGATCCGATGCCGGAGAGCGCAGTGGATGCCGAAAACACACCAACCAGCAGCCAGCTTCTGGATGCCGTGGACGCGGAACTGGCAGCCGGTGAGCGTCGTCTGCGCCAGATGGAGCGTTATGTCACCTCCGACACGTTCTCTTTGCGTAGTCGTTTCCGACAGCTTTAATGAAGAGGTATCAGGCAATGGCAACCTGGCGACAGGCTACACAGAAAGTTAAACCGGGGATGAAAATCGCCGGGAAAGTTGTCCTGCTGGCCGCGTTGCGCTATGGCCCGGCAGGGGTTGCAGGCTGGGCGGTGAAATCGGTGGCGCGACGCCCGGTAAAAATGTTGTTGGCTTTTGCGCTTGAACCGTTGCTCAATCGCGCGGCGAGCCGATTCTCGAAACGCTTTATGAAGTAACCCGTTCGCAAAATGCGATAACAGCGCTACAACCGGGTTGTAGCCGGGCGTATAGTTGGCGAAGGAATTAACAAAACCAAAGGAAGGAAAGATGTTAAAACAAACGGTTATCGCCGCTGCGCTCGCTGCCAGCACGCCCACTTTTGCCGCGGAGCACTGGATCGACGTGCGGATCCCGGAGCAGTATCAGCACGAACATATTCAGGGCGCACTGAACATACCGCTCAGTGATATTCAGGCCGGAACCTTTTCGCCACTGGCAAAAGAGGACACCCTTTATCTGTACTGCAATTCCGGGCGTCAGGCGACGCTGGCCCAGGAGGCATTACAGCAAATGGGTTACCAGCATGTCATCAATATGGGCGGCATAGCCGGTCTGAATAAGCCTGTCGTTACCTCCAAATAAACCTTCTGGCGGCGGGGCATTCGCCTCGCTACCGTTGATATCTGCCGAAGTGCACCTCATTTCATATATTCTATGAATAAATTTTCTGATTTCATGGCGGCACGGAATGACGATTGAACGCTGGAAAAATGAACTTAACGCCCTGGTAAACCGGGGAATGGATCGCCATCTGCGGTTAGCCGTTACGGGGCTTAGCCGCAGCGGAAAGACGGCGTTTATCACCGCAATGGTGAATCAATTACTTAATGTTCATGCAGGCGCGCGGCTTCCCTTGTTTAGCGCGGTACGTGAAGAGCGACTGCTTGGTGTTAAACGCGTTCCTCAACGTGATTTTGGTATTCCGCGTTTTACCTATGACGAAGGGCTTGCGCAGCTCTATGGTACGCCACCCGTCTGGCCTACCCCGACACGCGGTGTCAGCGAGATTCGACTCGCGCTGCGCTTCCGGTCGCAGGAGTCGCTGCTGCGCCATTTTAAAGAGACCTCCACGCTGTATCTGGAAATAGTCGATTATCCGGGGGAATGGCTGCTGGATTTACCGATGCTGGCTCAGGATTATCTAAGCTGGTCACGACAGATGCGCGGCCTGTTACAGGGGCAACGTGGCGAATGGTCGCAGAAGTGGCAGGCCTTGTGTGAAGGGCTGGATCCTTTAGCGCCTGCCGATGAAAATCGCCTGGCAGATATTGCCGCCGCCTGGACAGATTATTTGCATCAGTGCAAACGCGAAGGGCTGCATTTTATTCAGCCGGGGCGTTTTGTTCTGCCCGGTGATATGGCCGGTGCACCTGCATTGCAGTTTTTCCCATGGCCCAATGTGGACGAAACGGGGGAAGCCAGACTGGCGCAGGCGGGCAAACACACTAACGCGGGCATGCTGCGCGAGCGGTTTAACTACTATTGCGAACATGTGGTGAAGGATTTTTATAAAAATTACTTCCTGCGTTTTGACCGCCAGATTGTGCTGGTGGATTGCCTGCAGCCGCTTAACAGCGGGCCACAAGCCTTTAATGATATGCGTCTGGCGCTGACGCAACTGATGCAAAGCTTTCATTACGGTCAGCGGACGCTGTTTCGCCGTCTGTTCTCGCCGGTTATCGATAAGCTGCTGTTTGCCGCCACAAAAGCGGATCATGTCACGCTCGACCAGCACGCCAATATGGTGTCGTTGCTCCAGCAACTGATTCAGGATGCGTGGCAAAACGCCGCATTTGAAGGGATCAGCATGGACTGCGTTGGTCTGGCCTCTGTCCAGGCGACCCAGAGTGGGCTGATTGATGTTAATGGCGAGAAAATTCCTGCTTTACGTGGCCACCGGCTGAGCGATGGTTCTCCCCTGACATTTTACCCAGGTGAGGTGCCGGCGCGTCTGCCAGGCCAGGCATTCTGGGAAAAACAAGGGTTTCAGTTTGAGTCCTTCCGTCCTCAGGCGCTGGATGTGGATAAGCCATTGCCGCATATCCGTCTGGACGCTGCGCTGGAATTTTTATTGGGAGATAAATTGCGATGAGTGAACCCCTCAAACCGCGTATCGATTTTGCCGGACCGCTGGAAGCGGAGACCGTCATGCAGGTCAAGGCCGCGCAAACATTCAGCGACGATCTGGCCGATAACTTCGCGCCAGTCAATCCCGACGAGATCCGCGAAGAAGGCCCGGCAGAAGCCGCAGTAGAAGCGGCGCTGCACCCGAAACGTAGCCTGTGGCGCAAAATGGTGCTCACCGGGATGGCGCTATTTGGCGCAAGCGTTGTCGGTCAGGGCGTGCAATGGGCGATGAATGCCTGGCAAACTCAGGACTGGGTCGCCATGGGCGGGTGTGCCGCTGGTGCATTGATTGTCGGTGCGGGCGTTGGGTCCGTGGCGACGGAGTGGCGTCGGTTATGGCGATTGCGGCAGCGAGCCCAGGCACGAGACGAGGCGCGGGAACTGCTTCACAGCCACGGTACGGGGAAAGGGCGCGCATTTTGTGAAAATCTGGCGCGCCAGGCCGGGCTTGACCATGCGCATCCTGCACTCCAGCGCTGGTATGCTGCCATTCATGAGACGCAAAATGACAGGGAAGTGGTCTCGCTATATGCCCATATCGTCCAGCCTGTACTGGATAACCAGGCGCGGCGTGAAATCAGTCGCTCCGCGGCTGAGTCAACATTAATGATTGCCGTCAGTCCGCTTGCGGTGGTGGATATGGCGTTTATCGCCTGGCGTAATCTGCGTCTGATTAACCGCATTGCCACGCTTTATGGTATTGAACTGGGGTATTACAGCCGACTGCGTCTGTTTCGCCTGGTGCTGCTCAATATTGCTTTTGCCGGCGCCAGTGAAATGGTGCGTGAAGTGGGGATGGACTGGATGTCGCAAGATCTTGCCGCACGTCTTTCCGCCCGTGCTGCGCAGGGGATCGGCGCAGGCCTGTTGACTGCCCGATTAGGCATCAAAGCCATGGAACTGTGCCGCCCGTTACCGTGGCTTGGCGATGACAAACCGCGTCTTGGCGATTTTCGTCGCCAGTTGGTGGTACAGCTCAAAGAGACGGTGCAAAAAGGTAAAGCGTGATGATTATAAATTGCGCGCTGCGCGTTTAACTTTACGGCACAGCGCCCACTTTTCCGCCATGCTGTCAATATTTCTTGACAGACATCTTCCTGCCAGACGGGAACTGACATATCATCCCGGCATTCGTTGATTATCTGGGGTGATATTTCCATGCGTCTTGAAGTCTTTTGTGAAGACCGACTCGGTCTGACACGCGAACTGCTGGATTTACTGGTGTTACGCGGCATTGATTTACGCGGAATTGAGATAGACCCTGTCGGGCGCATCTACCTGAATTTTGCTGCCCTGGAGTTCAATACATTCAGCAGCCTGATGGCAGAGATTCGCCGCATCCCTGGCGTAACCGATGTGCGCACCGTGCTGTGGATGCCTTCCGAGCGTGAGCATCGTGCGCTGAGTGCGGTGCTGGAGGCGCTGCCGGAACCCGTTTTATCGCTGGATATGAAAGGGAAGATTGAACTGGCGAACCCGGCGAGTTGCCAGCTATTTGCGCTGGACCAGAGCAAACTGCGCAATCACAACGCGGTACAGCTCATTTCCGGTTTCAATTTCACGCGCTGGCTGGAAAGCAATCCGCACAACTCTCATAGCGAACATGTTGCCATTAATGGACAAAATTTCCTGATGGAAATCACCCCGGTCCATCTGGAAGGCGAATCCGGCGAACCGGTTCTGACCGGTGCGGTAGTGATGCTGCGTTCCACCGTCCGAATGGGGCGTCAATTACAAAACCTTTCGCAACAGGATCTGGGCGCTTTCAGCCAGATTGTCGCCGTCAGTCCGAAGATGCGTCAGGTGATGGAGCAGGCCCGGAAGCTGGCTACGCTTACGGCACCGCTACTGATTACCGGTGACACGGGGACGGGTAAAGATTTGCTGGCACGAGCCTGCCATATGGCCAGCCCGCGAGCGGCGAAACCCTACCTGGCGCTGAACTGCGCGTCGATTCCGGAAGATGCCGTCGAAAGTGAACTGTTTGGTCATGCCCCGGAAGGGAAAAAGGGCTTTTTTGAGCAGGCGAATGGCGGTTCTGTGTTGTTGGATGAAATCGGCGAAATGTCGGCGCGCATGCAGGTTAAACTGCTGCGTTTTCTCAATGACGGGACTTTCCGCCGGGTTGGGGAAGACCATGAGGTGCACGTCGATGTGCGGGTGATTTGCGCCACCCAGCGCAATCTGGTGGAGCTGGTGCAAAAGGGGATGTTCCGCGAAGATCTCTATTACCGCCTGAATGTTCTGACGCTGAATCTACCGCCGTTGCGGGAGCGTCCGCAGGATATCATGCCGCTGACCGAACTCTTTGTTGCCCGCTTTGCCGATGAGCAGGGCGTTCCCCGGCCTAAATTATCGGCCGATCTGGGTAATGTTCTGACCCGTTATGGCTGGCCAGGCAACGTACGTCAGTTGAAAAACGCGATCTACCGTGCGCTTACCCAACTGGAAGGCTACGAGCTACGCTCACAGGATATACTGTTGCCGGACTTTGATGCCACTACCATGCCTGTTGGCGAAGATGCGATGGAAGGGTCGCTTGATGAGATCACCAGCCGCTTTGAGCGCTCGGTACTGACACAGCTTTATCGCAGTTTCCCCAGCACGCGTAAGCTGGCTAAGCGTCTTGGTGTTTCGCATACGGCGATCGCGAATAAACTACGGGAATATGGTTTGAGCCAGAAGAAGGGTGACGAGTAAGACGAATTGCCCGGTAAACAGGGTGTTACCGGGCAGACTTTATTAGCCTTTCAGCACTTCAAGTGCGGCAGCATAGTCAGGCTCATTGGTGATTTCATTCACCAGTTGGCTGAAAATGACATTGTCGTTTTCGTCAATGACCACCACAGCACGTGCCGCCAGACCTTTCAGCGCGCCTTCGGAAATGCCCACACCGTAGTTTTCCAGAAACTCCGTATTACGCAGAGTGGACAGGGTGATCACATTGCTCAGACCTTCCGCACCGCAGAAGCGAGACTGGGCGAACGGCAGGTCAGCGGAAATGCACAGAACGACAGTGTCGTTTACGCCTGTTGCCAATTCGTTAAATTTACGCACAGATGCGGCGCATACGCCGGTATCAATGCTCGGGAAAATGTTCAGAACTTTACGTTTTCCTGCAAACTGGCTCAATGCAACGTCAGACAGGTCTTTCGCCACGAGAGAGAACGGTGCGGCTTTGGAACCGACCTGCGGAATCTTACCGGCAACGGAAACTGGATTACCCTGGAAATGGACAAGCTGTGACATATATATCTTCCTGTTTACATATAGTTAACTTCGTCGCTAGTGTATTCTGAAAGCAAGGATCACGGCAAACCTAATTTCACATCTATAATCGTGGAAAAGGCGGCAGAGGAGAAAGGGATGAGAAGCGTTAAGGTTTATGATGAAACCTGGCCGTTACACACGCCATTTGTCATTGCTCGAGGTGCGCGCAGCGAGGCTCGGGTAGTGGTTGTTGAACTGGAAGAAGACGGAGTGAAAGCCGTAGGTGAATGCACACCATACCCACGTTATGGCGAGAGCGAAGCTTCGGTGATTGCGCAGATTATGACGATCCTGCCGCAACTGGAAAATCGTTTGACCCGCGAAGAACTCCAGACATTGCTTCCTGCTGGGGCGGCGCGTAATGCCGTTGACTGTGCGCTTTGGGATCTGGAAGCCCGGCGACAGGGTATGACGCTTGGGCAGTATGTGGGAGTGACATTGCCCACTATAGTCACTACTGCGCAAACCGTGGTCATCGGTACGCCTGAGCAAATGGCCGCCAGTGCCTCGGCGCTGTGGGAGACGGGGGCAAGATTGCTTAAGGTGAAGCTTGACGATCATTTGATCAGCGAAAGGCTGGTGGCAATACGTGCCGCTGCACCGGAAGCCACGTTGATCGTTGATGCCAATGAGGCCTGGCAAAGTGAAGGGCTTGCTGCACGTTGCCAGCTTCTGGCAGACCTTGGCGTGGCAATGCTCGAACAGCCCCTTCCGGCAGGCGATGATGCTGCGCTGGATAACTTTATCCATCCTTTGCCCATCTGTGCCGATGAAAGTTGCCACACGCAACGGGATCTTGCCGCGCTGGCGGGGCGCTATGAGATGGTCAATATCAAGCTCGATAAAACCGGCGGGTTGACAGAAGCGCTGGCGTTGGCCCGTGCGGCGGACGAGCAGGGTTTTGGCCTGATGCTGGGCTGCATGATCTGTACCTCACGCGCCATTGCCGCGGCACTACCTTTGGTGGGTGAGGTTCGCTTTGCCGATCTCGACGGCCCTACCTGGCTTGCGGTAGATGTCGAACCGTCGCTGCAATTCACCCCTGGTCAGCTTCATCTCTCCACATCATGACGCAGTAGCGCTGTCATCGCGCTGAGGTATTTCTCGCTGGCTTCATCGGCTGAAACTGGCGGGAATTCCAGTGTGATGCAGTGCAAATTCATATCTGCGCACCAACTACCGAAAGAGCCGGGTGTTTCGTAGCCAACACTGGTGACCAGCGGTAAATTAAACGCCTGCGCCAGCCACTGACCAAAGGCGCTGTTGCGTGGATCTTCCACACAGGCCAGCGGATCGTGAAACGACACCACCCAGGCGGGGCGGACCTGGTGAATCAACTGGCACAATGCTTTAGTTTCAGGTTCGGAGCCGGGGGCATCACCTGTCGATAACACCACATCACGCGCTTCGGCGGCGCTGTTCCAGCGGTAAACCGTTTCGCCAGGTTTCCAGTTTGCGGCCGGAAAATTACGATTCAAATCCACGCCGCTGGCATTCGCACGCAGGCCAAGCTGGCAACCATCCGGATTGACGGCCAGCACAACATGGTGTCGACGAAGTTCTGGTTTCAATGTCCGCAAGGCGCAGGAAAGCGTCACAATAGAAGAATTTTCATCACCATGGGTTCCCGCAATGATAAGCCCGCTGGCATGTGAAGCTTCGGTTGCCGGAAACCAAATGAGCGGGGCACCTAACAGAGAGTGTCCGTAATATTCGCTACCGGAAGGAAAGGCGCCCCGTTCCGGGCGTGGGCGTGAAGCAGGCATAGTCATCCTTATTCTGGTTGGCTTATTGCAAGTGTTGGGCATATTTCTCGCCTGGGCAAATTATTGCTGTATTCAGGCAAAAAGGAATAGCCGTCAACTTTCCATCGACGAAAATTTGCATTCGCTCTTTCTAAAACAAATAATTACCTCATCTTTCGTTTTGCTTCAAAACATAAAAGGGGATCTCATGAAGCATCCTGTCTCGTTGCTCAGTTGTGCGCTTTTACTCTGTGGTTTTTCCTCATCGCCCTGGGCTGCGGATGTTCCGCAGGGCACAGTGCTGGCTCAGAAACAGGAGTTGGTTCGCCATATTAAAGACGAACCCGCATCGCTTGACCCGGCGAAGGCGGTAGGGCTGCCGGAGATTCAGGTCATTCGCGATCTGTACGAAGGCCTTGTCAATCAGAATGAGAAAGGCGACATCATCCCTGGCGTGGCCACCAAATGGCAGACCAGCGATAACCGCGTCTGGACATTCTCCCTGCGTAATGATGCAAAATGGTCCGACGGCACGCCGGTCACCGCACAAGATTTTGTTTATAGCTGGCAGCGCCTGGTCGATCCGAAAACAACGTCACCTTTTGCCTGGTTTGCGGCGCTTGCAGGAATCACCCACGCGCAGGATATCGTTGATGGCAAGGCGACGCCGGATAAACTTGGCGTGACGGCGGTCGATGCCCATACGTTGCGGGTGCAACTCGATAAGCCGTTGCCATGGTTTGCGAACCTGGCTGCGAATTTCGCCTTTTACCCGGTGCAGAAAGCCAATGTTGAAAGCGGCGCTGACTGGACGCGTCCAGGCAACCTGGTCGGCAATGGCGCTTATGTACTGGAAAACCGGGTGGTGAATGAAAAAATTGAACTCAAACCGAATACCCATTACTGGGATAACCGTAAAACCGTCATTCAGAAAGTGACATTTGTGCCGATCAATCAGGAAACGGCGGCGACAAATCGCTATCTTGCCGGGGGAATTGATATCACGGAGTCCTTCCCGAAAAACCAGTACCAGAAATTGCTCAAGGAGATTCCGGGTCAGGTTTACACCCCGCCGCAGCTCGGCACCTATTACTATGCCCTTAATACGCAAAAAGGGCCGACAGCCGATCCGCGTGTACGTCTGGCGCTGAGTATGACCGTTGACCGCCGCGTGATGGCTGAGAAAGTGCTGGGAACCGGGGAAAAACCGGCATGGCGATTCACTCCGGACGTAACGGCAGGCTTTAAACCACAGCCTTCGGCGCTGGAAAAGGTGAGCCAGGCGGAGCTCAATGCCCAGGCGAAAACCCTGCTCCAGGCCGCGGGCTATGGCCCACAACGCCCGCTGGAACTGACGTTATTGTATAACACCTCCGAAACGCATCAGAAAATCGCGATTGCGGTGGCGTCAATGTGGAAAAAGAATCTGGGCATTGATGTCAAACTACAAAACCAGGAGTGGAAAACATATATCGATAGCCGTAATACCGGCAACTTTGATGTTATCCGCGCCTCATGGGTGGGGGATTACAATGAACCGTCTACCTTTCTGTCGCTGTTGACATCCACTCATAGCGGCAACATCGCACGTTTTAACGATCCGGCATATGACAAGGTCATGAATCAGGCCGCACAAGAGACACAGGCCGAAGCCCGCAATGCGGATTACAATGCGGCCGAGAAGATCATCGCGGAAAAAGCACCTATCATTCCTATCTATCAATACACCAATGGTCGCCTGATTAAGCCGTGGCTTAAAGGCTATCCCATCACTAACCCGGAAGATGTGGCGTATACACGCACAATGTATTTGATTAAGCACTGAGTTTTCTGACGGTATAACGTCTTTGATATCCCCGCTGGCGCTAATACAGCGCCAGCACCGCGTTTTCCCATAGGCCGATGCTGCCATCAAAGAAAGGGGGGGTGTCATGTGGCTGGGGCGGGAGAAGTGCCAGGAAAAGTGTTAAACGGGCTGTGTCCTCGCAAAATTCATAAAAGTTAACTCATTTATTTCGCTATTCCCGGCGCATCATAACTCTCTGAATTTTATTGACTGCCTTGCACGAAAATAAGTGTGTAGACGAACGCGCATACGACTTTGGTCAAAAAATGGTCGAAATAATGTGTTATAGTGATTATGTTTTAACCACATATGAGGATTATATGCACACCGAATTAGACCCCACTCAGTTGGCAATTGAATATCTCCGTCGCGATAAAAGCGAATTGACGCCTGCGGAATACCTTAAGAAATTAAAACAACTCAGGCTGGAATTCGCGGATTTGCTGACGCTCTCGCATAGCGAGCTGAAAGAAGAGATCGATTTTGCCTGGCGAATGGGCATCCACTAAAGAACGCCCATCGTTGAAAAGCGCCCTCGGCAGGGCGCATTTTTTTGTCTCGAATTCAGGCTGCCAGCACCTTATTACGCCCACTGTTTTTTGCGCGGTACAGCGCTTCATCCACACGCTTAAACAGATCGTCCAGCGACTCTCCCGCCAGATGGCGAGCCACGCCGATACTCACAGTACATCCCGGAAGTTGGGGAATATTGATACTGGCGACGGCCTCGCGTAACTGTTCAGCGATGCCAATAGCGGTTTCCTCTGTCGTGTGGGGCAACAGCAACAGAAACTCTTCGCCGCCCCAGCGGAAAACATAATCTCCGCGTCGGCAATGTTGCTCAAGCGTGCGGGAAAGTTGTATCAGGACTTCGTCACCCTTCTGATGACCGTATTGATCATTGATGCGTTTAAAGTGGTCGGTATCGACCAGCAACAGGCTGAAATCGAACGCGGTCGGCATAATCTGTTCAGTCAGATGGTAGAACTGCCTGCGGTTCAGCAGACCGGTGAGTAAATCGCGGTGTGCGGCAAATTCCAGCTCCTGCTCAAGGCGTTTCTGCTCAGTAATATCGTGAATAATGCATAGCATCAGTCGATCATTATAGATTTCAACCGGACCAGCATAGGTCTGAACATGGCGGGTTGAGCCATCAGCCAGCCTGTGTACAAAATTGAGCGGTTTATGGCCGCCAGGCAGATGGGCGATTTCAGCCATCACTGGCAAAATACCACGTCCGAGGGTGTTGATCTCCCAGGTGTGCTTTTGGCACATCTCATCGTACGAGTAGCCGTAAAAACGCAGTGCAGCAAGATTGGCATCAACGATCAGACCATCTCTGGCGGGATCGATAAGCAGAATAGGTGCGGAGTTGGTATAGAAAAAACGGGCATAAAAGCCTTGTTTGCGATGGCGGTATGTTGTAGAACGGCTGGCTTTAACTCTGGCGGATGTTCCCGAGGATAATCCTTCAAAAAATATCACTTCTCCTATACCGCTGAGTTCGCGCAGGGAGGCTTTACAACTTAAACTCACCTCTTCGCCATCAATGTAAACAGTCCATACTTCGATAATATTTTGCTCGCCCCTGAGACCCGGCAGGTACATCGCCAGGCTGTGCTGTGCATATGCCGAATATGTACCAGTTCGCAATTCCCGTACTGAACGCTCAGCAGTCAATTTCTTCGCGGTTGCGTTGGTGAAGAGCAGTTCTTCTGTATCGGGTGAAACCACCCAAACGGGTGTCGTCAACAGGTTTAGCGCATCCAGGCGATCTGTAAGCATGGATTTATCCCCTTATTGTGCGCGTCGCTTTAGTCTTTGTAACTTATCGAATAATAACTTTTTCGGCAGTTTTTTTATCAGGCTTGAGGAAAATCTAACGCAAAAAAATGTGAATTGATATGTATCGTTGCAATAAGCAAACTTTACTTTTGGTTGATTGATATATCAGAGAGGAAAAAAGGAGTGTTTGCCGCATTGTGGGTTATTGCCGGATGCCAGACTTCCCAGCCATTACGCCCATTTTGTTTGACACGATACATCGCGGCGTCTGCTTTAAATTTCAGATCCTGAACGGTGTCACCGTGCAGAGGATAAAAACTGATGCCCACACTTAATGACACGTTTATGACATGCCCTTGTTCGTAAAACGGAAAATGAATACTGTCTACCAGTCTTTTTGCCAGCGTGGTGATTTCCTCATCTATACAATCAGGTACCAGCAAAATAAACTCATCGCCCCCAAGACGTGCCAGCGTCATTTTTGCATTGACGCAGGTCGAAAGTCTTACGGCGACGGACTTTAATAATAAATCGCCAACGTGATGTCCAAATGCATCATTGACCTGCTTAAAACGGTCAAGATCCATAAACAATACGGCAAATCGCTGCCGCTGGGCTGCTGCGCTGGCAAGGCAGGCATCCAGTAAAATATCGAATTGAATACGATTTGCCAGGTTGGTCAGAGGGTCGAAATGGGCCTGCATCTCCAGTTGATGATTCAACTGACGCAGGCTCTCTGTGAGCCGCGAGGTGCGGATTTGGGAGTCAATGAGTGAAATAAACAGCATTATTCCCAGTACAATCAGCGTGGAAGTAGAGACCCAGATCGAAAGGCCGGTTTCGCTCACGCTGGTATGTGTAGAGTAATAGGCGGTACTGCGAACAATAATTCCAGTGCTGTCTTTTCCATTACTAAACTCAACGGCGCTCATCGCCACATAATGCATTGCACATATCGTAATTCCGAGAACGAGACCCGCGAAAACCCGATAGATAAATGCGCCGTGATGGTTGAACTGGCGAACAAAGGCAAGCCATAGCGAAAAGCCGGAGGCAAAAAAAGCAATGGTTACAGAGAGGATGAGACGCGGCGTGTTCCAGTAGAGAGTGACGTAATCGGTGAGGGCGGCCATACCGAGAGCATGCATTCCCACTATGCCCAGACACAATAAACAGGTCGCCAGTATAAGGCGTTTAAAGGGCAGTATTTCTTCGCTGACAACAACGTTGATGGCCAGTGTTGCGGCAATTAAGGCAACAACGAAGGAAGCAATGGTTAACACTAAGTCGTAATGCATCACGATAGGCATGCGCATTGCCAGCATGCCAACAAAATGCATCGACCATATTCCCATGCCTAGTGTCGCACCACCACAGAGTCGCCAGAACAGCGCGCCACGAACGGTGGATGAAAAAATTTTGCTGGCGCTATCCAACGCCACAAATGAGGCAATGAACGCCACAACAAAAGAAATACCGATAAGTATGGGGTCCCACGATACATAAAGCATTATGCATTTCACGCCCGCTGAAAAGGAAAGAGTTAATTCTAATTTTTATTCTAGCAGCTAACCTGATGAATTTATGTTGTTGGAAATATTTATTGTTTATACTGCTATTTAAGCTGAATTAAAAGTAAATTATTATTATCGGCATTCATATGAGTAACTTTAGGATTACGAATCATTTTAGCGCTGCTTAAATATAATTTAAGCAGCGTAATGAATTAAATTATTGAGATGGAAAGCTGCTTTTTGCATGGCGGGTTACCTCCTGACATGACAAGTTATTTAGATATCTTAACTTTAAAATTTGCAGCACCTCTGGGTTTGTGGATTTTAATGTCGCTCTTAAGTTAAATTTCAGTGAAGGTAAGCTAAACATGTCTTGCGATCAAATTCGGGATGAAAAAGTTATTTTCGAATGCTATAAGAATATTATCCCTCGTGAAGTATTGCTGGTGCCCCATGCTTAAAAATATTAGTGTAAGAAGCTTTATATTATCATTCCTGATTGTCTCTTTTTTCATTATCGATCTTTTAGTGATCGCCATCTCAAAAAATATGGCCTTATTTACAGCAATTAGCGTGGTTTCGGTAGCAACATTGGGTTTGCTTTGGCTGTATATGACGTATTATTTAGTCACACCAATTAATACTGTGAAGAAAAGTATCGAAGAGGTGACCGCTGGCAACCTGTCGATTACGATTCCCGAATTTGGCAACAATTGCGCCGGACGGTTAATTCCGGGCATTAATAGCCTTTCTGCAAGTATCGCAACGCTGGTTAATGAAATTCGTCTCTCTTCACAGAACGCAATGGATCTCTCCGATCAACTGGCATCGCGAAGCGGCGAGCTGTCGGTTAAAACTGAGGAGCAATCTGCGGCACTGGTGCAGACAGCGGCCAGTATGGAGCAGATAGCCAGTAGTACCCAAAATAATGCCGAAAACACGCGGCTTGCCAGTACCCGGGCAAACGACGCCAGTGCGAATGCGCGTAAAGGTGGCGACTTGATGGGGCAGGTGGCGAAAAATATGCAGTCCATTACTGACTGCGCGGGCCAAATGGCAGATATCATCTCTCTTATTGATGGCATTGCTTTTCAGACAAATATTCTCGCGCTGAACGCTGCTGTGGAAGCGGCAAGAGCGGGGGATCACGGTAAAGGCTTCTCTGTTGTAGCAGGAGAAGTCAGAGGCCTGGCGCACCGCAGCGCCGAAGCGGCCAAAAATATTAAGTCGCTGATTGCCGTCACCACGGAAAACGTCACACAGGGGGCGACAGTCGTCAACCAGGCTGAACAGAATATGCATGAAATTGTCTCCGGTGCGAGTGTGGTCAGCAAGTTAATGGGGGAGATTGCTGTATCGACCCTGGAGCAAGAAAAAGGCATTTCGCAGATTACACTGGCGTTATCTGAGCTGGAAAAAGTGACGCAGAGTAATGTCACTATGGTAGAAGAACTGGCGGGTTCTTCTGACATTCTGAAAAACCGGGTTATCGAACTGCAGGCTCGTACCTCTAAGTTCCGTCTGGCGGACAACCAGGTAAAAGACACTGGTCCCGTTACGACACTCTCAAGCGTTCCTTCCGAAAATCGTAGAAATCGTCAGGCAAGCCCTGCCATCGGTAACCAGGAAAATTACTGGCATTCGTTCTAATTTTCAGGTCATCCCGCCTCTGGCCCGCTCATGCGGGCTTTTTTTAATATTTGTAACGAATTCAGCATGATGGTTGCTTAACGGGCGCAGAGAGCTAGACTGACAACAGCACTTATGTTGATTGGGAGGCGCTGTGGAAGCGATCAAAGGAACGGATGTTGATATTCCGGATGCGGTTTTCGCCTGGCGTCTGGATGGAAAGGGCGGAGTCAAACCGCTGGAACCGGATGATGTGATTGATGCACAGCATCCTTGCTGGCTGCACCTGAATTATACCAATCAGGAGAGCGCGCAATGGCTCGCATCAACGCCGCAGTTACCTAATAGCGTGCGTAACGCGCTGGCCGGTGAAAGCCTGCGTCCACGTGTCAGTCGCGTAGGGGAAGGTACGCTTATCACGCTGCGCTGCATTAACGGCAGCACAGACGAGCGCCCGGACCAGTTGGTGGCCGTACGTGTTTATATGGATGAACGGATGATTATCTCAACGCGTCAGCGTAAGGTGCTGGCGCTGGATGATGTCGTGAGCGACCTGGAGGAAGGGACCGGGCCGACGGATTGCGGCGGCTGGCTGGTGGATGTTTGTGATGCATTGACCGACCATGCCAGCGAGTTTATTGAAGAGCTACACGATAAGATTATCGACCTTGAGGATAATTTGCTTGATCAGGAGATTCCCCCCCGAGGTTTCCTCGCATTACTGCGTAAACAGTTGATCGTGATGCGACGTTATATGGCGCCACAGCGCGATGTTTTTGCCCGTCTGGCCAGCGAGCGGCTGCCGTGGATGACCGACGATCAGCGTCGCCGTATGCAAGATATTGCAGACCGACTGGGGCGGGGACTTGATGAGATTGATGCCTGTATCGCGCGCACGGCGGTGATGACGGATGAAATCACGCAAGTGATGCAGGAGTCGTTAGCGCGCCGAACTTACACCATGTCTTTGATGGCAATGGTCTTCCTGCCCAGCACCTTTTTGACCGGGCTGTTCGGTGTCAATTTAGGCGGAATACCCGGCGGTGGCTGGCGATTTGGCTTCGCACTTTTCTGCATTATGTTGGTCATCCTGATAGGGGGTGTTACCTGGTGGTTGCATCGTAGTAAATGGCTGTAAAATTTCACTTTTTTAACAAAAATTGAACATAAAAACGCCGTTTACTTTGAGCGATATCAATAAATGCTCTACGCAACCAGTGCAATATTGCACTCGCAGGTGAATGCAACGTCAAGCGATGGGCGTTGCGCTCCATATTGTCTTACTTCCTTTTTTGAATTACTGCATAGCACAATTGATTCGTACGACGCCGACTTAAAAGAGTCGGCTTTTTTTTGCCTCTCAGTTTGTCCGGTCTACCCTTAAAGGATGGCAACGCGAAAGAAGGAGGCGAAAATGCGTACATTAACCCCACTGCAGATGAGCGACCCACTTCCGACAGACCCGGTTCCAGTGCCTGACCCTATACCAAAACCGCAGCCCATTCCCGACCCGCCGTTCGACCCGGACCCTCGACCAATTGTCGATCCACCGCCGCACAGATAGAAAAAAGCCCTCTGTGAAAGAGGGCTGATGGCTTACTTGATTTCAAGTATATCGAGGCGACTGGCAGCGAAATCGCCGTCGTCTTCATCAGGCTGCCAGCCCGCTGGCCGTAAAGGGATCTCTTCGCGGTCAAAGGCGAGGTCGCCACCGTCCACCACCGCAGAACCGTGATGAATAGATTTGAAATCAAACAGGGTGGTATCGCTCAGATGCGAAGGCACCACGTTTTGCATCGCACTGAACATCGTCTCAATACGCCCAGGATAACGTTTATCCCAGTCGCGCAGCATATCGGCAATAACCTGACGTTGCAGGTTCGGCTGTGAACCGCACAGGTTGCAGGGAATGATAGGGAATGCTTTTGCTTCGGCAAAACGCTCGATATCTTTTTCGCGGCAGTAAGCGAGCGGGCGAATCACGATATGTTTGCCATCATCGCTCATCAGCTTAGGCGGCATGCCTTTCATTTTGCCGCCATAGAACATGTTCAGGAACAGCGTTTGCAAAATGTCGTCACGGTGATGGCCCAGCGCGATCTTAGTGGCGCCCAGCTCAGTGGCCGTACGGTACAAAATGCCGCGACGCAGGCGTGAGCAGAGCGAGCAGGTGGTTTTCCCTTCCGGGATTTTCTCTTTTACGATCCCATAGGTGTTCTCTTCCACGATCTTATATTCGACACCCTGCTGGTCCAGGTACGCTGGCAGAATGTGCTCCGGAAAGCCCGGTTGTTTCTGATCGAGGTTGACCGCCACAAGGCTGAAATTGATCGGCGCGCTTTGTTGCAGATTGCGCAGAATTTCCAGCATCGTATAGCTGTCTTTACCGCCGGAGAGACAGACCATGATGCGGTCGCCTTCTTCAATCATATTGAAGTCGGCAATCGCCTCGCCCACATTACGGCGCAGACGTTTTTGCAGCTTGTTCAGATTGTATTGTTCTTTTTTGGTAATTTCTTGATTTTGCGACATGAAAAAAAGGCTCAATTCAGGTGTTCAACGTCAACCAGGCATGCCTGACCAACAGATATGGGCGCTAAAGCGAGATTGTAGCAATGCTTGACGGCGAATACAGGATTTTTATCGCGGAGACGATGGCAGGAATGAATGCCGCTATTAGCCCGGCGTAGCGTAGCCACCGATAATAAACCAACTGAGAAATGCGACAGCGACGATAAATACGATGATGGGGAAAGCAATACCCAGTCTCATAACTGTTCTCTAATGCCAGAGGTGAAAAAGCAGAAGAGCACATTACCCAAACCGGATCGGCTCTGCAAATGTTATAACGCGAAAAATGACTATTGCTTAACGGCTCTCACCAGAATGACCGTTATTAGCACTTATTGAGGCGTTCAGCGGTAAGAGGAAAGGGCATTGCCGTTACGTTGAGGGAACATAACGGCGGACAAAGACAGGTATTCAGGATCTGCGGTTAGTCAGCACAAGGCTGAACTTCTTCCATTGGTTTTCGCGCTGACGCTGCAGGCTCCAGTGAATCTGCATCGTGCGGCGAGTTCTGCTTAATTTCATTCAATCGTTCTCAATGGCTAAGGAGTCGTCAGACCAATGTTCAGGTCTGAACATGAGTATGGCGCACTTATTTGACAGTTTTATATCAGCGGCGTCTGTTTGGCAGGATTTTCAGACAATGCGCCACTTTTTTACGCGTATTGTGAGGTTTTGCCTGTCTTTCAGGCCACTTTCTTTTCCGGAAATTTGCCTTTCACTACGCCATCGTAATAACGGCCTTTCGATACAACCGTCAGAAATACTGTGAAAATTCTTTCCGGCACGCCGTGGTACTGCCAGGTACTTTTATCGTGAAAACGGACTTCCAGCGTGTTTGTGCGTTCATCATAGCCAATGGACGCAATACGGGAGGATTTTACGGGATGGTGTCGCATGCTGGGTGTCCTTTACAACTCGGCGCGGGGAAGGTTTATCATCCACCAGATGCGCCGTCTGTTGCAAGACGCACAGAAATAAAAAGCCTGCAAATATGCAGGCTTTTTGTTCAACTTATCTTGTTATTCCGTCGAGCTTTTTTCCGATTTTCCTGCCATTTGGGCGAGGAAGTCATAGCGTTTTTGCAGATCGGCGGCGGCATCTTTCCAGAGCTGTTCTGCCACTTCCGGTTGCTGGGCGTTAAGCCGCCTGAAACGTTGCTCGTTGAGCAGCGTTTCGGCCAACGCATCAGACGGTGGACGGGAATCGAGCGCCAGCGGCAATTTACCTTCATCCGCACGGCGCGGGTCGAAGCGATACAGTGGCCAGAAGCCGGTAGCCGTAAGTTGACGCATCTGATCATGACTCAACGCCAAATCATAGCCATGTTCCTCACAGGGACTATAGGCAATGATCAACGACGGTCCAGGGTAGGCTTCCGCTTCCTGAATCGCTTTTACCGTCTGGTTGAGCTGCGCGCCAAGTGAAATCTGCGCGACATAAACATGGCCGTACATCATCATACTGACGCCAAGATCCTTACGTGCCTTACGCTTGCCATGTTCACCAAACTTGGTGACCGCACCAAGCGGCGTGGCTTTGGATGCCTGACCGCCGGTGTTGGAATAACATTGCGTATCGAGCACCAGGATATTGACGTTCTCGGTGAGGCTGAGCACATGATCCAGTCCGCCGAAACCAATGTCATAGGCCCAACCGTCGCCGCCAATCAGCCAGATCGATTTCTCGACCAGCGCATCAGCATCGGTTAACAGTTCTTTGGCTTCCTCGACACCGGCCAGTGCCTGACGCAGCGAGGCAACCTGTTCACGACGCACTTCCGGTGTCGCATCAGCATGCAGCGCATCGTTGAGTTCGCCTGGAATATGCGCGGCGAACTGTTCCAGCAGGCGCATCACGCGTTTGCGGTGCTGATCGACCGTCAGGCGGAAGCCCAGACCAAACTCGGCGTTATCCTCAAACAGGGAGTTCGCCCATGCCGGGCCACGTCCTGCCGCATCAGTGGTATACGGTGTGGACGGTAAGTTACCGCCATAAATCGACGAACACCCGGTGGCGTTAGCTATCAGCATGCGATCGCCATACAGTTGGGTTAACAGCTTGATGTACGGCGTTTCGCCGCAGCCGGAACAGGCGCCGGAGTATTCAAATAGCGGGCTGATAAGCTGCGAGGTGCGAATATCGATACGTTCCAGTTTACTGCGGTCAATTTCCGGCAAATTGAGGAAGTAGTCGAAATTCACTTTCTCTTCTTCAACGTGCTCCAGACGCGACATCATATTGATGGCTTTGATTTCCGGGTTCTGACGATCTTTGGCCGGGCAGACTTCCACGCACAGGTTACACCCGGTGCAATCCTCTGGCGCCACCTGCAACACGTACTTCTGTCCGCGCATATCACGGGATTTCACATCCAGTGAATGCAGACTTGCCGGAGCCTGTTCCATCGCTTCGGGTGAAACCACTTTGGCGCGAATGGCTGAATGTGGGCAGGCCGCAACGCAGTGGTTACATTGCGTACAGAGATCCTCTTTCCAGACAGGGATCTCTTCGGCAATGTTGCGTTTCTCCCAACGAGTGGTGCCCATCGGCCATGTGCCGTCTGGCGGCAGCGCAGAGACGGGCAGGGCATCACCCAGGCCTGCCAGCATGGCGGCCGTAACGGTTTTAACGAAATCGGGGGCGGCATCGGAGACCACTGGCGGGCGGGGCGCGCTGGCCGGATTCACCTGTTGTAGCGGAACCTCGAACAGCGATTCGCGCGCCATTGCCAGTGCCTGCCAGTTGCGCTCAACCAGTTCCTGGCCTTTGTTGCTGTAACTTTTGGCAATGGCCCCTTGCAACTCCGCCAGCGCGCTGTCGCCTGGCAGGATGCGGGTCAGATGGAAGAAAGCCATCTGCATTACCGTGTTGATTCGTGCGGCCAGGCCACATTCGCGGGCAATTTTCGCGGCGTTAATGACGTAGAAATGGGCTTGCTTTTGGTTCAGCACGGCCTGAACTTCCTGCGGCAGTCGATCCCACACTTCGTCGGCACTGTACGGGGTATTGAGCAGGAAAATGCCGCCAGGTTTCAGGCGCTCCGCCATCTGATATTTATCGATAAACTGCAATTGATGGCAGCCAACGAAATCCGCCTGCGAGACCAGATAGGCTGAGCGAATCGGGTGCTCACTGACGCGCAGATGCGAAACTGTCAGGCCGCCCGCTTTTTTGGAGTCGTAAACAAAATACCCCTGTGCATACCACGGCGTTGAATTACCAATAATCTTGATGTTGTTCTTGGTGGCTGAAACACTCCCGTCACTGCCAAGTCCATAAAACAGGGCTTCCAGTCGGGATTTTGATGGCAACGTATTTTCCGGCAATGGCAGCGACAGGTTTGTCACGTCATCATAAATGCCGACGGTAAAACGCGGTTTAGGTTTGCTGGCGCGCAGTTCATTGAAGACGGCCAGAACGCAATCCGGGCCAAACTCTTTGGATGATAATCCGTAGCGTCCACCGATAACACGGGGCAGGGTTTCACGTTCGCCGCCATTAAAGGCTTCTGCGAGCGCGGTCATCACGTCCAGATAGAGAGGTTCAGCCAGCGCACCTGGCTCTTTTGTGCGATCGAGTACGGCTATGGTTTTTGCCGATTCCGGTAAGACGGCAAGCAGATGCTGCGCGCTGAACGGACGGAACAGGCGCACTTTCAGTACGCCGACTTTCTCACCGCGGGTGAGCAGTTCGTCGACGACTTCTTCACAAGTACCAATTGCCGAACCCATCAGGATAATGACGCGCTCCGCCTGAGGATGTCCGTAATACTCAAACGGCTTGTACTGACGTCCGGTGGCGACGGCAAACGCATCCATAGCCTGCTCAACGTGGTCATAGACGGCGTTGTACCAGGGGTTAGTCGCTTCACGTGACTGGAAATAGGTATCCGGGTTGGCGGAGGTACCGCGAATGACCGGGTGTTCAGGATTGAGCGCACGGGAACGGTGGGCATCAATCTCGTCCTGTGGCATCAGGGCGCGGATCGTATCGTCAGAGAGCGGTACAATCTTGTTAATTTCGTGCGAGGTACGAAAGCCATCAAAGAAATGAATAAACGGCACACGGCTTTTTAGCGTCGCGATATGTGAGATCAGCGCAAAGTCCTGCGCCTCCTGCACACTCCCCGCACAGAGCATCGCGCAGCCAGTCTGACGGACAGCCATCACATCGGAATGATCGCCGAATATAGAGAGCGCATGGGTAGCAACCGTACGGGCCGCCACGTGCAACACGAACGGCGTGAGCTGACCGGCGAGTTTATACAGCGTCGGGATCATCAGTAACAGACCCTGCGACGAGGTAAAAGAGGTAGAAAGCGCGCCCGTTTGCAATGCACCGTGTACCGCAGCAATGGCCCCGGCTTCTGATTGCATCTCCACAACGCGTGGCGTATCACCCCAAACGTTATTTAGCCCATTCCCTGCCCAGGCATCTGCCTGCTCAGCCATGGTTGAACTGGGGGTAATAGGATAGATGGCGATAACTTCACTGGTGCGGAACGCCACCGAAGCGACCGCGCCATTACCGTCAATAGTGATCATATAGAAACTCTCATTGCTTAAATGTCAGTTTTAAAGCGGCTTTATGCTTGCATCGCGACTCTCTGGTGTACCACCAGGGCAGTTACAAGCATTTTTTTATTAAATAGATTTATCAAATTCGTTCTGGTGTATGTTCGCTTCGCTTTCAGGGTTATGACTCGCAGTCCGTTTTCTTTCCATACCTGCCGCCGCCCCTCATCATGCTTTCAGTCAGTATAGACAGCCAGGAACCAAAGGTTTTTGATCTCATGGGCTTTAGCGAAAGTTATAAGCCTGAGAAATGTATTGTATTCCGTCGTTCAGGCGCTGGTCGTAACCTGTTGAGCATGTCGCGCTATGTCCACTCCCGGAAAATAGCGCAATTTTGTGATCGCCATTTTCCCTTGAGTAGCACTAATTCGTTTTGCGAGGATGGCATGCGAATGTCTGTAACGGGCCGCAGGAAAAAATTTTTTCTTCAGGGCTTGAAAAACCGTTTTCGGCGCTTATTTTTATCAGCGGACAAGCCACGCTTGCCTTTAACTTGAACTTTTGAATCCAACATTCAGGAGGTTAATTTATGGCACTCAGAACCTTGTCAGCACTTCCGGGCTTTTCTGATTCTGTCTTTGCTGACCGATTCAACCGTATCGACAAACTTTTTAGTCAGTTAACCGGGGACTCGCCTGTCTCGGCGTTACCGGCCTATGACCTGAAAAAAGTCGACGAAAATAACTACCTTCTAAACGTAAGCGTTCCAGGCTGGAAAGAAGACGAGCTGGAAATCGAAACCGTGGGCGGCACGCTCCATATCTCTGGTAAACGTGCGGTTAACGACTCTCAGGATGAACAAGGGTGGATTTACAGAGGGATACGCCGTTCTGATTTTCGGTTAAGTTTCTCGCTGCCAGAGCATGCTAAGGTCAGTAATGCGAAACTGGAAAGCGGCCTTTTAGCGGTGAATATTTACCAGGATATTCCTGAACATGAAAAACCCAGGAAAATTGCCATTGAGAACAGTCAAAAAGTGATTGAGCATCACGCCGGATAATTTCCGTTAATAGTTTGTCTGTCGTGGGCCCGCTTTGGCGGGCCTTTTTTTGTACACGCAATCTGCCTTTTATCAGGGGATCCGCAGGGGCCTGTTGGCGCGCAATGTCTTTTCTGCCTATGCAGTTGCTCACAGCTTCCTGGATACGTTTAAACATCGCATACAGCTTTTTACTTTTGCTCCCGCAATATAGCCGCTGCAAGTTATCAACTTACAGGGTCATTGATGATGGGTAAGACGTTAAGAACGGCGTGGTTTTTACTGATTTTATCATTGGGCTCGGCGGCGGCTTACACAGAACAGCCTCCGGTTCTTCTGCAAGGGCATAATAATATTGTCCGGCATTCCTCAGGAGATGCCGAAAACCCGGATGAACATGTCCGGGAATCGATGGAGCAGTTCTTCCGTAAGGCACAACGCTGAAAGGGTATGCGAGTAAACGTCTTTGTGAACCTGTCCATCTGACAGGTTTTTTATTTCCAGCCTGCACAATAGCACTCGATTGTCTCGTTACGTATTACATCACGTTGAACCGCTTCTTATCGCCAAATCCATTTCATGCATAACGCTAATTACTCTATTGCGATGTGCTATTTTGCGTTTGCGCAAAAAAATAGCATCAAAATGTTTCCAGATCGCATAAAGGTGCGGTTTCGGTCTCGACGTAACGGACTGTGCTGCCTATGATGCTTAGGTTTTGCTAAATCATTGGGGGATGAGAAATGCGTTCAGCGTTTTGGGTAGGGTGTGCTGTTTTATTACTCTCTGCATGCAGCAGTGAACCCGTTCAGCAGGCAACGGCCGCGCATGTGGCGCCGGGGTTACGTGCTTCAATGTCCAGCAGCGGTGAGGCGAATTGCGCAATGGTCGGTGGGTCATTGTCTGTCGCACGCCAACTGGATGGATCTGCCATCGGGATGTGTGCACTCCCTAACGGCAAACGTTGTAGCGAACAGTCGCTTGCCGCCGGAAGTTGTGGCGCTTACTGAGCCTGATCGGCCTGGGTATAAATTAACGTTTGATCGGCAGTTGTCAGCGTAAGCTGACCATCGGTCAGATCGACCTGGGCACCTTCACTGAGCATTTTACCGATGATGTTGTCCAGTGCGTTGCGCTGGGCATCAGCACACATCATGCGCGTCATTGCCATCTTTTTCACCGTCAGCGTGCCTTCGGATAATTTCCCCTGACCCGTAAAGCGATTGCACATACTGCCAGAGACAACCATTTTATTGTCAAAATGGATGTCTGCCGGATGCTCGCCTTTCTCAACGGTTTGTCCGTTGACCGTATCGAGCACGAAGCGATGCTGTGCAAGCTGTGTCTCGTTTACTGAATTCTTGCTCACACCATGGCTTACACAGCCGGATAGCAGCACGCCAAAGGCTAACAGGGTAATGATCCTTTTCATTGGGTCCTCAAAGAAAATCAACGTAACGGCAGGATAGTAACAGACTGCGGTGATTGAGTGTTGGCAGGAATTGTCTTAAAGGGTTCCCTTCGGAGGAAGGGAACCGCAGTGTTTACACCAGTGCGTTCGGGCAGGTTTCGCCGTTCTCAAGCTGGCGCAGATTATTCAGTGTGGTTTCTGAAATGCTGATCAGCGCTTCTGCTGTCAAAAATGCCTGATGGCCGGTAAAGAGCACGTTATGACAGGCCGACAGTCGACGGAAAATGTCGTCCTGAATAACGTCATTAGATTTGTCTTCAAAGAAGAGATCGCGTTCGTTCTCGTACACATCCATCCCAAGCGAACCGATTTTCTGGTTTTTCAGCGCTTCAATCGCTGCCTGCGAATCAATCAGACCGCCACGACTGGTGTTAACGATCATGACGCCATCCTTCATTTGATCGAAGGCCGCGTGGTTAAGCAGGTGATAGTTTTCTGGCGTCAGCGGGCAGTGCAGGGAGATAACGTCGGACTCGGAAAAGAGCGTCGTAAGGTCGACATATTCTACGCCTAACTCGAGTGCGGCAGCGCTCGGGTACGGATCAAACGCCAGCAGGCGCATACCAAAACCTTTCAGGATCCGCAGCGCGGCAACGCCAATTTTCCCGGTACCGATAACCCCCGCCGTTTTACCGTACATGGTAAAGCCCGTCAGCCCTTCGAGTGAGAAGTTGGCGTCGCGGGTACGCTGATACGCGCGGTGAATACGACGGTTCAGTGCCATCATCATACCGATAGCGTGTTCTGCTACGGCTTCCGGGGAATATGCCGGCACTCGTACCACGTGGAGTCCCAGCTCTTTTGCCGCATCCAGATCGACGTTATTGAAGCCGGCACAACGCAGTGCGATGAATTTTACACCATGCTTTTTCAGCTCTTCCAGAACCGGGCGGCTGCCGTCATCGTTAACGAAAATACAGACGCCTTCGCAGCCATTAGCCGTTTTTGCCGTTTTTTCTGTGAGTAGAAAGTCAAAAAATTCAATCTCGTAGCCGAACTGCTCGTTTACGTGCTGCAAATACTTTTTATCGTATTGCTTTGTGCTGTATACCGCGAGTTTCATAAGACTTTCTCCATTAGGTTTGTCACCACATTAACATGGTTAAAATAATTGTGTAAATACTAAAAAATAATTGATAAACAGAGACATATAAAACAGTTTAAAACATCTACGCTTAAAAGGGGCAGCGACTTCACCTGTCAGGCTAAACATGCCACAATAATGGCCAGAATCGGCTTAATTATACGCAAAATCAGGATATTAACTGCCCATGAAGGGTAAATACAAAGCCGCAATCGCATTGCTACTGCTGTTTATTCTGCTGCCGCTGACGCTGCTGCTGACGCTCGCGTATTGGGTGCCGACGCTTGCAGGCATCTGGCTGCCCGCAGGCACACGTATTGTCTTCGAAGAAAGCCCACGCTTTACCCGTCACTCGCTGCAAATCCCGGACCTGCATTACTTGATTGAAGATTGTCCTGTGGCGCTGGTCAAAAATGCGCAACTGACGCACCCGAGCCGCTGGAAGCTGGATATAGGGTCGCTGGACATCAATACCACCTGTTTAGCGAAACTTCCCGAGACAGAACCGTCGCCTGGTGCGCCGACAACGCTGGCCGAATGGCAATCCATGTTGCCGAAAACATGGGTTAACATTGACCGTTTCACCGTCTCTCCCTGGCAAGAGTGGGAAGGAAAAATCTCGCTGGCGTTATCCAAAGAGAATCAGGATCTCCACTATGACGGCGACCAGGTCTCCTTTAAGGCCAGGCTGCGCGGACAGATGCTCACCCTGACACAAATGCAGTTACGTCTGATCGAGGGCGAACCGCCCGTCACGCTGGGCGGCGAGTTTGTCCTGCCAAATGTACCTAACGGCATACCGGTTAATGGTCATGCCCAGACCACGCTCACGCTGCCAACGGAACCGTCGCTGGTCGATGCCGATCTGGAGTGGCGCAATAATGAAGGGCAACTCATTATTACCGCACGCGACAATCCGGAACCTATTTTGGATCTGCCCTGGCAGGCGACACGTGAACGGTTAACCATCAGCGATGGCCGCTGGAACTGGCCATATCAGGGGTTCCCACTAAGCGGGCGCGTTGGATTACGTATTGATGGCTGGCAGGAGGGTTTGCAGAAAGCAGAAATCAGCGGTCGTCTGAATGTTCTGACGCAGGGCGATGCCGGAAAAGGGAATGCGGTACTCACCATAGGGCCGGGGCGTCTGAATATGGTGAACAGCGATATGCCACTGCAACTGACGGGTGAAGCTAAACAGGGAGAGATGATCTTCTACGCCGTGCTGCCTGCGCATCTGACGGGCGGGCTCAGTGACCCGACACTGGCATTTACGCCCGGCGCGCTGTTGCGCTCAAGCGGACGCGTGATCGACGCGCTCAATATTGATGATATTCGCTGGCCACTGGCGGGCGTCAAAGTTACCCAGAAGGGCGTGGACGGGCGGTTGCAGGCCATTTTGCGTGCCCATGAAAACGCGATGGGGGATTTTGTTTTACACCTTGACGGCCAGGCGCGTGATTTTCTGCCAGACGATGGTTTGTGGCAATGGCGTTACTGGGGGACGGGTAACTTTACCCCAATGAGCGCCCGCTGGGATGTCAACGGACGCGGCGAATGGCGTGACAAAACCATTTTGCTCAGCGATCTATCTACCGGTTTCGACCAGTTGCAGTACGGCACGATGCATGTAAGCTCGCCACGTCTGGTGTTGAATGAGCCGGTGCGTTGGCTGCGCGATGAGGATCACCCCTTTTTTAGTGGCGCGTTAACCCTGGATGCCGGAAAGACTACCTTCACTGGCGGGAGCGTGCTGCCACCTTCAACGTTAACGTTTAGCGTAGAAGGGAGCGAACCCACCATCTTCCAGTTCAAAGGCGATTTACGCGCTGAAAAAATTGGCCCGGTACGGGTAAACGGGCGCTGGGACGGTGAGCGCCTGCGCGGACAAGCCTGGTGGCCGCGCCAGTCGTTGACGGTGTTCCAGCCGTTGGTGCCGCCAGACTGGAAGATGAATTTATTGGATGGTTCTTTGTATGCCCAGGTGGCCTTTTCTGCCGCCGCCGGGCAGGGTTTTGAGGCGGGTGGGCACGGGGTGTTGCGTGGCGGCAGCGCCTGGATGCCGGATAACCAACTCTCCGGTGTCGATTTTGTTCTTCCTTTCCGTTACCGCGAAGGTAACTGGCAACTGGGTACACGCAGGCCGGTTTCGTTGCGTATTGGCGAAGTGGTTAATCAGGTGACGGCACGCAATATTGCCGCCGATTTACAGGGCAGTTATCCCTGGAGTGAACAAAATCCCTTACAGTTGAGTAACGTCAGTATTGATGTGTTGGGCGGCAAGGTCACGATGAGTCAGTTACGTTTACCGCAACACGATCCGGCACTGCTCCGCTTGCGCAATATCTCATCAAGCGAGTTAATCAGCGCCATTAACCCTAAACAGTTTGCGATGTCCGGTCCTTTTGACGGCGCGCTACCGTTATGGCTCGATAACAACGGCACATGGATTATCAAAGACGGCTGGCTGCATAACCCCGGCCCCATGACTTTACGCGTGGATAAAGACACGGCAGACGCGCTGGTGAAAGACAACATAGCAGCCGGTGCGGCCATCAACTGGCTGCGCTATATGGAGATTTCACGTTCCTGGACGACGCTCAATTTGGACCGTCAGGGCGTGCTAAAAATGAAGGCGGCCATTAAAGGCACCAGTTTTGTGGAAGGAAAAAGTAATACGGTGAACCTGAACTATACCCACGAAGAGAATGTCTTTGCGTTGTGGCGCAGTTTGCGCTTCGGCGACAATCTTCAGTCGCTGCTAAAACAAAAGGCAAAGCTGCCTGCGGTTCCCTGTGCGAACGGAAAAGAGTGTGAGGATAAACAATGAAAACCCTGCCAGTGATAATGATGACGATGATGCTGGCTGGCTGTACGCCGAGGATTGAGGTGGCTGCGCCGAAAGAGCCGATCACCATCAATATGAATGTGAAGATCGAGCACGACATCAATATTAAAGCGGATAAGGAAGTGGAGACATTGCTGGAGAAACAGAACCCTCCTGCGAGCGCAGGAGGGTAACAACACTTAGGCTGCGACCAGGCTGTCGATCGCCGCTTTTGCGTCGGTCTGCGCTTTGGTGGCAACTTCCGGACCGTAAGCAATACCTTCTGCAAACACGAAGTTCACGTCGGTAATACCGATAAAGCCCAGGAACAGTTTCAGGTACGGTGCAACCAGATCGCTTGGGGTATCCTTGTGAATACCGCCGCGGCTGGAAACAATAACAACACGTTTACCGGTTACCAGACCTTCCGGGCCTTTCTCGGTATAACGGAAGGTGACGCCAGCACGAGCCACCAGGTCAAAATAGTTTTTCAACTGTGTCGGGATGTTGAAGTTGTACATCGGGGCATTAATGACGATCACATCATGCGCTTGCAGTTCAGCAATCAGTTCGTCAGAAAGGGCCAGCGCTTCCTGCTGACGCGGTGTCAGCGGGGCGTCGGAAGGACGCAGCGCGCCAACCAGTTCGCCATCCAGTACCGGAATAGGGTTTGCAGCCAGGTCGCGAACGGTGATCTCATCAGCGGCGTGTTTTGCTTTCCACTGATCAACGAAATAGTCAGCCAACTGACCAGACTGAGAGTACCCTGCCAGAATACTGGATTTAAGAACTAATACTTTGCTCATGGGTGTATCCTTGTTATTTGATATGGGGGCGCGTGCCCCGTTACTGAATGACACTCTATTCACAAAATTGCTGCATGAATAGCGCAATATATCGAATCCTCTATTCAAATTTCTTGAACAAGAAATGATTTATTACGATGTGGTATCCTACAAGTATTAAGCCAAAGAGATTTTTCCCGTCAGTGCGCTGACCGATAACACTATGACAGAACAAAAGAAATTGACCTTATCCGATCTTCATCAGCAGTTAGACTCGCTGATGCTGCGCGATCGGTTGCGTTTTGCCCGCCGCCTGCAGGGGGCAAAGAAAGTTAAAAATCCTGAAGCACAGCAGGGCATTTTTCAGGCGATGGCTCAGGAGATGAACGAAGCCGCAGGGAAGGTGATGCTGCGTGAAGCATCACGTCCCGCCATTACCTATCCCGATAACCTGCCGGTAAGTCAGAAGAAACAGGCGATCCTTGAGGCTGTACGTGACAATCAGGTCGTGATAGTTGCGGGTGAAACCGGCTCCGGGAAAACCACCCAGTTGCCAAAAATTTGTATGGAACTGGGTCGTGGGGTGAAAGGGCTGATTGGCCATACCCAGCCGCGCCGCCTGGCGGCACGCACCGTCGCAAACCGCATTGCCGAAGAGCTGCAAACCGAGCCGGGCGCTTGTATCGGCTATAAAGTCCGTTTTAGCGATCATGTCAGCGACAACACCCTGGTGAAGGTGATGACTGATGGCATCCTGCTGGCAGAAATCCAGCAGGATCGCCTGTTGATGCAGTACGACACCATTATTATCGATGAAGCGCACGAGCGCAGTCTGAACATTGATTTCCTGCTCGGCTACCTGAAAGAGCTGCTACCCCGGCGTCCGGATCTGAAAATTATCATTACATCGGCGACCATCGATCCGGAACGTTTCTCGCGCCACTTTAATAATGCGCCGATCATTGAGGTATCCGGTCGTACTTATCCGGTGGAAGTGCGCTACCGGCCTATTGTTGAAGAAGCGGACGATACCGAGCGCGATCAGCTACAGGCCATTTTTGATGCAGTGGATGAACTAAGCCAGGAAGCGCCGGGCGATATCCTGATTTTTATGAGCGGTGAGCGTGAAATCCGCGATACCGCCGATGCGCTGAACAAGCGCGATCTGCGTCATACGGAAGTGTTGCCACTCTATGCGCGGCTGTCTAACAGTGAGCAGAACCGCGTTTTCCAGTCACACAGCGGGCGACGCATTGTGCTGGCGACCAACGTTGCGGAAACGTCGCTGACGGTGCCGGGGATTAAATATGTGATTGACCCCGGTACTGCGCGTATCAGCCGCTACAGTTACCGTACCAAAGTACAACGCCTGCCGATTGAGCCGGTTTCCCAGGCGTCTGCTAACCAGCGTAAAGGGCGCTGCGGGCGTGTTTCCGAAGGGATCTGTATTCGTCTCTATTCAGAAGACGATTTCCTCTCCCGTCCGGAATTTACCGACCCGGAAATCCTGCGTACCAACCTGGCGTCCGTTATTCTGCAAATGACCGCGCTGGGGCTGGGCGATATTGCCGCGTTTCCTTTTGTTGAAGCGCCGGATAAACGCAATATTCAGGACGGTGTGCGTCTGCTGGAAGAACTCGGTGCTATCACCACTGACGAACAGGCCACTGCTTACAAGTTAACCCCGATGGGGCGTCAGCTCAGTCAGTTGCCGGTAGACCCGCGTCTGGCTCGCATGGTGTTGGAAGCGCAAAAACACGGCTGTGTACGCGAGGCGATGATCATCACCTCAGCGTTGTCTATTCAGGATCCGCGCGAACGTCCGATGGACAAGCAGCAGGCGTCCGACGAAAAGCACCGTCGTTTCCACGATAAAGAGTCTGATTTCCTTGCGTTCGTGAATCTGTGGAACTACCTTGGCGAGCAGCAGAAAGCCCTCTCGTCGAATCAGTTCCGCCGCCAGTGCAAGCTGGACTACCTCAACTATCTGCGCGTGCGCGAGTGGCAGGATATCTATACCCAACTGCGCCAGGTGGTGAAAGAGTTGGGGATCCCGGTGAACAGTGAACCGGCAGAGTACCGCGAAATCCATATCGCATTGCTGACCGGGCTACTGTCGCATATCGGGATGAAAGATGCTGACAAGCAGGAGTTCACGGGTGCGCGCAATGCGCGTTTCTCTATTTTCCCTGGTTCCGGTTTATTTAAAAAGCCGCCGAAATGGGCCATTGTGGCTGAACTGGTGGAGACCAGCCGCCTGTGGGGGCGCATCGCGGCGCGCATCGATCCAGAATGGGTAGAGCCTGTCGCCCAGCATCTGATCAAGCGTTCTTACAGTGAACCGCACTGGGAACGTTCGCAGGGTGCGGTGATGGCAACGGAGAAGGTGACGGTTTACGGTTTGCCGATCGTGGCTGCCCGTAGCGTGAACTACAGCCAGATTGATCCGGCCCTGTGCCGCGAGTTGTTCATTCGCCACGCGCTGGTGGAAGGCGACTGGCAGACGCGCCATGCGTTTTTCCGCGACAACCTCAAACTGCGCGCCGAAATCGAAGAGCTTGAACATAAATCCCGCCGCCGCGACATTCTGGTCGATGACGATACGCTGTTTGAGTTCTATGACCAGCGCATCAGCCATGATGTGATTTCTGCCCGCCACTTTGATAGCTGGTGGAAGAAGGCGAGCCGTGAAACCCCGGATCTGCTCAACTTTGAAAAGAGTATGCTGATCAAAGAAGGGGCGGAGAAGGTCAGCAAGCTGGACTACCCGAACTTCTGGCATCAGGGCAACCTGAAACTGCGTCTTACCTATCAGTTTGAACCGGGTGCGGATGCCGACGGCGTGACGGTGCATATTCCGCTGCCGTTGCTCAATCAGGTTGAAGAAAGCGGCTTTGAATGGCAAATACCGGGGCTGCGTCGTGAGCTGGTCATTGCCCTGATTAAATCCTTACCCAAACCGGTACGACGCAATTTTGTGCCAGCGCCAAACTACGCGGAAGCGTTTTTGGGCCGCGTAACGCCGCTTGAACTGCCGTTATTAGACGCGCTGGAGCGTGAACTTCGACGCATGACGGGGCACACGATTGATCGCGATGACTGGCACTGGGATCAGGTTCCCGATCATCTGAAAATCACCTTCAGGGTGGTGGATGAGAAGAACAAGAAACTGTCAGAAGGGCCGTCATTAAGTGCACTGAAAGCGTCGCTGAAAGGAAAAGTGCAGGAGACTCTGTCTGCGGTGGCAGACGACGGTATCGAACAAAGTGGGCTGCATATCTGGAGCTTCGGCCAGCTTCCGGAAAGTTACGAGCAGAAACGCGGCAACTATAAGGTGAAGGCCTGGCCTGCGCTGGTGGACGAGCGCGACAGCGTAGCCATTAAGCTGTTTGATAATCCGCTGGACCAGCAACAGGCTATGTGGAGCGGCTTACGCCGTCTGCTGTTGTTGAATATTCCTTCGCCCATCAAATATTTACATGAGAAGTTGCCGAACAAAGCCAAACTCGGGCTGTACTTTAACCCGTATGGCAAAGTACTGGATCTGATTGATGATTGTATCTCCTGCGGCGTCGATAAGTTGATTGATGAGGCGGGGGGACCGGTCTGGACGGAAGAGGGCTTTACGGCGCTGCATGAGAAAGTCCGTGCTGACTTGAATGAAACGGTGGTTGAGATAGCCAAGCAGGTCGAGCAGATCCTCACGGCGGTGTTCAATATTAACAAGCGTCTGAAAGGGCGTGTGGATATGACCATGGCGCTGGGGTTGTCGGATATTAAGGCGCAAATGAGCGGGCTGGTCTATCGTGGTTTTGTCACTGGCAATGGTTTCCGCCGTCTGGGTGATACGCTGCGCTATCTGCACGCCATTGAGAAGCGTCTGGAGAAGCTGGCGGTTGATCCGCACCGCGACCGGGCACAAATGCTGAAAGTCGAGCAAGTTCAGCAGGCGTGGCAGCAGTGGCTGAACAAGCTACCGCCAGCGCGTCGTGAAGATGAAGAGGTCAAAGCGGTTCGCTGGATGATTGAAGAGCTTCGCGTCAGTTATTTTGCGCAACAACTCGGCACACCGTATCCGGTTTCCGATAAGCGCGTGTTGCAGGCGATGGAGCAGGTGAGCGCGTAGTTTTTTCTTGCATCCTGAATGCGGCGCAGATTTTCTCCCTCTCCTGTGGGAGAAGGATCCCCACAAAAAATGCGAGCACTAATGGTCCCCTCTCACTGAGGGAGAGGGTTGGGGTGAGGGGGAAAATACGGCCTGGGAGGTGGGTTCCGTTCACCTTATGTTTATGGCGAAATGGAACCTCCGGACACGTGAACGGGTAAAGGGGAACACCGCGTTCCCCTTTACAATCCCCGCGGCCCCGCAAAAAATCGGTGCTTCGCACTGCGTTCGCCTCCCGCCCCGCTGCCTGCGGTCGGTTTGACTCGACGTCCTGTCTCGACAAACCTCAGTCCGCCATCCCTGGCGGCCTGCCCTTGTCATCGGGTCTTCGTCTCACCGATTTCAGCGGGGACTCAACCCCCTCGCTGCACGCTCTGCGCCAGGGGGGCCAAAGATGTCGCTATGGGGAAAATGAGTCAGTCGTGGGCTAAAAAGGTCGAAGACGTTCACAGTATCTACATTTCGATGTTGTGGTTGCTCTGATACGTAGCCCGGCTAAGCGAAGCGCCATCCGGGTAAATCAATTCAGGCATTCACCCACGCCAGGGTAAATCCATCCCACCCTTTAACGCCTACGGTCTGTATCGCGGTCGCGGTCAGCCGCGGGTCTTCGCCCAGCATCTCAATAAAGGTTCTGACGCCCTGAACCCTTTCGTCATCACTCTGTGGGTTGGTCACTTCACCGTCGCGAACCACATTATCACCAATGATTAACGTACCGGGGCGGGAATAGCGCAGCGCCCAGCGCAGGTAATCCGGGTTGCTCGGTTTGTCGGCATCAATGAAAATCAGATCAAACGGCGGATGTTCGCCCAGTTGTTCAAGGGAATTGAGTGCAGGGCCTTCAATAAGCTTTACTCGCTCAGCCACTCCTGCCAGTTGCAGATTCTGCCGGGCAATACTGGCGTGATGCGCGTCGGCTTCCAGCGTTAGCAATTCCCCGTCGGTCGGTAATTCTCGCGCCATCCAGATGGTGCTGTAGCCACCGAGAGTCCCTATCTCAAGGATACGTTTAGCCCCCGTCATGCGCACAAAAAGGGCCAGTAACTGGCCCTGGTTGGCCGCCACATCAAAGGCGGGAAGGCCTGCTTGCTGGTTATTCACCAACACCTGCTCAAGGATGTCATCTTTGGGGATGAGATTTTCAATCAGATAGTTATCAACATTAGACCACTGTTTCTGCATAACATAACTCCCTGGTTAATCGCTCACTGCGGGCGTGGACCATCCTCCGCCGAGTGCGCGATATAAATCGATCTGTGCCAGTAACAGGTTACTTTTGGCCTGAATGACGCTGAGTTGCGCGGAGAAGAGCGTTCGTTGGGCATCAAGCTCATCGAGATAGGACGAGTAACCATTGCGATAGCGGTTTTGCGCAATGCGTAATGCCTCCTGCGCGACCAGCGTCTGCGCCTGCAATTCCGCCAGTTGTTCCTGCAAATGCGTTATTGCATCCAGACTGTCATTGACCTCTTTGAAGGCATTTCGCACTGTCTTTTCATAGCTATACAGCGCCTGGTTACGTTGTGACGCTGTCACGTTTACCTGCGCATTCAGCGCCTGACGATTAAGCAACGGAGCCAGAATACTGCCGCCAATACTCCATAGCTGGAGCGGGTTATCCAACAAGCCGGGCAGTGTTCTGTCCTGAATGCTGCCCGTGGCGGTGAGATTGATGGATGGCAGCAAACTGGCGCGCGCGGAAGCCAGCGTGGCATCGGCGGCGATCAACTGTTGTTCCGCCTGGGCAATATCCGGGCGACGATTAAGCAGTGACGATGGCAGGTTTGGCGGAATGTTCAGCGGCGTGAGTTGATCGAGCTCATTTTGCCGGGCGATGCTGCCAGGGTTGGCGCCAATGAGCAGACTAAGCGCATTTTCCTGCTGGGCGATTTGGTGGCGTAAGCTGGGAATTTGTGCCCGCGTCGCGCGCATCTCAGAATCTGACTGCATCAGTTCCAACCGTGAGCTGTATCCCGTTTCATACTGACGCTGCGCCAGCCTGAACGCTTCTTCCCGGGCT
The DNA here is from genome assembly GCF_040578655.1 of Phytobacter sp. RSE-02. Taxonomy (NCBI): domain Bacteria; kingdom Pseudomonadati; phylum Pseudomonadota; class Gammaproteobacteria; order Enterobacterales; family Enterobacteriaceae; genus Phytobacter; species Phytobacter sp. RSE-02. The sequence goes on along the minus strand of NZ_JBEULY010000002.1, from coordinate 354,889 downwards.
TTTAAGGTCGATTCTGTTACCCGTAATTGATTATCAAGCGAAAGCAGACTGACATAGCCGGAGGCAACCGAGGCGGCGACGGTTAGATCAGCCGCTGCGGCTGCGGCTTTTTGTGCCGCCAGCGAGGCCTGTGCGGCATCGGTGGTAGTGCGATGAACGCCCCAGATATCCACATCGTAACTCGCCGTGAGCGTGCCTTTATATAAGGTGCTGTAGATAGGCAGGCCGGTGGCCGCAGACTGGCTCCGGGCGCGCGTGCCGCTCACACCGGCACTGAGCGAAGGAAAAAGACTGCCTTCTGTGCCGTAAACCCGTGCCTGGTACTCATTGACCCGCTCACGGGCAATCAGCACGTCACTGTTATAGCGCAGCGCCTGGTCTACATAACCGTTGAGCGCATTATCGTGAAAATTGCGCCACCAGACCTTTTCGACCGGACTCGACGGACCAACGGCGCTCCGCCAGGCCGCAGGGATCTGTAACGTGGGTTTCGCCGGTTTGACTTCAACGGACTGACACGCCGTCAGCAGCAGACAGGTGAGTGCCACGAGAGGACGCACAGTCATTGCTTCGCCTCCCGGGTATCAATATGGACCTGTACCGACATGCCGGGGCGCAGGCGGGCGACGTCTTCTTCTTTGCCGTTCACTTCAATACGCACCGGGATACGCTGGGCGATTTTCACAAAGTTGCCCGTGGCGTTGTCCGGTGAGATGGCGCTGAATTCCACGCCTGTCGCCGGAGAGATACTCTCCACACGACCTTCAAACGCTTTACCGTCGAGCGCATCGACGGTAAGGCGTACCGGCTGGCCAGGGTGAACATTCGCCAGTTGCGTCTCTTTAAGATTGGCGATAACCCAGTGTTGGGCGGGGACCAGCGACGTCAGATGCGTACCGGCGGTGACATATGCCCCCAGTCTGACGCTAATTTGTCCAAGCTGGCCATCGCGCGGGGCGACAATGCGGGTGTTTTGCAGGTCGATATCTGCCAGTTCTAGCGCCGCTTTGGCATTTTCCACATCCGCTTCCAGGGAACCGCGATTAACGATAGTGGTTTGCAGATCCTGACGGGAGACGTCAAGGGTGGCCTGTGCCTGCGCAATACTGGCATTGCCCTGCGCCGCGCTGGCGAGAGCCGCGTCGCGTTCACGAACAGAGAGCGAACCGTCTTCACTCAGGGCTTTTACGCGTTTAAGGTTCGCCTGCGACTGGATATTCTGCGCTTTCGCACTGGCCAGCGCTGCCTCGTTACGCTGAATCACCGCCTCGGCACTTTTCCGTTGCTGAATATTGTTATTCAGCGCGGCGATTTTCATTGCCAGTTGCGCCTGTGCCTGATGGACGCGCTGACGATAAATACGATCGTCAATCTGCATCAGCAGGTCGCCTTTTTTCACCCTGGCAAAATCCTGAACATTCACCTGCGTAATATAGCCGTTCACCTGAGGACTGATGAAGGTCGTCAGACCGCGCACGTAGGCGTTATCGGTAAACTGGGTTTGCCGGGTAAAAGGGGGCAACTGCCAGGCATAAAGAATCACCAGTACGCCAACAATGCCAATAGCGGCAGCGGCGAAAATTGACACAACACGCAGGTTACTGCGGGTATTTGCCCGCTCTTTGGCGGCATCCTGCTGGCTCATAGATACTCCAGTAAAGTTAACACTCTTATTTTTTGGTTCCGGTTGCCTGTCTTAATACGATACGCGCGGTGATACGCAGGCGTAGCAGTCGCCAGAATATCCACACCAGGGTGGCTGCCGCGACGGAGGCGGTTAACAGATAAGTATCGTTATAAGCGAGAATATTCGCTTCCAGGGTCGAGACGTTTTGCAGTTGGGTGGCGGCCTGTACGCTCAATAACGTACTGTCACCGATCATGCTCTGGTACATCTGGCTGTAGAGTTGCAGCCGTTCGTTGACCAGTGGGTTAAGCGTGGTGAGCTGGTCGGCAAGCAGGCTGGAGTGGTATTTCTCACGCCAGGTCTGGAATGTCCCCAGAATGGCCGAACCCAGTAGGCCGCCAATATTCTGGCTCATCCCAAACAGTACCGAAAAGCTAACCAGATTACGCGGATCGGCTACCACGCCGCCGATCCCGGCCAGCATGGCGGGCGCGAGGAAGAAGGCGCTGCCAAAACCGAGCAAAAACTGGCTTATCATCAGTTGGTCCGGGCGCGTCAGGCTGGTTGACTGGCTGTCCATCAGCGAGGCAATGATCATCAATACCAGCGAGGTAACGATAGGCCAGGACAGGCGTTGGGGCTTGATAGTCAGGCAACTGGCGATAATGCCGCAGATAATCCCGGCAAGAATAGACCACGCAAGGTTGGTCATCTGTTCGTTCTGCAAACCGACATACTGCAACCAGCCAAACACACCGGTGTTTTGCTCTGCCAGCACAATACGGATTAACAGCATGATTAAACCAAGCCGCACAATGCTGCCGCTGGAGAGCCAGCGCGTATTTAAGAGCGGGTTGCTGCGGTTATGCTCGAACACAATGGCGCTCACGATCAGCACCACCGCCAGCGCCAGTGACCAGCCAATCCACGGCGCTTCAAACCACCAGTCAAGACGACCCAGCGACAGTACGGCACAAATCAGCGCCATACCGGGCGCCAGCAAAAAGAAGGTAATAAAATCCTTCTTTTCAAAGACTTTCTTGCGATCGCCGGGCGGAAGTTTGAGCATCATTACGCAGGCGAGGGAGATCAGTGCCAGACCCAGTTCGAAAAAGTACAGGCCACGCCATTCATCAAGTTGCAGGAGTTCGGTGGAAAACAGCCTGGCGATAGGAATGGCCAGCGACGAACCGGTGATGCCGATCGTCAGGGCTTTCAGTCGATGACGGGCAGGCCAGGCCTGAATTTGATAATAGATCCCAAGCGAACTGAGTGCGGCAGCGACCATGCCGTGGGCCGCGCGCACCAGGAGCGCTGAACTGAGATCGTTAACGAAGAGGTGAAAGAAGGTCACCAGCACGTACAGCACCAAAAATCCTTCGGTAAAGGCGCGCAGCCCAAACTGCTGGCGGAACTTGACCAGCAGCAGGTTAATAGACACATTCGTCATTACGTAGACGGCGGGCAGCCAGGCAATTTCCGTCGACCAGGCGGCAAAGGTACCTTGCAGGTTTTGCAGATTAGCGGTGACCATGGCATTACCCAGCGCCCCGGTCATGCAGACCAGCAGGCCGACGATGCCATAGGCGATGCGTTTCGGTGTGCTGTGAAACGGGGTCGAAGGTGATCCCAGGAGCATCGGCTTTTCGTGTGGTGCCCATTCTCGCGGCGCATACGGATCGCTTTTCGGCAGGCGCATTACTTCTTCTCAACCTCAATGAGCAGTTTTTCCAGCACCCGGCGGGTTTGTGCCTGCTCCTCAGGGCTGATGACCGATAAAATTTCTTCGCGCAGGCTATCAGCCACGGTCTTTACCTGATGGTAAAGCGCCATGCCTTGCTCTGTTGCGACCAGCAGGCGTTTGCGCTTGTCCTGATCGGTCAGTACGCGCTCTACCAGTTGCTGTTCCACCAGGCGATTAATCAGCGGCACCAGCGTGGCGTTCTCAATGCCCAACTCCTGTGCGAGTTCACTCTGCGACAGCGGGGTTTCATTGCGCGCGATAGCGGCGACCGCAACCCAACTGGCCTGGCTCATGCCCAACCCACGCAGGCGACGGTCAACCGCCAGGCGCCAGTGATGCGCCGTGAGATAAAGCAGATGAGAAAAAGTGAGGTCGCGGTTATCCATATCGTTTTCTGATGATTAGTTAGATATCTAACGAGTTTATCGTTCACGGCGTGAATATTTCAAGTGTATTAGAAAGCTCAGGTTTTGTTGGAAAGCGTTTAAAGATAACAACGCCCTGAGAAGGGGCGGCATAATGGACGGGATCGTAGGGTGCTTTACGCTGTAGTTACGCTTCACTAAGCTGTACTGAGGCTTAAAAATGGAGGGCTCTTTCCATGACGATTTTTCCCCGCCTGGCTGAACAGACGCTTGCGGCTGCCAATACGCTGGGTCAGTGGCTGGCGCAAAATGATTTTGTTAGCAAGCCGACCCCCGTGCGTGCCGATGCGGTCATCATTCCTGGCCATTCGGTGATTCCAGTGATTGATGCCGCCTGTGCTATAGCTTCGGCTCAGCATATTCCGCTGATCATTAGCGGCGGCATTGGGCACTCCACGCCATTCCTTTACGCCGCGGTTTCCCGGCACTCTGCTTACAATTTAATCCCCACCACGGGGCGCAAAGAGGCGGAAATCATTGCGGATATCGCAGAGAAATTCTGGAAGATTAAGCGCAAAACAATTTTTGTCGAAAAACAGTCGACGAATTGTGGCGAAAATGCGCGGTTCTCGATAGATATGATGTTGTCGCACGGTATGAACGTCAAAACCGTATTGATTGTGCAAGATCCCGCGCTGCAGCGCAGAACGATGGCGACATTTACCCGGGCAAGCCAGGGCTGCGCCAGTGCCCCTCACTGGCTGAGTTACTCAGGGATTACCCCTGAGCTGATGAATACCGCTGATGGTCTGGCTTTTGTATCCCCGAAAGAAGGGCTATGGCCAGTTGATCGGTATTTATCACTGATTCTGGGCGAAGTGCCGCGCTTAAGAGATGACGCGCAGGGCTATGGCCCGGCAGGACGCGATTTTATTGTTCATGTTGATTTTCCCCCGGCGGTTGAGGAAGCGTGGCAGGTTCTTCAGTCCGACGCGCTGCTTTACGAAACGCTGCGCCGACGTTCGCTGGTTTAAACGATGCCCGTTTGCGTCGATGCTGGCGCAAACGGGCAATCAATGTTGGTTTGATGTTATTTCGTTGTTGCGTTTATGCTTTTCTTTTATGAGTTGACTCACAAAACTCGCTCTCCACCCTGGGAATCAGACCGTGCACTTGTAGATTTTTAACAATGAGTTCACTTGTTAAAAACAATGTCATTACAGGAGCAGGTCATGACAGCACCCGTACAGCACCCTATGTATATCGATGGTCAATTTGTTACCTGGCAGGGCGATGCCTGGATTGATGTCACCAACCCGGCAACGGAAGCGTTGCTCTCGCGTATCCCGGACGGGACTGCGGAAGATGCGCGCAAAGCGATTGATGCCGCTGATAAAGCGCAGCCTGCGTGGGAAGCATTGCCTGCCATAGAACGCGCCGGGTGGTTACGCAAAATTGCCGCCGGTATTCGTGCCAGAGCGAGCGAAATCAGTGCGCTGATTGTTGCCGAAGGCGGCAAAATCCAGCAACTGGCGGAGGTGGAAGTCAATTTCACCGCCGACTATATCGATTATATGTCGGAATGGGCGCGTCGCTATGAAGGTGAAATTCTCCAAAGCGACCGTCCGGGCGAAAATATCTTCGTCTTTAAACGTCCGCTGGGTGTCACCACCGGGATCTTGCCATGGAACTTCCCGTTCTTCCTGATTGCCCGCAAACTGGCGCCAGCGCTGATTACCGGCAACACCATTGTCATCAAACCGAGTGAATTTACCCCTAATAACGCCATCGCTTTTGCGCAGATAGTGCATGAAGTGGGATTGCCCAAAGGGGTCTTTAACCTGGTGCTGGGCCGGGGTGAAACCGTGGGCCAGGAGCTGGCGGGCAACCCGAAAGTGGCGATGGTCAGCATGACGGGCAGCGTGGTCGCGGGTGAAAAAATCATGGCCGCGGCGGCGAAAAATATCACCAAAGTCTGCCTCGAACTGGGTGGCAAAGCCCCTGCTATCGTTCTTGACGATGCCGATCTGGAATTAGCGGTTAAAGCCATTGTCGATTCTCGCGTGATCAACACCGGACAGGTCTGTAACTGCGCCGAACGTGTTTATGTGCAGAAAGGCATTTACGACCGTTTTGTTAATCGCCTGGGCGAGGCGATGAAAGCGGTGCAATTTGGTGATCCGGGCCAGCGCAATGACATCGCAATGGGGCCGTTAATTAACGCCGCCGCCCTGGAGCGCGTGGAATCCAAAGTCGCCCGCGCGGTGGCGGAAGGGGCGCGCGTGGTGCTGGGCGGTAAAGCGGTAGAAGGTAAAGGCTATTTCTACCCGCCAACGCTGCTGCTGGATGTGCGTCAGGAGATGTCCATTATGCATGAAGAGACATTTGGTCCGGTGCTGCCGGTGGTGGCATTCGATACCCTGGAAGAGGCGCTGGCGATGGCCAATGACAGCGATTACGGCCTGACGTCCTCTGTCTATACGCAAAACCTGAATACCGCGATGAAAGCCATTAAAGGGCTTAAGTTCGGCGAAACCTACATTAACCGTGAGAATTTTGAAGCGATGCAGGGCTTCCATGCCGGCTGGCGTAAGTCGGGGATTGGCGGCGCGGATGGTCGTCATGGGTTGGAAGAATATCTGCAAACCCAGATGGTTTATCTGCAGGCATAACGGGATATCCCCGGTGGCGCTTCGCTTACCGGGGCTACTCAGGGATACGCAACCACACCGCACACATTTCGCGAGTGGCGCGATCGCGTAGCCCGGATAAGGCGGTTCACCGCCGCGTCCGGGACATCACACAACTCACACCTTTGTTTCAATCCAGTTCATCATCAGCTCCGGCCATACCGCGGCAGGTAATCCCTGCGCATCGCGGATTCCAAAGCCATGTGCGCCCTGCTCGAAAAGGTGCATCTCAACCGGCACGCCAAGACGACGTAGCGCGCTAAACATCACCACACTGTTTTCTACCTTTACCGCCGGGTCATCCACCGCGTGGAGTAAAAAGGTCGGCGGCGTATTACTGTCCGCGCTCTCTTCTAACGAATAATGATGAATCTGCTGCTCCGCAGGCGTATCGCCAATGAGTTCGTGGCGAGAGCCGGGATGGTCAATCTCCGCCCGCATGGTGATAACCGGATAAACCAGCGCCATAAACGCCGGACGGGCGCTGAATCCATCAATGTCATCCAGAACCGGAGAAACCTTTTCGGCGTAGCGTGTCCCAAGGCTGGCGGCGGCATGGCCCCCTGCGGAAAACCCCATGACGCCAAGGCGCTCCGGGTCAAGCTGCCATTCCTGCGCCCGCGCCCGCAGGGTTCGCATCGCGCGCTGAACATCGGCAAGCGGGGCGTTGGCGCCTTCGGTATGACCGTCACCCGGAAGGCGATAGGTCATCACAAAGAGTGTGTAACCCCGGGCATTGAAGAAGGGCGCCAGGGCGCTGCCTTCTTTATCGAGTACCACGCGGCGATACGAACCGCCAGGCGTCACGAGGATACCAACCCCATTGGGGTTTTCCGGCGCGTAAACGGTGATTTGTGGCGCACGAACGCCGGTGACAGAACGGTCAAACGCTGACGGGCCAGTATGATTTTCTTCCAGTTGAAAAACCGTCGGGCTGGCAATGGCGCCGGGCGCTTCGCCCTGCGGCCAGACCGGAAATGTCGCGGAACGATTTACCGCGTCTTGCATAAGGGCAACTAACTCTTGCGTACTGATGTGCTTCACGCCGTATCTCCACAAATTGAAACGGTGGTTTATATCACAGGCATCAGCCAGAAAATGTGGGCGAGGTGGGAAAAGCGGGTGGTAAAACCACCCGCTTCATAACTTAGAGTTGGCGGTATTTTTCCAGAACGCGAACCAGTTGGGTGACGAAGCCATATTCGTTATCGTACCAGGAAACCGTTTTGACTAATTGCAGATCGCCCACCTCGGTGATTTCGGTCTGCGTGGCGTCAAACACCGAACCGAAATGGCTGCCAATCACGTCAGAAGAGACAATCTCTTCGTCGGTATAGCCGAAGGATTCGTTATTCTCGGTGGCTTTCTTGAGCGCCTGATTAACGTCGTCCGCAGTGACTTTTTTACCGAGAACGGAGACCAGCTCTGTGACGGAACCGGTTTTCACCGGTACGCGTTGGGCATGACCTTTCAGCTTACCGCTCAGGTCCGGAATGACCAGACCAATCGCTTTAGCTGCCCCTGTGGTATGCGGAATGATGTTTTCCGCAGCGGCGCGGGAGGCACGAAGATCCTTCCCACGAGGTCCATCTACCAGTGCCTGGGTGCCAGTATAGGCATGGATAGTGGTCATCGTACCCACCTTAATGCCAAAGCTGTCGTGCAGTGCTTTTGCCATCGGCGCAAGGCAGTTGGTGGTGCAGGAGGCAACGGAAATGATGGTGTCCTGGGGGGTAATCGTGTCGTCATTGACGTTAAAAACGATGGTTTTCATCTCGCCAGCCGGGGCAGAGATCAGCACTTTTTTCGCCCCTGCTTCCAGATGCGCCTGTGATTTTTCGCTGGAGGTATAGAAACCAGTACACTCCACAATGATCTCAGCGCCTGCGCTGCGCCAGGGAATGTGTTTTGCCTCTTTTTCTGCATAAACGGTGATTTTTTTACCGTCGACGATCAAGGAATCTTCTGTGAAGTCCACGCTCCAGCGGAACGGGCCGTAGTTTGAGTCGTGCTTTAACAGATAAGCCAGCACTTTCGGGGAGGTCAGATCGTTGATAGCAACAACTTGTGCATCGCTGTCCACTTCGAGCAAACGGCGCAATACCAGACGACCAATACGCCCGAAACCATTAATGCCAATTTTACTCATCACTCTTCTCCATCGGGTTCAAAAAATCACTTCACCAGGCATAGCCTGGGTTACACACAACGGCAAATGACAGCTTCTCATCCAGACGTAAGCGATTGATAATTGATAAAGAAAAGTTAATGAATTTTTAAGAAAAGCCCGGTATGTTGGCTTTTCTTCTGTTTCGTTTCAGGATTTTCATATGCGCAGCAACTATTCCGGGCTTCAAATTGCTATACACTGGCTGGTGTTTCTTCTGGTCATTGTCACGTATTGCGCCATGGAGTTTCGTGGTTTTGCGCCGCGCGACTGGCGTCCCTATTTCAATATTGTCCATGTCTCCTGTGGCATCACTATTTTGGTATTGATGATCGCACGCCTGTTGGTTCGCCTGAAAAGCCCGACACCGCCCATTGTGCCGAAACCGTCACCGATGCTGACCGGGCTGGCGCATCTTGGCCACCTGATCATCTACCTGCTGTTTATCGCTCTGCCGATTCTGGGCTTGTTAATGATGTATAACCGCGGCGGTAACTGGATTGCTTTTGGTTTGTCGATGCCGCATGCAGCCGAAGCCAACTTCGATCTGGTTGATATGCTTAAGGAATACCATGTGACGCTGGCGATGTTTGGTTATTATGTCATCGCCCTGCATGCATTGGCCGCGCTTGCACACCATTATTTCTTCAAAGACAACACGTTATTGCGCATGATGCCGAAGAAACGTGTATAAATATAAATGCGATAGCGGTGTCATCATGCCGTTATTTTTAAGCCTCGCCTGGTTGCGGGGCTTATTTTTTGCTTAAAAGAAATGTGATCGTCTTTGGTTTTTCACAGAGAAAGCAGGGCGGCTATCACATTTTGGGCGTTAGTTGCTGTGCGAAATTCGAACTGTCAGTGTAGATAGTATATCTATTATAGAAACACTGTCATAAATGGAGGGGCTATGACACAGCCTGCACAGCAATCTCTCGAACGGACGGTTTTGTCGGAGGATGCCACTACGTCACGCAAATTACGTAAAGTTCTGCTGGCCACGGGCGTCGGCCATTTCGTCGAATGGTTCGATTTTGGTCTCTACGGAACACTCGCGGCCATCATCGGTTTACAATTCTTCCACGCGGAAAATCCCAGCGTGGCGCTGTTGTCATCGTTCGCCGTCTTTGGCGCGGGCTTTGTTATGCGCCCACTTGGCGGTCTGTTTTTTGGTTCTCTTGGCGATCGGAAAGGGCGGCAAAAAGTCCTTGCTACCGTCATTCTTCTGACCTCGGGCGCGACCTTTGTGATGGGGTTGCTGCCGACCTATCAGCAGATTGGTATTACGGCCACCGTGTTGCTGGTGATCACCCGACTCGTGCAGGGCTTTGCCGCCGGTGGTGAAAGTTCCGGTGCAACGACCTACCTGGCAGAATACGCGCCCGTTAACAAACGCGGCTACTTTACTTGCTGGATAGATAACTTCGGCTTTATGGCATTTGTGGCAGGCTCCGGGCTGGTCTTTCTATTGACGGCATTTCTGGGCGAAAGTGCCATGAATGACTGGGGCTGGCGAATCCCATTCCTTATCGCCGGGCCATTAGGCTGGGTTGGTCTTTATCTGCGAACGCATCTGGAAGATTCACCCGAGTTCCTGGAAGCGAAAAAGCAGGGGCAAACGGACGCCACGCCGCTGCGTTCTGCGGTGACCCATGCCTGGGCGGCGCTGCTTTTCTGCGTGGGATTTGTGGTCATCAAAGCGGTCGGCCACTGGACGCTGCAAACCTTTATGCCCGGTTACCTTTCAACAGAGCTGCACTACTCAAAGCTGGATTCGTATGCCATCACCACGATAGGCCTGTTTTCGGTCGCGGTACTGGTACCCTTTATGGGCTATTTATCCGATAAATTTGGCCGTAAGCCGTTGATGCTGACGGGATGTGCCGGTTTCATTCTGCTGAGTTACCCGGCAATGATGCTCATGGCCAACGGTGATATGTTCTCAGCGGTGCTGGCAATGGTGATGCTCGGCGCATTTATTGCGGCCTTTGACGGTGCCTGCAGCGCGGCGATGGCGGAGCTCTTTCCCACCAGTGTACGTTATGGCGGGTTGTCCATTGCCTACAATTTCGCTGTCGCCTTCTTTGGTGGTATTACGCCGTGGTTCTCTATCTGGCTGATAACCTCGACGGGGGACAAATTCTCTCCGGCGTATTATGTGATGGCCGCTGCGTTGATTACCTTCCTGACAGTCCTGCGCGCCCGCGAAACGGCTGGCTTGCCCCTGAAACGTTAATAGCTCGCCCGGTAGCCATGTTGCTACCGGGTGTTTATCTCTTGCGCTAAAAGCGGTCAAAAAGCGATCTTTCGATCGGTTTCGTCGATCAATGATATATTTTTATTTGATTAATCCTTTCAATGGCATAGACTCAATTCTGTTCTGCTTGTTAGGCCAACACCAGAAAAGGCAGAACATGTTGCCCTGGCAAGACCTACGCGGTCTTTCAGCTAGCTCAAGGATGGCGTAATAGTTCATGCCAGGGCGACACCCTTAAATCCAGCCATGATATTTTTCCGTGCTCGTGCTTTATTCATGTTGGTATGTTATTGAATGAGATTGAACAGACCCGACATTGATGATGCGCCTTAAAGGAACACGTTATGCTGGAATTGAGACCTGGCTGCGAATGCTGCGATACCGATCTTCCCCCCGATTCCACCCAGGCGCGCATTTGCTCGTTTGAATGCACATTTTGTGAGGATTGCGCGCAGAAGATGGCAATGCGCTGCCCGAACTGCGGCGGTGAACTGGTCAGCCGACCCCGCAGGCCGGCGGCAAAACTGGTGAATAACCCGCCATCAACAACCCGCATTTTTAAACCGCAGGGGTGCGCTTAATTACTTACACCCCGGTGAGATTCCGGGCGTAATAATGCAGCGCTTTTTGGTAGCGTTTAATATTCTCTGTCGGTGGATGCTGTGCAAGGAGTTCCAGCATCATCGACATCGCCTTATCGTGTTCGCCAAGGTTATGCAGGCAGAGGGCATAAAACGGGATAATTTCCGTTGCCTCTGGCCAGGTTGCCAGTGCTTCGGCAAAACGGGCTTTGGCTAAAGTGTATTTCCCCAGACACCGGTAAGTGCAGGCGAGGCCAAATAGCGCTTCAAATTTGTCTTCTCCTTCAAGCCCTGCCTCTAAAGCGGCTTGATAATATATTTCCGCTTTATCCTCAACGCCCTGGTTGTCCCAGGACCAGGCAATATTGAGCAACGCGCGCGCCTTTAATGCATCAATATTAATAAGGCCTTCAAGCAATTCACGGCTTTTTTCATATTCGCCCCCCTTACGCAGAGCAATGGCGGTGTGCAGGTTCTTTTCCATAGGTTCTGTTTCAAAGCCTCAGCCAGATTTACGTCATCCCCGACAGTAAAAGGAATAACAGGAAAGAGGATTTTCCTCGATACACAGCATCATTGATGCTTACCTTGCGTTCACGCTGAGATGTGCTTTGGTTGAATAAAGTGACAGTTGTGAGGACAAATAAGGAAGCGAGAAATGGTGACTGATTTATTGCTACGCGTGGCACTGGCGGGGTTACTTGGCGGGCTTATTGGTCTTGAACGTCAGTTGCGCGCTAAAGATGCTGGATTAAGAACGCATGTTCTTGTCGGGATTGGTAGCGCGCTGTTTATGATTGTCTCCAAATATGGTTTTGAGGATATTTTGCAGGAGAATCATGTGACACTGGATCCCAGCAGGGTGGCGGCACAGGTGGTCAGCGGCGTGGGGTTTCTGGGGGCCGGGACCATTATTATTCAAAAGCAGATCGTCAAGGGGCTGACCACAGCGGCAGGGATGTGGGTCACATCAGCCATTGGGTTGGTTATTGGCAGCGGAATGTATGCCATTGGCATCTATGGCGCATTTATGACGCTTTTCGTGCTCGAAGTCTTCCGGCAGTTAAGTCATCATTTTTTGAGCAAGCATTATGGCGTGCAGATAAAACTGAAACCGGAAAGTGTACCCATCGTTTTGGTCGCGTTGCAGGAGAGGAACGTTAAATTTGCCTTTCGCTCCCTGAAAAATAGCCAGACGGGCGATAAAACAAGCGAATTGTTTCTCGTATTAACGCTACGCCCCGGTACGCCAATAAGCGATATTGGCGCGGATTTATCCCGCATTGAAGGTGTGAAATCACTGGCGGTTAAATGAAAACCAGAGTGGCTTATGGCGAAAACGCCTGTGCGCCAGGATGGCGATCCTGGCGCAATATGAGACTAAACCACGCGGAACGTTCCTACTGTTTGTGTCAACGTTGACGCCTGTTCCTCCAGAGAGGCCGCAGCCGCTGCGGCTTGTTCAACTAACGCGGCGTTTTGCTGCGTTACGTCGTCCATCTGGTTCACTGCCACTCTGATATGTTCAATGCCGGAAGATTGTTCTCCGGATGCCGATGAGATTTCGGCCATCAATGAAGAGACTTCACGAATAGAGGCCATGATTTCATCCATCGTGGAGCCAGCCTGACCGACCAGCGTCGTGCCTTCTGATACTTTGGCACTTGACGCTTCTATCAACGCTTTTATTTCCTTTGCAGCGGTCGCGCTTCGCTGCGCAAGTCCCCGGACTTCACTGGCGACGACAGCAAAACCACGACCTTGTTCTCCTGCTCTTGCCGCTTCAACTGCCGCATTTAATGCCAGAATATTCGTCTGGAAAGCGATCCCCTCGATGGTCGCGATGATATCAACGATGTGTTGCGAACTGTCGGAAATAGAGCTCATTGTATTAATGACATTTTGCACTACCTTGCCACCACGCTCCGCGACAGACGAGGCAGTGGCTGCAAGCGTACTGGCATGCTGTGCGTTAGATGTGTTTTGGCGCACCGTTGCCGTTAGTTGTTCCATGCTGGCCGAGGTCTCGATGAGTGATGCGGCTTGCTCCTCAGTCCGGCTCGATAAATTGGTATTCCCGATCGCCACTTCTCTGGCGGCCTCGTCAATTGACGCCGCTGAATCCTGAATTTTTTCGACAAGGGAACGTAACTGTATCTGCATGGCATCCAGCGCGTTAAGAAGTTGCCCGGTTTCATCACGGGAGTGCCCTTTAATCGAAGACGTTAAATCACCTTGCGCAATTGACTCTGCGGTTTTTACGGCAATCTGCAACGGTGCAGTAATGATACGTGCAACAATAATGCACAGTGCCACAGCAATAATCACGCTCAGGAGGGCGCCAAAAAGAAGAATAGAGCGAGTTTGTGTCTCAGTAGACTTCACGGTGTCTTGCCTGACGAGTAGTAATGCACTTTCCGCATTAATCATCTCATCAATTATGCCTCGCATAGTGTCCATCTGACTTTTGCCTGTATTCGCTTCGAAACTGGCATTAAAGTCATTAATACTCATCTTTTGGTTCACGACTTCCCGGCGGTGGTTAATAATTTTCTCGGCGACGTCGTGTAACCACAGCGAATACTGTTCAGAAAGGTGTTTTAAGCGCTGTTGCTGAGCGGGATTGTCGGCGGTAAATTCTTTAAGCGCGTCCCAGTGGCTGGAAAATGATTTCATGCCGATGTTGTAAGGTTCCAGCATCTCCTCTTTACCCGTGAGCGCAAAACCACGTAAACCGGTTTCCATATTTACCAGGCTTAATGTCAGTGCTCTGTTCTCATCAATGACTTGATAAGTATGCACATTCCAGTTGTTTGCGTTAACCAGAGTGGAAAAATTATAATAAAATACGCCACTTAGCACCAATAAGACCAAAATAATCAAGCTAAAAGCCGATGTTAACTTCCGACGGATGTTCATATTCTTAACCATATCTTCCTGCTCCAGCGTGAAACCAAAAATAATGCGACTGTATAAATGTTCAATAAAAGTATTATCGTCATGGGGTTTTAATAATTTATATTTCGTGAGAAATAAATGAGTCTGGCGTTACACATAGCTATATATCAATAAGTTGAAGGCGCCGGAATCATTTTAAAAATGAGGGTTATTAATATTGCTGCTTGTTATTATTTAGTGAAGCTGAATTAATGCAAAGCATGGCTAAACTTCTTCCGATAATATATTTATTTTATTCTTCACTCACACATCTTGCCGTTTCGCAAGATATATTCCTGTGCGTATGTAGAACGCAACAAAATTGCACATGCATTGCTTAAAAATATATCGGTTATAGATGACGCTATACCAGGGCGTTTATCCTGGGTCGGGATAATTATCTGGCCAGCGGGAAAAAGCAGGGGGAATACGTTCACTTTCGGCCTTTCCGATGGTGCTGACTGTGCAGGTCAATCCCCATACCATTCAACCAGTGAGTCATTGACACGCGAAGGCCAACCTGTGTGCCGGCTGTTTTATTTGGTAATGCAACACATTAATTTTACAGCAAGACCCCGAATCCTGTACCATACCCCCCTATAGTATAAAAAGGAGTGGCTATGCCGCATTCACCTGAAGATAAAAAACGTATCCTCACACGGGTTCGTCGTATCCGTGGGCAGGTCGACGCACTGGAGCGCGCGCTGGAAAACGGCGATCCCTGCATTGCTATCCTGCAACAGATCGCTGCCGTACGCGGTGCAGCGAACGGTCTGATGGGGGAAATGGTGGAGATACACCTGAAAGATGAACTGGTCAGTGGTGATACTACGCCCGATCAGCGCGCCGCCCGTATGGCGGAAATCGGTCATCTTTTACGCTCTTATCTAAAATAAATTCTAACGTACACATAAAAAGGAAGAGTCTGATGAAATCACGTGCTGCTGTTGCGTTTGGGCCGGGTCAACCGCTCAAAATTGTTGAGATTGATGTCGCGCCGCCGAAAAAGGGTGAAGTTCTGGTACGCATCACCCACACCGGCGTTTGCCATACCGATGCCTTTACCCTTTCAGGAGATGATCCGGAAGGCGTATTCCCGGCGGTCCTGGGCCACGAAGGCGGCGGTATTGTTGTGGAAGTCGGTGAAGGGGTGACCAGCCTGAAACCCGGCGATCACGTTATTCCGCTGTACACGGCAGAATGTGGCGAGTGTAAGTTCTGTAAATCCGGTAAAACGAACCTTTGTCAGGCCGTTCGCGCCACGCAGGGTAAAGGCCTGATGCCAGATGGCACCACCCGTTTCTCCTACAATGGCGAGCCAATTTACCACTACATGGGCACCAGTACGTTTAGTGAATATACGGTGGTGGCAGAAATTTCCCTCGCGAAAGTCAACCCGCAGGCGCCGCTGGACAAAGTCTGCCTGCTCGGCTGTGGTGTGACCACCGGTATTGGCGCGGTGCATAACACGGCGAAAGTAAAAGAGGGCGACACCGTTGCGGTGTTCGGCCTGGGCGGGATTGGTCTGGCGGTTATTCAGGGTGCGGTTCAGGCCAAAGCCGGTCGTATAATTGCCGTGGATACTAACCCGGATAAATTCACCCTGGCAAAAGAGATGGGGGCCACCGATTTCGTCAATCCTAAGGATTACGAAAAACCGATTCAGGAGGTGATTGTTGAACTGACTGACGGCGGTGTTGATTTTAGCTTTGAATGCATCGGTAATGTGGATGTGATGCGCGCGGCGCTTGAGTGCTGCCATAAAGGCTGGGGCGAAAGCGTTATCATCGGTGTGGCCGGTGCGGGCCAGGAGATCAAAACCCGTCCGTTCCAGTTGGTAACCGGCCGTGTCTGGCGTGGTTCAGCATTTGGTGGTGTAAAAGGGCGTACTCAGTTACCGGGAATGGTGGAGGATGCGATGGCAGGCAAGATTCGTCTCGACCCGTTTATTACCCATCGACTCCCGTTAGATCAGATCAACGACGCCTTCGATCTCATGCATAAAGGTAAGTCTATCCGTACCGTCATTCATTTCGGTGACAAATAAGTAAACGACCTGCCAGCGGTTACGCCGCTGGCATTTTCAATGTCTAAATCTGTGACCCGCCTGACATTTTTCCCCTTAACATAAATCCCACAATTGCCGATACCTTTCTTACAGGCGTGTTTTACGCATCTTATATAAAAGAGAGTCGATAGCCATGGATAACACAGCAGCGATGCACAGACAGCAAGGCATTGGATTTATGCACAATATTCGATTGGTTCCCTTATTTTCCGCTATCCTGAGTGGCATTTTGCTGTTATTTGCGCTGAGTTCCGGGTTAGCAGGGTATTTCTTGATGCAGGCTGACCGAGACCAGCAGGATGTTACGCAAGAAATCCAGGTTCGTATGGGGTTATCTAACAGTTCCAATAATTTACGTATAGCGCGTATCAGCCTGATCCATGCCGGGGCGGCCAGCCGCATTGCGGAAATGGATGATATGAGAAAGAACATTGCGGATGCGGAAAAACGTATCAAGCAAGCGCAAGATGGCTTTAACGCCTATATGGCCCGTGCGGTGAAAACCCCGGAAGATTTAGCGCTCGATGGCGAGCTGACCACGCGCTTTAACGCCTATTTCGACGGTATGCAACCGATGCTGAAATATGCCAAAAACGGCATGTTTGAAGCCATCATCAACCATGAAAATGAGCAGGCGCGCGTTTTAGACAGCGCATTTAATGAATACCTGCTTAAAGCCATTCAGATTCGTAGCGATCGCGCGACTCGCCTCGGTGAACTGGCTCACCAACGCACTCAGCTTGGGCTGATCTTTATGGCTGGGGCTTTTGCTATCGCGCTGTTCTTAACGGTCATTACCTTTACCGTATTACGTCGTGTGGTTATTAATCCGTTGCAGCGCGCAGCCAAACGTATTGAACATATCGCGTCCGGAGACCTTACCGTCGCGGAAGAGGTCACCGGACGCAGTGAGATTGGTCGTTTGACCCACGATTTGCAGTTGATGCAGCACTCCCTGGTCAAAACCGTTACCACTGTGCGTGATGGCGCGGAAGAAATTTATCGCGGGACCAGCGAGATCTCTGCCGGGAACACCGACCTTTCTTCACGTACTGAACAGCAGGCTGCAGCGATTGAGCAGACCGCAGCCAGTATGGAAGAGCTTACGGCGACCGTGAAACAGAATGCGGACAATGCGCATCATGCCAGCAGCCTGGCGCGTGATGCCTCCGGTAAAGCGACGAAAGGCGGTGAGATTGTTGATGGCGTGGTACAGACCATGGGCAATATCACCTCCAGCTCGAAGAAAATCTCTGAAATTACTGCGGTCATTAACAGTATCGCCTTCCAGACAAATATTCTCGCGTTGAACGCCGCGGTTGAAGCTGCGCGTGCCGGTGAGCAAGGCCGCGGTTTTGCAGTGGTAGCCAGCGAAGTCCGTACACTGGCAAGCCGCAGTGCGCAGGCAGCGAAAGAGATTGAAGCACTGATCAGCGAGTCAGTGAGTTTGATTGATAAAGGCTCAAGTGAAGTCGTGGCCGCAGGTGAAACGATGGATGAGATCGTGACGGCGGTGAAACGCGTTACCGATATCATGCTGGAAATTGCCGCTGCGTCGGATGAGCAGAGTAAAGGGATTACTCAGGTAAGCCAGGCTATCACCGAGATGGATAATGTCACCCAGCAGAACGCCTCACTGGTAGAAGAGGCAACGGCGGCGGCAACGTCTCTGGAAGAGCAGGCTGCGCGTCTTACCGAAGCGGTTGGCGCGTTTCGCGTGCATGCCGGTGGCACAAGTCGTCCGGTGAAATCTTCATCAACCCCGACGAAACCCGTCAGTACTCAGCGCCCTGCGATGGCACATGGCAGCGAGAACTGGGAAACGTTCTAATGGTATGAGGGCCGTAAGGTTCGTCGTAAAGGCCGTGGTGAATATCGCCACGGCTTTTTTTATGAATGAATTGGGCGTGAATCGCAAGGATGTTGTAAATTACCGGCAATATGACGTGAGACTGCGTTGTAATAAATAGCGAGCAGATATTTGTGACAGGAGTCTTTAGTAATGAATAAGCTACTTATTTTTATACCACTTTTATTTATATCCTATGGTTTATCGGCGGCCTCCACTGGCAATATAACCACCTCAAAAATAGTGGACCAATGTTTCGATAAGTACGGCGAAAATAATGTTGAGTGTTTAGAGGAGATGAGTGACAAATCTGAACATCAACTTAAAAAAAGCTATCAGAAAAAACTAAAAGAAATCAAAAGCTTTGATTATACAAAATGGTGGATGGCAGATGAAAACCGAAGAACGGGCATGGCTGACGCCTTAAAGAAAAGTCAGGTGCAATGGTTGAAATATCGTAGTGATTACTGCAATGCGGCGACGACCGCTGCACAAGGCACGCACTATCTCGGCGCTGCTTTTACAAGTTGCGAAATTAATATGAACAAAAGGCGAATTGCTGAAATTGAAATGATCAAACTGGATACAGAATAAGCTCATTTTTTGTTATAGTTCCCACAACTTGCCAGCATTAAAAAATCTTAGTTAAAACTTCATGTTGAATAACAAACCCGCCATTGCGGCGGGTTTGTTGATAACGCGGCCAGTTTACGGCTTATCCGGCAACGCGTAAGCAATAATATAATCACCGCGATCCGGGGACTGACGTGCGCCACCCGCATTGATGATGATGTACTGTTTGCCCGTTTTTGGCGAAACATAAGTCATCGGGCCAGACTGGCTGCCGACCGGCAGACGCGCCTTCCAGATTTCTTTCCCCGTTGCGGTATCAAACGCACGCAGGTAGAAATCCTGGGTGCCAGCGAAGAACAGCAACCCGGACTGGGTAGACAGCGATGCGCCCAGCGTCGGCATCCCGACCGGGATCGGCATATGCATGCGGATACCCAGCGGACCGGTATCCTGAACGGTACCAACGGGAACCTGCCACACCATTTTCCCGGAGGTCAGGTCGATAGCGGACATTGTCCCGAACGGCGGTTTCTGGCACGGAATACCCAGCGGTGACAGGAAACGTTCGCGCATTGCGCCAAACGGTGTGCCGTCCATCGGTACAATACCCATCTCAATCCCACTGGCGTTTTTCGCCACGTTTTCACGCGGCACCATATAGTTTGCCAGGCCCAGACGCATATCGTTCACAAACATCAGGTTGTTAGTGGGATCGACCGAGACGCTGCCCCAGTTCATGCCGCCCAGCGACCCCGGATATTGCAATGCGCGATCCAGCCCCGGCGGAGTGAAGACACCCTGATGACGCATCCCTTTAAAGGCGATACGGCACATCAGCAGATCGACAGGCGTTGCTCCCCACATGTCGGACTCTTTCAGGGTTTCATTACCGATCATAGGCATGCCCACCGAGTACGGCTGAGTAGGGGAATAACGTTCGCCTTTCACATTACCAGCCGGAACCGGGCGTTCCTCAACCTTCGCCACCGGCTCACCGGTTTCGCGGTTGAGCATAAAGATCATGCCCTGTTTACTGGTCTGTACCAGTACCGGCGTGGTCCCGCCTTTACCATCCGGTAAGTCATAGAGCAGAGGCTGTGAGGGTAAATCAAAATCCCACAGATCGTGGTGGGTGGTCTGAAAATGCCAACGTACATCGCCGGTTGTCGCATCAACCGCCACAATCGACGAGCTGTATTTATCATCCAGCGCGGTACGTTCACCCGCCCAGAAATCTGGCGTGGCGTTGCCGGTCGGCAGATAGATCAGGTTCAATTTGGCGTCGTAAGACATCGCCGACCAGACGTTTGGCGTACCGCGTGTGTAGGTTTTCCCCTCAGGCGGCAAGCCTTTCAGGTCTGGGTTACCCGGATCCCACGCCCATGCCAGTTTGCCTGTATGGACATCATAGGCGCGAACCACGCCCGGCGGTTCGCCGGTGGAGAAGTTATCCGCCACGCGGCCACCGATCACAACAATATTGCCTGCCACCAGCGGCGTGGACGTTTGCTGATAATAACCCGGTTTGATTTCGCCCATGCCGACGCTCAGATCAACGGTGCCGTTATCACCAAAGTCTGCGCAGGGTTGCCCGTTATCGGCATTGAGTGCCACCAGACGTGCATCGGTGGTGGGCAGAAACAGTCGACGTTCGCACGTATCAGGCTGAGCCTGCACCGTTGGAGAGGCGGCAGTGTGCGGCTCTTCGTAATATCCTAAGCCACGACAGCGCTGCCAGTTTGGCGCTGTCGCTTTCGCGTCGAAGCGCCATTTCTCTTTACCGGAATCCACATCCAGCGCCAGCACTTTGCTGTACGGGGTACAGACAAATAACGTGTCGCCAATCTGTAGCGGCGTGTTCTGGTCTTCCGCGCCGGAGCCATTGCTCTGCGGGATATCCCCGGTATGTGCCATCCAGGCGACTTGCAGCTTGTCGACATTCTGTTTGTTGATCTGGTCAAGCGCCGCAAAACGATCGCCATGGGTGGTATTGCCCCAGTGTTTCCAGTCGTGCTGTTCACTGCCAGGTTGAACCGGTTTGACGGTAATGGATTCGGTTGGGGAGATCACATTCCACGTTTTAAACATCCCGCCAATACTGACCAGAAGTAAAACGGCGAGGATCGCCGCGACGCTAAACGCAGATTTGTTAACCGGTTTTATCGTCTGCCGGGCCCGCATAAATGGCCACAACAGTGCCGCCAGAAATGCCAGCACGGCAAAGGTAAACAAGCGTGAGAACAGAGGCCAGAATGCCCAGCCGGCATCGTAAATTGCCCAGATGATGGAAACGATAAAGCCCAGCGCATACAGAATGAGGCCGCCGGAACGATTTCGCAGGATAAGTATTGCGGCAATCAGCATCACAATCCCCATCGCGGTAAACCAGACGCTGCCGCCTAATGTGATGAGTTTGATGCCAGGAATGCCGATGGCCAGACCGATGACGAGCATCAGAATGGCGAGGAGCCAGCGCAGAAGGGTAACCAGCCTGCGTGGGGTGCTGCCAGGTGCCATATCCATCTCCTTAAACACACCGTTTATCCGGTACGCAATGATGAAGTCTGTACCAAATGGATAACGGTTTTAGAGGGTTATCGTTTTATTGCAGATATTATCGAGGGAATCCGCGTTAAAAACTCACAGTTTGCATGGTAAGCGAACCATTTGGTGAATTTGCAAATATGATAAATCTGTTAAATTGCTTGGCGCAATTGTTAATAAATTAGATCGCATTATTTGAGAATTGGCCCGCACAGGGCGGGCCTTGCTGTTCAGGCGATACGCAGCGTATCGGCGCTTTGCGACGGGGTAATCGTGACAGGGATAGATTTAGAGGTCGGTGTGCCGGTACCGTCACCATAGCGGGTCAGGGGAACCAGTGGGTTCGTTTCCGGATAATAGGCTGCGAGATTACCGCGAGGGATAGCGTACGCAACGAGACGGAAGCCGGTAACCTGACGCGTAATGCCGTCGGTCGACAGGGTGGTGATATCGACGCGGTCGCCATCGCTCAGTCCCAGGGCCAGAATATCATCCGGGTGCATAAACAGGACGTCGCGCTGACCATAAACGCCGCGATAGCGGTCATCCAGACCATAAATCGTGGTGTTGTACTGATCGTGGGAACGTAGTGTCTGTAACACAAAGGGCGCGCTGATCTCCGGGCAGACGGCATCCGGCAGCGACGCGCTGCTGAATTCCGCTTTCCCGGATGGCGTGGCAAAGGTGAGGGATGCCGCCGCGTTCCCCAGCCAGAATCCACCGGGTTCTTCGCAACGGGCGTTGAAATGGGTGAAGCCGGGGATAGTGGCGGCAATATGATCGCGAATCAGGTTGTAATCATCGGCTAAGGCCAGCCAGTCCAGCTTGCTGTTTCCCAGTACCGCATGGGCGATACCGGCCACAATCGCGGTTTCTGATTTTTGCGTGTCTGCCAGTGGCTTACCGATGCCTTCTGAGGCGTGCACCATGCTAAATGAGTCTTCGACGGTCACGAACTGACGGCCTGTCGCCTGCATGTCTTCTTCGGTTCGTCCCAGGGTCGGTAAAATGAGCGACTGCGCACCTGGCATCAGATGGGTACGGTTGAGTTTGGTACTGATGTGCACAGTCAAACCGCAACGTTTCAGCGCCTCGCAGGTCAACGTGGTATCCGGCGCGGCGGCAGCCAGATTACCGCCCAGCGTGATCAGTACTTTCACTTCATCGCGCAACATAGCCTGAATCGCGGCCACGGTGTGATGTCCCGGAGCGCGCGGTGGTTCGAAACCAAAGTGACGCGCCAGGCTGTCGAGCAGGGCGGCAGGCGGTTTTTCATCAATCCCCATTGTCCGGTTGCCCTGCACATTACTGTGTCCGCGCACCGGGCACAGCCCCGCGCCCGGTTTGCCCAGATGGCCGCCGAGCAACTGCAAATTGACGATTTCACGTACCGTATCCAGCGAGTGTTTATGCTGGGTAATGCCCATCGCCCAGGTGCAAATGACACGCCTGGCGCTCTGCCAGACGGCGGCGGCGTCACGTAATTGCTGCTCACTCAAACCGGATTGCGCTTCAAGGGACTGCCAGGACGTGGCATCGATTTGCGCAAACCAGGCCTCAATGCCGTTAGTGTGTTGCGCGATAAAGGCATCATCAAAGATACCGGCTTCGCCGTTCGCCAGGCGCTGACGATGGGTTTCCAGTAAGGCTTTTGCCATCCCGCGTACGGCGGCCATATCGCCACCCAGATTTGGCTGGTAATAGGCAGAACTGATCGCGCCCGCCATCGAGGTGACCACTTCCAGCGGTTTTTGCGGGTCAGCAAAACGTTCCAGACCACGTTCACGCAGGGTATTAAAGGTGACGATACGCGCGCCGCGATCGGCTGCATGGCGCAGGCTGTGCAGCATGCGCGGATGGTTGGTGCCGGGATTTTGCCCAAAAACGAAAATGGCATCGGCCTGTTCAAAATCGGTGAGATGAATGGTGCCTTTACCGACGCCAATGCTGCGTTTTAGCCCGGCGCCGCTGGCCTCGTGGCACATGTTTGAACAATCGGGGAAATTATTCGTGCCGACCATCCGGCCAAAGAGCTGGTAAAGGTACGACGCTTCATTACTGGCGCGACCCGAGGTGTAGAGTTCCATCTGGTTCGGGTGGTCCATCTCACGGATATGACGCCCAATCAGGGCAAAGGCATCATCCCAGCTCACCGGTTCGTAGTGATCGGTTTGGGGGTTATAGCGCAGCGGCTCCGTGAGTCGCCCCTGATATTCCAGAAAATAGTCGCTCTGGCGGTTGAGAGCGCTGACGCTGTGTTGCGCAAAAAAGCTGGCGTCAATCTGGCGGCGTGTTGCCTCCCAGGTCACCGCTTTCGCGCCGTTTTCGCAGAAACTGAAGGTACTTTTATTGTCATCACCCCAGGCACAACCTGGGCAGTCGAAACCACGGGCTTTATTCATGCGCAGCAGGTTGCGCAAGTTTTTAAGGGCATTTTTGCTGTCGATAACGAAGCGGGTAGTTGCTTCAAGAGAACCTAATCCACCGGCAGCGGCGCGATAGGGTTTTATGGCAGTTTTGAATTTCATGTGTTCTTCCGGACAGCGGATTGCGCTTACGCAAATACTACGCTGCGTAACAGCAATCCTTAATCAACAACTATCTTTTATCACACAATTAACAATAAGTTTACCATTTGCGCAACTGCCCGTGCCTGCCGCGCGTGCAGATTAATCCGGCACGGTTTTACGAATAGCGGCGATCAACGTTTGTACGCCGATGGAGAGGGGGGCATCCACGCGGGTAAGAATGCCAATAGGATCGCCCATACCCGGCGGAACAATGGGAAGCGCGGTGAGTGAACCCTCGCGTAAATCGTTCTTAACTGCGCCGGAAGGGACAAACCAGACATAATCAAAATTGACAGTCAGTTGTCGCGATAGCGACGCAGACAGCGTTTCAATACAGCCGGTCGGCAGTTTGCAACCCTGACTTTGCAGCAGATCCTCCGTGTTCTGACGTGGCACCGTACCGGTAGGCAGCACGACGACGGGCCATTCCAGCACCCGGCTCAGTGTTATCGTGGTTTGCAACAGCGGATGGTTGGGGCGTACCACCAATTTGAGCGACTCAAGGAACAGCATCTCATAGGTCAATCCGCTCATCAGTTCCGGGTCTGACATACGGCCAATGCCGACATCCAGCTCACCCGATTTCAGCCCGGCCAATAACATCGGATTGTTAGTGGTGGCCACCTGAATGGTGATATCGGGTTGCTGCTTATGGACCTGGCCAATTACCGACGGCAGAATGCCCAGCGCCGCAGTAGGTAACGCGCCAACACGGATCACCGCATTGTTCTGCTCGGGTTTGTAGTTGAGCGACTGCCCTGCGGTATTGAGCGCATCAAGTACCCGAACTGCATGTGTTAAAAACTGCTCGCCCACCAGGGTAAGTTGCGCCCCCAGACGACCACGTTCAAACAGACGTGTGCCGGTGAGTTGTTCCAGTTCATTGAGCGTCTTGGACAGTGCTGGTTGACTAAGGTTAAGGGTCTCTGCCGCACGCCCCAGGGTTCCCTGCTGAGCGACGGCGACGAATGTATGCAGATGGCGCAAGCGTATGCGCTGATTGAACAAACCGTTTTTTTCCATAAGATGATGTAAAAACGAAGCGATGTCCGTGGCAAGTAAAGTTGCTTAATTATGTTAACTTGGTAGCAAAACATTCTTAACATTTAATCTCGTTGAGTTACAAACAAATTTTCCCGGCAGTGTGATGTCAACCGCATGTCTGTGAGGGTTTAAGCATAATTTTTGGTTATGCAAATAGCCGGAAATACGGCATTTTTGGTTTTATGCCGCGATCACACTTCGTAAATTATCTCCCACAGGCCAGCAAGGGCTTCTCTACACTCCAGGTAATACACACTGGAGACATGACAACATGGCGAACACCATCACGGCTGATGAAATTCGGGAACAATTTTCGCAAGCAATGTCAGCGATGTACCAGCAGGAAGTTCCGCAGTACGGCACCTTGCTGGAGCTGGTTGCGGACGTCAATCTGGCAGTCCTTGAGAATAATCCCCGCTTGCATGAACAACTGGTTAACGCAGACGAACTGGCGCGGCTGAACGTCGAACGTCATGGGGCGATTCGTGTTGGGCGCCCGGATGAGTTGGCGACGCTACGACGGATGTTCGCGATTATGGGTATGTTTCCGGTGAGCTATTACGACCTGTCTCAGGCGGGTGTTCCGGTACACTCCACCGCCTTTCGCCCCATTGATGATGCGGCTCTGGCGCGTAATCCCTTTCGCATCTTTACGTCGTTATTGCGCCTTGAACTGATTGAGGATATGCAGCTTCGCAATAAAGCCGCTGCCATTTTACAACGCAGGGATATTTTCACCCCGCGTTGCCATGAACTCATTGCCCTACATGAACAAACCGGCGCGTTCACTGCCTCTCAGGCGAGTGAGTTTGTGAAAGAAGCGCTGGAGACTTTTCGCTGGCATCGTCATGCCACCGTGGACGCCCTGACATACCATGCGCTCCACAATGAGCACCGCCTGATCGCCGATGTGGTCTGCTTCCCTGGTTGCCATATCAACCATCTGACGCCGCGCACCCTGGATATTGATCAGGTACAGGCGCTGATGCCGAAATATGGAATCGAGCCCAAAATCCTGATTGAAGGGCCGCCACGCCGTGATATACCGATTTTATTGCGCCAGACCAGCTTCAAAGCGCTTGATGAACCGGTATTGTTCGCCGGTGAGCAGCAGGGGACACATACTGCGCGTTTTGGCGAAATCGAACAGCGTGGCGTGGCCCTGACACCAAAAGGCCGGGCACTGTATGATCGGCTACTTAACGAAGCGGGAACCGGAAAAGACAACCTGACCCATCAGTTACATTTGCAGGAGATGTTTCACGCTTTCCCCGACAGCGAAATGCTACTGCGCCGCCAGCAACTGGCCTACTTCCGTTATCGCCTGACGCCCTCCGGCGAGGCTCACCGGAAGGCGATTCGTCCGGGCGACGATCCGCAGCCGCTTATTGAGCGCGGTTGGGTTGTTGCGCAACCTATCATCTATGAAGATTTTCTCCCCGTTAGTGCGGCCGGGATCTTTCAGTCAAACCTTGGCAATGAAACGCAACAGCGTAGCCACGGTAACGCCAGCAAGCTGCGTTTCGAAGAGGCGCTCGGCTGCGAAGTGCTTGATGAGTTCACCCTCTACGCGCAAGCGGAAGAGCGCAGCAAACGACGTTGCGGTCTGTTGTAAAAAAGGTACTCTGCTACGGATGTGAATAAACAGGATGTTGTCATGGAAAATCCCTCCGCCCCGATAGCAGAAACCCGCCACGGCACGCTTTTGGGCACACTGGATGATGATTGCCTTAGCTGGCGCGGTATCCCTTACGCGGCGCCGCCCGTCGGTCCACTACGCTGGCGGGCGCCACAGCCGCCAGCGCCCTGGCAGGGGATCCGCGTTGCCGATACATTTTCTGCCGCCAGTTGGCAAAACAGTGAAACCTGCACGCAGATCGCTGGTGGCGATCCGGGAAGGCTTTCCGAAGATTGCCTTTATCTGAATATCTGCGCGCCTGCCGCGCGTAGTGGGTCACTCCCGGTGATGGTCTGGCTGCACGGCGGCGGTTTTACGATGGGCGCGGGCGATCTGCCGCCCTATGATGGCAAAGCGCTTGCCCGGCGCGGCGTGGTACTGGTTACGCTCAATTATCGCCTTGGTCATCTCGGTTTTTTTGCCCATCCGGCCCTGCAAGAAGAAGAGGAGGAAACCCTCTGTAATTTCGGCCTGCTCGATCAAATTGCGGCACTGCATTGGGTTAAAGAGAATATCCACGCTTTTGGCGGTGATGCCCGCAATATTACGCTGTTTGGCGAATCCGCCGGGGGGCGTAGCGTGATGTCGCTGATGGCCTCGCCGAAGGCAAAAGGGCTGTTCCATAAAGCCATTATCCAGAGTAGCTATACCTTGCCGGATACCCCGCTTGAGCGTGCGCTGGAAAAAGGGATTGCCGTTGCAGAGCATCTCGGCGTGGCTGACGCCACGGCAGAGACACTGCGTGCGATCCCGGCTGAGGCATTCTGGCCGCTCGCTTCCCCGTTAAAAATTGCCCCCGCGCCGATTGCCGGAGACAGCGTCTTACCCGTGCCAGCGCTGGACGTTTTTTTCAACGCAACGCAGCATCCGATGCCGGTTATTGTGGGGTCGAACAGCGATGAAGCCAGCGTAATGGCCGAGTTTGGCGTCGACCTTGCCGGGCAAATTGATAAGTTACGGCGCGAGCAGCGTTTTGGGTTGGGGATCATTAAGCTGCTTTACCCTGGGGTAAAAGGGGATGCGGAACTGGGGCGCCAGGTTTGCCGGGACATGGCGTTTACCTCGCTCGGGCTGGTGGTGATGCAGGCGCAACAACGCATCGGGCAGCCGTGCTGGCGTTACTGGTTTGACTACGTTGCAGAGGCCGAGCATGACACCTACGCCAACGGCGCGTGGCATGGAAACGAAGTGCCGTATGTGTTTGATAACCTCATGCTGACGGAACCGGCGCGCCATTACGTCAATGAACGAGACCTGGCGTTTGCGGCGAAGGTTGCCGATTACTGGGTGAGTTTTGCCCGCGAGGCCAGCGTCACCTGCGATGTGCTGCAGGGGCCTGTACACTGGCAGTCCTGCGGTAAAGGGCGCGACAGATTGCTACGCATGGGACTGAATAAACATGCGGGCTTTCGCATGACAAATCGCTTTATGCGCGCACGCCTGATGCTGTTTAAACGGGTCATGAGGCATCACGTCAAACTCGATTAATTATTCAGTAAACTCGTACGAAATGCCGCCAGCCCGGCGGCATTATTCTGTGAATCTCTCAGTACCAGACGATAGCTCGCACCCGTCTTAACGCTTTGCGCATAGGGGCGCATCAGCCGTCCGGCACGAATATCCTCCGCGACCAGGGTTTCATCGGCAATCGCCACCCCCAGCCCCTGGATGGCCGCCGTGATCGCCAGATCCATGGTGTCGAAGTGTTGATTTTTTTTCATAACCCACGCTGCGCTGTCCTGTTTCGCCAGCCACAGTGACCAGTCCGTTTTGTCTCTGGTCGGATGCAGAAAGGTCAAATGGCTGAGCGTTTCATCAGCCATTAATTGCGTGCTCATTACCGGCGTCAGCGCTTCATCAAACAGCAGATCGCCCGCGCTGAAATGGGTACCAAAAACGATCGCCGCATCATACGGCTCGGTTTTGAAGTTAACGCCATGGTCAGTGGTGGTGGTCAGTGCTACCTGCACGTCCGGGCAGGTCTGCTCAAGCTGGATAAGCCGTGGAACCAGCCAGCGCATCGCACAGGTTGGCGCTTTCAGACGAACGACCGTTTGTTGCGCGCGCGCCTGTGCGGCAAGCGTTTGCAGGTGTTCAAAAGCCGAGCGCAATTCCGGCAGCAGGGCGCTGCCCTGAGGCGATAACCGCAAACCACGCGCATGGCGTTCAAACAGCGGGAAACCAAACCATGCTTCCAGCGAAGCAATCTTACGGCTCACCGCGCCTTGCGTCAGACATAACTCTTTTGCCGCATGGGTAAGGTTTAAATGGCGGGCTGTGACCAGAAAAGCGTCAATAGCGTTCAGTGGCAACGTACGGTTCGGCATGACGACTCCAGCTATGCAATTTACTCATGGCTATTATGACAACAAATCGATTGTGGACTCAACGCGCTTTTATTTGAATGGTTATGCACTTTTAATGAGAAAGGATTAAGAATGACTCTGCGTACACCGGTGAAAACCCGCTCTAAATTACCCGACGTGGGTACGACCATTTTTACCGTTATTGGCCAGCTTTCCGCACAGCATAATGCGATTAACCTTTCTCAGGGCGCGCCCAATTTTTCCTGCGACCCGCAACTGATCTCCGGCGTGACCAGGGCGATGCAGGCCGATCATAACCAGTACGCTCCGATGACAGGTTTACGCCCGCTGAAAGCACGCATTGCGGAGAAAATTCACGACCTGTACGGCACGCAGTATGACGTGGACAGCGAAATACTGATTACCGCCAGCGCCAGTGAAGGTCTCTATTCGGCCATCAGTGGTCTGGTTCATCCGGGCGATGAAGTTATCTATTTCGAGCCGTCGTTTGACAGCTATGCGCCGATTGTCCGTCTGCAAGGGGCGACCCCCATCGCCATTAAACTGACGGTCCCTGATTTTGCGGTGAACTGGGATGAAGTTCGCGCGGCCATCACACCCCGCACGCGCATGATCATCATTAACACGCCGCATAACCCGAGTGGCCAGGTCTTTTCCGCTGATGATTTGCAACAACTGGCGGCGTTAACGCGTAACACGGATATCGTGATTCTGTCTGACGAAGTGTACGAGCATGTGGTCTTTGATGATCAGCCGCACCACGGTATGGCGACCCATCCGCAACTTGCGGAGCGCAGCGTGATTATCTCGTCCTTCGGTAAGACCTATCATGTGACGGGCTGGCGCGTGGGTTATTGTGTCGCGCCTTCTGAGTTGATGGATGAGATTGTGAAAGTCCATCAGTTTTTAATGTTTTCCGCCGATACGCCAATGCAGTACGCTTTTGCCGAGCATATGACCGATCCCCAGAGCTGGCTGTCGCTGTCGGCGTTCTACCAGCGCAAACGCGACTTGTTGCAAACCCTGCTGGCAGAATCGCCATTTCGCTTACTACCGAGCGCAGGCTCGTTCTTCCTGTTGGCGGATTACAGCCATTTCAGCGACGAGAGCGACAGCGAGATGGTGAAAAGGTTAATTACCGATTACGGCGTTGCCACCATTCCGTTATCGGCGTTTTACACTGATGGCACTGATAACAAATTGATTCGCCTCTCTTTTGCCAAAGATGAGGCCACACTCAGAGCAGGCGCGCAGGCCCTGTGTCGTGTTAAGCCACGCTAAGGAGCGTTAATCGTGAAATTGAAAGCACTCTTTCTGGGCATGGGCATGCTTTGCTCATTATCGTCTTTCGCCGCCACCCAGTTACGCTACGGCCTGGAAGCGGAATATCCGCCATTCGAAAGCCGCAATGCGTCCGGCGAACTGGAAGGCTTTGATATTGAGCTGGGCAATGCCATCTGTAAAGCCGCAGAACTGAAATGTACCTGGGTTGAAACTTCGTTTGATGCGTTGATCCCAGGCCTTGTGGCGAAAAAATTTGACGCTATCAATTCAGCGATGAATATCACCGAGCAGCGTCGTCAAAGCATTGATTTTACCCAGCCTATCTACCGCATTCCCTCGCAGTTAGTGGGCAAATCGGGTGATGGGATGGAAGCGACAGCCGAAGGTCTGAAAGGCAAAACCATCGGTGTATTGCAGGGTTCCATTCAGGAAACTTATGCAAAAGAGCACTGGGAAAAACACGGTGTCACCGTGGTGTCTTATAAAGATCAGAATATGGCATGGGGTGATTTGCTAAATGGCCGCATTGACGCCTCGCTGGTCATGTCGGCGGCCGGGCAGGCAGGTTTCCTGAGCAAACCGCAGGGTAAAGGTTTTGGCTTTATTGGCAAACCGGTATCAGACGATACGATCCTCGGCAGTGGCATCGGCTTTGGGTTACGTAAAGGTGACGAGGCCACCAAAAAGCAACTTGACGCCGCAATTGATAAAGTCCGCGCCGACGGCACCATCAAAACCCTGGCGGAGAAATATTTCCCGGGTATTGATGTTAGCGTCAGCGCTAAATAACAAGCCCACCTTTTCTGACCCCAGCCGTCGATGTCCGGATGGGGTCTTTTTATATCCGAAATCATCTGACCCGATACACCATGGGATACTTCATGCGGTAATGGCGTATGCGCCGTTACGTTTGCACTATGACCAGGCGCGAAAAAGAGTCGCGATACATTTAGCAAAGTAATGGGATATTTTCCGCTCCGCGAAAATTATACCTTTCTTTACACCGTTTTCAGGTCGATCCCATCGACAAAAATATTTCAAGCTTTGCGCAGAATATCACCCGTCAACAATTGGATTCTCAATCAATTTTGTCTAGAGTGTGCGGTCATAATCGTTAGCTTTTGCCGTGGTTTTGTTTTGTACAAAACCGCTTCTCACGACCATAAGGACGTATTATCAGGCATGAACCGCAGACGTTTCATTAAGGCATCAATGGCGCTGGCCGCAGCGTGCGGGACTTCCGGCTTTGCTTCTCTGTTCTCCCGTGCGGCGTTTGCTGCTGATTCCGATATCGCCGATGGTCAGAGTCGTCGTTTCGATTTTTCCGTGTTGCAGTCCATGGCACATGACCTGGCGCAACAGCCGTGGGGCGGTGCGCCGCGTCCACTGCCGGATACGCTCGCAAACATGACGCCACAGGCCTACAACGCCATTCAGTACGATGCGCAACATTCATTGTGGAACAATGTTGAGGGTCGTCAGCTTGACGTGCAGTTTTTCCATATGGGGATGGGTTTCCGTCGCCGCGTGCGCATGTTCTCGCTTGATCCCGTAACCCAACAGGCGCGTGAAATTCATTTCCGTCCTGAATTGTTTAACTACCATGATGCAGGCGTCGACACGAAGCAGCTTGAAGGGCAGAGCGATCTGGGGTTTGCCGGTTTCCGCGCCTTTAAAGCGCCTGAACTGGCTCGTCGCGATATTGTCTCTTTCCTGGGCGCCAGCTATTTCCGTGCGGTAGACAGTACTTACCAGTACGGGCTTTCTGCACGTGGTGCGGCAATCGACACCTTTACAGACACACCGGAAGAGTTCCCGGATTTTACCGCCTTCTGGTTTGAAACGGCGAAAGCCTCTGATACCTCTTTTACGGTCTATACGTTGCTCGACAGCCCGAGTCTGACCGGGGCCTACAAATTCGTGATCCACTGTGAACAGAGCCAGGTGATCATGGAGGTGGATAACCACCTGTATGCGCGTAAAGACATCAAACAACTGGGTATCGCGCCGATGACCAGTATGTTTAGCTGCGGTAACAATGAACGTCGCGTGTGCGACACCATTCATCCGCAGATCCATGACTCCGACCGTCTGGCCATGTGGCGTGGTAACGGGGAGTGGGTTTGCCGCCCTCTGAACAATCCGCAGAAACTGCAATTCAACGCCTTTTTGGACAACAACCCGAAAGGCTTTGGTTTACTGCAACTTGACCGCGACTTCTCTCACTATCAGGACGTAATGGGCTGGTATAACAAACGCCCAAGCCTGTGGGTCGAGCCGCGTAACCAATGGGGTAAGGGCAGCGTTGGATTAATGGAAATCCCGACCACCGGTGAAACCCTGGATAACGTGGTCTGCTTCTGGCAACCGGAGAAACCGGTTCGTGCGGGTGATGAGCTGGCTTTCCAGTATCGTCTGTACTGGAGCGCAATGCCGCCGGTACGCTCGCCGCTGGCGCGTGTCTATGCCACCCGCACCGGTATGGGCGGCTTCCCGGAAGGGTGGGCACCTGGCGAGCATTACCCGGAAAAATGGGCGCGTCGTTTCGCCATTGATTTTGTCGGTGGTGATCTGAAAGCCGCTGCGCCGAAGGGGATTGAACCGGTTATCACCTTGTCTAACGGGGAAGCCAAACAGGTTGAAATCCTGTATGTTGAGCCTTTCGACGGCTACCGTATCTTGTTCGACTGGTACCCAACGTCCAATTCCACCGACCCGGTTGAAATGCGCCTCTTCTTGCGCTGTCAGGGGGATGCGATCAGCGAGACCTGGCTGTATCAATATTTTCCGCCTGCGCCGGACAAGCGCAACTACGTGGATGATCGCATCATGCGCTAAATCGGTAACCTCCCTCGGGGAGGGAGGTTATGATACGAGGAGATGTCATGGATTCCACCGACAGCCTGATCGTCGTCAACGACCATCTGGCACTGCATGCCATTGATGAGCGTTTTGTTCACGATCTGCACCAACTGATCGTTAAAAACCGCGAATGGCTACAGCATTTTCTGGACTGGCCGCAGTATGTGCGCTCGGTTGATCAGACCCGGCAAACCGCGCAAAGCAATATTATTCTGCATCAGCGCGGCTACGCAAAAATGTTCCTGATCCTCGAAGATAACGTGCTGGTGGGTGTGCTCTCCTTCAATTCCATCGAGCCGACCAACAAAACCGGCTATATCGGTTACTGGCTCGATAAAGACAAAGAGGGAAAGGGGATTGTCTCCACCTGCCTGCAGGCGTTTATGGCATTTTACGCTCGTCGGGGTGATGTCCGCCGTTTCGTCATTAAATGCCGGGTTGCGAACGAGGCAAGCAACCGTGTCGCGTTGCGTAACGGCTTTATCCTCGAAGGGTGTCTGCGGCAGGCGGAGTTCCTGAACGGCAGCTTTCATGACCAGAATATCTACGGGCAGATTATCGATCGCTCATCATAGCAGCCCGGCCAATGGCGTGCGGGTAATATACTGTGCGCCATTAATCACCTTCTGACCACGCAGCAAAATGCTTTCGCCATCCGGTGCCTCCACTACAGCGTCATCGGTAATTTCAATATGATTCTCGATCAGCACATTGCCTTTAATACGCGCATTTCCCTGGATAACAACTTTTTCATCCAGCAAAATCGGTCCGCCGATTAAATGCGCATTGCCACCGACAAGCACGTGGTGTTTGAGCACACAGTTGCCTTCTATGGTGGCATTTTCCGCAACCTGAGCACTGTAGCGCAGCGTAGGAATGGCATCTTCATCACTTCCGGCCACAACGCGCGCTTTACCGTAAACTTTGGCACAGTCGCACACCCAGACGTCATTTTGCTCATTGCCTTCCAGCAGGGCGAAATCAAACACCTCGGCGCGATGTTCTATAAACGCGAACTTAACGATGGCATCGCCATAAATTTGCGCCTGGTGGACCACGCGCGAATGGGTAACCGTGGCGCGATCATAAATTTGCAGTATTTGTTGGTTATCCGGCGTAAGGCCCTGCGCCGCGATGATTTCACAACCGTGTAAAATACGCGCATTACCGAACAGGTGGCAGGCGCCACGAACGGTGGATGTCTGCACGGTGACGTTGTCACTTATTACGACGCCATGACTTAGCTCTGCCGCATCAACCCAACTGTTACCGCCAATTTCAACGTCATGGCAAACAAGACAGGGTTGCGTCAGACGGGCGTCAGCACGCACATGACTGTTGGCAAACACCATGCTGTTGACATCATAAATCCAGCAATCTCCTTCTTGTGACAGGGTGGTTTCATCCTCCACCCAGCCACCAACGGTGCCCGCCGTTACATCACCAAAATCACGCAACGCAATAATCTGGCGCAGCGAGACCTTCTGTTTTTCGCCGTTAATCTGATAACTGAACGCACGGCGCTCATCACTGAGTCGGTATTTAGTCATTGTTTGCTTCCATTAATTCCCCACGATAAACGTAGCAAACTTTGCGATACTGACTATTCAGAATGAAAAAATATAAGATGCATTTAAAATGCATCTTATAAATTTTGCGCTTATGCAGGGAAAAATAAGGAACAACCATGACCACGTTTGACGACAGCTATTTTACTGAAAAATATGGACTGACCCGCACCCACTCAGAGGTACTGCATGCCATGCAGTTTGTGAAACCGGGCAAAACACTGGATCTGGGTTGCGGCAACGGGCGTAACAGCCTCTATCTGGCGGCCAATGGGTTTGATGTGACGGCATGGGATAAAAACGCCGCGAGCATCAATAATATCGAGACCATTCGTCAGGCCGAAAGGCTCAACACGCTGCAAACCGCCGTTGTGGATTTGAACGCACTCAGCTTTGAGGGCGAATACGATTTTATTCTCTCGACCGTGGTAATGATGTTCCTTGAGCCGCAAACCATTCCGGGGCTTATCGCCAATATGCAGCGTTGCACCAAAGCGGGAGGTTACAACCTGATTGTGGCGGCGATGGACACGGCCGATTTCCCCTGCACCGTTGGTTTCCCGTTTGCCTTTAAAGAGAATGAATTGCGTGATTACTACGCAGGGTGGGAACTAGAAAAATACAATGAAGACGTCGGTGAGTTGCACCGCACCGACGCCAATGGCAACCGTATCAAGCTGCGCTTTGCGACCTTACTGGCGCGTAAAGCTTAACGCGCCGCCAGCAGGCATAACTGTAACGCGACCTGATATGAGGCCTCGAACGACTTCACCGGCAGAAACTCAAATTGCGAATGAAAATTGTGCGCGCCGGTAAAGAAATTCGGGGTTAATAACCCTTTTGCAGACAGCGCCGCGCCGTCTGTGCCGCCGCGCATGGGGGTGGGTTTGGGAGTGATGCCAAGCGTGGTCATCGCTTCAAACAGTAAATCAATCGCGCGTTTGTCTTCGCCGATGGCATTACTGATATTGCTGTAAATATCGCTGATGCTGTACTCCACTTTTGCGGTGGGGTACTGCGCGGCGATTTTTTTTGCGACATCGGCAATCTGCTGTTTCCTGCGCTCAAAGCTCGCTTTGTCGAAGTCACGGATGCTGGCGCTAAGATGCGCGTGCCCCTGAACAGCTTCCATCCCATTGAACCACACATAGCCTTCGCGGCCTTCGGTATGTTCCGGCGTTTGCTGGCGGTCAAAGTGGCTGATGTAATCCATGGCCATCAGCAGTGGGTTAACCAGCACACCTTTTGCCGACATCGGATGCGCGGTGACGCCGGTAAAATGGATAGACGCCGAGGCGGCATTGAAGTTTTCAAAAACAATCTCGCCTTTTTCGCAGCAGTCGATAGTCCAGGCGAAATCGACATCAAAGCGTTTTAAATCCAGTGCCTTCGCCCCACGCAGGCCGACTTCTTCATCCGGAACAAACGCCACGACAATATCCCCGTGTTGCTGTTCTGCCGTCAGATTTTCCAGCAACGTCATCACAACCGTGACAGCGGCTTTGTTATCTGCCCCCAGTACGCTGGTGCCATCGCTAAAGATGATCTCTTCATCGGGGTAGGCGTTAATTTCCGGGTGTTCCTCCACACGCAGCCAGATATCTTTGCTGGCGTTCAGACAGAGATCTTCTCCCTTGAAACGCAGAATTTGCGGATGAATATCCGGCGACAAACCCACGTCTACGGTGTCGATATGGGTGATAAAACCAATACGTGGCGCGCCCGGCACCGTGCCTTTTTTCACCGCAGTGACCGTGGCGTGTTCATCCAGCACAATTTCATCCAGGCCCAGCGTTTGCAGCTCTTGCGCCAGTGCGCGCGCCATGTCGACTTGCCCGGGCGTGGTCGGTAATGTCGTGGCGGCAGCGTCACTTTGGCTGGTGATAGCAAGATAGCGAAAGAAGCGTTGCGTTAATTGACTGGCGAGGGGCGATGTCATAGTGATTCCTTCTTTATTTGACTTATCAGGTGCTTGCAATATTACTTTAATGTTATTTATGGAAGCGCAAACAACAAGCACTATTTGGCTCATGGAAAGAAAACGACAGGAAAATCTATGACTAGAAAACAGACAACAGTTGCGCTGGCCTTGCTGGCCCTGGCAGTGAGTTCCTCTGTGGCGGCAAAAACCCTGGTCTACTGTTCAGAAGGATCGCCAGAGAATTTCAATCCGCAACTCTATACCTCAGGCACCAGCGTCGACGCCAGCGCGGTTCCGGTTTATAACCGGCTCGTCGATTTTAAAGCCGGGACGACCGAACTCCAGCCAGGGCTGGCCGAGAGTTGGGAAGTCAGCGAAGACGGCAAGGTGTATACCTTCCATCTGCGTAAAGGGGTGAAATTTCAGAGCAATAAATACTTTACGCCGACGCGCGATTTTAATGCCGACGACGTCATTTTCTCTTTTATGCGGCAAAAAGACCCGCAGCATCCTTACCATAACGTCTCTAACGGCAACTATTCCAATTTCGAAAGTCTGGAATTTGGCAAGCTGATTACCGCTATCGATAAAGTGGACGACAATACCGTGCGTTTTACGCTGGCACATCCCGAAGCGCCCTTTGTGCCTGACCTGGCCTGGTATTTCGCCTCTATCTTATCTGCTGAATACGCCGATGCGATGCTAAAAGCCGGGACGCCGGAAAAAGTGGATATGGAGCCAATTGGTACCGGCCCGTTCAAACTGGCTCAGTACCAGAAAGATTCCCGCATTCTGTTTACCGCCTTCCCGGAATACTGGCAGGGCAAAGCAAAGATCGACCGTCTGGTGTTCAGCATTACGCCAGATGCCTCAGTACGTCTCGCCAAGCTTGAGAAAAATGAATGTCAGGTGATGCCGTTCCCGAACCCGGCGGATTTGCCGCGTCTGAAAGAGAACAAAGACATTACGCTGATGAGTAAATCGGGGTTGAATACCGGTTTCCTTGCTTTTAACACGCAAAAAGCGCCGCTTGATAACGTTAAAGTGCGCCAGGCGCTGGCGATGGCTATCAATAAACCGGCCATTATCAATGCGGTTTTCCAGGGCACAGGAACCGCCGCGAAAAATCTTCTGCCCCCTGGCGTCTGGAGTGCGGACAGCGAATTGCAGGATTACGCTTACGATCCGCAAAAAGCCAAAGCTTTATTGAAAGAGGCCGGGTTGCCAGAGGGCACCACCATTGATTTGTGGGCGATGCCGGTTCAGCGGCCTTACAACCCGAATGCCAAACGGATGGCCGAGATGATTCAGGCCGACTGGGCGAAAGTCGGGGTCAACGCGAAAATTGTCACCTATGAGTGGGGTGAATATTTAAAACGGGTGAAAGGGGGCGAGCATCAGGCGGCGCTGATGGGGTGGACAACGGCGACCGGCGACCCGGATAACTTCTTCGGCCCGCTATTTACCTGCCAGTCTGCCCATGGCGGTTCTAACTCGTCGAAATGGTGTTATCAGCCGTTTGATAAAATCATCGCCGAAGCGAAAACCATTACCGATCACGACAAGCGCGTGGCGCTGTATAAAGAAGCCCAGCAGATGATGCACGATCAAATGCCTGCGGTGATGATTGCCCATTCCACTATTTTTGAACCGGTACGAAATAACGTGAAAGGCTATGAAGTCGATCCGTTCGGTAAACATATTTTCTACCAGGTCGATATTAATAAATAATCAGACGCGCCGGTGCCTTGCGCCGGCGTAAGCGTCCTTTATTAGAACAGTGAGTATTATATTTTTCTGAAATTTGAGCGTGACAGCTTTTTTCCGCCATCGCTGTAGCCGATTGTTTGCTATAACTTTTAGTGCATATATAAACTCAAAGGGACCTTCCATGCGTACTGTATTTAACGTTGCCGTGCTTGCCGGCCTGCTTGCGTTATCAGGCTGTGCATCAAAAGTGACTCAACCTGAACAATATTCCGGCTTCTTAAAAGACTATTCCAACTTACAACAAACAACGTCCGCAAGCGGTAAACCCGTATTGCGTTGGGTTGATCCTTCATTTGATCTGAGTAAATACGACAGTATTGTCTACCATCCGGTAACCTATTATCCGGTGGCAAAACCGACCAGCCAGGTGAGCCAGCAAACGCTTGATGGGTTGTTGACCTATACGAACACCAAATTGAAAGCCGCCGCCGCACAGCGTAAACCGCTGGTGACCTCTCCGGGGGCGCATAGCCTGATTTTCCGTGGCGCCATTACCGGCGTGGACAGCAGCAAGCAAGGCCTGCAATTCTATGAAGTGATCCCGGTTGCGATGGTGATTGCCGGTACGCAGGCCGCCACAGGTCACCGGACTATGGACACGCATCTCTATTTCGAAGGTGAATTGATTGATGCACAGACCAATAAGCCGGTGATTAAAGTGGTGCGTCAGGGCGAGGGTAAAAGTCTGAGCAATGCCAATGCGCCGATGACGGTAGATACGCTGAAACAGGTCATTGATAACATGGCGACCGATGCCACCATGTTTGATGTTTCCAAAAAATAAAAACAGGCGCGCCATCCCAAAGGATGGCGCTTTTTTTCAGGCTAACTTCCGTTTAAACGACAGCGTTCCCGGTCGCGAAAACATCACTAAATTTCCCGTCAGAATCAGCAGCAGGCCGACAATCCCGTTCATATGCCAGATATAACCTTCATAGACCGTTGAAATACTCAGCGCGACCAGCGGAAACAGCAGAGTACTGTAGGCAGCATTACTGGCACCGATACGGCCCACCAGAGTGAAATAGGCGCCAAAGGCAATGACCGATCCAAAGAGGGCGAGATAAACCAGCGCACCCAGATAGCTGAAGGTCCACTCAGGGGTAAAATCATCGCCGCGAAACAGGGCTATTGCGCCCATAATAATTGTCCCGTAAAGCATTGCCCAGGCGTTAGTGGTCATGGTTTCCAGCCCGTTGCGTTGGTGGCGCATGCTGATCATATTGCCAAGGGAAAAGCCAAATGTACCCAGCATCGAAAGTCCAATACCCAGTAACAGCGTGCTGTTCAGACCGCTGGCCAACAAATCATCCCAGAATAGCGTCACAATGCCCGTCAGCCCCAGAAAAGCCGCGGGATAGAAGCGCGAAGGGGGCTTCTGACCGAAGAACAGGAAACTGTTAACCGCATTAAACAAGACGGCCATTGAGAAAATGACCGACTCAAGCCCGGTGTTAATCCACGCGGCGGCGTTGTAAAAACAGAGGAAGTTGAAGCCAAACACACAGCATCCTTGCAGGATGCAAAAAAGATGATCCCGCAGGACAAGTTTGCGCAGCCGCCGCAGGGCAATCAACACCACCATGATGGTGAGTGATGCGAGTGCAAAGCGCCAAAAAATAGAGACCGGTGCCGCGACCGGACCCTGTTGCAGAAAAATGGCAATCCATGTCGTGCCCCATATCACCACCACCAGACAATATAAAAAAATGTTCATTGCGATCCCCGTTACGCCAACAGGTTTCCAGTCTTGCCAAAAAATGCCTCTCCGGCTTGCATAAACCCGCCGGTCACTTGCAAATTCTTGCGTTTTTTTGGCGAAACACTGGTATCGGGCAGGCGCAATTCATAGACTGAGATTCTGGTGACATTTTTGTTAATTGCGTCCATGACTGTTTATAAAGCCTTCGAAAATCTGCAACATCACAATGCCGTTCTGCATGACTCGGTTGCGCTGCATTCTGGTATTCAACTGGCGGCATGGTCTAATAAGCGCGATAACATCACCCAGTATTGTGATCATCACACCCTCAGCCTGTACATTGCCGACGGCTACGAGAGCTACCATAAAACGTCGCAGGGCTGGAAAAATGGCGGTGGGCCGGACAGGTTTTGCCTGATGCCAAAAGAGAGCGAATCCAGTTGGGATATCCGTGATGATTTGTCGTTTGTGCATCTTTATTGCACTGACGAACATCTGCGGGAGATCGGGGAGAAGGTGTGGGATCGCAGTCCGGCGTCGTTTACCCTTGATGAGAAAACCTTCGCCCAGGATGAGCGCATTACCGCGCTCTACCGCCAGTTCTTACTTGGCAGCGACTGGCATCAGCAGGCGAATCAGCTCACGCTCAGTACGGCTTCTACGCTGCTTCTCACCCATCTTGTCCAGCATTACAGCAATGTGCAGTGGCGTTTGCCCACCGTTAAAGGCGGTCTTGCGCCGGTGGTACTGCGTCAGGTGCTGGACTGGATAGAGGCGAATCTCGCCCAGCCGCTGTTGCTGAGCGATCTGGCGGCGCAGGCAGCGTTAAGTGAATACCATTTCGCGCGGATGTTCCGCCAGTCGATGGGGGTTGCGCCGCATCAGTATGTGATGCATCGCCGGATGGTGCAGGCGAAAGCGCAACTGTTAAATACCGGGCTGCCGCTGACGACAATCGCTATGGCCTGCGGTTTCAGTTCTGCCAGCCATTTCAGTAACCGCTTCCGCGCCGTTTTTGGCATGACGCCGTCGCAATTACGCGCGGCGCGCCAGTGACAGTGCGGCATAGCAGACGCCCCCTGCAACCAGTCCCCAGAAGGCTGACCCCACACCCAGCAGTGTGACGCCGCTGGCGGTAACCAGAAACGTCACGATGGCGGCATCACGCTCTTTTTCCTGGGACAGCGCCTGGAACAGGCTGCCGCCGATCGTACCGAGTAAGGCAAGCCCTGCCAGCGTCTGGATCCAGCTCAGCGGTAAGGCTGCCAGCAATGCGGTGATCGAGCCGCCAAATACGCCCGCTAGCAGATAGAATACACCCGCCGCCACCGCCGCCTTCCAGCGCTGTGCGGCGTCGGGGTGCGCATCCGGGCTCTGACAAATTGCCGCCGTAATGGCGGCGATGCAGATAGAGAAAACCCCAAACGGCGAGAAAAGCAGCGCCAGCCCTCCGGTAAAAATGATCAGTGGCGACACAGCCGCTCTGTAGCCCGCCGCCTGCATTGTCGCGAAGCCTGGCGCATTTTGTGACGCCATCGTGGCGAGAAAAAAGGGTATGCCGATACTGATAAAGGAGGTCCAGTTAAAGACCGGACGGGTAAATTCCGGCACCACAAAGGCAACATCCAGTTTCGCTGTGACAATATCGCCGCTAAGCCAGGCGACCAGAGCGCCAATAATCAGTGTCGCCACAATGGCATAGCGTGGGGCGAGGGCTTTACAGACCAGCCAGGCCAGTAGCATACTGCCGCACAGCACAAAATGGCCCTCAACGTTGTGAAACGCTTGCAAGCCGAAACGCAACAGGATCCCGGCGAGCATGGCTGCCGCGAGGGTATGCGGAATAATTTTCATCAGCCGGGCGAACAGTCCGGTCACGCCGCAAAGCACAATCAGCGCATTAGCAAAAATAAACACGCCGATGGCTTCGGCAAGCGTCAATCCTTGCAAGCTCGTCGCCAGCAATGCGGCACCGGGCGTGGACCAGGCGGTCAGTATTGGCATGCGATACCACAGCGACAGCGCGATGGTGCTGACACCCATGCCTAAACCGAGCGCCGTCATCCAGCCGGCAATTTGTGTGGCGCTGGCGCCCGCTGCGGCAGCAGCCTGCCAGATAATAGCGGCAGAACTGGCATAGCCGACCAGTACGGCCACAAAACCCGCCAGAAGCGTGGTAAAAGGAAACATGTGAGTGCGCATGATTATTCCTCGTGCGTTATAGCGTCCAAAGAATGTACCATTGTGCGTTATAGCGTACAAGTATGCGCAGCGAGACTGACAGGAGGAAAAATGGATCTAACACATTATCTGGCGAGCACCTTAAAGAATCTCCGTCAGGCGCGCGGCTGGAGCCTCTCGCGTCTGGCTGACGAGACGGGCGTGTCAAAAGCGATGCTCGGGCAAATTGAACGTAATGAGTCCAGCCCCACGGTGGCAACGCTGTGGAAAATCGCCACCGGTCTCAATGTGCCGTTTTCGTCCTTTATTGCGCCGTCGGAAAGCGAAACACTCCATTCCTTCGATCCGCAGCAGCAGGCCATGGTGGTCACTCCGCTGTTCCCCTGGGATGAAGCGCTGCATTTTGATCTCTTCTCGATAATCCTGGCGCCGGGCGCCCTGAGCGAATCAACGCCGCATGAGCAGGGAGTCATTGAACATGTGGTGGTGATTGGCGGGGTGCTGGAGATGTGTATTGAAGGGCAGTGGCGAACCCTGACGGCGGGTAGCGGGATTCGTTTCGCTGGCGACCGTCCCCATGCCTATCGTAATAGCTCCGCACAGAGCGCTCATTTCCACTCGCTCATCCACTACCCAAAAGAAAAAACCGCAAGCAAGCTTGCGGCAAAGAACGACGACGAGTAAACAACAACGTACAACGTGACGAGGAATGTCCGATTACGCGTCCTCTTCCAAATGGCCTCTTTGAGCCTGCCCCGGCCACTCAGTCACTTACTCATGTAAGCTCCAGAGGTTGCCGATTGCCGCCGCGACGCCATTTGAACGCTTTCGCGTAATAGAGGTTACCTTAACCTGCGCCGTTACGGCTGGAAAATAGCAATTTCATCAATGCTTTGCCGCCTGGCGGAAATTGGCCTTCGCCACAGGTGGTGAAAAGCCGGGGATGTGACTACAATAGCCGCCATTTTGCACATAATGGATAACGACGATTGTATGCGCCTGCAACCCCATCATCTTGAACTCTTAAGCCCTGCCCGTGACACCGCGATCGCTCGCGAAGCCATTTTGCACGGTGCGGACGCGGTCTATATCGGCGGTCCGGGGTTCGGTGCCCGCCATAACGCCAGTAACAGC
The DNA here is from genome assembly GCF_040578655.1 of Phytobacter sp. RSE-02. NCBI lineage: Bacteria > Pseudomonadati > Pseudomonadota > Gammaproteobacteria > Enterobacterales > Enterobacteriaceae > Phytobacter > Phytobacter sp. RSE-02. Next base: position 311,446 of record NZ_JBEULY010000002.1, on the reverse strand, counting down.
TTGCAGGATATTGCCAGCCTGGTGCCGTTTGCCCATCGCTATGGCGCGAAAGTGTTTATCACACTGAACACCATTCTGCATGATGATGAACTGGAGCCTGCTCAGCGCCTGATTACCGATCTGTACGAAACCGGGGTTGATGCCCTGATTGTGCAGGATATGGGGATCATGCAACTCGACATCCCGCCGATTGAGCTGCATGCCAGTACCCAGTGCGACATCCGCAGCGTAGAGAAGGCGAAGTTCCTCTCCGATGCCGGTTTTAGCCAGATTGTATTGGCGCGTGAGCTGAACCTGCAGCAGATCCGCGATATTCACGCCTGTACTGACGCGACCATCGAGTTCTTTATTCATGGCGCGCTGTGTGTGGCCTATTCCGGGCAGTGTTATATTTCCCACGCCCAGACGGGGCGCAGCGCCAACCGTGGGGACTGTTCTCAGGCCTGCCGCCTGCCGTACACCCTGAAAGACGATCAGGGGCGCGTCGTGGCCTATGAAAAACATCTGCTGTCGATGAAAGATAATGACCAGACCGCTAATCTTGGTGCGCTAATTGATGCCGGAGTACGCTCCTTCAAGATTGAAGGGCGCTACAAAGACATGAGCTACGTAAAAAACATTACCGCGCATTATCGCCAGATGCTGGATGCGATTATTGAAGATCGCGGCGACCTGGCGCGCGCATCGGCGGGGCGCACAGAGCACTTCTTTATTCCGTCCACCGATAAAACCTTCCATCGCGGTAGTACTGATTATTTTGTGAATGCGCGTAAAGGCGATATCGGTGCGTTTGATTCGCCGAAATTTATCGGTCTGCCGGTCGGTGAAGTGCTGAAAGTAACCAAAGAGTACCTGGATGTAGAAGCCAGCGAACCGTTGGCAAACGGCGATGGTCTGAACGTACTCATCAAGCGCGACGTTGTCGGTTTTCGCGCCAACACGGTAGAAAAAACTGGCGAAGGTCGTTACCGCGTCTGGCCGAATGAAATGCCCGCGGAGATGTATAAAGTGCGCCCGCACCATCCGCTGAACCGTAACCTGGACCATAACTGGCAACAGGCACTGACCAAAACCTCCAGTGAACGTCGCATCGCCGTGGATATTGAAGTGAGCGGCTGGCAGGAACAACTGGTGCTGACCCTGACCAGTGAAGACGGGGTTAGCGTGACCCATACTCTCGACGGGCAATTCGATGAGGCGAACAACGCGGAAAAAGCGATCAATAGCCTGAAAGAGGGCGTGGCAAAACTGGGTCAAACCATCTACTACGCGCGTCAAATCTCTATCAATTTGCCGGGTGCGTTGTTTGTGCCGAACAGCATGTTAAATGCGTTTCGTCGCGACACTGTTGAAATGCTTGATGAGGCGCGTCTGGCGAGTTACCAGCGCGGCAGCCGTAAAGCTGTCTCCGATCCGGCACCGGTCTATCCTGATACCCATCTGACTTTCCTGGCGAACGTTTACAATCATAAGGCGCGTGAGTTCTACCAGCGTTTCGGTGTGCAACTGATTGATGGCGCATATGAAATGCATGAAGAGAAGGGCGATGTGCCGGTGATGATCACCAAACACTGCCTGCGCTTTGCCTTTAACCTGTGTCCGAAACAGGCCAAAGGGAATATCAAAAGCTGGAAGGCAACCCCAATGCAACTGGTGCATGGCGATGAAGTGCTTACGCTGAAATTCGATTGCCGGCCATGTGAAATGCATGTGGTTGGGAAAATCAAAAATCACATTCTGAAGATGCCGCTCGCCGGGAGTGTTGTGGCATCGGTCAGCCCTGAAGATCTGTTGAAAACGCTGCCTAAGCGCAAAGGCGTTTAAGACAGCACATCCCGCACAGTCGCGGCAGGGTATGTGCCGCGACTGATTTAAATCTTAGCGTTTATCATCCGGCAGCGGCGGTTTTTTACCGTCTTTGGGCGGCTGTTTGCCGTCATGTTTTGGCGGTTGGCCGTCGCGGTGATTCGCGTTGTCATCATGCTTCCACGCTTTCCCGTCATTTTTCCTGTGCTCCCGCGCGTGTTGCGGGTTTTTGTCGTCATGACGCGGCGGCTGACCGTCGTGCGTTACCGGATATTTTGGCGGTGGGACAGGCGCGTTGTCTGCGGCAAACACATAAGACGATAAACTCATGGCCACAATGGCAGACAGTGTCACGATCTTTTTCATACTCACTCCTTCTCTCATTTATCTGAGTGACACGGATTTCAACAACAAATCATGGAGAGAGTATGAAGACAGATTCAATTAAGAATATTCCTTCCATAGTAACTGCAAAAAATAAACGAATGTGTTAGCTGTCAGACAGTATTTTTATTATTTGCTGCAATTTATGCGTTGCATCACACTATTAACATAATTTCTGCGTGGTTAATAATAACACTAGCGCCTCATTTTTTAACTTATTGATATATAATGTTTAATTGTTAATTTAAGCGTAAGGGTATAATCTGAATTCATTAAAGATTTCACTTAGTTTGACGATAATTACACTGTGATCAAAATATATTCGTGGAATTTCCCGGCACTGTAAAAATCGTAGACTTGATGTATAGCCTGCTAAGTTCCATAAATTCACCAGACGCTCCACCCTATAAATGATCTCATAATACATAAAAGGTGAAATATGTTATCTATGGCGAAAAGGTTTTTAACCGCACCGTTAGGTCGCAGCCGCTCACAGCCTGCGAATGGTACCTATGATTGCCAGAATATGCCTCAGTCATTATCGGCAGCGGGTTTAAGCAATAAAGCCAGCGGTATCCTCATGACATTCGTCCCCCCTGGTGCCGACTATTCAAACGTGAGTCAGGCGTGGCAACGGTTTTCTTCTCCAGCCTTAACGGTTATTACGCTTTCTTCCAGTGGTGCGTTGAGCAGTAGCTGTCGTGAGACGACCTACTGTGATGCGGCGGGGCAACAGGGCAGTTGGTTAATGCTGCCCAAAACACTTATTGCCGGGCACGAAACCCATATTATTGATTTGCATGTGAAAGATACCCGAACAGCAACAGATCGCATCATTGCAATTCAGAACGAGCTGGAGCGGTTACAGGTACGCATGCCGCTCTCCTCAGATCATACTTTTGCCATGGTGTACTGTGACGGGCTCTCTGCTTCCGAAGGCTTTCTGATGCAGGCCTGGTATAATTGTGGGCGTTTTCCCTGCCTGGCTATCGGCGGTTCAGCAGGCGGCAAACTCACCTTTGACGGCACCTGGATAAGCGTGAATGGCAAAGTGCTGCAGGGCAAAGCGGTGATTATCTTTTGCAAAATGGCGCCGGGAAAATCCTTCGCACCCTTCAAAAGCCAAAACTTCAAACCACGCAATAAAAGCTGGCTCATTGCTCAGGCGGATCCGGTTGCCCGGACGGTGACGTCAGTCTTTAATGAACAGGGTGAACAGAAGCCTTTCACTGCTGTTCTGGCCGAACTCCTGCAATGTGGTGAGCAGCAGGTGGCAGAAAAACTAAAAGGGCTCACTTTCGGGGTTAAAGTCGGAGATGAATATTTCATTCGCTCTGTCGCAAAAATCGATGCTGAAGGCATTCATTTTTTCTGTGATCTGGAATTTGGCGATCGCTTGCATTTACTGGAAGAAACCGACTTTAAGCAAGCGACACTGCATGACTGGAAAAACTTTATTACCGGACGAGGTAAACCGGCGGCCATTCTGATGAATGACTGTATTTTGCGCCGCCTTGGCAGTGAATCACACTTACACAATGCCCATTTTTTTAAAGGTTTGCCCGCTGCCGGTTTTTCCAGCTTTGGGGAGATCCTGGGCGTTCCCATTAATCAGACGCTCTCCGCGCTGGTCTTTTTCAATCATGACGTGAAAGCCATGGCGCATTTCCCGGTGGAATATGCGCGATATGCCGGGCATTACGCCCAGCGTGCGCTGCGCCGTTGGGAGGCACTGAATGATTTTCAAAGCGGTGTGATTAATCGTGTCGTGGCATATCAACAAAAATTAGGCCCCCTGATGACGGCATTACCGATGCTGGAAGCCGCGACGCAGACACAAAACGACACCTTAGGACTGGCAGAAAACAGCATCCGTTCTATCAGCGATATTGCGCTCAAGAGCCAACAGGCGCAAAACCGGCTGGTGGAAGGGCTGGACGACCTGGAGAAAATCTCAGCGGGGATTAATGAGATAACCAGCGGGATCAGTAACATTGCTTTTCAGACAAACATTCTCGCGCTCAATGCGGCGGTGGAAGCTGCGCGGGCGGGTGAGGCAGGGCGCGGATTTGCCGTGGTGGCAAGCGAAGTCCGGCGGCTGGCGCACTCATCCAAAGAGCAGGCAGACGCGACGGCCGCCAATATCAACCAGGCGGTAAATACGATTTCCCGCATCCGTACCGTTGCCAATAATACCGTGGAGACCGCCAGCAATATGGCTCAGCACTCCATTTCCGCGGCTGACACCATCGCGGCCATGAGCAGTAAAACCAATAACGAACGGGATAATATTGTGAAGCATCTCAGTAGCCTGCACGCCCTGACCTCCGGCATGGATGCGATGCAGGAAGCGGTGGCGCAACTGACGGTGTTGCAAAAACTCTCCACCCGCCACGGCCAGCACTAAAAAAGCTGCCCTGATGTTCAGCATCAGGGCAGCTTTGCAAGCCGGTTGCGTGCGCCGCCGGGCCATAAAACTAGTGCGACTTAAACCCCGCGGCGGTCATCAGTACGCGGAAAAACAGGCCGACCAGCGCAAGGGCCAGCACACTGCCGCCCCACAAAACGACCAGCCACATCAGGCGTTTCCATAAGGGTTGTTGCATCAGTGATACCCCTCCCCATGCTGAACTTTGCCGCGAAATACGTAGTAGCTCCAGAAGGTATAGACAAGAATAATCGGGATAATCAGCAGCGCGCCAACCAACATAAAGCCCTGGCTTTGTGCGGGGGCTGCCGCCTGCCACAGGGTAATGGACGGCGGAATAATATGCGGCCAGATACTGATGCCAAGCCCGCTGAACCCGAGGAAAATCAGCCCGAGCGTCAGCACAAACGGTAATTTTTCGCCTTGTGGATGATTCAGGCTGCGCCATTGCCACAGGCTCAGCAATACGACTAATACAGGGACGGGCAGCAGGAAAAACAGATTCGGCAACGTAAACCAGCGGCTGGCGATGGCCGGATGAGCAAGCGGTGTCCAGAGACTGATTACCGCAATCACCAGCAGCAGGGCCAGTAAGAGCCGCTTTGCGAGCTGGCGCATCCGCGCCTGCAAGCTGTTTTCGCTCTTCATCACCAGCCACGTCGCCCCCAGCAAGGCATAGGCGACCACCAGCCCGAGGCCACAAAACAGAGTAAACGGGCTCAACCAGTCGAAGGGCCCCCCGGCGAAGGTGCGCCCATTGACCGGAAAACCGTTAATCACCGCCCCAACAACGACCCCCTGTGTGAAGGTTGCCAGAATCGAGCCGCCTAAGAACGCTTTATCCCAGAAAGGACGGTGCGCGGGTGTCGCTTTGAAGCGAAACTCAAAGGCTACGCCGCGAAAAATTAACCCCACCAGCATCAGCGTGAGCGGAATGGTCAGCGCATCGATAATCACCGCATACGCCAGCGGGAAGGCGCCAAATAGCGCCGCACCGCCGAGCACCAGCCAGGTTTCGTTGCCGTCCCATACCGGGGCGACGCTATTCACCATCACATCGCGGTCTTCGGCGTTTTGCGTCGCGGGAAAGAGAATGCCAATCCCCAGATCAAAACCGTCCATCACGATATACATCAGGGTGGCAAAAACGATGATCACAAACCAGATAAGCGAAAGATCGATACCCATTACGGTTTCTCCTGCAGGCTGTCATGAGTATTCACCGCAGAAAGCGGCCGGGCGGGGCGTCCATCCTGTTCACTGGCAAAGGATTCATTCGCCTGAGGCCCTTTTTTAATCAACCGCACCATGTAGCTGTACCCCACGCCAAACACCGAACTGTAAACGAGGATAAAACCCAGCAGGCTGATGCTCATGTGCAGCGTGCCATGGGCGGAAACGGCATCGGCGGTGCGCTGCAAACCATAGACCACCCACGGCTGGCGGCCCACCTCTGTGGTCACCCAACCGGCAAGAATCGCCAGCAAACCCGATGGCCCCATCAATAATGCGAACCACAGAAACGGGCGCGAGTGATAGAGGCGCTGCTTGCGGCGCAGCCACACGGCGACAACGCCCAGCAATATCATCAACAGACCAAGCCCCACCATCAGGCGAAACGACCAGAACACCACGGTCGAATTAGGCCGGTCTTCTTTGGCGAACGATTTCAGCGCGGGAACCTGTTTGTCCAGGCTGTGGGTGAGGATCAGACTACCCAGCGCCGGAATCGCCAGCCCATAGCGGGTGCGCTCTTGTTCCATATCCGGCCAGCCAAACAGCAACAAAGGCGTCGGCTCGCCGGGTGGGTTTTCCCAATGGCCCTCTATCGCAGCAATTTTGGCGGGCTGATGCTCAAGCGTGTTCAGCCCGTGCATATCGCCGATCAGCGCCTGGATAGGGGCCACAATGAGCGTCATCCATAGCGCCATGGAAAACATGGTGCGAATGGCGGGTGAATGATTGCCCTTAAGCAAGTGCCAGGCGGCCGACGCGCCAACAAACAGCGCGCTGCTAAGGAAAGCGGCAACGGACATATGCAACAGGCGATACGGGAAGGAGGGGTTAAACACCACCGCAAACCAGTCGACAGGCACCACCTGGCCATTCATAATTTCATAGCCCTGCGGCGTTTGCATCCAACTGTTGGAGGCGAGGATCCAGAAGGTGGAAATGATCGTCCCCAGCGCCACCATGCAGGTGGCGAAGAAGTGCAGCCCTGGGCCAACCTTGTTCCAGCCAAACAGCATCACCCCTAAGAACCCGGCTTCGAGGAAGAACGCGGTCAGCACTTCATAGGTCAGTAACGGGCCGGTGATGCTACCGGCAAACTGGGAAAATCCGCTCCAGTTGGTGCCAAATTGATAGGCCATCACCAGACCGGAGACTACGCCCATGCCAAAATTGACGGCGAATATTTTCGACCAGAAGTGGTAGAGCGAACGCCACACCGGATTGCCGGTTTTCAACCACAGCCCCTCCAGCACCGCAAGGTAGCTGGCAAGACCGATGGTGATCGCCGGAAAAATAATGTGGAAGGAAACCGTAAAGGCAAACTGGATCCTTGCCAGATGAAACGCATCTAAACCCAACATACTTAACCTCTGAAAAATGACTCTCCCGCAAATGGTAAAGAGCGGCGGAGAGGATTATCAGAGGCAGAAAAGCCAAATTTATCTATAACAGTTGGTAAAAATGTGCTTTTTAAGCGTGCTGATATAGAATGAATGCAGGGAAGGAGAGAGCGATGAAAAAATACCAGCGCCTGGCGCAGCAAATCATTTCGCAAATTGAACTGGGCGTCTGGCGACCTGGCGACAGGCTGCCCTCGCTGCGTGAACAGGTGACCAGCAGCGGGATGAGTTTTATGACCGTCGGCCACGCTTATCAGTTGCTCGAAAATCAGGGCTATATTACCGCCCGGCCTCAATCGGGCTATTATGTGGCGCCGCGTTCTCACCGTCCGCAAACCTTACCGCCCGCCACCTTAAAGCAAGACGAAGCGGTGGATATCAATACCTATATTTTTGATATTTTGCAGGCCAGCCGCGATGCCTCCATCTTGCCCTTCGGTTCGGCGTTTCCGGATCCGCGGCTGTTTCCTCTGCAACAGCTTAATCGCTCGTTAGCCAATGTCAGTAAAAGTGCGACTGCGGTCAGCATCATTGAAAACCTGCCGCCGGGAAATGCCGGGCTGCGTCATGCCATTGCCCGTCGCTACGCCCAGCAGGGGATGACCATTTCACCAGACGAAATCGTCATTACCGCCGGGGCGCTGGAAGCGTTAAACCTGAGTTTGCAGGCTGTAACAGAGCCAGGTGACTGGGTGATTGTCGAAAATCCCTGCTTTTATGGTGCGCTACAGGCGCTGGAGCGCCTGCGCTTAAAAGCGCTGTCGGTGCCGACGGATATTAATGAAGGTATCGATTTACAGGCGCTGGAGCAGGCGCTCAAATCCTACCCCGTTAAAGCCTGCTGGCTGATGCCTAATAGCCAGAACCCGCTCGGTTTTACCCTGAGTGCAGAGAAGAAAGCGCAACTGGTGGCGTTGCTGATGCAGCACAACGTGACCTTGATCGAAGACGATGTCTACAGCGAGCTCTATTACGGGCGGGAAAAACCGCTACCTGCAAAAGCCTGGGATACCCAGGACATGACACTACACTGTTCATCGTTTTCCAAGTGTCTGGTTGCCGGGTTTCGTATCGGTTGGGTGGCGGCCGGGAAACATGCCCGCCGGATCCAGCAGTTACAGTTGATGAGCACTTTATCCACCAGTTCGCCAATGCAAATGGCGCTGGTCGATTACCTTGGCACGCAACGCTATGACGCGCATCTGCGGCGTCTGCGGCGCGCCCTGGCTGAACGCAAGCATCAGGCATGGCAGGCTCTGGTGCGTCATCTGCCTGCGGAGGTAAAAATTCACCGCAGCGACAGCGGTTATTTTTTATGGCTGGAGTTGCCGCCAGAGCTGGATGCCGGAGAGTTAAGTCAGCGTGCCCTGGCCCATCAGGTCAGCATCGCGCCGGGCAAAATGTTCTCCACCTCCAGAGAACCGACGCCGTTCTTTCGCTTTAATGCATCCTGGCAATGGGGCGAGCGGGAAGAACGCGGCGTTATTCTGCTTGGCAAAATTATTCGCGAAATGATGAAATAAAAACGCAGGCGGTTGTTCTTATTTTCTGAATAATATTTTCTCAAATTAAAAATATCTCTGCGGAAATTTAAGCCGCAGAGGTCATTATTTTCTGTACTTGCCCATCAGGCATTCATACGAAATGCGAATGGGAACATAAATTAACCTTTCTCTGCTAACTCCTTGTCTATACTCCAGAAGATGCACCGCCAGCATTTTCGTAATAAATGTAATGCGCTGTATGTCACAACCTGGCGAAATTTCTCATTGACGGGATTCAGCCTTTCGGCGCTCCGTCTACCTTTAAATCAGGAGATATTTTTACGGCAAGGCGGCCGCTCATTTTCATTACGACAGGAGTAAAACATATGAGCAAGAAATTTGCCCCGAGCTGCCTGTGTGCGCTGGGCATGACCCTTATGACAGCACACGCCGCCGAGCCAACGGAAGTAGGGAAAGGAGAAGGTCGTCTGGATATTATCGCCTGGCCGGGTTACATCGAACGTGGCCAGACGGACAAGCAATATGACTGGGTTAGCCAATTTGAAAAAGAGACGGGCTGCGAGGTCAACGTAAAAACGGCAGCGACCTCCGATGAGATGGTCAGCCTGATGGCTAAAGGCGGTTATGATCTGGTGACCGCATCCGGCGATGCCTCGCTGCGTCTGATCATGGGCAAACGCGTACAGCCCATTAATACCGCGCTCATCCCGAACTGGAAAACCCTCGATCCGCGCATTGAGAAAGGTGAATGGTTTAACGTCGGCGGTAAAGTGTATGGCACGCCCTATCAGTGGGGGCCAAACCTGCTGATGTATAACACCAAAACATTCCCGACGCCGCCAGATAGCTGGTCGGTCGTCTTCGTGCAGCAAAATCTGCCGGATGGCAAAACCAACAAAGGCCGCGTGCAGGCGTATGACGGGCCGATTTATATCGCCGACGCCGCGCTGTTTGTCAAAGCCACTCAGCCGCAGCTTAGCATTGAAGACCCCTACCAGCTAACCGAAGCGCAGTATCAGGCGGTACTGAAAGTGCTGCGCGATCAGCACGCCTTAATCCACCGTTACTGGCATGACACCACTGTCCAGATGAGCGACTTCAAAAACGAAGGCGTTGTGGCGTCCAGCGCCTGGCCGTATCAGGCCAACGCCCTGAAAGGGGAAAACCAGCCCATCGCCACCGTGTTCCCGAAAGAGGGGGTAACGGGATGGGCAGATACCACCATGTTGCACGCGCAGGCGAAACACCCCAATTGCGCCTACAAATGGATGAACTGGTCGCTGACCCCGAAAGTACAGGGTGACGTCGCCGCCTGGTTTGGCTCACTGCCGGTGGTGCCGCAAGGCTGTAAAGCCAGTGATTTGCTGGGTGAAAAAGGCTGTGAGACCAATGGTTACAGCTTCTTTGACAAGATTGCGTTCTGGAAAACGCCTGTTGCTGAGGGTGGCAAATATGTCCCTTATAGCCGCTGGACGCAGGATTACATCGCCATTATGGGTGGACGTTAATCGGTCAGGAGTGATGTATGACCTATGCTGTTGAATTTGAGGATGTCTCGCGGCTGTATGGTGATGTTCGCGCCGTCGACGGTGTCAGTCTGGCGGTAAATGACGGGGAGTTCTTCTCGATGCTGGGGCCATCTGGCTCCGGCAAAACCACCTGCCTGCGTCTTATCGCCGGTTTTGAGCAACTAAGCGGCGGGGCTATTCGTATTTTTGGCCGTGAGGCCAGCGAACTGCCCCCCTGGGAGCGCGACGTCAATACCGTTTTCCAGGATTACGCGTTATTCCCCCATATGTCGATCCTCGATAACGTGGCGTATGGCCTGATGGTCAAAGGGGTGGACAAGAAAACACGCCATGCCAGCGCGCGCCAGGCGCTGGAAAAGGTGGCGCTGGATTTTGTTCACACCCGTAAGCCATCGCAACTTTCCGGCGGCCAGCGCCAGCGTGTGGCTATCGCAAGGGCGCTGGTTAATCAGCCTCGCGTTTTACTCCTTGATGAACCGCTGGGGGCACTGGATTTAAAATTACGCGAGCAGATGCAATTTGAGCTGAAAAAGCTCCAGCAGGATCTGGGGATCACATTTATTTTCGTCACCCATGACCAGGGTGAAGCGCTGTCGATGTCCGACCGGGTGGCGGTGTTCAACAATGGCAAGATTGAGCAGATTGATACGCCGCGGGAACTCTATCTGCGCCCACGCACGCCTTTTGTGGCGGGCTTTGTCGGCACGTCTAATGTTTTTGACGACCGGCGGGCGGGCGCGTTGTGCGCGATGAACGGCGTTTACTCTTTGCGACCCGAACATATTCGCCTCAATCAGCCGGGGGAAATTCAGGTCCAGGGGGTGGTACAAGCGGTACAGTATCAGGGGGCGGCTACCCGTTTTGAACTGAAACTTACCGACGGCGAAAAGCTGCTGGTCAGCCAGGCGAACATGTCCGATGCGCTGTTGCCTGATACCTTAGCACCGGGGCAAACGGTGCTGGCGTCGTGGTCGCGAGAGGCGATGGTGCCGTTACAGGGAGCGGGGTGATGGAGATGAGCCTTTCCCGTTCACCCCAGCGTAAACCGGGAAGCCGCCTGAGTGGCCTGTTCTGGCGCAAACCGGCGCTGGGGCTGTTCCTGCTGTTGCTGGGGCCACTGATGTGGTTCGGCATTGTGTATCTGGGGTCGTTGCTGACGCTGCTATGGCAAGGCTTCTACACCTTTGATGATTTCACCATGTCGGTAACGCCGGATTTCACGCTGGCGAACCTGCAGGCGCTGTTTAATCCCGCCAATTACGACATCATCTTACGTACCTTCACCATGGCGGTCGCCGTGACGCTGGCAAGCGCTATTCTTGCCTTCCCGATGGCATGGTATATGGCGAAATACACCAGCGGAAAATGGAAAGCCTTTTTCTATATTGCGGTGATGCTGCCCATGTGGGCGAGCTATATCGTGAAAGCTTACGCGTGGACGCTGCTACTGGCGAAAGACGGTGTTGCCCAATGGTTTCTCGGCCATATGGGGCTGGAACCTGTACTCGGCGCGCTGCTGACGCTGCCTGGCATCGGCGGCAATACGTTGTCTACCTCCGGGCTGGGACGTTTTCTGGTCTTCGTCTACATCTGGCTGCCGTTTATGATTCTGCCGATTCAGGCGGCGCTCGAACGGTTGCCGCCGTCGTTATTGCAGGCGTCCGCGGATCTTGGCGCCCATCCCCGGCAGACCTTTCGCCATGTGGTTTTGCCGCTGGCAATTCCGGGTGTGGCCGCCGGTTCTATCTTTACCTTCTCCCTGACGCTGGGTGATTTCATTGTGCCGCAACTGGTGGGGCCGCCGGGGTTCTTTATCGGCAACATGGTCTATTCGCAACAAGGGGCGATCGGCAACATGCCAATGGCGGCAGCCTTTACGCTGGTCCCCATTGTATTGATTGCCCTTTATCTGGCGTTCGTGAAACGTTTGGGAGCGTTCGATGCACTCTGACCGCGCACCGTTATTTCTCAAAATTGCCGCCTGGGGCGGGGTTATCTTTCTCCATTTCCCGTTATTGATAATCGCCATCTATGCTTTTAATACCGAGGATGCCGCGTTCAGCTTTCCCCCGCAGGGCTTTACGCTGCGCTGGTTTAGCGTGGCGGCGGCGCGGGGCGATATCCTGGATGCCGTGACACTGTCACTGCAAATTGCGGCGCTGGCGACCCTTATTGCCTTAATCCTTGGCACGCTTGCTGCAATGGCTCTCTGGCGCAGTGAGTTTTTTGGCCGGAACGCCATCTCACTGTTGCTGCTGCTGCCGATCGCCTTGCCCGGCATTATTACCGGGCTGGCGCTGTTAACGGCATTTAAAACAGTGGATCTGGAACCGGGTTTTTTCACCATCGTTGTTGGTCATGCCACGTTTTGCGTGGTGGTGGTTTTCAACAACGTGATAGCCCGATTTCGTCGCACGTCGTGGAGTCTGGTTGAAGCCTCAATGGATTTGGGCGCCACCTCATGGCAGACGTTTCGTTATGTGGTGTTGCCCAATCTCGGTTCGGCGCTGCTGGCCGGGGGAATGCTGGCGTTTGCCTTGTCGTTTGACGAAATCATCGTCACGACCTTTACCGCAGGGCATGAACGCACCTTGCCGCTCTGGTTGTTAAATCAACTGGGGCGCCCGCGTGATGTGCCGGTAACCAATGTGGTGGCGCTACTGGTGATGCTGGTAACGACCATCCCGATTTTGGGCGCCTGGTGGCTGACCCGTGACGGTGAAACCGTAGCCGGAAGCGGCAAATAACTGACAATTCTGAAAGGATAGCGCTATGCAACATCAATTATTTATCAATGGAGCACTGGTCGACGGCGAAGGCGAGAAACAGGCCGTGTTTAACCCGGCCACCGGCGAGGTGTTGCTGGAGATTGCCGAAGCCTCGCCTGCGCAGGTAGACGCGGCGGTGAAGGCGGCCGATGAGGCCTTCAAAACATGGGGACAGACCACGCCAAAAGCGCGCGCCGAGTGCCTGCTGCAACTGGCGCAGGTGATTGAAGACAATGCCGAAACCTTTGCGATGCTTGAGTCACTGAATTGCGGCAAACCCTTGCATTGTGTGCTGAGCGATGAAATTCCGGCGGTCGCGGATGTTTTTCGCTTCTTCGCAGGTGCCGCGCGTTGCCTGAACGGACTGGCCGCCGGGGAGTATCTGGAAGGGCATACCTCGATGATTCGCCGCGATCCGGTTGGCGTTGTGGCCTCTATCGCCCCGTGGAACTACCCGCTGATGATGGCGGCCTGGAAGCTGGGGCCAGCGCTCGCGGCAGGTAACTGTGTGGTCATTAAGCCGTCAGAAATCACGCCGCTGACGGCGCTCAAACTTGGCGAGCTGGCGCAGGATATTTTCCCGCCGGGAGTACTGAATGTGCTGTTCGGTCGGGGGAAAACCGTTGGTGATCCGCTGACCGGACATGAAAAAGTGCGCATGGTCTCGCTGACCGGCTCGATTGCCACCGGTGAGCACATCATCGGTCATACCGCCTCTTCGATTAAACGTACCCATATGGAGCTGGGCGGCAAAGCGCCGGTTATTGTGTTTGATGACGCCGATCTGGATGCGGTTGTCGAAGGCGTTCGTACCTTTGGTTTCTACAATGCCGGGCAGGACTGTACCGCCGCTTGTCGCATTTATGCCCAAAAAGGGGTTTACGATGCGCTGGTTGAAAAACTGGGTGCCGCGGTGGCGAGTCTGAAAATGGGTCCGCCGGATGATGAAACCACCGAGCTGGGCCCCCTGAGTTCCGAAGCGCATTTGGCGCGCGTCAGCAAAGCGGTGGACGAGGCTAAAGCATTAAGTCATATCCGTGTGGTGACCGGCGGCAGCAAGCGTGAGGGGGCGGGTTTCTACTTCCAGCCCACATTGCTGGCTGGGGCAAAGCAAGACGATGCGATAGTGCAACGCGAAGTCTTTGGGCCGGTCGTCAGCGTGACAGTATTCGATGATGAAGAACAGGTGCTGGACTGGGCTAATGATTCGCAATATGGCCTGGCATCGTCCGTGTGGACCAAAGATGTTGGCCGCGCGCACCGTCTCAGTGCGCGTCTGCAATATGGCTGCACCTGGGTCAATACCCACTTTATGCTGGTCAGTGAGATGCCCCACGGTGGACAAAAATTTTCGGGGTACGGCAAAGATATGTCGATGTACGGGCTGGAAGATTACACCGTGGTTCGCCACGTGATGATCAAACACTGAGCTTTTAACCCGGCTTAGCGTGAGCGTGGGAGTTACCGTTTCTGTAGCCGTTGATTCACAGGTACAGAATAATTGAGGTAATTCTCACGCTTTATAATTTCTTGTGTGTCAAAAAACGTAAAGATGGTATATTCCTGACAATGCTTAACGTGCCTTACCCGCGTAGCGTGACCAACATTAAAATAAAACCTACAAATGTACTACTGCATATCACGGCTGGGATTGTCACATTAATTTAATTAGTGCGACAAATTATCATCACATCCCGCCATTGATAATATTGCTTTTTTAGTCTCTGGGGGAAACAAAATGAGTAAAGTCGTTGTGGTACTGCTGCCTGGCGGTATCCCTGAGTATTTAACGGTTAATGATAGCGACACCACCATAACCTGGTCTGTAAACCAGACGTCAGAAGACGCGTCTGGCCTGACGTTGCCTATAGAAACCTATTTCTGTGAAGGTGAGGAGTTTCATTTTGTCCGCTATGAACCTGCGTTAAGTAACGCAGTGACCGGGCAATATTTTTTAACTGCCTGAAAACCATGCCAGTTAATTGTGCAATTGACGGGTAATCGCGTTTCATAAACGTTTTCAATAAACTTAGCAGGCTATGTGAAATAGAGCATGACCGGTGATGCGACGGCAGGGATGCACGGCGTAAAGCGTATTGCATATTAAACACGTGAAAATAAAAAAGGGCGCAGCGGCCCTTAATATTCTAATGATTCGCAGGCTAGCGTTTCAGGATGTTTTCATTATCCCGTGGAGCCCAGTCTTTTTCTGAGAAGTCATATAAAGAATAAGACTGATCGCGTAATCCATTGGCGCGTAACATTCCCCGGACATCCGCTGGCAGATTCTCATCACGAAAAAGCTCAGCTATCACAAACATTGCGTCGCTAAAGGAGAGCTGTTTAATTTCAAAGGGTTTCCAGCCAGTACGCTTGAAAATAAGATGCCACAGAGCTTCTTCCCCGGCCAGTGCCACATATGGGCTGGCATACTTCTCCCGATGACGAGACAGCAGGACTTCCAGAGTAAAAATATGTGCGACGCGTTGCTTCGCCGCAGATCCCCTGGCCGTCGTTTCGTTCGTCAGTTCCTCGTGCGTTATGTCATTGTTTTCACACACTCTGGTCTCGATGGCTTGCCATAGATCGTCAAACTTTTGCATTACTGTTACCCTGTAAGAATTAGTTACGGCATTGAGACAATACCAGAGAAATCAGCCATCCGCCAAAGCAAGCATCCGGTGAATTTATGACAAAAATGGAGGCAACCCGTTCTCTTTTTTAATGTCAATTTCACGCCAGGCTTAATCTTATGATTTATAAAAAACTTAACGTAAATCAAAAAAGAAAAATATATAACACGCAGACTGAGTGGTCTGAGAAAACAATCGGATGTTGCTTGCGATCAATATTGTCGTGGGGGGAGCGTCCTACATTGAAAGCTCATCCTCTCCTTAATGAGACGCCTCAATGAGAATCACACCGTGGGTGTTGATCATGCTGGCTGTAACCAGTGTGCTGAGCATCGAAAACAGTCTGGCTAAAACGCAGGCGTTGAGTGACGCACAGGTTAAACAAAAGGTGATTGAGGAGTCCATTGCAGCTTACCCGGGGCCATGTGCCTGTCCGTTTAATCAGGCCAGAAACGGCAGTAGCTGCGGTAAACGTAGCGCATGGAGCAAACCCGGCGGCTATGATCCTGTCTGCTATGCCAGTGAGGTGACACCGCAGATGATCAAAGACTGGCGTGAAGAACATAAACAATAGATGGCTCATGCAGCAGCGTCAGTTTTTGTGGCTAAGCGCTTAAGCCCGCCATCCTGATGTTCAGCACGTTTTAATGCCGTTTACTCTCGCTGTTATATAGTAGCGCCAGTGAGATATTCAGGACGTTAAAATGTTCGAATTTGCATGCGATAAATGCGGAAAAGCCGTGATTATCGAAGATTTGGCAGCCATCGCCAAAGATAAGGCGAGGGGAATAACCTACTGTCCCCATTGCCATGCCAGCATTGCAGACGAAAAAATTGTCGCTCATGCAAAAATCAGGGCGACTGAAATGATTCACGCCGCTCTCGATTCCCTTCAGGCGCGACGTAAGGCCCCCGGCGCAGGGTCGACCACCACCACCAGAGAACTTCAAACGCATTCTTAAACGCATTTTTCTTTCGTTGAATTACCAGAGTCAGCCTGTCATGTCCTTTGAAGGCAGACTGGGATGCCATAGTGTATGTTTCAGGGTCGAACAAGGGAGGTTTTCATGGTCAGGCGTGCTTTCGTGAGTTTTTTCCTGTTTTGCGCATTTGCCGCAAACGCTGCTAATGGCGGAAATGGGGGGGACGGGGGAAACGGTTCTGATGGAGGCAACGGAACGGATGGTACGGCTGGCGTCAGCGCTGCGGGCCGCTCGGGTTGTCCGGGTGGCACAGATCCAGATCGGTCGGGAAAATTTTATCTTCCGGGTACAAAAGAGCAATGCAATCCCGGCAAGCAGGATGCAATGAAAAGCGCCAGGCAATAGTGTTGATGCGGGCTGATTTGCATCCAGTGATGGCCCGGCTTCGCCACGCGGGCATTACGAATACGGGTAAAATGCAGTAACGAGAAGCGACGGTCGCGCGTTGCCAGTCCGTAAAATCAGGGTCACGTCAATTTCCCCCTCGTGATAAAGCGCACAATTAGTGAAAAAACTTGATAAATGTCAATAAAAGCGGCATATTGCGCCCGTTTTGTTATCACAGGGTTAGTGTGGCTATGTCGCTTTATCAAAAAATGCTGGTTTTTTACGCAATTATGGCGCTGCTTTGCGCAATTATTACCTGGTTTTTATCCAGCGACCGTAAACGGATCCGTTTTCTGAGCGCGTTTCTGGTGGGCTCAACGTGGCCGATGAGCTTCCCGGTGGCCTTACTGGTCTCACTGTTTTGATCTTTTGATAAAGAGTGACGCAAGGCGTGACCGGTTAAACAAAAATAACCTTAAAAAATGTGCAACATAGTCTGCGTATGTTTTCCATGGAAAGGAGGCGGACGATGGACTTGTTCATTAAGATGTTAATATTTTATGCCGTGATGGCATTACTGACGGGCGTAGCGACCTGGTTTTTATCCAAAGAGACTCGCCGGATCAAAACGCTCAGCGCGTGCTTAGTCGGCGCAACATGGCCGATAAGTTTCCCGGTTGCCCTGGTGTTCTCATTTTTTTAGCATACTGAGCGCGTGTAAAGCGATAAGGCCCGACCCACCTTTTATGGTGGCCGGGTCTTTTTTATGGCAGCAGCGTTTTGAGTTTCTTGCGCGCGGTGGGAGAAATATCATGCGGATGGCTATAACCCATGTTTTCCACTGACCGGGTATAGAGAGCGACCAGCCAGTCGTAAACATAGCGCGTTGCAGCATGAACAGGTTGTTCGCCTAAACGCGTTAACCGTTCCGTCGAGCCAGAACTCGCGGAGGCGAACACAGCGCTGCCTTTCTGCACGCGGCTGGCAGGGCGCTGCGCTTCCGGAACATCGGCATAACCCAGCCAGGCGACAAAATTACCAATAGCGGCGTACAACTGCGCCGCAGAAGCGGTATCGCGCTGCATAATCTTCTGCAACTGCTCCGGCATATTCAGTCGGTAGCTACTGATGATGATGATTTCCGCCATCTGCCGCACCGTGGCGGACGAGAGGCCAAGCCGGGCGGCGTTCTCATCATTACGACTCCACTGACGCAAGTGGTTGATCCACATCGCGTGCGCCTGTTGGCCCGCATCACGCGCCACTTGAGGCTGTTCGCTGCTCTCTGCCGCCTCGCCAAACAGGTCGATGGCATCGTTAAACAAGCCGCTGACCTGTTCTTCGCGCGGTTGCTGAACCTTCCACAGAGAGTCAAATTGCTGCATATCCGGGAGCAGGCCTTCCAGCAATTCGCCATGACGCGCCGCATGGGTCTGCAACTCACGCACGACCGCCTCTGCGCGGGTACGCTGAGCGGCATTCTCTTTTGCGGGGGCAATAAGCCAGGCCTGCATCAGATCGCGCAGCGCCAGTTGATGACGTTCGCGCAGGGATTTGAAGCGATGCTGACGCAGCGCCGGGGCGGTTGCCTGGGCGAGCCACTCAAGAACCCGTTGTAAACTGCTGGCATCCAGCGCCTGCAGCGTACCCCAGTGCTGGCCCGGTTTCCCGACCAGTTGTTGCACCATTTCATCGAGATTCTGCCCGCTGGTAAAACGGGCATCGTGCGGGGTGATGGTCCAGACCAGGCCAGGCAGTGCGGTCTCATGGCCCGATTGTGTCTCCTTCACCCAGTTCAGTAACGCTTTCGCCGTTGCCGTCGTGGTTGAGCGATGCGCCGTGGCATTGCAAATCAGTAAGACATCCGGCTGTAATTGCTGACGATAGCTCTCCAGCAGCCAGCGGCATTTACTGTTCCACAGCGGATGTCCCTCCTGCGGCGCCGGGGTGGGGATATCCAGAATATCCACACCGTTCAGTTCACTGTTTTCGACAGGAAGCACCAGCTCTTTGGTTAACAGCGCCAGCGTCGAAACAGGAATACTGACCGCATTCTGTAATTGATCGTCCGACCACGGATGCACTACCACCTCACCGGCAATGGCTTCATTGTCCTGTTCCGTAGGGGTGAGAAAACCTTCGGTCGGCAGGGCGAAGTTATCGACTAACAGGCTCAACGGCGCCGCCAGTTCCCGGGCGTTTCCGGTCTGGTGCAGCGTATGCGCCAGCGATAGCCATTGTTGTGTTAATTCCTGTTGCTCACCCCACAGCAGTGCCCAGGCACTGGCGCGAGCGCTCAAGTCGAGCGATGGCAGAAGGCAGGCGAACTGATACCACAGCGCGTCGTCCATATGCTGTTGTGATGACGGCACCACCGAGCGCCAGAAACGGGCAATTCCCCCGACATCTTCCGCGCTAATGCCCGGAACCGGGTTTGGCTGGCGCAGTGCGCGCCATTTTGCCAGACGACTTTCAATAACCGTCTTGTCGACGACACGCACTTCCGGCATGGCCTGCGCGTGCGCGATAAACACCTGCACCAGTTCCGCCTCGCTAATCAGACGTAAGCGCAGGGGGAAATTGTCATCAACACGCGGATTCTCGCGGCTGAAACGCAGCGCCATACTGGTCAACATATGGCCGGGGTTGAGATGGCTGAAATAATCCAGCGTCTTCTCGCCCAGCAAGACATGCAAACGTCCGTTGCCGCTGTCACACAGCGCGGCAAGTAAATGGGCTTTGGCTGCCTGAGCGTGCCCGTACAGTCCAACGGTGCAGGGCATTTTCGCGGCGCTTTCCAGCGCGGACTCCTGCGCCGTTAGCGCCGTTAAGCGCGCCAGTAGCGCGTCCGCGTCATCATCCAGCAACGGTGAAATTTGACGGTTTTCATTGATCCATGCACTGATCGCCTGGGTCGTGCTCATACTTGCACTCATTTCAGATACACACTCCCGCTGTCGATCCAGTAATGGCTGCCACTGTGGCGGCGATCGGCCAGCGTATTCAATTTGAAGGTTAACGCATCGGCGGGAACCGGCGTACCATCCTGCAGCCAGGCTTCGCTCAGAATAAACGATTCCGGCCCCTGGTGTTTATTGCCGCCGCTAAATTGCAGCCGCACATTCAACACCCCGTCGCCCGCGATGGTTTTCGCCAGGTCAGAAGAGTTAATGCTCAGCGTGTAGAGCGGGGTGGCAGGCCAGCGGGCGTTTGCCAGTTGACGAAAACCGAGCGTGACATTACCACGCAGCGGGAAATGCAGACGGGCATCCAGCTTCGCGCCCGGTTTATCCAGATCGATATCGTGATACCAGATATTCTCATCGCGCAGGGTGTTGACCACGTTATCCAACACGCCGAGATAGCGCACGGTTGAGTAGGCGCCGATGTCAGCGGCTTTAAAGTTAAAGCGCGGCAGGCGCAGATCCAGCGCCAGGCTGCACAGCATTGCCCCTACCGCCGCGGTCGATTTCGGGTTGCCGATTTTGCCTTGCTGGCTGAACGGATACCACTCATGTACGCGGTACTTATCAAGCCAGATCATGCGGTTAACCGGTACCGGCTGCAAATGGCGAATCAACGCCTGCACACCCGGCAGACAGCCAGGACGTCCGGTAATCAACAGGACATCACAACAGTAATGGCTGATGGCTTCGCAGACCGCGTGCAGCGGCGAGGCAAGAGTAAATTGCCCGGCTAGCATCGCGTCCTGTAATTCGCGGAAGTTGACCTGAATCGGCACGCTCAGCACATCAAACTCCGGCGAGCCGGCAGGGAGCGCGTGGTCGATCGCCTGTTTCAGGTAGTTCATCACGTTGCGCGTTGGCAACTGGCTCAACAGTTCGCCGAACGTGGCATACAGCCCGGCAAGCGGATCGTTGACGTCACTCTCTTCCCACGCCGCCAGAATGGCATGGCCAATGGGCATAAACAGTTGCAGGGTGGTTTGTTGGCGCAACACCGCCTGCGTATCAATACGCCCGGAGTCGCCAAACAGGGTAGCCAGCAACGAGGCGGCATCCGTAATCCCGGCTTTTTGCAACTGAGTTTGCATCGCAGGCAGCACGCAGCGCTGAATCACATCCAGCAGTACATCGTCACCCGCCACTTTAAACCCTTCACGGAACAGCAATTGCGGGGTGATTTTAACGTTGCTGCCGGTGCCATCATCAAGCTGATAATGGGTGATCGCCATATCGGTTGTGCCGCCGCCAATATCCACCGAGGCAACGCGCAGGGAGCGTCCCGGCCGCGCGCCTGGGGCTTCGGCCCGATCGGGACGGGCGAGGGAGGCAAAAAAGGTTTCTGTTTGCCCGGCGTAGCGGGAAATTGCCTCGTTATACAGCCAGACGAGTTGACCGCAACTGGCTTCGTCCCACTCCATCTGAATATGCGGAACCGGCACCACGCTTTTTTCCTGCTGCTTGCGATGCGCAAAGTCATCATCCTGCGGATGCCAGCCCATGGCTTTCCAGACCAGCGCAATGGCTTCGAACATCCGGCGGCGGAAAATTTCACGTTCCTGCTTCGGCATCGCCGACGGCAGAGTCAGAATAATGGTACGCAACTGACGCGGCGAGGCGGGAAAGCCCAGACGCAAACGGGTGGCGACGCTGTTAATCTGCCCGAGCGCCTGTGCCAGCAACTCGCACAGCATATGTGTCATCAAGGTGCTGCGACTGTATTGTGGCGAAAAGACGGGCAGGCGCTCATCGACGGGCAGGGTATACAGCGGCTGGCCTTCATCGTTCATCAGGTTCATCAGCGGAAACGCGGTTGCCAGAGGTTCGCGCTGTGTTTTGCTGTTCATCTGGCTAAAACGCCAGTCCTGTAATACCGGGGTTTCATCCCAAAGGTAACGACGCGGGCTGGAAATTCCGCTGTTGCCTTCGGTTCCCAGGCGCTGCATCGCCAGTTTGCGGGCCTCGTCGCCGACTCGCACAATAGAAGGCCAGATAAACGCGTCTTCGCGCCCGCTTTCCACCGAGAAATGCTGTTTGCCAAAGCGCGCTTCGGAGAACTCCAGGCGGCTGGTGAACAGGGGTTCATTAAGGAATTGCGGCTCACTTAAGGAGCGCACCTGCAGTTCGGCGGTCTGGCGCAGGCCATCGTTGGCATCGCCATGATCTTCAATAATGACGCCACAGGTGTGGGTATTGCCAACATCGAGAATTAAATCCACCGGGATAGCCGGGGTGCTCAGCGTGTGGGTGACAATTTTCACCTCAGGCACCAGAAGTTGCGTTCCCAGAAGGGTAAGCAGGTTCAGCCAGTGCGCCTGATATTCAAAGCTGCGCAACGCCTGGGTAATTTCACGCTCACTGCGTTGTTCGTCCTGATTGATGTGCTGAAGAAACGCTTCCCGTAACCAGCCATCTACCCAGGTCTGATCGAGAAAATCCGCCACTTCGTCATCACGCCAGGCCAGCGCGAAGCGTGTGCCGTTAAGAATATCGTTCTCTTGCGGTGCCAGCGCAGACGGGGAGTTGCCGTTGATCTGGCTGTCGAGGGCCAGGGTTACGCGGTGGGTATTCCCGGCGCCATCCGGTTCACTCAGTTTACGAATCTGTACCCGCGCCCAGTTTTCTGGCCCTTCGACGAAGGTACGCGGCGGGTTGAAGCGTAAGAACGGTATGGGCAGCCACACGCCATCGAGCACAGCCAGCGACGCGTGCAGCGACTGGGTGCTTTCCGGTTTGACCACCTCGGGCATACCGCCATTGTGCGCCGGTAGGGTATAGCGTTCATTGACCAGATCGTAATCCAGACGCAACAGTGGACCGTTCGCCGTCTTACGTACAAAGCGACCGCTTTGCGCCGACTCCTGTGGCGTCAGGCCAAAATCGAGAAACTGGACGCCACTGTTGGCGATAAGTGTGACGCTCTGTTTGTAATCACAAAGATTAACCAGCATAAAATCAGGCACCTGTTTTTCTGAAGGTCACCGCAACGGGCGTGGTATTCGCTTCAAAGCGCGCACTGCATTCCGCGATATCATTGGTTCCGGCTTTGCAGGAAATCTCCGGCATTGGATAGCGGGAACCGTCGGTGCAACGTGCCGTGCTGCGACTCTTGATCATTAAAACCCCGGTTTCGTGCAGGCCGGAGTACAGGTCGGCGCGACAGCTCAAATTATTGCCCTGAATAACGCGCGCCGTGCCTTTATTGTTCTGAATCTGAAAACGCATGGTGACATCTTTACCGGTGGCCTGGTCTTTCACGTCCATCACGACGCGCCAGTTACCATTGAGGAAACGGGTTGAGCCCGTTTTCACTTCCAGCGCGTCCATGACCAGCGCATCTTTCGGGATAGCGGTGATCACCAACGGTTTTTTCTCATGTACCACGGGTTCAGGTGTTTCCACTTTGGGCGCAATCACCTCGGCCTGATGGAGCGGCAGATTCGCATTCAGTGTTGGGATGTGACGCACAACGGCGACCGGCGCAGGTTCGGGGCTGGCCACCACAGGCGCAGACTGTACGGTTTTCGGTGCGGGGGCTTCATGTTGCTGATTTAACCATAATGGCACCGCAACTGCCGCAGCCACGGCGGCCGCAATCGGCAAAACCCACAGGCCGTAGCGGCGACGTTTTATCGCGACAGGGGCTGGCGTCGGTTCCGGCTCGGGAGCGGGCTCAGGTTCAGCAATCGGCGAGGCCATTTGCATTACCGGTTCGTCTTTCGCTACGGCTGTGCTGATTCCCGGCACAGGCGCGAGCAGCGGTTCGTCGGCGTGGCTTATCGTGACCGTGGCAACAGGCTCTTCGGCAGGTTCCGGTTCTGGTTCGATAACGGCAAGCGGCTCCGGAATATCTTCTTTGCGCAGGCATTCCAGCACATCTTCTCTGGCACTCTCATTGAGATTAACAAAGCCCCAGAAGGTGATGACCGGCTTACCGTCGACAAGAAAAACGTGGTTTTCACCGGGAAACTGCAACGCTTTTTCCAGCAGTGAACCAAACAGTTGCTGTGCTGTTTTTGGCGACTGCATGCATTTGCGGCTGAGGGTCGCGGCGCTGTCCAGGGTGCTTTCCAGGTAACGTAAGGCACGAAAGCGCGCATCTTCATCGGCGGCTTTCCAGGCCTGGGCGCGGCCTTCGACAGGGGAGTACCAGTCAACGCGGTCGCCTTCATCATTCACCTGCGGTATGGCAAGGCAGTCAACCAGCGCCTGCTGCTTACGCAGACGCAGGGCTTCACGAATTTGTAACGCCGAATCAAATACGGCCTGACCGCCGCCGCCCACGGCTTGAAAATCATCAAGATCGCCGCTGCGCAAGAGTGTTTTTGCCACGTTTTCATCCCATAGACTTTTTCACGCGTCTACTGTACGCAATGTCATCACAAACAAACGGCAGAAGAGAGCGCAAAACCATTGAATTCTCGACGCATTGAGACCATCTCATAAACCTTGACGGCAAGAAGTTCGTTTAAGCTGAATGATTAATTTAATTTTGCTGGAAAATTCAGCAAAAACAACTGGATTAGAATAACCTGATAGTGATTCGTTATTTGCCAGTTCACTTCTGCTGTGCTGAGATTAATACTCCAAATAATAAATAAGGCCCGAATCTATGTTCGCAAGGAAATCCCTGCTCGCGCTGGCGCTGAGCACGCTGTTACCTGCAGGCGCCGTGTGGGCGGCAAACAATGACACCCTTGTCTATTGCTCCGAAGCCTCGCCGGAATCGTTCAATCCGCAAATCGCCAGCTCTGGCCCATCGTTTGTCGCCAGTTCACAGGTGCTGTATAACCGTCTGGTGAACTTCGATCCGGTGAAAAACACCCCGATTCCGTCACTGGCCACCGCCTGGACAATCTCACCGGACGGGAAAACATACACCTTTACGCTGCGTCAGGGCGTCAAATTTAACAGCAATAAATACTTTAAACCGACTCGCGATTTTAATGCGGATGATGTTATTTTCTCCGTCATGCGTCAGAAAGACCCTAACCATCCTTATCATAATGTTTCGAAAGGAAATTACGAATATTTCAGCGATGTTGGGCTGGATAAACTGATTCAGGATGTCAAAAAGGTTGATGACTATCACGTTCAGTTTGTTTTGAGCGAGCCTAACGCCGCGTTTCTTGCCGACTGGGGAATGGACTTCGCCTCCATCCTCTCGGCGGAATATGCCGACGCCATGCTGAAAAAAGGGACGCCGGAGAATGTCGATAACTGGCCGATCGGTACGGGCCCGTATGTCTTACAGCAATACAAAACCGACGCGCAAATCCGCTATCTCGCAAACCCCAACTACTGGGACGGCGAGGTGCCGACAAAACACCTGATATTTGCCATCACCCCGGATGTCCAGACCCGTCTGGCGAAACTGCAAACCAACGAGTGTCAGATTATCCCGGCGCCTGCGCCGGTTCAGTTTGAGCAGATTAAAGGCAATAAAGATCTGACCCTGCACACTATCGATGCGCTGAACGTTGGCTATCTGGCGTTTAACACCGAGAAAAAACCGTTTGATAATGTCCTGGTGCGTCAGGCGTTGAATTACGCCACTGACAAAAAAGCGATTGTCGATGCGGTCTTCCTGGGGTCGGGTACCGTGGCGAAATCGCCGCTGCCGCCGAACATGCTGGGCTACAAAAAAGATCTGAAAGATTACGGCTACGATCCGGAGAAAGCCAAAGCACTGCTGAAACAGGCCGGGCTGGAGAAGGGCTTTGAAACGACCCTCTGGTCCATGCCGGTACAGCGTCCGTACAACCCGAACTCACGCCGCATTGCGGAGATGATCCAGAGCGACTGGGCGAAAGTGGGCGTGAAAGCGAAAATTGTCTCTTATGAGTGGGGCGAATATCTGGCCGGGATGCGTCGCGGTGAGCATGATACCGCGCTGTTTGGCTGGATGTCGGATAATGGCGACCCGGATAACTTTGCCGACACCCTGTTAAGCTGCGCCAGTGTGAAAAGCGGTTCAAATGCCGCACGCTGGTGCGATAAAGCGTATGATGGCCCGGTACTACAGGCTAAACTGACCAGCGATCCGGCAAAACGCGCCGGGCTTTATGGTCAGGCGCAAGAGGTCTTCTATCAGCAGGCGCCGTGGATTGCGCTGGCGAACGGTAAAACCTTCTATGCCACACGCAGTAACGTCACGGGTTATAGCGTGAGCTTAATGGGCAGTGATTTTTCGAAAGCAAAACTGAATTAACAGGGGTAGGCATGTCACATCTGGATGAGGTAATCGCCCGCGTGGACGAAACCATTGCACAAAGCGTGATTGCAAATATGAACGAGCTGCTGATTGCACTGAGCGATGATAGCGCGCTGAGCCGGGAAGAGCGTTATACCCAGCAACAGCGCCTGCGTCACGCCATCTCGCAGCATGGTCGTCAGCATAAAGAGGATATTGAAGCGCGACGCGAGCAGCTCACCAAAGGTGGCAGTATCCTGTAAATCAGAACTGGCGTCTGGCAACCAGCCAGGCGCCAATCACCAGCAGAACCGCACCGCATACCGGGCCAATCAGGGCTTTGAGTGCCACCCCCTGGCTTCTGACCACATCCATCACCAGCCCTCCAATCAACTGACTGGCTACCAACACGGCAATGGTAGTGGCGGCCCCCACGTACTGATAGCCACTGATACTGGCGAAGACAAAAAACGAACCGAGCAGGCCGGGGATCAACGTCCACCAGCGGACGGTTGCCGCCAGTTCGCTAAAGCCGGACAGGCCGTGTTTTACCAACAAGATACTGATAAACAGAACGATCCCCACCAGCGAGTTCAGCAACATGGCGATCAATATAGTGGACGACGACTGGGTGATGCGCACCATCAGGGTGTTTTGCACCACCAGGCCAATGCCAGCGGCAACCAGAAAGCAGAGGGTAAGGGTCTGATTCATCAGATAGCGTCCGGGTCCTGGCGCTGATCCAGTTGCAACTGCATAAACGTCAGATCCAGCCAGCGGCCAAATTTGGTGCCCACCTGCGGCATCTGTGCGGTAACGGTGAAACCCAGTTTCCCATGCAAATGGATAGAGGCATGGTTCTGCGACTCGATGCCTGCAACCATCACATGTTTGCCAACGCGTTTAGCCTCGTCAATCAGTCGCGCCATCAACGCCTGACCGATTTTCTTACCCTGGTGATCCGGATGGACGTAGACAGAATGCTCGACCGTGTGACGGAAACCGTCGAACGCGCGCCAGTCGCCAAACGACGCATAGCCAGTGACAACGTCACCTTCTTCGCTTATCAGTACGGGATAACCCAGTAGCGCACGTGCTTCGAACCAGGCAATCCGGTTATCCACGTCAACAGTTTTGTCATTCCAGATGGCCGCAGTGTGCACGACGGCGTGATTGTAGATCTCTGCAATTGCCGCGCAATCGTCTTTACTGGCGTAACGAATATTCATGGTTGAACCTCAGTGATTGTTCACTATAGTATTACGATATGAATACTATTACAGACAACATAAATCAACGGATCAGTGCGCGAATTCGCGTTGAACGGGAATCCCGAGGCTGGTCGCTTAGCGAACTGGCCGAGCGCGCTGGCGTCTCGCGCGCCATGATCCATAAGATTGAACGCGGGGAAAGTAGCCCTACGGCGACACTGCTTGCCCGCTTATCCGGGGCGTTTGGCATTAGCATGTCTACCCTGATTGCGCGCGCTGAGATGCAAGAAGGCAAGCTGTTGCGCTTTGGCGACCAGCCCGTCTGGCGCGACCCGCAGACGCATTATTTGCGCCGTCATATCTCGCCGCGCAGCGATCTGCCCATCGACCTGGTACAAATCGATTTACCCCCTGGCAGCAATATCCCGATGCCAGCCTCTTCTTACGCACTTGCCAGGCAATTGATCTGGCTGCAGGAGGGGGAGCTGGTCTTTATGGAGGGTGATACGCGCCATGAAATGAAAGCGGGGGATTGCCTGGAGCTCGGCCCGCCTAACGACTGTCGCTTCATTAATGAAACTGACACATCCTGTCGCTACCTGGTAGTGCGCCTTAATCCAGGCAGTTAACAATGAATGTGCATCTCCTGTTTTCCACGACTAGTATCAATAGAACTTTTCATGGGAACAGGAGAGCAACATGAAACAACAGCATGACCGCAACCGCCGTTGGGTTCTGGCCTCAAGGCCAAAGGGCGCACCGACAGTCGACAATTTTCGGCTTGAAGAAGATACCATTGCCACCCCAGGCGAAGGCCAGGTGCTGCTGCGAACCGTCTACCTTTCACTTGACCCCTATATGCGCGGCAGGATGAGCGATGCGCCATCTTACAGTCCGCCGGTGCCGGTTGATGGCGTCATGTGCGGCGCTACCATCAGTCGCGTCGTACAGTCACAGCATAACGATTTCCACGAAGGCGACTGGGTGTTGGGCTACAGCGGCTGGCAGGATTACGAGATTTCCGGCGGTGAAGGGCTCGTCAAACTCGGCGAAAATCCTGAACATCCATCGTGGTCGCTTGGCGTGCTCGGGATGCCGGGTTTCACTGCCTATATGGGGTTACTGGATATCGGGCAGCCGAAAGCGGGAGAGACGCTGGTCGTCGCTGCGGCTACAGGGCCGGTAGGGGCGACGGTCGGCCAGATAGGTAAAATCAAAGGGTGCCGGGTTGTGGGCGTTGCTGGCGGCAGTGAAAAATGTCGCCATGCGGTGGATACACTTGGTTTTGATGCCTGTCTCGATCACCATGCCAGCGATTTTGCCGAACAACTGGCGAAAGCCTGTCCACAAGGCATCGATATTTATTTCGAAAATGTCGGCGGCAAGGTATTTGATGCGGTATTGCCATTATTGAATACCGCAGCACGAATTCCGTTGTGCGGGCTGATTAGTGGTTATAATGCGACCTCTTTGCCGGAGGGTCCGGATCGTGTCCCGTTATTAATGGCGACGCTCCTGAAAAAAAGAATTCGCTTGCAGGGGTTTATTATTAGCCAGGATTATGGTCACCGCATAAACGAATTTCAGCGTGACATGTCGCAGTGGGTTAAAGAGGGGAAAATCCATTATCGCGAACAAATCACTGACGAACTTGAAAGCGCGCCAGAGACCTTTATTGGCTTACTTGCCGGGAAAAACTTCGGTAAAGTTGTGATTCGCGTCGGCGAGGATAACTAAAAATGGTGGTGACGGTGAAAACCGTCATCATAATACGTGCAAAATTTTTAAAAACGTCTTTAATTATACAAGCATAAGGAATCGACGACCTTATCGGTAACGGTTCCTGGTAGTTGTGCATAAAAAATAACATTTTGTTCTAACTTTACGCGTCAATCCAATACCAGGCATGCTTATACATAATATATCTTCACAAATTATGTTTACCGACACGCTACCAGGCTGAAAATAAATAAGAATTTGGACGGGACACAATCACATGCTTGATTTGGAAAAAGCGCAGCGGACGAGCCTTACTATGCAGGTAGAAGCCAGTCTAAAGAGTGCGCTTATTATTGGTGCGCTTAAACCTGGCGCCCGGCTCATCACGAAAGAAATTGCAGATCAATTAGGAACCAGTATTACGCCTGTCAGGGAAGCATTGTTGCGTCTTGTTTCCGCAGGGGCACTTCATGCCACACCTGCGCAAGCATTCCTTGTTCCGGACGTGGGTAAGGCACGATTCATAGAAATTAGTGATATCCGCAAAAAACTTGAAGGCATGGCTGTACGCGCTGCCTGCAAAAATATGACGGCAGGTAAAGTTCATGAATTGCGTATTCTTGCCGAGGCTTTTAGTGAGGCGGCAAAAACAGGAAATACTGAATTGACTTTGCAGTCGAATCGCGTATTTCGGTTTGCCGTATATCATTATGCGGAAATGCCCACGCTTGCCGCAATTATTGAACAATTATGGGTTCGGATTGGCCCATGCTTTAATTATCTTTATCCTTCATCACCTGAGTTATCGCGTGGATATGATTATGGCGATTTATTATCCGCATTCGAGAAAGGCGACGAAAACGGTTGCGAAAAAGCAATATACCAAACCATTGATGATGGGGCAGGCATACTGTTAAAGCAGTTCAATAGCTGAGTGATAGTTTAGTCTTGAAATCATTCAGTGCAATTTGATGATTTTTTAAATGCTCCTCACCAAAAATTTGGCAAAGGGGAGCATCATCATCACGTTTTTTGTCTTCAGCGATTATCCCTCTTAACTCCCTGGCCCGCCTGCCGATAATCGATGAGTGCTAAGTTGAGCGCTAACATTGATGTGACGCAAGGAGTTTGGGATGTCTTTTAGCCAGGGGTTGAAAAATATAACTATCAGTAAAAAGCTGTCAGTCGGGTTTGGGATTGTGCTTTTTCTGGTTGCCATTGCTACCGTTCTGAGCGTATTGCGGTTTAAAGAGATCCGCGACGTCTACGCAAAAACCAACCTGATTTATAGCGTTAACATTGAGGTCTTCCAGGCCAAGATTAACCGCCTGAAGTATCTTTATGGTGATGAGAAAGCCGGTCCGATCATGTCCGACTACGTAAAACATGCGTCGCAGCTCACCGCTAGCGCGAGTGAAATGTCATGGAATGATGACGAGAGCGCGCTATTACATACGCTGTCAGGTCATCTGGCGAACTTTGAAGCAGGATCTGCGGAAATGCAGCAGGCGACGAACGCCATGAAATCCGTTCGTGAGACCCTGGACCAGCTCGGAGCAGACGATAAGCGTGCGCGCTTTAGTACACTCATCTCCGCACCTGTGGCTGATAACGCGTTAAGCGCCCGGATTTTTGATCAGCTGATTGCCATCGGTGGGGTGCGCGATGCCGCGTTAATGGTGCGTTTTAGCCCGACGAAAGAGACGCGCAATATTCTCGATGATCGCTTCAACAAAGCGCAGGCTGGAGTACAAACGCTTTCAGGCGAGCTTCCGGCTGAGCTGGTTTCTCCGATGCAGGCATTGTGGGATGAAACCGCTCGTTATCGCGACCTGAGCATCAACTATTTTACTGCGGTTCAGGCGATCAAAACGGCTGAGGATAAAGTTAAAGTCGCTGGCGATGACAGCAGCGCTGACATCAAGAAACTGATTGCGCGGGTGAAAACCTATAACGATGCGCTGGCGGATAACTCCAGTACCACAGCAGCCATTATCGGCATTATTGCCATTCTGATTGGCGTAATTGTCTCGTGGTGGATTATTCGTCAGATCACCCGTCCTGTTGTCCATAACCTGGCGCTGGCCGAGCGTATCGCCAGTGGCGATCTCAGTTCGCAGATCACCGCACAAAGCGACGATGAACTGGGCAAACTCACCGCTGCAATGGGGCGTATGAATAGCCGTCTTCGCGAGATGATTTTTGACGTTCGTAATAGCGTGGCGCAGGTTTCCCATGCGGCAACGGAGATTGCCGAAGGCAATACCGATCTCTCTTCTCGTACAGAGCAACAGGCCGCCGCCGTCGTGCAAACGGCGGCCAGTATGGAAGAGTTAACCGCGACGGTGAAAAACAACGCGGATAACGCGCGTAATGCCAGCAGGCTTGCGGCGCAGGCTTCGGACACGGCCAGCGAAGGTGGCAACGTGATGCGCGATGTGGTGAAAACGATGAGTGATATCCACAATAGCTCAAACAAAATTGCCGACATTACCGCGGTCATCAACAGTATTGCCTTCCAGACCAACATTCTTGCACTTAACGCGGCGGTAGAAGCAGCCCGTGCGGGAGAGCAGGGGCGCGGCTTTGCGGTGGTCGCCAGTGAAGTGCGTAGCCTGTCTCAGCGCAGTTCCCAGGCGGCGAAAGATATCGAGCAACTGATTACCGAGTCGGTGTCACGCATCAATACCGGCAGTGAACTGGTGGCTAAGGCCGGGGAAACGATGGGGCAAGTGGTGCAGTCGGTCACCCGTGTTAATGACATCATGGGTGAAATTTCTTCTGCCTCTGAGGAGCAAAGCCGCGGGATTGAACAAATTGCCCGCGCGGTGGGTGAACTGGACAGTACCACGCAGCAAAACGCCGCCCTGGTGAGCGAGTCGTCAAGCGCAGCAGGTTCTCTTGAAGAGCAGGCGTTACGCCTGGAACAACTGGTTGCGACATTCCGTCTTGAGTCGGGCGCGACGCCGGTAAAATCATCGACGCCTGCCAGGCCCCAGCCGCCAGTCTCAACGCCGCGTAAACCGGCTGAGGTGACCAGCGACGACGGCTGGACGACCTTCTGATACGACAGAGGCCCGCTTTGCAAAAAGAGGGCCTCTGGTTATTCAACCGCCATCACTCAAAGCGATAAGCAACTGACAAACCTACGCCATAATTGCGCCCCGGCGCCGGTTCGTAGTAACGGTTATTGGATTCGTTAACAATCACCGATCCCACATATTCACGATCAAACAGATTATCCACGCGCCCGAACACATCCATCATCCAGTTACCGTAGTTAAATTTATAGCCGGTATTCAGGCCGACCACCGTCCAGGACGGTGCGGTTGCCGTGTTTTCGTCATTGGCGGCGATATCACTCATATAGTGCACATCCGCACCCGCATACCAGCCTTGTTCGGGGACATAGCCCAGTGATGCAAAGCCCATATTGCGCGCGATACCGGGGATCCGGTTGCCGTTGCAATTACTGTCGCCGCAGACGTCGCTGCGGTAGGTCGCATCCAGATACGTCCACGCCAGTTTTGCCCGCCAGTTTCCGGCGAACTGCTGATCGAGCGCCAGTTCCGCACCCTGACGGCGCGTTTTGCCGGCGTTTTTATAAGTGGCGCGTCCGCCGCTATTGGTATCGGTGACAATTTCGTTATCGGTATCGGTACGAAAGAGTGCTGCACTGAGTAAGCCATAACCCACGCGAGTTTTGCTGCCGATTTCGACGGTATCGTTTGTCGACGGCTTAAGGGCAAAATTGAGTCCACTTTGCCCGCCAGAACGGTAAGAGAGCTCGTTAATGGTAGGCGTTTCAAAACCACGCCCCGCTGCCGCATAGAGATTCCAGCTATCGGTCAGCGCATATTTCAGCGACCCGGCAGGCAGCCATTTGTGATAGCTGGCATCACCGCTGTCATCGCCGTTGCTCGCCGTAATATAGTGATCGTTTGAATCAAACCAGACCGAGCTATAACGCAGACCCGCATCCAGCGACAGCTTATCGGTCAACTGCCAACGGGTTTGCACATAAGGGTCGACGTTCCACATCAGGTTACGTTCGTTACGACGCAAGTTCCCCTTGCGGCCATAATCCGGCGCGCCATTGACCATCACAAAGTTTTCATAGCCTTTGCGCTGCTCGCTCATGGTTTCGTAATTCAACCCGCTGGTAATAGTCACCGGTACCAACAGTTCGCCGCGATGGGTCCAGCGGGTGTCGATCCCCTGGTAATGGCGGGTCAGGTCGATCACGCCCCCGGCGTGATGTGGGTTCAACTGGAGGGTGCGGAAATATGACTGGTACTGGGTGGTTTCCCGCTCCCCGGCGTACATCATGACACTCACATCATCCTGCGCGCTGAGCTGGCGCTCATAACGCAGCCCGGCCTGAGTCTGTTTGACCGTTTTGCGCGTGTCGAACTGTACAGCACGCGGTGACTGGCGCGGGTTATCGTGCCACTCCTCTTTCGTGAGACCGCCCGGATCGTTCGCCTTGATGTCGACACTGTTGAAAATCAGCGTCAGCTTACTGGCCTCGTCGATACGCACACCCAGTTTGGCGTTGGCGAGATTTTTACGCGCACCGCTGCGATCGCGATAGCCATGGGTGACAAAACGGGTCGAGGAGACCGTGTAATCCACATCGCCCGGCTGTGTGCCATCGCCCACCGCACCGCTGGCTTTAGTGCCATAGCGCCAGCTTCCGTAACTGCCGTAATAACTGCTGGCTTCAAGTTCCGTTGGCTGACGGCCCGTCTGGGTGGTCACATTCACCACACCGCCAGATGCATTGCCGTACAGAGCAGAGAAGGGACCGCGCAGGACGTTGATACTCTCGACACTGGTGAGATCGATATTCGAGGTTTGCCCCTGTCCGTCCGGCATGGTGGCAGGAATACCGTCGACATACATGCGGATACCGCGCACGCCGTAGGTCGAGCGGGAACCAAAGCCGCGAATGGAGAGCTGTAAATCCTGCGCATAGTTCTGGCGATTTTGCACTTGTAAGCCAGGCACGCCGCCCACCGATTCCGAGAGGTTGATTTGAGGCGTGGCATGACGAATATCGTCGCCGTTCACGACACTGATAGCCGCCGGAGTGTCGAGTTCTGAAACTGTGCGGGGTGTCGCGCTGACGATCATC
Organism: Phytobacter sp. RSE-02; assembly: GCF_040578655.1. Classification (NCBI taxonomy): domain Bacteria; kingdom Pseudomonadati; phylum Pseudomonadota; class Gammaproteobacteria; order Enterobacterales; family Enterobacteriaceae; genus Phytobacter; species Phytobacter sp. RSE-02. Next base: position 277,227 of record NZ_JBEULY010000002.1, on the reverse strand, counting down.
GTTTGTTCATTGTCGGCCGCCAGCACGGCAGGCGCGTAGATGACCGGAAGTAACAGCGCTGGAAACGCTGTTCTTGAAAGGGCAAAAATATTCATAAATTGACCAGAATAAGAAACGAACCAAATGGGAACATGGCGTAATGTTAATATCTTTAACAATTCATGAAAACTTTAAGGGCACATTACGTTAACAAAAAGTGTAGACGTTACCGCCGATGACAGTAAAAACAGATTTAATGCTCCACATTGCACGTAATAATGATTACTATTCTCAATTAATAAGGCAGGGCTATGACCCTGGCGTCATGGAAGCATGTGAAGCAAAACTATATTTGTTTATCAAAGGGAGTCGTCATGTCTTTACGTCATTTATCTGCGCCACGTCTGCGTCGTTCACTGTTGTTAGGTTCACTGCTGCTGGCCGGGACATTTCACGCCCAGGCCAGCGAAGAGATGCTGCGTAAACCGGTCGGTAAAGGTGCCTACGAAATGGCCTGGAGCCAACAGGACAACGCGCTGTGGGTTGCTACCTCACAGAGCCGTAAAACCGATAAAGGCGGCGTGGTCTACCGTCTGGACCCACTTTCACTGGACGTGACGCTGGCTGTCCATAACGATCTCAAGCCGTTCGGTGCCGCCATTAACTCCCGGACGCAAACCCTGTGGGTGGGTAATACCACTAACGGCGCCGTCACTGCCATTGACGCGAAAACGGGCGATGTGAAAGGGCGCCTGGTACTTGATGACCGTAAGCGCAGTGAAACTGTGCGTCCGCTGCAGCCGCGTGAACTGGTGGTGGATGAAACGACTAATACCGTTTACATCAGCGGTATCGGCAATGAGAGTGTGATTTGGGCCGTAAATGGCGAAACCATGACGCTCAAATACACCATTACGGGGACCGGCAAATTCAGTACGGGTCTGGCCATCGATGCGGCGGCAAAACGCCTGTATACCACCAACGGTGACGGAGAATTGCTGACTATCGACACCGCCAGCCACAAAATTGTGACGCGTAAGAAATTGCAGGATGACGGTAAAGAACACTTCTATCTGAATCTGAGCCTGGACACCGCAGGCCATCGCGCCTTTATTACCGACTCCAAAACGCCTGAGGTTCTGGTCGTTGATCTGCGTAATGGGGCTGTACTGCAAAAGATCGCCGCGCCGGAATCCCTGGCGGTGCTGTTTAACCCGACGCGTAACGAAGTGTATGTCACACATCGTCAGGCGGGCAAAGTCAGTGTGATTGATGGCAAAACCTATAAGGTGGTGAAAACCTTCGATACGCCAACGCATCCGAACAGCCTGGCGCTCTCCGCCGATGGTCAGACGCTCTATGTCAGCGTGAAACAGGCGTCCAGCAAAGAGAAAGAGGCTACTGAGCCTGACGACATCATCCGTATTGCGCTCTAAGCGCGCATAAAAAAAGCCAGCCGGTGGAATACCTGGCTGGCTTTTATTTTTACACGTCAGATTATTTCGCGGTTTCTTCTACAAGCTCAGTGGGAGCAGCGGTAGCGTCAGCCACGACCGGCGCGGTGCTGTGAATTTCCGCTACGCGTTTACGTACACCGAACCAGCCAATCACCAGCAGCACAATCAGCAGTGGGAGACAACCGATGGTCAGGGTGCCGTTCGGGTAGTCAAACGCCATCAGAACCAGCACAGAGAAGAGGAACATCAGCGTTAACCAGGAGGTGAACGGTGCCCCAGGCATTTTAAAGCTGACTTCCGCTGCTTTGCCTTGTTTGATGGCTTTGCTCAGACGCATCTGGCAGAGCACGATAAAGCCCCACGACGCGATAATGCCCACAGATGCCTGGTTAAGAACGATTTCAAACACCTGTGCCGGAACCAGATAGTTCAGAAACACGCCCACAACGTAGACCGCCAGGGTCGCGAGGATCCCCGCGTACGGTACGTGCTGTTTGTTCATTTTGGACATGAACTTAGGCGCGGAACCCCCCATCGACATGGAACGCAGGATACGCCCCGTGCAGTACAAGCCGGAGTTCAGGCTCGACAGCGCAGCGGTCAGGACCACGATATTCATCACGTCGCCCATGTACGGCACGCCCAGTTTGGAGAAGAAAGTCACAAATGGACTCTGCCCCGGCTGATACGCCATCCACGGCAGCAGCAGAACCAGCAGCACCACGGAACCAACGTAGAACAGGCCGATACGCCAGATAACGCTATTGATCGCTTTCGGTACGGTTTTTTCCGGGTCTTTACATTCACCGGCTGCGGTACCGACAAACTCGATAGAGGCAAAGGCGAAGACCACACCCTGGATCAGAACCAGCGCAGGGAGCAGACCGTGGGGGAAGAAGCCGCCATTATCGGTGATCAGATGGAAACCCGTCGCGTTGCCGTCCAGCGGTTTACCGGATCCCAGGACGATAGTCCCGACAACAAGGAAAGCGACAATGGCCAGTACTTTGACCAGCGCGAACCAGAATTCCATTTCAGCGAACCACTTCACGCCGATCATATTCATGGTCCCGACGATGGCGAGCGCACCAAGGGCAAATACCCACTGCGGTACATCGCCAAACGCACCCCAATAATGCATATATAACGCAACGGCGGTGATATCCACGATACCGGTCATCGCCCAGTTTACGAAATACATCCAACCGGCGACATAGGCCGCTTTTTCACCCATAAATTCACGGGCATACGAGACAAAACTGCCGCTGGAAGGGCGGTGTAATACCAGCTCACCCAGTGCACGTAAGATGAAGAAAGAGAAAAGACCACAAACCAGATACACGATCGCCAGTGATGGCCCCGCCATCTGCAGACGCGCTCCGGCGCCTAAGAATAACCCCGTTCCGATTGCGCCGCCGATAGCGATCATCTGTACGTGGCGGTTGCCCATCGCTTTGTTATAACCCTCCTCGTGAGAGTTTAACCAGCGTCGTTTCGCGGCCTGATGCTCCGCCGCGTTGTTGTTGGTTGTTTTCATTGCGTTACCCGTTGACCTGTCTGAATCTTTTGGAACTTCCTCGACCCCACAGAGCAGCAAGACAATCGTTTGCTCTGTTGGGAAAGCGTTCTGTCTTTTCAATCATTCTACGTATGAATAAGACACAACATGGCGCAGCATCCTACCTGCATTTTTTTGGCGACGCAAAACATACCAGACGAAAAAACGATGGGTATGAGTTGAATTTGTGACGTAAGTGTTACTTGACAGTTTAACTGATTCAATATGGCGAAAAAGACGGCAGAAATGACTAAGCATGCAAAAGGAAAGACGATATCGGCGAGGTTGCACGGCACAGAGGCATACAGGCTTATTCATAAGCGCAAATAATGACTACCGTTCCTCTGCGGGGGCTACTTTGCAAATTTTTTGCTTATTTAATGTAAATTAATTGTTTCACAAGGCCGTAAGCCCATTCCAATAATGCAGACATGTTACCCAATAAGAGCGTGCTGCATGTCTTATCGTCTGAGTTTGCTGGATAAAAGCCCGATTGCGGAAAATGAAACCGCACAGGATGCCCTGAACCGTACGTTACAACTGGCGCAACAGGCTGAAAGAGGCGGTTTTCACCGCTTCTGGATTGCGGAACATCACAATACGTCCCAACTCGCCAGCCCATCCCCTGAACTGCTTATCGCCTGGATTGCCGGACAAACGCAGCGGATCCGCATCGGCTCCGGCGGCGTCATGTTGCAACACTACAGCCCCTATAAAGTCGCGGAAAACTTCAACGTGCTGGCTTCTCTGGCTCCTGGCCGTATCGATATCGGTATCGGTAAAGCGCCGGGCGGACTGCCTCTGTCCACACGCGCATTACAGCGAGGATTGCACCCGCAAGATAAGGGGAGTTTTGCCGACCAACTCGGTGAGTTGGATAACTGGCTTAACGCGAAGCAGGCTACTGCCGATGCGGAATCTCTGGCCGCCACGCCGCTTCCCACAGAACGTGCGCAGGGTTTTCTGCTCGGCGCGAGCCTTGAGAGCGCGCGACTGGCGGCGAAACTCGACTGGAATTTCGTTTTTGCGGCCCATCTTAATGGTGACAGAATATTGCTTCGTGACGTTGTCACGCAGTGGCGAGCGCTGAGTCAGCGTGACCTGATTGTCGCGGTGCAGGTGATTGTGGCCGATACGCAAAACGATGCCGAACGGCTGGCGCAGCAGGTGGAGATTTGGGGTGTTGAACTGGAAAACGGTCAACGGGTCAGCGTTGCCAGCGAAGCCCAGGCTCAGGCCTTCGCGCGTCAGGCCGGAAGCCCGGCGGTACGAATTTTCCGCCGGGAACCGTCGCTGATTAAAGGCACCGCAGAAACTGTGCTGGCCGGGCTGGATGTGCTGGCAGCGGAATTTGGCGTGGATGAGTTCATTCTTGATAACCCGCTGGTTGACCCCAATGCGCGAATTGCTTCATTGCGCCTGCTGAGTGAATCCTGGCGGCAGAGCACGGTTATCCAGGAGGTGGCGCAATGAGTTTTGCTCAACAATTGATTGACTGGCGGCGTGAGTTGCATCAATACCCGGAACTGTCGTTACAGGAGTTTGAAACCAGCCGCCGGGTAAGCCACTGGCTGGAAAATGCCGGGCTGCGCTTAGTCCCCACCACCTTGCCTACGGGCGTGGTCGCGGAGGTGGGCAGTGGCGACAAGGTGATTGCTCTGCGTGCGGACATTGATGCCTTACCGATTGAAGAGGCGGTCGACGTGCCTTATGCCTCGCGCAATAAAGGGGTGATGCATGCCTGTGGTCACGACATCCATACCAGTGTCATGCTCGGCGCGGCACTGTTGCTAAAAGAGAAAGAATCCGCTTTACCGGGACGCGTGCGGCTGATCTTCCAGCCTGCGGAAGAGAATTTCGGCGGCGCAAAGCGGCTCATTCAGGCAGGGTTGCTAAACGGTGTCAGCGCTATTTTTGGCATGCACAATGAGCCTGGCCTGCCCGTGGGCACGTTCGCCACGCGCGGCGGCCCGTTTTATGCCAACGTTGACCGCTTTGTCGTGCAGGTCGGCGGAAAAGGGGCGCACGCCGCGCGTCCCCATGAAGGTAATGACGCCATCCTGCTCGCCAGCCAGCTTGTGGTCGCGCTACAAACCATCGCCAGCCGGAATGTGGATACCCTGGATTCGGTGGTACTGAGTGTTACCCGGATGCAGGGCGGCAATACCTGGAATGTGCTGCCGGAGCAGGTCGAACTGGAAGGCACGCTGCGTACCCACCGCAGTGAGGTGCGTGAAAAAGTGAAGGTGCGCGTCAATGATATCGCTGCCGGACTGGCCCGCGCCTTTGATGCAGAGATCACCGTGCGCTGGTTCGAAGGCCCATCGGCGCTGGTTAACGATGAACGCTGGGCCGCCTTTACCCGCGACGTTGCGGACTGGCACGGCTATGACACGCAGGTTGCACAGTTGCATATGGGCGGGGAAGATTTTGCCGTCTATCTCGAACATATTCCCGGTGCGTTTGTCAGTATTGGTAGCGCCAGTGAATATGGCTTGCACCATCCGTCGTTTAATCCTGACGAAGCATTAATTGAAGACGCCGCACGCTATTTCGCGTTGCTGGCTGAAAAAGCCTTACTCCAGCCATAACGGAATAAAACAACCTGGGGCGACAGCTCCGGGGAACCTGTTGCCTGAAAATGAAGCATTAATTGAAGAAGCCGCACGCTATTTCGCGTTGCTGGCTGAAAAAGCCTTACTCCAGCCATAACGGAATAAAACAACCTGGGGCGACAGCTCCGGGGAACCTGTTGCCTGAAAATGAGGATGGATTATGTCACAAGCTCGTCAACTGCGCCTGGGCACCATATTGCATGGCGCATCCGGAAATATGTCCGCCTGGCGACACCCGGCAGCCAAAGCCGACGCCAGTATTAATTTTGCTTTTGTTCAGGAAACGGCATTAAAAGCCGAAGAGGGAAAACTCGATTTTTTATTTGTCGCCGATGGTTTATATATTAATGAAAAATCCATTCCCCATTTTCTAAACCGTTTTGAACCCATCACCGTATTATCGGCACTGGCGAGCGTCACCCGCCATTTAGGGTTGGTTGGCACGTTGTCGACCTCCTATAGCGAACCTTTTACCGTGGCGCGTCAGTTTGCCAGCCTCGACCATTTAAGCAACGGGCGCGCGGGCTGGAACGTCGTCACCTCGCCGCTGGAGGGCTCGGCAAAAAACTTTTCTCGCCAGCAGCACCCGGAACATGCGCTGCGTTATCGCATCGCCGATGAATATCTGGACGTGGTGAAAGGACTTTGGGACTCCTGGGAAGAGGATGCTTTTATTCGCGATAAAGCGACAGGGCAATTCTTTGACCCGCAAAAACTGCATACGCTTAATCATCGTGGCGATTTTTTTCAGGTCGCCGGGCCACTGAATATTGGCCGCACGCCACAAGGACGACCCATTATATTTCAGGCGGGCGCATCTGATGATGGCAAGAAATTAGCGGCACGACACGCTGATGCGATTTTCACCCACCACGAGACGCTCGACGAGGCCAAACATTTTTATCGCGATGTCAAAGCGCAACTGATTAAAAACGGCCGTCGCGAAGATGAATTACATATCTTCCAGGGTGTCAGCGTGATTGTCGGTGATAATGCGCAGGACGTTGAGCAGCAATATCAGACCACCGCAGCGCTGGTCTCCATTCAGGATGCGCTCAATTACCTTGGCCGTTATTTCGAACACCACGATTTTAGCCAGTACCCGCTGGACGAACCTTTCCCGGACATTGGCACTCTGGGGCAAAACAGTTTTCGCAGTACCACCGATGAAATCAAACGTCATGCCCGTGAACGCCACTTAACGCTGCGTCAGGTGGCGCTGGAGGCGGCCTCACCGCGCCCGCGTTTTTCCGGCACCCCGGAGCAGGTGGCAGACGGCCTGCAACAGTGGTTCGACGAGCGGGCAGCCGACGGTTTTATTATCCAGGGCGGTACGCCGGATACCTTCCCGCGCTTTGTCGATACCGTGGTGCCGATTTTGCAGGCTCGCGGTCTGTTCCGTAAGGCCTATCCCGGCACGACCCTGCGCGAAAGTCTTGGCTTACAACAACCTGCGAATCAATTCACAAAACAATAAAGAGAATACGCTATGCAGAAATCATCGCTCCTCCTCGCAGTGACACTGGCGTTTGCGCCGCTGGTCTGGGCCAATGACGTCACGATTAACGGCACCGGCGTTAGCCTTGACGCTAACAAAACGCCCATTAACACGCCGCGCAATGCCGACGCGGTGGCCCGCTTGCCGAAAGATTATCATCTGGCGGTACCGGGAAAATTTACGGTGGCGGTGGCCGCCCTGAACTCGCCGCCGCTGACAGTCTTTTCTGATGACAACAAAACCCTGCTCGGCAGTGAGGTGGATATCGCCCGTCTGGTTGCCGACAGCCTCGGTCTGGAACTGAACGTGGTGCCGACCTCCTGGGAGGACTGGCCGCTCGGGGTGACCTCCGGCAAATATGATGCGGCAATCAGCAATATCACCGTCACCAAAGCGCGCAAAGAGAAGTTTGATTTCGCCACCTACCGCAAAGATTCCCTCGGCTTTTACGTGAAATCCAGTAGCCCGATCAAAGCCATTGAGAAGGCAGAGGACATCGCCGGGCTGCGTATTATCGTCGGCTCCGGCACCAATCAGGAGGCCATTCTGCTGGCGTGGAATGCGGAAAACGAAAAGAAAGGGCTTAAACCGTTTACCCCGGTCTACACCAAAGATGATGCCGCCCAGACGCTGGCACTTCAGTCCGGTCGTGCGGATGCCTTCTTTGGCCCGAATGTGATTGGCGCCTGGAAAGCCGCGCTGACCAATAAAACCCGTCTGGTAGGCAGCGTGGACGGCGGCTGGCCGAAAGCGGCGCATATCGCGGTCACGCTAAAAAAAGGCAGCGGCCTGGTGGAGCCGGTACAGATTGCGCTTAATGGCGTCATTAAAAATGGCGACTACGAAAAAGTGCTCAATCGCTGGGGTGAGGGCGTTGAGAAGATCCCGACCTCAGAAATCAACCCCGCCGGATTGGGCGACTAAGGAGGCGCAGATGAGCGAACGTTTCCGTGATATCTCCCCCGACGCACCGGAATTACAGCCCGTGATAGCCGGTCTGTTTGGCGAATATGCCGCCCGTTATGGCGATTATTTTTCTAAAGATGCCGAGGTGGAACTGACGGAGTGGTATCTGCCGCCGCAGGGGCTATTCATTGTGCTGGAGCGTGACGGGGCGATTATCGCCACCGGCGCGTACAAACCGAAAGATGCCCACACGGCGGAAATCAAACGCATCTGGACACAACACACCCTGCGCAAGCAGGGGCTGGCCAGTAGAGTGGTGGCCGAACTGGAACGGCGCGCGGTGCTGGCGGACTACAGCCGCATCTTTCTGACCACCGGTTTTCGTCAGCCGGAAGCGGTGCAACTCTATCTTCGCCAGGGGTATGAAGCGCAGTTCGATCTGACGCGCGACCCGGAAGAGTACAGCCAGCCACCGTTCGATGGCCGCCTGCGGTTTACCAAGGCCTTAGCGGTCGACACGCTCAGTAAAACTGCCTGAGGGATAAACATGAAAACGACAGAGTCTATCAAAGTCGTCCCGGCACGCTACCCAATGCGGATCGTCGGGGCTGTTATCGCGTTGATCGTACTGGCGATTGTGGTCCAGTCCGTCGCCTTTAACCCACGCTGGGAGTGGCGCGTTTTTGCCCGCTGGTTCTTTGATCCCGTGATCCTGGAAGGTCTGGGTCAGACGCTGTTATTAACGCTACTCGGTACGGCATTAAGCGTTATCTTTGGCGGCGTGCTGGCGCTGGCGCGGTTGTCCAGCTCCTGGCTGTTGAGCAGCCTGGCGTGGAGCTACATCTGGCTGTTTCGTTTACTGCCGCTGATTGTGGTACTGATTATTCTCTACAACTTCTCTTATCTCTACGACACGCTGACGATTGGCATTCCGTTCACGCAACTGAGCTGGGCGCACTACGAAACGGTGAATGTGCTGGGGCAATTTTCCACGGCGGTGGTTGGCCTGACGCTGGTGCAAAGCGCCTATACGGCGGAAATCATTCGTGGTGGTTTTTTAGGGGTCGATCATGGGCAGTATGAGGCCGCCGCCGCATTAGGGCTTCCTGCCTGGCGACGCACCCTGCGTATTATTCTGCCACAGGCGCTGCGGACCATTTTGCCGTCCGGTTTTAATGAAATTATCAGCCTCGCTAAGGGAACGGCGATGGTCTATGTGCTGGCGATGCCGGAGCTGTTCTACACCATTCAGATGATCTACAACCGCACCCAGGAGGTGATCCCGCTACTGATGGTGGGTGCCGTGTGGTATCTGGTGATCACCAGCGTGCTGTCGGTGATTCAACATCTGGTCGAACGCTGGCTGGCGCGCAGCGAACGTCGCTCTGCCGTCAATTCCCGCCGGGTGCGGGCTACGACACCTGCCCGTGTCGCGCAACCACAGGAGCCGATTCATGCCAGCCTCTCTTAATGGTCATATTTCGATTACCGGCGTCAGCAAATATTTTGGTCGCCATAAGGCGCTGGATGATGTGTCGCTTGAGATCCCGCCAGGTACCGTGACCGTGATTCTCGGACCTTCCGGCTCCGGCAAATCGACGCTTTTGCGCACCATTAATCATCTGGAGCGTGTCGATGAAGGCTTTATTCAGATTGATGGCGACTATATTGGTTATCGCCGCAAAGGGGATAAGCTCTATGAGCTGAAAGAGCGGGAGATCCTGCGCCAGCGGGTAAACGTGGGCTATGTGTTTCAGAACTTCAATCTGTTCCCGCACCTCACGGTACTGGAAAACCTGATTGAAGCGCCGATTGCCCATCAGCAACTCAGTCGCAAAGAGGCCGTCGAGCAGGCGTATCAGTTACTCGATGTGGTAGGGCTGCGCAATAAAGCGGATGCCTGGTCACGCCATCTTTCCGGTGGGCAGCAGCAGCGTATTGCCATTGCCCGCGCGCTGGCGCTGCGCCCACGGGTAATGCTGTTCGATGAACCCACCTCTGCGCTGGATCCAGAACTGGTTGGCGAAGTGCTGGATGTCATCAAAAAGCTTGCCCGTTCCGGTACAACCCTGGTGGTGGTTACGCACGAGATCGGTTTTGCCCGCGAAGTCGCGGATCAGGTGGTGTTTATGGTGGATGGCAAAATTGTGGAGCAGGGCGACAGCGACACGGTGCTCAACCATCCTCAGCATCCCAGAACGCGACAATTTTTATCGAAGGTGTTGTGAGAGACGAAAACGCTGCTTCGCCGGATGCGAAGCAGCGTACGTTCATTCTCAGGCGGCGGAAGGCGTAAGTTGAATACGCTCCAGCGAACCGACAATAAACAGATAAGAGAACAGGCCAATTAAGCCCATCGACCCCACATACAAAATGGCGTAATCAAACGACTGGGTACTGGAGAGAATCACCCCAATCACCAGAGGCGTAATAATACTGGCCAGATTGCCGCACATATTAAAGACGCCACCCGCAATGCCCAGCACTTCTTTCGGCGAGGTATCGCTCAGTACGCACCAGCCTAAATTACCGAAGCCTTTGGCGAAGAAGGCCAGGCTCATGGCGGCAATGACCACCACTTCTGACTGGGTGTAGTTTGCCACCACAATCACACAGGAGAGCAACATGCCGCAGATAACCGGGAATTTGCGCGCAGTGGTCAGGCTATAACCGCGTTTTAATAACCAGTCAGAAAACACACCGCCCATCAGGCCGCCAATAAACCCGGCGATCGCCGGAATACTGGCAATAAACCCGACCTTGAGAATCGACATCCCTTTTGCCTGATATAAATAGGTCGGAAACCAGGTCAGGAAGAACCAGGTGATAGACGTTACGCAGAACTGACCGATATACACGCCGATCATCATGCGATTCACACAGACGCTTTTGATCTGGGCAAGGGAAATCTTTTCCGATTTCTTCGCATTACCCAGCTCCGGTTCGCCGCCGCCTTCGCGGATATAATCCAGCTCCTGCTGGTTGATTTTCTTGTGTTGTAGCGGGTCGCGAATTTTCGCCAGCCAGACAATTCCCAGCACCACACCGATAGCACCGATGTAATAGAACACATAGTGCCAGCTCATGTTATGCAGGATAAGCGTCATCAGCGGCGTCACAATCCCGAGCGAGATGTACTGTGCGGCCTGATAAACCGCTGTCACGAAACCGCGCTCTTTATTGGGGAACCACTGCACGCTCAGGCGACTGTTCGCCGGAAAGGCCGGTGCTTCAATCGCCCCCATTAGCAGGCGCAAAATAACCAATACAATTAACGGACTTGCAAAAAGATAAATCGTTCCCTGAAACATGGTGACGATTGACCAGCCAATTAATGCGCAACCATAAACAAGGCGCGAGCCATATTTATCCAGCAGCCATCCGCCGGGAATTTGCATAATGACATACGAAATGCCGAATGCAGAAAAGGCCAGCCCGAGTGCTTCTGGATCAAAGCCTAATTCTTTACTCATGATTGGGGCAACCACTGAAAGGGTCGCGCGGTCAGCATAGTTAAATACCGTAGCCAGAAATAAGAAAATAAGAATACCGTGGCGCACGCTGGTGCGCTTAATAACATTACTCATAATCGATTCCTCGACGAGGTTTCCCCCGACGTGTGTATTAAACGGGAATGGCCCTGTCGGCTATTTACTCCGTGGCGTTGACCGAACGGACAAGCAGGCCAGCCAGCGGCATCACGCGGTTGCTATGGCAGAGTGGGTACGTTGTTTCTCGGCATAAGATGGCGCCAGTACAGGCACTCAAGGTCATGGATAGCTCCTTTTCTTTATGTATGTTTGCGCTAACATTTATATAAAAATACCCAGAGCGGATCCATAATAAATGTATAAATGTGCCCTCGCGATCACATATATTCTGCAATTGCATTATTTATGGGGGAAATTAAAAGATGTTAATCGTCTGCTGTTTTTTAAAGGTAAGTGGATAAGCGTAATAAATATATTTAAAAGGGGTGGGCAGGGATAATGCCAGGATGTTGACGCAACCTGTGACTGCAGCGGGTTATTTATATTGCGTGCGCGAAAAATAAAAAGCGCTGCTCCGTCGGGAGTACAATAATATGGCGAAACAGCGGGGCATAACTATGCCAGTCTTCATGCTGCAATAAATAAAGACGGGAATATCTCCCGTCTTTATGACCTGTTACGGACGTTTGCCAAATTCACAGCTTAGCTGAGTCCAGGCACGCGCTTGTTCACTCAGCGTGAAGCCCAGTCCATGACGGTCGGAGACGTACATGCGGCCATCGCGCAGTTCAAGCTGCTCATTAAACAGCGGGTTCAGCCATTCGAAGTGCTCCAGCCACGGCTCAAGCGGGTAGGCGGCAGAGAGGTGCAGGTGCACTTCCATGGCAAAGTGCGGGGCCAGTTTACGGCCATGCTTCGCGGCCAGATCCATGATTTTCAGGAACGGAGAGATACCGCCAACGCGTGGGGCATCCGGCTGAACGAAGTCGCTGGCGTTGCCCAGAATAAGCTGTTCGTGTTCGCGGAAACTGGTCAGCATTTCACCGGTCGCGATGGGCGTATCCAGTGCGGCGGCCAGTTGGGCGTGGCCTTCCACGTCGTAGGCGTCCAGCGGCTCTTCAATCCAGATCAGATTGAACTGCTCCATTTTACGCCCCATGCGAATGGCGGTCTCGCGGTCCCATTGCTGGTTCGCGTCAACCATCAGCGGGAAATCATCGCCCAGCGCTTCACGCACGGCGGTCAGACGACGGATATCCTCTTTGGTGTCTGGCTGACCGACTTTCAGTTTGATACCCCCGATGCCATTTTCACGGGAGATCACCACGTTTTTCAGAACCTGATCCAACGGTGTGTGCAGGAAGCCGCCGGAGGTGTTGTAGCACTGTACGGAATCACGGTGCGCACCAAGCAGTTTTGCCAGCGGCAGACCGGCACGTTTTGCTTTCATATCCCAAAGCGCGATGTCGATAGGGGAAATGGCCTGTACGGCCATGCCGCTACGGCCTACGGATGCGCCAGCCCACAGCAGTTTGCTGTAAATTTTGTCGATATCGTTCGGGTCTTCGCCCAGCAGATTATCGGCAATTTCTTTGGCGTGAGCATAGATACCCTGGCCACCTGCACGTTTCGAGTAGCTGAAACCGACACCTTCGAAACCGTCACGGCTGCGAATTTCCGCGATGATAATGGCAACTTCGGTCAGCGGTTTCTGACGACCGGTCAGCACTTTCGCATCACTTACGGGGGTAGCCAGCGGCAGGAACGCGAGGGAGAGTTTTACCCACTCGATACGGTCGCCGGTTTCGGCGGCAGTTTTAACACCCTGCGCTTTGGCATAGGTTACAGCAGCGGAATTCGCACTTACGGTCATGATTGACTCCTGTGAACGGTAATAATGTTTGCGCTAACATTTTTAATTGAGTTGAGAATAGACCGCCAGCATTTTGCCGTCAATATGTACAATTGATCACAATAATAGGCGTCAAAGAGGGATTTTATTCGTGCTAGTTCACACTTCAAAACAGTTTGTGAAATTGTCCAACTCTAAATGATATCGCTAACATTACGGTGTGATTCTGTTTTTAATCTACTGATTTTAAAGCTGATTAAAATAATGAGAGAGAAGCGAATTAAGCTAACAAATCGCTTATAATCCCTGTCACAAAAAGAAGCCGTTGTGAGTTTACATGTCGAAAACCTCTCGTCCTGTGCCCCCCAGGGCCCCCACATTAGAAGATGTCGCCCGCGCGGCTGGGTTGTCATCAATGACCGTCAGCCGGGCACTGAACACCCCGCAACTGGTGCGTCCTAAAACCGTGGAAAAAGTGCTCGCGGCGGTCAAGGCCACCGGCTACATCCCCAACGCGCTGGCGGGGGGGCTGGCGTCCCGGCGCAGCAAACTGATTGCCGTTGTGGTCCCGCAAATCAATAACAGCATGTTTGTCGATACCATTCAGTCGATAAGCGATGAGCTGGCGGTACGCGGTTATCATATGCTGCTGTGTGTGGCGGGTTACGCCCAGCAAACGGAAGCAGAGCTGGTGGCCACGCTCTTATCACGTCGTCCGGACGGTATTGTTCTCACAGGGATCCACCACTCAACGGAATTAAAGCGTGTGATCCTCAATGCCAGCGTACCGGTGGTAGAAATCTGGGATCTCACCCCCACGCCGTTGGATATGCTGGTGGGCTTTTCCCATGAAAAAGTGGGGGAGGCGACGGCGGATTATTTGCTGCGTAAAGGCTATAAACGCCCCGGCTTGCTGTGGACGGTGGACAATCGTGCGGCGCTGCGTAAAAGCGGACTGTGCGAGGCGCTGGCGCGTAATGATATTCGCGAGCCCGCTTTTGTGGATGTCTCACTCCCGGCGCGTTTCGCCTCGGGGCGGCAGGGGCTTCGCGATTTGCTGAAAAAGGGCAGCTTCGATGTGATTGTTTGCAGTTCGGATACCCTTGCTCAGGGGGCGATTGTCGAAGCGCAGGCCAGCGGATTACGGATACCACAGGATCTGGCGGTGATTGGCTTTGGCGATCTGGATTTTGCCGCCGATACCCATCCCTCCATCACAACGGTCAGCGTCGACAGGCAGGTTATCGGTCAACGTGCCGCCACGCTGCTGGCGGATCGCATCGAAGGGCTGCCTCAGCAAGAAACCATTGTGGATATTGGATTTCATTTTGTAGAAAGAGATTCGGCATAACGCTATGAAAATTAATGTGATCGGCACTAGCGGTAGCGGTAAAAGCACGCTTTCGCGGCGGCTGGCCGCGCAGCTTAATGTGCCGTATATCGAAATGGACAGGCTTTACTGGCTGCCGGAGTGGCAAGGGCGCAGTGATGAGGACTTCTACGCATTGTTAGAAGAGACGCTGAATGCCACGCCAGGCTGGGTACTGGACGGCAATTACAACCGATCGCGGCCGATCAAATGGCGGGATGTCGATCTGGTTATCTGGCTGGATTACGGTTTCTGGCGTACCCTGCGCCAGGCGGTGCTTCGGGTGATTCGCCGGGCATGGCAGGGAAAAGAGCTGTGGCCTGGCACCGGCAATACGGAAAGTTTCCGCCGCGCATTCTTAAGCCGCGAGTCAATCCTCATCTGGACATTAAAAACCTGGCGCCATAACCGGGTGCGTTACGCGGCCGATATGGCGAACCCGCAATATCAACACATCCGCTTTGTGCGTCTTACCAGCCCACAGCAGGTCGACACCTTTCTTGCCAGTTTGACGTAGACTTACTGTTCACTCGCAAGAAAGGAGGTCATATGATCACCGTTTATGGCGCATCCGGCTGGGGTTCAGCCATCAGTGAGCTGATGCTGACGCTGGCGGATATCCCTTATCAGTTTGAGAATGTTGAAGGGTTCGATTCGCCGGGGCATAACCAGGAAAAATTGCTGAAACTCAATCCGCTTTGCCAGGTGCCTACGCTGCAACTTGACGATGGCAGCATCATGACGGAATCGGCTGCCATTGCGTTAATGATCCTCGATGAACACCCGCATCTGGCGCCGCCGACGGGCACGCCTGAACGTAATCAGTTCTGGCGGCTGTTGGTCTGGCTGGTGGCAAATGTTTACCCGACATTCACCTATGCCGACTATCCCGAACGCTTCGTTCCCGGTGCGGCGCAAGAATTGCGCGACCACTGTATCGCGTATCGCAAATCACTCTATATCTGGCTGGAACAGCAGTTACACGCCACGCCGTACGCGTTTGGCGAACAGCTAACGTTGTTGGATATCTATATCTGTGTAATCAGAACCTGGGGGCCACGGCATGACTGGTTTAAGGAAAACACGCCGAAAATCAGCGCGATTGCCGATGCGGTTTGCGCGCAACCCAGGCTGCAGTCCGTTTTGCGCCGTAACGACATTATTTGATAACTGACGTTTTTTCAGTGTGGTAGGTTGGTTGTCCCACTATAAGGAGCACACCATGCCACATGTTGATATCAAATGTTTTCCCCGTGACCTGAACGATGAGCAAAAAACCGCGCTGGCGGCCGATATCGCCGATGTGATCACCCGTCATTTAAGCAGCAAAGACAGTTCCATCAGCGTCGCGTTAACCGAAATCGACCCGGATGCGTGGAAAAGCGAAGTATGGGATACGGAAATCGGGCCGCAGATGGACACACTCATTAAGAAGCCCGGTTATCAGATGTAATGGCTTGCGGGGAGATGTCTGCACACGCTTTTCCCCTCACCCCGCCCCTCTCCCAAAAAGGGGCGAGTGGGTCATCGGCGGGCACCGTGCCCGCCTTTGTTTTTAGAACCAAATCTCCGTTTGCACCCCAAAGTTCCAGGTTCCGCCTGCCGTAAAGCCTTTGCTACCAAAGTCATCGTTGACTGCATAGCGGTCAAGCGCTTTATCCCAGTTCATCCATGTCGCGAAAAAGCGGATTTCAGGACGTGCTTTGATATCGAAAATATCACCGACTTTAAATGTCGGCGCGAAGGTCAGTTTGTAGAAGTCGCCTTTCACTTTCTGGTAGCGGTACAGCGTATCGTCGGAGCGGTAGGTGCGTCCGTTCGGGTCGAGGTCCATATACTGCCAGGACGCTTCATAGAGCAGGGCGAAGTTGCGCGTAATGGCCTGTGACGCACGCAGGTTAAAGGAAACCCAGTCATAACGGTCGCCGTCACGATAGCGATCCTCGCTGTGTTGGGCGATAACCGATGGGGCGATTTCCCAGTTTTTTGCCACAGGTAGAATACCGTACGAGGCAAAACGCACCGAGGTGGCGTTATCCGTCAGGTCGCCATCGCTACCCGGCTGGCGTGCTTCTGCGCCAAGGCCGCCACCGTATTGTAACGCCGTTTCCGATACTCCTGGCGCCAGCCCGTAGAATTGCTGCTTGTCATGCCAGGCCAGCATCGCGTAATAGCCGTTTTTAGCGGTATTGTCGCTGCGAAGCGCATAACTTCCGCTGGTCGACGTCCGGTCTTTCAGCGTGTCGTTGCCCTGGGCGGTCATGCCGGTGAGCATCAGTTGCAGGTGGTCACCAAAGAAGTGGTTAGCGGTAAACATCACGTTCTGGACGTCATTGTCGTCGTAGTTATCGCTGCCCAGATCGCCGAAGTTACGCGCATAGACCGAATAATCGCCGCGTACGTTTTCCCCCCATTGAACGTCATTGATCCCACCGCCGGTCCCGCCGAGGAACATGATATCGCTGTCGGTAAAGTGAATATCGAAGTTATCCCGGTCAAAGCGTTTACCCGCCCAGATAGAGGCATTTTTGACGGGACCGGAGAAATCGGCAAAATTACCCATCTCTACATATAGCTGGCGCACATTGATATGGTGGCTGTCGTTGTCCTGAACCCAGGGATCCGGGTTATTCGCACCGTCGGCAATCATGGTTTTAAAATGCGCCCATGAGCCATCATCAAAAGTCATTTTCTTGCCGAGACTCAGCTCGACATAGTTATCCTTTTCATTGCCCAGACGCCCGACATGCGCATCACCGTTTAACGAGCTGGCAGGGGAGACGCCCGGGCCGCCGCGCCCACCTTTACCGTGGTTGTTCACCAGCATGCCGGAGCGGGCATAGGCATTAAATTCTACGCCGTCACCGAGCGTACTTTTGCTTGCCTGCGCGTTTACTTTGTTCTCCGTCGCCTGCATTTTTTGCTCACTGACGGTGGTACGCGCGTTAAGAGCGTGTAATTGTTGCTCCGCGTTTTTGGCCCGGTTCTCGGCGCTGATGGTTCGCTGTTCTGCCGCTTTGGCTCTGGCATTCGCCTCGCTGGCCTGATTAACCGCGTCATTAAGCCGCGATTCCAGCAATGCCAGCCGCTGTTCAACCGTCAGAGCGGCAGCTTGCGCCGTATTTACCCCAAAAAAGGCGCAGCAAACCGCTGCGCTAATCAGTGTGATACGCATAAAAGTCCTTAAAAGTCAGAGGTTTTTTATATTTGAGTGTGGTTATATCGCCGTACGTTCACCCTGTAAGGCGAGTTTATCCGCAGGCGCGTGTTTTCCGGCATCAAGGTCGGCGCGGATGGCTTCGTAATGATCGTCCAGTCGATAAAAACGACCAATCCAGATCATTGAGGCGATGATGAGCGCGGCTGGAATGTAGAGATAGCAGGATTTAATGGCGAGCAGCGCCGTTTCATTCTGGGTCTGGTTGGCAACATAGCCGCCGGAGGAGAGCAGGATACCGGTGATCGCCCCGGCACCGGCCATCGCAACTTTGCCCAGGAAACCGTTGATGGAGGTTAAAATCCCGGCGGTATTGATACCCGTTTTCCACACGCCGTAATCCACCGGGTCAGCCTGCATCGAAAAGTAGATTGCTGTACGCTGGCCTGCGCCGAGTGAGAGGATGACCGCCCCAATCATCAGCCCCAGCGTCTGTACACCAGAGACAATCATCACCGCCATGCCAAGCAGATTGATGGAACTGGCCACCAGATAGACGTGCCGTTTTTTCATGCGGCTGGCAAGCGCGGGCACCGTTAAGGTTCCGAGCAGGGGAACGAAGGTGGAGATCCCGGCAATAATTGCGGTGAGTTCGACATTACCCACGTAATAATGGAAAAAATAGACCAGTGCGCCGGTCTGGAAAAAGAACGCACCCCACATCAGGAAGATATTCAGGGCAAAGACAAACCATGGTTGATTGGATTTCAGGCCCGTCCACGCGCGTTTTAAGGTCATCCGCTCCTGGGTAATGCTGATTTTCTCTTCCACATTGCGAAAGCTGATGAGTAAAAAGAAAGTCGCAATCACGCCAAACACGATCGCCGTGTAGAAAAAACCTTGTGTCTGATTGCCTTTGCCCAGTGTATTGACCAGCGGCAAGGTTGCCACGGCGACAATCGTTGAACCTAATGAGCCCAGCAAAATGCGCACCGTCGACAACGTCGTGCGCTCGCGCGAATCATTGGTAATAAAGGGCAGCATCGCGCAGAACGGAATATTGACGATGGTATATAAAAACGACAAACACAGATACGTTAAAAAGGCATAGATTAATTTACCGGTGGTGCCAAAATCCGGCACATAAAACGCCAGTACACAGAGTAAACCAAAGGGAACCGCGCCGATTAATAAATACGGACGGCAACGCCCCCAGCGCGTTGTCGTATTGTCGATGACCAGCCCCATTAATACATCAGCAACGCCATCGACCAGGCGAGTCACTAAAAACATAATCCCCACGTAATAAGCAGGTAGCTCCATTACATCGGTATAAAAAAACATCAAATAAAGCGAGATTAATTGCCACACAAGGTTACAGGAGAGGTCAGCGATGCCATAACCAACACGCTGCCGCCACAGGGTAGATGTTATTTCAGCCATAGAAAAACTCACTATTGTTGTGATTAAAGTCCGTACTGGCGAATAAACCAGGCCGGGGTACAACTCCACGCGTGGCAGTAGCTATTAATTATTTTACTGCCATACGGAGAATACTCAGGACGTTGCGGGTCATACAATTCCCAGAAGGTGTCCGCACCGTGCTTCACCATCGCACCCCAGTACGCTTTAATTTCGGTCACCGCCTGTTGTTGCAGGCCCGTTTTGAGCAGGGCAGCAATAAAGTGATGACGCAGATAGGGGGTGTTCATGCCGATTTCCGGCGGCTGTGCCAGCAGGCGTTGCATAACCTGACGTTGCTGTTCAGCGCTGCCAACATCGGCCAGGACCAGCCAGACTTGCGAAGCGCAGGAGATCTGCCGATGTGCGCCGCTAACGTAGAAGCCACACGTCTCATCCCAGAATGCGCGGTAAGCCGCGGCTTTCAGGCGCTCCAGCGTTTTTGTGAGTAACGCCACCTTGCTGACGTCGTAGTCTTTGGCCAGTGACAGGGCGCGCTCAAGGCAGAAGATCAGTACGCCTTGCGAGGCAGCCTGTTTATTCAGCTCGTCATGCCAGTCGATAAACGACCACCAGGTCTCATCGTCACGGACAATTCCACTGGAATCACAACGCTCAAGCGCCAGCTCAACCTGACGCCAGGCGGTGGGCCACAGTTCTTGCGCGGTCTGTTTGTCGCCGGTGCTGCTAAGGTAGTTAAACAGCACATCGATAAAGAACAGGGCATAGTCGAAAAGAAAGGTGTCGTCGGCGATGACCTCAGGCTGGACGAAGATATTGGCAGACAGCATGCCATCTTCACGGGTGTTACCGGCAAACAGATAGAGGCAGCGGCGTACCAGATCGTGCCGGGCAAAGGTCACGTCGTTAACCAACGCCTGCAGGCGTAGATCTCCCAGCCACAAACGGCGGTCACGTTTGGGACCATCTTCAAAAACGTCCTGCATACAGTTGCGCAGGGTGTGTACCGAGACCGCATCGATTTGCCGCAGTAGCGGATCCACTGAGTGACAGGGCAGACACTCAGCCGGTGCCGAACTGACGGTGGTGAGAGTCACATTGTCGACGCACAGGCGATATTTACGCGATACCGCCATCACCTCGATTTTCAGGTAGCGCAGGCAGTAGCGACGTGACAGCTCCAGCGTGGCGGGCAACAGATCGATAAATTCGTCGTGCTGTTGTAACCAACTGCGACACAGCCAGCCCTCATATTCGCTAAACGGTTCGGTGACTTCGCTGAGGGTTTCACCAAACGTCAGGCGGATGTGGGCCGGCGCATCCGGTGGGCTACCCACCGCATGACAGCGTAACGACAAATGCCCCACGCAGTGGGTCCCAAAATCAAGGATCACGCTATCGCCGGAATTCAGTTCCCGTCCATAGAATTCCTCCAGAGTACCGCTGTCTTCGGCGCGCCAGCCGTGAATGGCCTCCACATCAGGCAGGGCAATAACTTGTTGGCGCGGCTGTAACATTGCGCGGTGAAGTTGTGGCTTTAACGCCTCGGCCGTCGCCAGAAAATCGGCGTGGCGCACCATAGTGATACTGGGGTTTTGTTGTAGCGCTTGAGACATGCTGCATCCTCTGTTTTCATTGTGGAGGCAGGATAGAATGTGCAGCGCGCGGCGGGCCACTCCCGGAATGCCAAAGTAGATGTGACAATGGCAATGACAGTGTGGTGATATCGCCTGCGATCACAATTTATTAAACAGGGCTCGTTGTCCCTCCGGCTTTGCATTATTGTGCAGGAAGAGCGTTCCTCATTTTCGGTATCCTGAATGAATAAACTGACAGTTGAGTATTATTTTCCGACGGTAACAACCAAACTTGCGCGTTATTCCAGCGATCCGGAAGACAATGGCTGTGAGCATTGTCATGAGTTCGATGAGTTGGTTATTGTGGAAGAGGGGCATGGTTTGCACGTTATTAATGGCAAGCCTATGTATATTCAGCAAGGAGATGTATTTTTCGTACGCGGCCCTGATTTTCATTTTTACGATGAGCTGGGTACGCTTAAGTTGATTAATATCCTGATTAACCCTATGGTTAATTTCCGTTATTTAACAGATATAACCCCATTATTACTTTCGCTTTCCGGTCAGGAGGCGGCCCGTTATGGCTGGTTAGCCCCCGATACGCGCGCCCAGTGTAAGCGCATTATCGAGAAAATATTCGCATCTGCTATGCAGTCTGAGGATAAATGCGCGCTGCGCGAATCCTGTTTTTTTCAACTGCTCACTACCATTTTGCATGCGCAATCGGAGGCGGAATACAGCAACACCAAATATAAGCTGCATAAGCTGTTGCATTACCTTCAGGAAAACTGTTTTCAGGAACATGACTGGTCGCTACTGCCCGAGCAGTTTCACCTGACCAGTCGTACAGCATTTCGTCATATCAAAGAGGCTACAGGCTTAACGCCCGACAGCTATATTAAGCGCCTGCGTTTGGTTTCTGCGCGGGTTAAATTGCGTGAGACTGACGCGACCATTACCGATATTGCCTATCTGTGCGGCTTTGCTAACAGCAACCATTTCACCACGTTGTATAAAAAAGTGTTCGGTATTACGCCGAGTGAAGAGCGACGCCGGATTTCTCACATCTGATGGTGAAGGGCTGCTCGCCGTTAAGAAGATCTTAGGGCGGGGGGATTGTCCCCGGTGGCGCTGCGCTTACCGGGGCGAGTTTCAGGTTAACCCGGAACTTTTATCGACTTGCCGCTGGTGACGAAATTGCCGCCGCCCAGATGGTGGATGGTGTTCAACTGGTCATCATCAAACTGCCAGTGGCCGTTGCTAAAGGCGCGTTCATCCGCAGCGGCGGAGACCACCTCACCAAACAAGGTGTCATACTTTTCCATTGCGGCAGTAGGCGGCAACAGGCGGCATTCCATCCACGCCAGACACTTTTCCTCTACGACCGGCAGCCCCAGTACCGGGCCAGCGATGGCCGGAATACCGTAACAGTTGAATTTATCCTCTTCGCGACCGCTAATGCTGCCCACCGCCCAGGTCCAGCGGGTGGCCGCCACGCCCGGCACCACAATGCCGAACATACCGCTGCGTTCAATCAGTTCACGCGACCAGGCGCTTTTGTCCACCACGATCGCGATGCGGGCGGGAGAAAATTCAACGGGCATTGACCAGGCCGCCGCCATAACATTGCGACGGTCGATACTCTCATCACGACTGGTAATCAGTATGGTCGGGCCGTGATTCAGCAAGCGGCTGGCGTGATCCAGTGCCACCGGACGGAAAAAACTCATAAGCCACTCCTTCGTTCTGTCGTGCAGGAATTAAAGCACAGATGCCAGGTACTGACACCGTGCATTGCATGTTTATCCCGCACAGAAACAATCTTCAGGCCATTATTCTCTGTGCCCGTACAGTTATTGACCTCAGGCAAGCTCACATGCAGCATGGAAATGCAGACAACAACATAATAAATGGAGAAATATCAATGGATACAGGGCTTCGTCTTCATCCCCAGCGCTTACACCATTTTATCGAGAAAATCCTGCACTA
The DNA here is from genome assembly GCF_040578655.1 of Phytobacter sp. RSE-02. Taxonomy (NCBI): domain Bacteria; kingdom Pseudomonadati; phylum Pseudomonadota; class Gammaproteobacteria; order Enterobacterales; family Enterobacteriaceae; genus Phytobacter; species Phytobacter sp. RSE-02. The sequence continues at coordinate 254,357 of NZ_JBEULY010000002.1, read as the reverse complement.
TGCGGGCAGCGAACCACAGGAAGCTCGCCTGGTTGCGGACCATTTGCTGGCGGCAAACCTTGCCGGACACGATTCTCATGGCGTAGGGATGATCCCGAGCTATGTTCGCTCCCTTGAACAGGGCTACCTGCAACTTAACCGCCATGCCAGCGTGGTGAAAGATATGGGCGCGGTGGTCACCCTGAACGGCAATCAGGCTTTTGGTCAGGTCGCCGCGCATGAGGCTATCTCACTGGGCATTGAAAAGGCCCGACAGCATGGCCTTGCCGCCGTTGCGCTTCACAATTCCCATCATATCGGACGTATTGGTTACTGGGCCGAACAGTGTGCCGCAGCCGGTTTTATCTCCATCCATTTTGTCAACGTCGTCGGCGATCCGATGGTGGCCCCGTTTGGTGGAAAAGACAGTCGGTTCGGGACAAATCCTTTTTGCGTGGTTTTCCCCCGGGAAGGACAATCGCCCCTGTTGCTGGACTACGCAACCAGCGCCATTGCATTTGGAAAAACGCGCGTGGCTTACCACAAAGGCGAGCCGGTGCCTGATGGTTGTCTTATTGACGCGCAGGGGCTTGCCACTAACGACCCGGCGGTTATGCATCGTTCGCCGCTGGGGTCACTGGTGACATTTGCGCAACATAAAGGCTATGCGCTGGCGGCACTGTGCGAAATTATGGGGGGAGCCTTATCCGGCGGACAGACCACCCATCAGGGCTCTTTGCAGGCCAGCGTCGATGCTATTTTCAACTGTATGACCACCATTATTTTAAACCCGGACATGTTTGCCGCGCCGGATATGCAGCAACAAACGCAGGCTTTTGTTGAATGGGTGAAACAGTCGCCGCATAGCAATGACGAGCCGATTCTGGTGCCAGGCGAGTGGGAAGAGAACAACCGCCGTCTGCGTAAGGCGCAGGGGATTCCGTTGGACCCGGGGAGCTGGCAGGGGATTTGTGCGGCGGCAGTGCGCGCCGGGATGCCGCAGGAAGAGGCCGACCGCTTGCAGGCAGACTGTGAAGAAGTGACACTGTAACGAAATGGCTGCGCGCACTACCGCGCAGCCATCATATCAGGAGGAAAGTTGTGTCTGAGGTGCGTTGGCATTGCGGGCGACCACAATCTGGCCGCGCCCCTGTTCTTTAGCCATATAAAGCGCAAGGTCCGCTGCCCGGATCAGATTTGCCGCCCGCGCATGCTGCGGCCAGGTAGCCAGACCGATAGAGATCGAAACCTGCCCGATATCATGCGACTCATAAAATATGCGATGGTCCAGTACGCTTTGCAGTAACCGTTCAGCCAGTTTTTTGGCATCGGTCTCGCTGGTATCCGGCAAAATAATCAGAAACTCCTCGCCACCGTAGCGGAAGGCAATCCCGTTATCGCCCACCGTATCCTGTAACAACCGGGCAATGTCGCGCAGCACTTTGTCACCCGCTTCGTGTCCGTGGCTATCATTAAGCTTTTTAAAGTAGTCGATATCGATCATCAGGCAACTCAGCGAGGTTCCGTTTGCCATCGACTGATCAACCAGGCTGCGAAGGGTCTCATCCAGATTATGGCGATTACGCAACCCGGTCAGCGAATCATGGGTCGCTTTTTCTGTCAGGGTATCGCGCAATATCTGGTTTGCCAGCGCAAGCGCGATGGTCTCTGCCATCAGTTCCAGATAGGCGTAGGTCGGCTCTTTCTGCTGCTCATTATCGAAGGTGAGCAGGCCGATAATCTTGTTTTGCGCGATTAACGGAACACAAATGGCCCGTGCGGCCACCTCCGGCACAAGATGTTCGCAGGGCATATCTACCGAATCGTGCGACGGACAGTGCAGTTGTCCACGTTTTAATGCCCAACAGGCATCGGGGGTAAAGGGGGCATCCTCGCCGGGCGGCAGGAGCCAGCGGGCCGCGCATTTCATGCGGTTTGTCCGCGAATCCAGAATGTAGAGTCGCCCCCCCATGTCGGGGATGATTTTCGGCGCGAAACGGCCAACGACCCTGACAATGCCCGCATGGGAATCACAGCCCTGTAGACGTTGCGTCATCCTCGCCAGCAGTGTGCGCGAAGCCCACTCGGCATCACGTTCTTGTTCCAGGCGCTGTCGGGCAAGACCGTTCTCACGAAAAATATGGATGGCTTGCGCCATATCGCCAATTTCATCTACCTGCGCCAGTACCGGTGTTTCCACCGCATAATCCTGTGTCGCCAGTCGGTTCACCACGTCGCTCAGCGTGACCACCGGGCGCAAGATGCGGTGTTTGATAATAAACCCAAGCACAAACAAGAAAAGCAGGGCGGTAACCGCCACCATCACCTCAGACACCGTGCGTAGCCGTTGCGATAGCGCCGTCGCCTCGGCAATGACGCTCGCAGTGCGTTGATCCGCCAGGCTACGAAAATGGGCAAAACGGTATTCGGCCTGAGCAAGCTGGTCTTCATACTGCTGACCAAAGATGATATTCATGCCTTCATTAACATTGCCCGCTTCCACAGCGGCTATGGCAGCACGCTGCTCATCTTCAAGTTGATCAAAGACCTTAAGGCCATCCCGGAGGATCAGTATTTCTGCTGACGTTGCGCCGTTATCGTGTAAACCCAGCAGATGGTTTTCGAACTGGACATCGGTCTCCAGCATTTGTCGCCAGGCCTTGATGTTCTCCGGCTGCCGCTTCACCACTGCCTCACGCGCAAGGTCACTCAACGCATAAGCTTCTCGTTCCAGGTCATCGGTCAGCGTATCGAAAAGGCGAATCTGGGCGACGGCTTCCCGTTCGGCCCGGTCTGCACCGGATGCGCTGAACAGCGCAAAGCCGGAAGAGAGTGTCAGAACAACGGTTGCGATGTATGCAAAATTTGTGATCGTTGCGATACGCACGTAATCACCTTTTTATATTAGGGAAAATCAGGAGAGATCTTCTAAGGGTTTACTATTCCTCTATATAAATCAAGACGCAACATTACCGTAATTTATACGTCACATTTCCTGCCTATAGTCAGCCGCATCAAATCCCAAAGAGGATAACAATATGTATGCTCCCCTGACGTTCGTGCAGGTGGACGCGGCCCGTTGGATGAAGACCACGGGTATCAGACGCTTTCTCATTGTGGGAGAGCGCTAATGGACGCGTTCACAGAAATCCGCCTGGAAGGTGTGTCGTATGCCTTTGGCAACAACACCGTTCTCGATCAGATCGATCTCCTTATTCCCGCAGGCACTATCGTGGCTTTGCTCGGCCCCTCAGGCTGCGGCAAAAGTACGCTGTTGCGTTTACTTGCCGGATTAACACAACCTGCTGACGGCACCATTACCTTCGGTTCGCGTCTGGTGGCGAAGGCCGGATGGGCGTTGCCGCCGGAGTCCCGTGATATTGGCATGGTTTTTCAGGACTATGCGCTGTGGCCGCATATGACGGTGGAAGAGAATATCGCTTTCCCGTTAAAGATGCGTAATGTCCCGCGCGCTGAACGTGAAAACCGTGTCCTGCAAGCGCTGGCGCGCGTTGGCCTTAGCGAGTTTGCTAAGCGCAAACCCTGCGGGCTCTCGGGTGGCCAGCAGCAGCGAGTGGCGCTGGCACGGGCCATTGTCGCCGAGCCGCGCGTGTTGTTGTTTGATGAACCCCTTTCCAATCTCGACAGTGAGCTGCGCGAATCTTTGTGCCGTGAGATGGCCTCTCTGCTTCGCCAGCTCGGCATCACCGCCGTTTATGTCACCCACGATCGCCGTGAAGCCGAGATCCTCGCTGACCGTATTGTTCATTTGTCTGCCGGTCGTGTAGACGGCATTCGTTCTATTACAACAACCTCAGGGGAAATTGCATGAAAATGTCTTTGAAACAAGGAGTTGCTTTAGCCATGGTGTTATCGTCCGCTATGATGTCCAGCGCTCATGCGCTCACCGTTTATACCGCCGGTCCGGGTTCGCTGGCGAAAGGCCTTGCCAGCGGATTTGAGAAAAAAACCGGGGTGAAAGTGGATATCTTCCAGGCCACAACCGGCAAAGTCATGGCGCGCCTTGAAGCTGAGCAGGCCAACCCGCAGGCGGACATTCTGATTTCCGCCTCCTGGGACACCGCAGAAGATCTGCATAACCGTGGCTGGTTGCTGCCTTACCAAAGCGCCAACGCCGAAAAGGTGCCTGAAATGCTCAAAAGTACGGATTATGTCGCCCAGGGCGTTTCCGCGCTGGGTATCGTCTGGAATACCAAAAGCGGTACGCCAGAGCCGAAAGAGTGGAAAGATCTGACGGCGGCTGCGTTTAAAGACAAAGTCACTACCCCGGATCCGGCCCTGTCTGGCGCATCGCTGGACCTGCTGATCGGTCTGCAAAACGGCATGGGCGAAAACGCCTGGACACTGTTTGATGAACTCAAGAAAAACGGCATGGTGGTTAGCGGTCCGAACGCCCAGGCGGTCACGCCGGTGATGCAAGGTGCAAAAGCGGCGGTGTTTGGCGCGGTTGACTATGTTACCTATGGCAACATTGAACAGGGTGAATCTCTGAAAGTCATCTTCCCGGCCAGTGGTACCGTGATTGCGCCACGTCCCATGATGATCCTCAAATCCACCCAACATGAAGCTGACGCCAAAGCGTTTGTGGACTATGTGCTGTCGCCGGAAGGACAGAAACTGGTGGCCGATGCCTGGCTGATGCCAGCGCGTACCGATGTGCAGGCCAAACGTCCTCTCTTTAACGAGTTGAAAATTCTGCCGACCAAAAACGATGGCACCAGCGAGCGCGGCGCCGTGCTCAAGCGCTTCAACACACTTTTCGCTCAGTAATCATCATCTGACGGGGGCAACCCCGTCTTCTGGATACTCGCCGTGAACCAACGATTAATCTCACTTGTGACCGTGGCCGTGCTGATGGTTCTGGTCGCGTTGCCGTTGCTGTTTATTGTTCTGCAGGCCGTTTTCCCGCAGTTTAGCGCTGGCTCCTTGCAGGGCGCGTTTTCCGGGTTACGCCCGCTGTTTTCTGAACCTCAACTCCCGGCAATGTTTGCCGGAACGCTGCAAATTGCCGCAGGCGTTGCGCTGCTGAGCGCCTGTATTGGCCTGCCGCTGGGGGTGGCGCGTGGACTGTTCGATTTACCCTGTCCACGGATGTGGGATCTGCTGTTTCTGATCCCGTTTCTGACGCCGCCCTATATTGCGGCGCTCTCCTGGATGCTGGTTTTGCAAACCAATGGCTATCTTGCCCAGTTATTGGGGTTTGATCTCAATGCATTGCTATTCAGCAAAAGCGGGATCGTGCTGGTCATGACGCTCAATATTTTTCCGGTCGTTTACTTCGCGGTATCCCGTAGCCTGCTTGCCAGCGGGCAGCGTCTGGCGCTGGTTGCCCGCGTACATGGCGCAACGCCCTGGCGTGCCTTTTGGCATGTCACGCTGCCTATGCTATCGCCTTCGCTGGCGGCAGGCATGCTGCTGGCCTTCACCCTGGCGATTGAAGAGTATGGCGTACCAGCCGCGTTGGGCACCCGTTCCGGCGTGGTGATGCTGACCGTTGGTATTGAAAAAAAACTGGCCGACTGGCCCATCGACTTGCCGGGCGCGTCCATGCTGTCGCTGATTCTGATCGTGATTGCGCTCAGCGCCTGGTGGTTACAGGGCAAGTTGACCGGTGGAAAGGACGTGACCAGCGTGACGGGTAAACCCACGGAAAATATGGGGGCGAAACTGGGTATCGCAACCTTGCCGGTGGTAGGAGCGATGGCATTTGTCGGCTTTCTGGCGGTGCTGGTGCCGGGGCTGTCCATGGCGATCACCGGCGTGATGTCGACCCTGTCGGGCGGCTTATCACTGGCAAACGCCACGACTGCCCATTATGCCGCGCTGTTTGCTCAGCAGGGCGATGCCTTAACAGCCCTGGGGACCAGTTTGTCACTGGCTTTTGCGTCGGCATTGATCACCGGTTTTGTCGGGCTGCTTGCCGCCTGGCTTGTGGTGGTGCAGCGCATCAAAGGGCGCAGTGTTATAGACGCCCTGTCGCTGATGCCCGCCGCGCTACCGGGTATTGTGGTCGGGGTGGGGCTGATTCTCTTGTGGAACCGCACGTTCTGGCCCGTCTCGCCGTACAATACCTGGGCTATTTTGCTGCTCTCGTACTGTTGTCTGTTGCTGCCCTGGCCGGTGCGCTATGTCGGGAGTGCGCTGCGTCAATTAGGCGGGAATCTGGAGCCAGCCGCCCGTGTTCATGGCGCCAGCCCCCTGCAGGCATTGCGTTTTATTGTCCTGCCACTGGTCTTTCCGGCGATGCTGGCGGCGATGCTGATGGTTTTTGCTATCGCGTCGCGTGAACTGGTGACATCGCTGTTGCTGGCCCCGGCAGGAACGCAAACGGTGGCGGTCTTTATCTGGCGGCAGTTTGAACAGGGATCGGTTGGGCAAGGCATGGCGATGGCGACGCTGACGCTCATTACCGGGCTCGCATTGATGCTGACCGCGCTGGCGATTATGCAGCGGAGCACACAACGATAAATCCACGGCACAAAATCCCCTGTGCCCTGAAAAAAATGAGATATAACAGAAGGACATCTATTGCAGGAGCTTCTTATGACCTCGTTTTTGGACGACTATTTTGCCCGTATTGGCTATACCGCTGTCCCCGCTGTAAATCTGGAAACATTGCGTACATTGCATCTGCAGCATAACAGCAGCATTCCGTTTGAAAATATTGAGGTCGTTCTGCCTCGGGAAATCGAACTGAGCGATGAGGCCATCTTTAATAAACTGGTGATCGCCCGTCGTGGCGGCTACTGCTTTGAGCAAAATGGCCTGTTTGAGCGCGTATTGCGCGAAATCGGCTTTGAGGTGCGCAGCCTGCTGGGGCGCGTGGTGCTGGCAAATCCGCCGCAGATGCCGCCGCGCACGCACCGTGTCGTGCTGGTGACGTTAGGGGACGAGCAGTGGATTGCGGATGTCGGCTTTGGCGGGCTCACGCTCACTGCACCTGTACGCCTCAAGGCGGATATTGAGCAGGAGACGCCGCATGGTCTGTACCGTCTGCAACAGGCCGGGCCGGACTGGATTTTGCAGTTTCGCCACCACGATCGCTGGCAGTCTATTTACCAATTTGAGATGGGCCAGCAGTATCAGGCCGATTTTGTGATGGGGAATTTCCACTCGGCGCACTGGCCGCAATCGCACTTTCGCCACCATTTGCTGATGTGCCTGCATCAGCCGGACGGCGGGAAATTGACGCTGACTAACTATCACTTCACCCACTGGCTCGACGGGCATGCGGTGGAGGAGAAGACCTTACCGGATACCCAGGCGTTGTATGACATCATGCAGCAACGATTCGGCCTGGGTACGGATGATCCGCATTATGGGTTCAGCGTTGAAGCGCTCGACACCGTGATGTCGCGTTTCGATCTTCACGGGGAAGGGGCGTAAAACAGCTCGCGATGAATCATGGCATCCAGGTGTCGATCAAACGCCGCATCGTCGACATCTGGCATGCCAAGCACATAGATGCCGTCAAGCCCGCAGACCAGGGCAATTAAGCGCCAGGCGATGTTTTCCGTCGAATCATGGCGGATAAACTCACCCGCTTTCACGCCCGCATCAATAATATCGACCACCTTTTCATGCCACATTTCCATCGTCAGCACATAAGCGCCTTTTAACTCGTGCTCTTTGCTTGCCAGCAGTTGGGCTTCCCGCCACAGACGGATATAGGGATCGAAGCCATCTTCATTGCTGCCAAGCATGGCGTGCAACCGTTCGCGCCAGCTTGCGGATTCGGGTAACAGATCCACGTCCAGCAGTTCGCCCATCACCCGCACAAACGCCTGCGCTTTTAGCTCTGCGCCCGAGCTGAAATGGTGATGCACCTGCCCCGTGGCGACACCGGCTTCGTTGGCTATCCTGCGCACGGTCATCCCGGCAAATCCGTCACTTAACGCAACGCGCATCGCCGCCTGCAGGATCAATTCCCGGCGCTCATCCCGACTCAAATAGCCCATATATCCCCCTAAACGTTAAGGAAACGGAGTCTAACAAAAAGCTGGACAGTTGTTCAACTTTCCGTAGGATCGCCATTCTGGACGCGTGTCCAACATAAGTTAAGAGGAAATTATGGTTCGTCAGTGGTTAACATTGGTCATTATTGTGCTGGTTTATATTCCGGTCGCTATTGATGCCACCGTCTTGCACGTGGCATCACCGACATTGAGTGCAGAGCTGGCAGCCAGCGGTAATGAGTTACTGTGGATCATCGATATCTATTCTCTGGTGATGGCGGGCATGGTGTTGCCCATGGGGGCGCTGGGAGACCGCATCGGTTTTAAACGCTTGCTGCTGACGGGCAGCGGCCTTTTCGGGCTGGCCTCTTTTCTGGCGGCCATGTCTGCCAGCGCCGAACAGTTGATTGCCTCGCGGACCATTCTCGCCATCGGCGCGGCGATGATTGTTCCGGCGACACTTGCCGGTATTCGCAATACATTTTCGAAAACAGAACATCGCAATATGGCGCTTGGCGTCTGGGCTGCTGTGGGCTCCGGCGGTGCAGCGTTTGGCCCGTTGATTGGCGGCTGGTTGCTGTCTCATTTCAACTGGGGCGCCGTGTTTCTGGTCAATGTGCCGATCGTGATGGTGGTGATGGCGTTGACCGCGCGTTATGTACCTCGCCAGCCGGGGCGGCGTCAGCAACCCCTCAATCTCAGCCAGGCGGTGATGCTGATTGCGGCCATTCTCATGCTGGTATGGAGCGCCAAAACGGCGCTCAAAGGTAGCGTTGCCGCCTGGGGTGTGATCGCGGTGTTCTTCGTGGGGGCGACACTGCTAGCCGGATTTGTGCATCAGCAACTGGCGGCGCCTGTCCCGATGATCGATCTGCGCCTGTTCACGCATCGCATCATTCTGAGTGGGGTGTTAATGGCCGTGACAGCCATGGTTGCCCTGGTCGGTTTTGAGCTGCTGATGGCGCAGGAGTTACAGTTTGTTCACGGCTTTACGCCGTTTGCAGCCGGACTGTTTATGCTGCCGGTGATGCTGGCAAGCGGGTTCAGTGGTCCGATAGCCGGTATGCTGGTCTCCCGCCTCGGCTTACGTCAGGTGGCATCCGGCGGCATGGCGCTGAGTGCCTTTAGCTTTTTGGGGCTGTCGGTAACCGACTTTTCCACCCAGCAAACTCAGGCCTGGATCCTGATGGCGCTGCTGGGGTTTAGCGCGGCCAGTGCGTTACTTTCTTCGACAGCGGCCATCATGGCGGCAGCCCCGAAAGAGAAAGCGGCCGCCGCAGGGGCTATTGAAACCATGGCATACGAACTGGGGGCAGGGCTTGGCATCGCGCTGTTTGGCTTGATCCTGACCCGCAGCTTCTCGTCTTCAATTACGCTACCCGCGGGGTTAAATGACAGGCAGGCAGCGCTGGCGTCGTCATCAATGGGTGAGGCATTCCAGTTGGCGCAAGAGGTCTCATCCCCCCTGGCGGAGGGAATCATGCATGCGGCCAGAAGCGCGTTCGTCTCGTCGCATAGCGTGGCATTAAGTACCGCCGGCATAATGCTGATGCTACTGGCGGTCGGCGTGTGGCTGAGCCTTAAAGGTGTCGACAGACAGGCTAGCAAGGACGGCTAAGACGAGGATCCAGCATAAAGGGTTCGGACTTTACGCTTTTGAGGACTTTCGCCGCCTGTGGGTGTTCGGGGTTAAACAGCGCGTTCCATTCACCGGTGATGGTACTGGGGACGCGCAGTACCAGCCCGTTTTGCTTCGATGCCAGCCATTCATCGCCGATGTGTTGCGTGGAAACAGGGGGCGGGTCAGCTTTCCAGTCTTCGGGCAGGGCGGTCAAATCCAGCGTCGCGATAAGATTACGCGGTACATCGAGGGTTAAGAAACAGTAGCCCTGGGCGATATCTTCAATCTCAAGATGTACCAGTGTTTCCAGCACGCAGAGGGCTTTTGATTCACCCAGGTAGACGCATTCATGCCCCGGTGAATTCCAGCGTCCGCCAAAGGTTCGGGCGCCGTAGCCGTCGAAGGCGGTCAGCGCATAGCGTTCTTTGACCAGACGCCAGAAGGTGACAGTTTCCATTAGCCGATCACACCATGCTCAAGACGACCAATCAATGTCAGTACCGCTTCCGCACCGGCGGGTGTCGAGAGAAGCTCTGCGGGTTTTTTACCGCCAAGGCCTTTCGCGGGTTTATTGAGCCAGGCGGCCATACGCTCACTGTCACCTTCAAATAACTCACGAGCGGCGCTGATCACTCGTGCCAACGTGTAGACGCGCGCGCTCTGTTCTGGTGAAAAGCGTTTTTCCGCGCTGTTAAGCCTGCGGCTATAGGTATTACGATCAATGCCAGCCATTCGGCACAGCGTAATTTCATCAAGAGAGACGGCGCCAGCGATATCACGCAACACACCTGCACTCAGACCAGCATTGATGCTGTCATGAGCGGCAATCGCCGTGGCGGGCAGCCCCAGGATGCTGAGCAGGTCGTGCGGGATCGCGCGTACGCCCGGTGTATAGAGTTGCATTTTTCTGCTCCGTCTGTTCATTTGATATTAATTTTAGTTCAAATGAACAGGGGGTGCAATGATCACTACTGACGCCGTGTCGCCCACCAACAAAGCAGGGATCCGCCGCACACCATAAACGCGCCCTGCCAGAAGGAAAACGAGAGCGGGGCGCTCAACACGGCGGCTGCCAGCGCCGAGGAGAGTACCGGTGTGAAGTACGACGCGGCAGCGAGGACGGCAACGTGCCCGTGTAAAATGCCGGTATTCCAGGCCGCGTAGCCGAAGCCCAGCGCGACGGCGGTCATTGCCAGTTTCATCACCACTGGAAGTGTAAATTGCATGGTGGGTTGATCGGTCAGGGCAAATTTTATCCATAAGGTTGCCGCCGTCAGCAAAATAAAGAGCGTAATGCCATTCGACCCTTTGGCATATTTACTGGTGACGGTACAGTAAGCTGCCCAGATAAACGCACCGGCAAAAGCAAGAGAATAACTTAACGGGCTTGAGAGAATATTTTGTGTAATATCGTGAAGATTCAATCCCTGTTCGCCGCCCAATACCCAGCTCACCCCCATGACAGCCAGAATGAGTCCCGGAATGACCCACAGCGTAGCTTTTTGTCCATTAAACAGGATCGCAAATAATATGGTTAAGCTCGGCCATAAATAGTTAACCATGCCGACTTCTATCGCCTGCTGGCGTGTTGCGGCAAACCCCAGTGACAGGGCGAGGCAGAGTTCATAGCTGACAAATAAAACGCTGCCCACCAGTAAATAGCCGCGAGGGAAACGGCGAATATCGGGAAAACCGACCGTGAGAATAAGTAAAATGCCGCTCAGGGTATAAATCATCGCCGCACCGCCGACCGGGCCTAAGCCTTCGCTGACTGCGCGAATCAGACCCACCATCGTACTCCACAACACGATGGCTAACAGCCCGGTCAGCGTGGCTCTCTTCTTATTCATGTAACTTTATTCCCTTAAAAAACAGCAAAGAGGGAATTTATAGCACTTTACTCAGCATGCCTACTAATAAATCACGATGCAATATCACCCCTTTAGGGGTAAATAAATTCGCCAGAAAAGACTATTAAGAAGTTGCTGCGTTGCAATATTGATTTGCCGCAAATTACGCAGGGATATAGCTGTTAGTTTTCCTCGCCAGTACACCCGTCATATTTCAAGTTGCTGATGCGTTGGCTGTGTTCGCTTTTCGTAAACACCCGGGAATTCGTTCTCTTGCCGCCTTTGCGCAACTCGAATTATTCAGGGTCTCTCTTCATATAACGAGGAACACAATGGACGTCAGCCGCAGGCAGTTTTTTAAAATCTGTGCGGGTGGTATGGCCGGAACAACCGTTGCTGCGTTGGGATTTGCCCCCAAAGCGGCACTGGCGCAGGCGCGAAATTATAAGCTCCTGCGTGCGAAAGAGGTTCGAAATACCTGCACATACTGCTCCGTAGGTTGCGGGCTATTAATGTATAGCCTGGGGGATGGGGCGAAAAACGCCCGTGAATCGATTTACCACATTGAAGGTGACCCGGATCATCCGGTCAGCCGCGGCGCGCTGTGCCCTAAAGGGGCGGGCCTGCTCGATTATGTTCACAGTGATAACCGACTGCGCTACCCGGAATATCGCGCACCAGGGTCTGACAAATGGCAGCGCATCTCCTGGCATGACGCCTTCGAACGTATTGCCAGACTGATGAAAGACGATCGTGACGCCAACTTCGTAGAGAAGAATGCGCAAGGTGTAACGGTCAATCGCTGGCTCTCCACCGGGATGCTATGCGCCTCGGCGGCCAGCAACGAAACCGGCATGCTGACGCAAAAATTTGTGCGCTCTCTCGGCATGCTGGCGGTAGACAACCAGGCGCGCGTCTGACACGGACCAACGGTAGCAAGTCTTGCTCCAACATTTGGTCGCGGTGCGATGACCAACCACTGGGTTGATATCAAAAACGCGAACGTCGTGATGGTGATGGGCGGTAACGCCGCTGAGGCACATCCGGTGGGATTCCGCTGGGCGATGGAAGCAAAAAACACTAACGATGCGACGCTGATTGTCGTCGACCCGCGCTTTACGCGAACGGCGTCGGTGGCCGACATCTATGCGCCAATCCGTTCCGGTACCGACATCACCTTCCTGTCGGGCGTACTGCTGTACCTGATCGAAAAGAACAAAATCAATGCCGGGTACGTTAAACACTACACCAACGCCAGTCTGCTGGTGCGGGACGATTTTGCCTTTGATGACGGTTTGTTCAGCGGCTATGACGCGCAAAAACGCCAGTACGATAAATCCTCGTGGCACTATCAGTTCGATGAAAACGGCTATGCCAGACGGGATGAAACGCTGACCCATCCGCGCTGCGTGTGGAACCTGCTAAAAACGCACGTTTCCCGCTATACGCCGGAGGTGGTGGAAAATATCTGCGGTACGCCAAAAGAAGACTTCCTGAAAGTCTGCGAAGTGCTGGCCTCCACCAGCGTGGCAGACCGTACCACCACCTTCCTGTATGCACTGGGCTGGACACAGCACACCGTGGGCGCGCAGAACATCCGCACCATGGCGATGATCCAGCTTCTGCTCGGCAATATGGGCATGGCTGGCGGCGGCGTCAACGCGCTGCGCGGTCACTCCAATATTCAGGGCTTAACAGACTTAGGGTTGCTGTCGACCAGTCTGCCGGGCTATCTGACGCTGCCGTCAGAAAAACAGGCAGATCTGCAAACTTATCTCACGGCAAATACACCGAAAGCCATGCTGCCCGATCAGGTGAACTACTGGGGTAACTATCCGAAGTTCTTCGTCAGTCTGATGAAATCCTTCTATGGCGATGCGGCGCAGAAGGAGAACAACTGGGGCTTTGACTGGCTGCCGAAGTGGGACCAGGCCTATGACGTTATCAAGTATTTCAACATGATGAATAAAGGCAATGTCACAGGCTACCTCTGTCAGGGCTTTAACCCGGTGGCGTCTTTCCCGGACAAAAACAAGGTGGTTCGCAGCCTGAGCAAGCTGAAATTCATGGTAGTTATCGATCCGCTGGTCACGGAAACCTCAAATTTCTGGCAGAACCACGGCGAAATGAATGATGTGGATCCGACGGCCATCCAGACCGAAGTTTTCCGTCTGCCATCGACCTGTTTTGCCGAAGAGGAGGGTTCAATTGCCAACTCCGGGCGCTGGCTGCAATGGCACTGGAAGGGGCAGGATGCGCCGGGTGAAGCGCGCAATGACGGTGAAATTCTGGCCGGGATTTACCATCGCCTGCGCGAGATGTATCGAACCGAAGGCGGCAAAGGTGTTGAGCCGCTGCTGAAAATGCGCTGGGCGTATAAGCAGCCTGAAAGCCCCGAGCCTGAGGAAATAGCAAAAGAGAACAACGGCATTGCGCTGGCGGATCTCTACGACCCGACGGGGGCGTTGATTGCGAAGAAAGGAGAGTTACTGAGCGGTTTTGCGCTGTTGCGAGACGACGGAACCACCGCGTCTTCCTGCTGGATTTATACCGGTAGCTGGACCGGGCAAGGCAATCAGATGGCTAACCGCGATAACGCTGACCCGTCAGGGCTTGGCAATACGCTGGGCTGGTCCTGGGCGTGGCCAATGAACCGCCGCGTGTTATACAACCGCGCTTCGGCGGATATCAACGGTCAACCCTGGGATCCGAAACGCATGCTGATCCAGTGGAACGGCAGTAAATGGGCGGGTAACGATATCCCAGACTTCAACACCGCACCGCCGGGCAGCGCGACCAATCCGTTCATCATGCAGCCGGAAGGGCTGGGACGCCTGTTTGCGCTTGATAAGCTGGCAGAAGGGCCGTTCCCGGAACACTACGAGCCGATGGAAACGCCGCTCGGCACGAACCCGTTGCACCCGAACGTGATCTCCAGTCCGGTCGTCCGTCTGTACGAAGACGATGCCGCCCGTCTTGGCAAGAAAGACAGGTTTCCGTATGTCGGCACCACTTACCGTCTGACGGAGCATTTCCACACATGGACCAAACATGCGCGCCTGAACGCTATCGCGCAGCCGGAACAGTTTGTCGAGATAAGCGAAGGGCTGGCGAAAGCCAAAGGCATTGCCAACGGCGACCGCGTGAAGGTCAGCAGCAAGCGTGGCTTTATTCGCGCAGTGGCGGTGGTTACGCGTCGTCTGCGCACGCTGCACGTTAACGGCCAGCAGGTGGAAACCATTGGCATTCCGCTGCACTGGGGATTTGAAGGGGTGGCGCAGAAAGGCTACATCGCCAATACCCTGACACCCAACGTCGGCGATGCGAACTCGCAAACGCCGGAGTACAAGGCGTTTCTGGTCAACATCGAGAAAGCGTAAGGAGCGACGATATGGCAATGGAAACACAGGACATTCTCAAGCGCTCCGCGACAAATCCCATCACCCCCGCGCCACGTGCGCGGGATTGTAAAGATGAAGTGGCCAAGCTGATTGATGTCTCTTCCTGCGTGGGCTGCAAAGCCTGCCAGGTGGCCTGCTCTGAGTGGAATGATATCCGCGATGAAGTCGGGCACTGCGTCGGGGTGTACGACAACCCGGCGGATCTGAGCGCCAAATCCTGGACGGTGATGCGCTTTAGCGAAACCGAACAGAACGGCAAGCTGGAGTGGCTGATTCGCAAAGATGGCTGCATGCACTGTGAGGATCCGGGCTGTCTGAAAGCTTGCCCATCCGCTGGGGCGATCATCCAGTACGCCAATGGGATTGTTGATTTCCAGCAGGAAAATTGTATCGGCTGCGGCTACTGCATCGCCGGTTGCCCCTTTAACGTCCCGCGCCTCAATAAAGAGGATAACCGGGTCTATAAATGCACCTTGTGTGTGGATCGCGTGAGTGTCGGCCAGGAGCCGGCCTGCGTGAAAACATGCCCAACCGGGGCCATTCACTTTGGTACCAAAAAGGAGATGCTGGACGTCGCGCAGGCGCGCGTTGAGAAACTCAAGAAACGCGGCTATCCGAATGCGGGGGTCTACAACCCGCAAGGCGTTGGCGGCACACATGTGATGTATGTGCTGCACCATAATGACCAACCACCGTTGTACCACAACCTGCCGAAGGATCCGACTATCGACACGTCCATCAGCCTGTGGAAAGGAGCGCTGAAACCGCTGGCTGCCGCCGGATTTATCGCCTCGTTTGCCGGGTTGATTTACCACTACATCGGTATTGGGCCGAATAAAGAAGTCGATGACGACGAGGAGCATCATGAGTGATTCGAAAATGATTGTGCGCACCCGGTTTATTGATCGTGCCTGTCACTGGACGATGGTTATCCTCTTCTTCCTGGTGTCGCTGTCGGGGATCTCGTTTTTCTTTCCGACGCTACAATGGCTGACAGAGACCTTTGGTACACCGCAGATGGGGCGCATCCTGCACCCGTTCTTTGGCGTTGCGGTCTTTCTGCTGCTCATGGTGATGTTTGTGCGCTTTGTGCATCACAACATCCCGGACAGGCAGGATATTCCCTGGCTGAAAGGGATTGTGGAGGTACTGAAAGGCAACGAGCACAAGGTCGCGAAAGTCGGCAAATATAACGCCGGGCAAAAGATGATGTTCTGGACCATCATGAGTATGATTTTTGTCTTACTTGTATCCGGCATTATCATCTGGCGCCCCTGGTTTGCCCAATATTTCCCGATACAGGTGATCCGCTATAGCCTGCTGATTCACGCAACCTCTGCCATTATCCTTCTTCACGCCATCCTGATTCATATGTATATGGCGTTCTGGGTGAAAGGCTCAATTAAAGGGATGATCGAAGGGAAAGTGAGCCGCCGCTGGGCACGCAAACATCATCCGCGTTGGTACCGTGAGGTCGAAAGGCAGGAAGCCAAAGAAGAGAACATGCACGGCCTCAGATAGCGTTCGCCGGGTATGCCAACTGTGTATTTACCTGCTTACCCGGCCTGGCGCGTTCACAGGCGTCAGGCCGGGGCGGGTGATGGTCAGACATTGGTGATCAACGCGTCGATGGCATTGACGACGTCTCGTCTGGCCGACCTGAGGTTACAAATAAAATCTTTATGATGAATCCGCGACGTTTCCAGATTTGTCAGCATCGGTGAATAAAGCGTTAGCGATTCAAACTCGACATTAATTTTGGGTGCGACATTGAGATGCCATAAAGGCAGCTTTGGGTTTCGCATAAGAGGAATGATGACTCGGGTAGAAAAATCATCATAACAATCGTCCTGAACAATCATATAATATGGCAATACTTTATTGGTTTGCGAAGAAGGATTTCGATATACATTAAATTGTCTCAGCATTAAAGCACCCTAAAATATTCGTCATCCGTGATAGTTCCATGTTCTGCAACAAACTCATTCATCGCTCGAATAAATTCCTTGTCATTTTCAGATAGCTTCGTACCATTAGGCTTTCCTTTTGGTTTCGCCTGTGGCGCGTTGCTTCTGGCATGTGAACGAGGCGCCGCACTATGTACGGAATAATTTTTCATCTTTTCATCTCCCTTGTGTTTATGTAAACATTATCAATCCCCCCGCACAAAAAACAATACTGAACCCCCTGGTAATTCCCTTTCTGCGAGAACAATTCCAGAAAAAAAGAAACACGTGAAATAAAGGCAACTGCATCGGCAGCGGTAACCGATGCAGGAAGACACTTATTCAGAACGGTTCGGGAATAATACGGAAAGGATAATGGGTGGGTTTAACTTTACCTATTTTGCGTTTCGGGAACTCCACCGGATCGTCCGGAATATCCTCATAAGGGATCTGCGTTAGCAGGTGGGTAATGATATTCAGCCGTACACGTTTTTTGTCTTCGGAGCGGGCGACAAACCACGGTGCCCATGAGGTATCGGAGGCTTCGAACATCGCGTCTCGCGCAACAGTGTAATCATCCCAGCGGTCGAAGGATTTGATATCCATGGGGGATAGCTTCCAGGTCTTACGGCCATCGTTCACACGGTCGCGCAGACGGCGTTCTTGCTCTTCCGGCGTCACCTCAAGCCAGTATTTCAACAAGATAATGCCGGACTCAACCATAGCGCGCTCCATCATCGGGACGCTTTCCAGAAATTTATCTACTTGTTCCATTGTGCAAAAACCCATCACGCGTTCAACCCCGGCGCGGTTGTACCAGCTACGGTCAAAGATAACAATTTCACCTGCCGCCGGCAGATAGGGAACGTAACGCTGCAGATAAAGCTGGCTTTTTTCGCGCTCAGTGGGGGCGGGCAGGGCGACAACGCGGAAGATACGTGGACTGACGCGTTCAGTAATGGCTTTGATGGTGCCGCCTTTGCCCGCGCCATCACGCCCCTCAAAGACGATGCAGACTTTGAGCCCTTTGCTGACAACCCAGCGCTGAAGTTTTACCAGTTCAACGTGAAGCCGACGTAACTCTTTCTCATATTCCTTGTTTTTAAGCGGCGCCGCAGGAGGTGCGTCAGCGATGGTGCTAATGTTTTTCTTCTTTCCCATGACTCTCTTCCTCTTTCAAATAAATAACGAGACGCCTAAGAAGTGTAATGGTCGGTTCAGGTGCGCGCGAAAATTACTCGTGTCATTGTATTTCAGGGGCTTCTGATATATCGCATAGGGTATAAAAACATTCACAGCCTGAGCTGAATGTATGGATGAATATGCCAGCAGGAGAGTTTGAACTGGTTCACACTTAACGAATGGTCGATAATGCTTGTTGCATTCTATTAACATGTGGTTGTGGTATGAAAAAGACGATTTTTTCGTTAGCACTGGGCACCTTTGGCCTCGGCATGGCGGAATTTGGCATTATGGGTGTGCTGACCGAACTGGCGAAAGATGTGGGGATCTCCATTCCGTCGGCGGGCAATATGATCTCCTTTTATGCTTTTGGCGTGGTGATCGGCGCGCCGATTATCGCCGTGTTCTCCAGCCGTTTTTCCTTGAAAACCATTCTATTGTTCCTGGTCGCCATGTGTGCGGTGGGGAATACAATTTTTACCTTTTCATCGTCATATACCATGCTGGCCATCGGCAGGCTGGTGTCGGGGTTCCCTCATGGCGCGTTCTTCGGCGTTGGGGCAATTATTCTGTCTAAAATCGCCCCGCCGGGAAAAGTGACACTGGCCGTTGCGGGTATGGTCGCCGGGATGACGGTGGCTAACCTTGCGGGTGTACCGCTGGGAACCTGGCTTGGTCATGCCTTTAGCTGGCGCTACACCTTTATGCTGATTGCGCTGTTTAATTTACTGGTGCTCGTTTCCATTCTCCTCTGGGTACCCCAACTTTTTGATAAATCCGAAACCCGTTTTACCGAACAGTTTCGCTTTCTGAAAAAGCCAGAGCCGTGGTTTATCTTCGCCGCCACCATGTTTGGTAACGCGGGCGTCTTCGCCTGGTTCAGCTTTGTGAAGCCATTTATGCTGAACGTGTCCGGCTTTTCGGAAATGTTCATGACGGTCATCATGATGCTGATGGGGCTGGGAATGGTGTTGGGTAATCTGTTAAGCGGCAGATTGTCCGGACGATATAGCCCGCTGCGTATCGCAGCCACCACCGATCTGGTGATTGTACTGTCTTTGCTGCTGCTGTTTGCTTTCGGCGAAAACAAAGTCGCCTCTTTAATGATGGGTTTTATCTGCTGCGCGGGTCTGTTCGCTCTGGCGGCACCGCTACAAATTCTGCTTTTACAGAATGCCAAAGGCGGTGAATTACTGGGGGCGGCAGGAGGACAAATTGCCTTTAACCTCGGCAGTGCCATCGGCGCTTATTTTGGCGGCCTGATGATCACGCTCGGTCTGAGCTGGGATTATGTCACGCTGCCCGCCGCAATCCTTTCGTTCTCGGCCATGTCAGCGCTGCTTATGTACGGGCGCGTAAAGGCGAAGCGGGTTCGTGCTGACGTTAGCGCACTGGCCTGAAAAAAACGCTCTTAAGGGAGCGTTTTTCGTCACATCAGCAATTAATCGCGCAGCCACGGCGTAATGCTTAAGCCCACCAGAATGCCTTCCGGGCTGAGAAAGCGGGTGATGCTTTGTCCCCAGGGCTCAAGGCGGTTCTCCACGAGCAGGGCGTAGCCTTTTTCGCGCAGCACACGGGTTGCGCTGTCAAGATCGGCGACTTCGAACTCAATCCAGCTTTGCGGCGCGGGAATATCGGCAGGCCATACTTCTGTTCCAAAGCAGGACTGTGCCGCCTGATGCAACGGCCAGAGTGCAAAATGTTTTGCGCCGTCAAGCGCGCCATGTTCGGCTAACAGGTAATCTTCATTGCCCTCCATGGGCTTAATGGGAAGACCTAACGTCTCCTGGTAAAGTGCTTTACTGTCGCCCACGTTGCATGGGACTGGGCCAAAACCTGCAATAAACAACACATCCAGGCCACGGGTCGAAATATCCATATCTGTTTCACCTCAGTCGGTATGCGGAAAAATATCAATAAGACAGCGCACGTATAACGGCATGCAAAAAAATATGCGGTTATGCGGGGCCATTTTTAGCGCTTACATTGCTTTTTACAACAGATAACACCTCTCTCGCCATGAGAAAAAACAGGCGCAAAAGCGCCTGTTCAGGTAGGTGTCTTACATCAGTAACCGGTTGATTCTGGCTATCTCCTCTCGCCACTGCGCCTGTAGCAACGGTTTTTGATGCGCCGGTTTACGCGCCAGATCCTGCTCAAGGCGGGTTTCCAGCGCAATTAACTGCTCCAGTAACGCATCGCTTTCATCAACCAGCTCCGTTGATGCCGCTTTTGCTGTCACCGGCGTCTCATCTCCCTGTTGTACCTGGCGCAGACGGTCGTAGACCACCTCGACGTCGTGCCATTCGCTAAACTGCCCCTGTTCAACCAGCCAGAAGCGGTTACAGCTCTGGCCAATTAGCTCACGATCGTGGCTGACCAGCAGTACACCGCCTGAGAACTGTTGCAGCGTTTGCATCAGTGCCTCTTTACCGCTCATATCCAGATGGTTAGTCGGTTCATCGAGCATCAGCAGGTTGTAGCGAGCCAGCGACAGGCCAACAAACAGCAGTCGGGAGCGCTCGCCGCCGCTGAGCGTTGCCACTTTTTGTCCGTGACGAGCCCAGGCAAACCCGGCGCTGATTAACGTCATTTTGCGCAATTCCGCCGACGGCGCGAACGGCTCCAGCGCGTCCAGAAGCGTCGCGTCATCGGGCAGTTGCTCCAGCGTCTGATCATAGTACCCGGCATGCAGACGTGGATGAACCGCCATCCCAGGAGCCGCGATATCACCGGTCAGTTGACGCCAGATAAGCCGAAGCAGGGAGGACTTCCCACAGCCGTTTTGCCCGATAATGGCAATCCGGTCGCCGGTTTTTACCCGCGCCAGCGGCACGGAAAAGAGCGGTGGTAAACCCGGCGCGGCGCTGACGGGGAGATGTTCCATCTCCAGCAAACGGTCGGCAATCAGCGGTTCGCCCTGGAGTGTTAAACGCCACAGACTTCCCGCCGTCAGTTGCGTCTGGCTCTCTTTCAGGCGTTCTACCTGCTTTTCCATTTGCTTTGCTTTACGCGACAGATCTTCATTGTCGTAAACACGCCCCCAGGTCGCCAGCCGTTTGGCGCTGCTGGTAACCCGGTCGATCTCTTTTTGCTCTGCTTTGTGGCGCAATGCATCGCTGGCATCCCGCTCCTGCAGCGCCTGACGCGCGGCAGAGCAGGGAAGTGCGAAGTAATGCAGCCGGTTATCGCGAAGGATCCAGGTGCCATTGGTCACGGCATCCAGTAGCGCCCGGTCGTGAGAAACCAGCACAAAGCTACCAGACCAGCGCTGCAGGAATCGCTCCAGCCAGAGCATGGTTGGCAGATCGAGGTGGTTACTGGGCTCATCCAGTAGCAATAAATCAGGATCGGTGATTAACGCGCGGGCCAACAATAGCCGGGTATGTTGCCCGCCACTGAGGGTTGCCGCAGGTAGGGCTATCTCATGTTCACTGAGTCCCATTCCGGCTAACAGCGCTTGCGCACGCCAGCGCTGAACGTCACGTTCGCCCGGCGCAAGTCGGGCCAGAACAGCGTCAAGCAGGGTGAGATCCAGCAGCGTGTCGGGCAGATGTTGCTCAACGCGCGCCATCAGGCAGTGATTCGCCACTGAAACGCTGCCCGCAGAGGGCAAAACGGTGCCATCAAGAACTTTCAATAGCGTACTTTTGCCGCAGCCGTTGTCGCCAATGAGACCAAGCCGGTCGCCTTGTTTCAGGGTAAAGGAGATATCAGAAAATAACGGACCAAATGCCGTTTCAACACGTAATGATTGTGCAGACAGTAATGTGCTCATTGCTTACTCAAGAGTTACAGGCATAGGCATGCCTCGTCAAACATCGCTGACGATAACCCGGTAAGCCCGAGGAAGGGTGTTAGTTAGCTTCGCTCAAGCCGAAGTTATCGCAGCACGATACCGATAACGCTTGAGCTGGTGCGATCACCAAAGGCATGTGAAACGAGAAAACGTTCACAGTACGACATAATTATCCTCCTTTTATTTATCCGGTTAATGGGTAGCAGCAGTGTAGCGAGGTTTTACCGAGGATGCCAGCATCGGCGTCATGGGCATTTACAGTTTTTTTATGCCGGTAAATTCCCTTTTTACAGGCTCTTTATGCCGCTTATTTTATGCTGCTTTCATCGCCGCAAGGCCTTAATGAAAGAAACCCATGAACTCACTGATGAACTTTACCTCACTCAAAAATATGCGCTCTCTTTTCCCGTTTACGGCAACATCCTCTGCGGTTGTTGCCCTCATGGATGTATCAAAGAAGAGGATCGAAAGTGATTTTGCGAAAGAAGTTCACCACTATCTGGCGCGTTACCCGGATACCCGCCACGTTGATATTTACTTGACCGACACGCACGGTATATTCCGTGGAAAACGCATTGCCATCGCTGCATTAGACGCACTGGCACAAGGATGTTATTTCCCGCAGTCTGTTTATACCATGGACAAAAAAGGCCATGTCATCAGCCGGGGAGAAAATGATAATGCAGAAGATGAGCCCGATAATCTCTGTATGCCCGTCCCCGGAACATTGCGTCCCTGCGCTCAGGATCCCAGTCATCATGCACAATTATTACTGATGATGCGCAATCATGAAGGCGGCGGCTTTGAGTACGATCCGCGCGCTATTCTCGAAAACGTCCTCGCGAAATTTCATTACCACGGTTTATTCCCCGTTATCGCGCCGGAAATTGAATTTTATCTCATCGACCCACACCAACAACATCAGCAGGAAGCCGGCTGTTTTCATTTGTCATTGTCGGCCGCAAAGACGGCTTTTGTTGAAGAACTGGAAGCGATGGCCGCCGCACAAAACTTGCCGTTATCGGGTGTGGTCTGTGAGGCAGAGCCCGGGCAGTTTGAACTGAATTTGCACCACTCCCGCGATGTGGTTGCGCTGTGCGAAAACGTTCTGGCATTACGCAAATTAACCTCTGCCGTAGCGGAAAAGTTGGGTTTGCAGGCAAATTTCATGGCCAAACCCTTCTCTGCGCTCGCGGGTAATGGCCTGCATTTTCATATCAGCCTTAATAATGTCCATGGCGAGAATATCTTTGCTTCCGATGAGGGTGAACTCAATGAGATGACCCGCCTGTGCCTGGCCGGATTGCTCCGGCTTATGCCGGCATCAATGGCCATCATGGCTCCGGGCGTGAATGGATTCAGGCGCTTACGTAAGGGTATTGATACACCGATCTTCAATGCCTGGGGCTTTAACAAGCGCTCCGCCGCACTGCGGATACCGTGTTCAGGTCATGCGGCCAGGCGTATTGAATATCGGCTGGCCGGCGCCGACGCTAATCCCTATCTGGTTATGGCGACAGTGCTGACCGGTATGCTGTATGGTCTGGAACAGGTTAACGATACCGAGCTGCCGGAGATTCTCGATAACGCGCCAATGCTACCGCTTTTTCAACAGGACGCCCTCACTCTCTTCGGCCAATGCGACTACCTCAAGGCGGCGCTGGGCGCTGAATTTTCCCGTTACTGGATCCATAGCCGATTGATGGAATTAAGCGCTTTCGAAGGCATCGTGACGGCCGAAGAAACGCATTTCCCGTCATGACTCAGAGCATTCTTGTGAACAGGTCGTAGTGAAGAGGCCGGACCGGAAAAGACAAAATAGCGGCGGATAAGAGGAAAGAAACCCGGCAACATCGCGCTGCCGGGTGAGTCATCAGATAGAGGTTCGACGATAGTTGCGATATTCCGGCAACCAGAAGTTATCGTCAATCGCCTGCAACAGTGCCTCTTCGGACGTTTTCACAGCAACACCTTCTTGTTGGGCGACTTTTGCCACCGCGAAGGCGATTGCGCGGGAAACGATATGGATATCTTTCAGCTCCGGTAAGACCAATCCTTCACCGTTAATGACCAGCGGAGAGTATTTCGCCAGCGTCTCACTGGCGGACATCAGCATATCGTCGGTAATGCGCGATGCGCCGGAGGCAATCACACCCAGACCAATACCCGGGAAGATATAGGAGTTGTTGCACTGTGCAATAGGCCAGGTTTTCTCGTTCCAGGTTACCGGCGTGAATGGGCTGCCTGTGGCGACCAGCGCCATACCGTTCGTCCAACTGATAATGTCCTGCGGTGTCGCCTCAACGCGCGAGGTCGGGTTTGACAACGGCATGACGATCGGACGCGGGCAATGCTTGTGCATTTCACGGATGATCTCTTCCGTAAACAGCCCCGGCTGGCCGGAAACGCCAATCAGAATATCCGGCTTAACGTTACGCACTACGTCGAGCAGCGACAGCGCATCGGTCTGGGCATCCCAGTTCTGCAGATTTTCGCGCTTTTGTACCAGCTTGTTCTGGAACGGCAGCAGGTTCGGCATCTGGTCGGTGAGCAGGCCAAAGCGGTCTACCATGTAGACTTTCTGACGGGCATCGGCTTCGCTTAACCCTTCACGCTGGGTCTGGGCAATAATCTGCTCGGCAATACCGCACCCGGCAGAGCCCGCGCCGAGGAAGACAATCTTCTGGTTGCTAAGCTGGCTACCCGCCGCGCGGCTGGCAGCGATCAGCGTACCGACCGTCACGGCGGCGGTTCCCTGAATATCATCATTGAAGCAGCAGATTTCATCGCGGTAGCGATTAAGCAATGGCATCGCGTTTTTCTGGGCAAAATCTTCGAATTGCAGCAGCACATTCGGCCAGCGATGTTTCACCGCCTGGATAAATTCATCAACAAACGCGGTGTACTCATCGCCGGTAATACGCGGATGGCGCGAGCCCATATACAGCGGGTCGTTAAGCAACTGTTGATTGTTGGTACCGACATCAAGGACCACGGGCAGGGTGTAGGCCGGACTGATACCACCACAAGAGGTATAGAGGGAGAGTTTGCCAATAGGAATGCCCATACCGCCGATACCCTGGTCACCCAGACCGAGAATACGTTCACCGTCAGTGACCACAATCACTTTGATGT
The DNA here is from genome assembly GCF_040578655.1 of Phytobacter sp. RSE-02. Classification (NCBI taxonomy): domain Bacteria; kingdom Pseudomonadati; phylum Pseudomonadota; class Gammaproteobacteria; order Enterobacterales; family Enterobacteriaceae; genus Phytobacter; species Phytobacter sp. RSE-02. The sequence goes on along the minus strand of NZ_JBEULY010000002.1, from coordinate 229,468 downwards.
TATGGTTCGGTACATTTTGCAGTATGTCATCCATACTGCCGCGGTCTTGCAAGGAGATAAACACACCGCGCGCGCGACGATAGATTTCGGAGAAACGCTCACACGCCCAGCCTACGGTCGGGGTATAAATGACCGGCATCATCTCATCGAGATGGTTCTCGACCAGACGATAAAAGAGGGTTTCGTTGGTGTCCTGGATATTTCGCAGGTAAATGTGCTTGTCGATATCCGTCTTAAAGCCCTGGTACTGTAACCAGGCGCGTTCAGCCTGTTCTTCAATGGTTTCCACCACGGCTGGCAACAGCCCCAGCAGGTTGAAGTGGCTTCTCTCTTCTACACTAAATGCGCTGCCTTTATTGAGTAGCGGGAACTCAAGTAATACAGGTCCGGCATAGGGAATATATAGCGATCGGTTTTTATTATGCTTCGTATGCATTTTACAGCTCCTAAGTCGACGATTCCGGCGCGAATGCCTGTTCGCGCGGGTACAGCGGCGCGCGCCAGTATAAAGCATACATATGGTAAATACTTCTTGTTCGCGCGATTTGGGAGATGAATTTTACGAGGTGTAATGCCACCCCGGGCGGGGCGGCATGAAAGGGGAAATGTACGTTATTCAACGCGACGATGACGACCAGAACGGTGCGTCACGGTAACTTCCTGATCGTCCTTATTCACCACTTTCCTGATATTAGAGACTTTGTAATCCAGCCCCATAATATGACGTGCCTGACGGTTCGATTTCATGCTTACTCCTTAATCCAGTTGATGTTTCAAGGACAAGCCCGGCGCGATGACCGGGCGAAATATAACCTGATGCAGTGCGACTACAGGGTAGCCGCAAAAGTGATGGTCCCCTAATCAGCCAGCGAGTGCAATGACCGATGCCCGCTTTCGGAACAGTCCGGCTGCGGTTAATGGGCGGCAAAAAGCCAGCTCAGATCGCCGCCCAGCCGTGTGCTGTGCAGCGGGCGCAGGGCGGCAATTCGCTGCTTTGTCCGGGCATCGCAGGTTTGCAGCGCACACCAGCCCTCAAGCCAGGCAATGCTGGAGGCCTGCTGAGTGAAAGCGCTGTCCTGGGTGATACCGGTCTTACGGGTGAACACATCCGGATTGTCGAACCCGGACAAAATGCGCCGGGCGAGTCGCTGCAACGCGTTATCATTTTCCGCCGTCACCTCAACACCATTACTGCGCGCGAACAGGGCAATCATCACCAGCGGCTGAATGGCATAGTTGTGATAGGAAAAGGCGCGCTGCTTGCGGCGCAGTTCATTGGGTAAGAAACCCTCGCTATCCACCTGGTTTGCGGCGGTGCGGTACATCGCCAGCGACTGGTCAAAGAGATCGCGTCGGTCGGTGACAACCGCCGTTGCCATAATCGCCCAGGCCGCCCAGTAGCTGTGGTTGTTAACACGTTTTAATGGCAGGTCACGCCAGTCCGCCACGGTCAAATCGGCCAAATGACTGAGCCAGTGTTCAACGTCGGCTGCTATTTCCTGCTGTCGGTCTAACGGATGCGCCGGGGAGAATTTCAACTGCAGCCAGGACGATGAGAGCGTTGCCAGAGCCCATTTTCGCATCGATTTCCCGGTGTGGTTTTTGGCAACAGCGGTTAATGCGCCGGCACGCGCCCAGGTCTCCAGACCATTGACCACGCAATCTGCCCGCGCCGGGTTGCCATCGCGGGCGAATCCCGTCACGACCTGGCTGACCGCTTTTTCAAGCTCAGTGATCGCCTTTGTCTGCTCATGGAATGCCTGGTCGGCTTGTGGATTCAGCGTGGCGCGAGCGCTATCTGACCCCTCATATTTACTGGTGAAATCTAATGCCCCGGTAAAGGGGGCCGGAAAGGAAGGGCAGGTAAAACGGGAAGCAGCATGGTGTTGCGGTGGTTGCTGGTAACCTGCCGGGGGTTGCAGACTGGCCCCGGCAGATGTCGCCGTGACGGCGGCAATAACCAAACACAACCTTCTGACCAAAGCGAACATGGGTAACCTTGCGCGTCAGCATAGTGAGAGACTGACTATAGCATGGTCATGAAAAAATTAGCCTTCGCTACTCCCGAACACATGCACGGCGCGATGCAGACGTGCTGCGCGCTCAGAGAGATTTTCTGCCGCACTGGTCACATTTTCCACCATGCTGGTGTTGTTGTGTGTCATCACCCCGACGCGGGAAACGGATTTATTGATCAACTCCAGGGCCTGCGTCTGTTCATGTGTTGCGGTGCCAATCTCTTTGATCATCGTCGACATCGTCATGACGTTATCAATCATCGCCGTCAGGTGGGTTTCGGTGTTTTCCACCATCTCAACGCCGTTTTTCACATTCGCCACGTTCTGTTCGATAAGTGCCTGAATCTCGCGCGCTGCCGAGGCTGAGTGCTGCGCCAGGTTGCGAACTTCCGCCGCAACAACCGCAAAACCACGCCCTGATTCGCCTGCTCGCGCCGCTTCTACCGCGGCGTTCAGCGCCAGAATATTCGTCTGGAAGGCGATGCTGTCAATCACGCCGATGATATCGACGATTTTGCTGTTATCCTGGGAAACGGCCTGCATCATCGAGATTGTTTTCTTCATGATGGCGCCGCTGTTTGTCGCACTGACGCTGGTTTCATCAGCGCGGGTCATCGCCTCAGCGGCGGTTTCAGCGGTCTGCCTTACCGCGCTGGCAATCTCCTCAACGGCGGCGGCAGTCTGGTGCAGGTCCGCAGAGGTTTCTTCTGTGCGTTTTTGCAGGGACTCGCCTTCTTCGGTAATGCGCAGGCTAATGTCACGAATGCCATTGATCTGCGCGGAGACATCACCGACCAGTGAATTGAGGTTAAGACCTGACTGATTGACCAGGCGCATCAATAAACCGATTTCATCCACGCGATTAAAATGGCGATAATCGGCTTTACGCCCGGAGACCACTTTTTGCATCTGGGAGAGGATAACTTTCAACGGACGACAAATTTGCGCCTGTAAATAAACAGACAACAGAGCCATTATTCCGATTGTCGTACCGACTTTTTCTACCAGATTAAAGGGGGAAAATTGCATCGCCACGAATAATGCGGCGGCGATAAAAAGGCCAAAGTTAGCCCTCCGCGTTACACTCATGCGCTGGAAAATGGATAAAAAAGAGAGCAGGCCACGTCGTACCACCAGGCCTTTATAAAAACGATGTCCGCCTAATTTATTATCATTGACTAACTGGTAAAGTTTTTCACTGGCGGCAATTTCCTCGCGATCTGGAATATTACGCACTGAAATATAACCAGTAAGTTGCCCTTGTTGATAAACAGGGGTGACGTTTGCACGAACCCAATAATGGTCGCCATTCTGACGGCGGTTTTTCACCATGCCGGTCCAGCTATCGCCTTGCTGAATGGTAAACCACAGATCGCCAAACGCGGCGGGGGGCATATCCGGGTGACGAATAAGATTGTGAGGTTCACCGACAAGCTGGTCCTCAGTAAATCCGCTGGCGTCTATAAATGCTGTGTTTGCATAAGTTATATGGCTATGCGTATTCGTTGTCGAAAGCAGTGTCGTACCTTCGTTAAGCAAATACTCTCTCTGTGTAACAGGAGTGTTACGCTTCATAAATAACCCCACAATAAACTGCGTACAATAAACAGGATTTTTTCTGTCGGTGAAGGTGTTTTTTTTATTAACCCGACAGAGAGTTTTTTTGTTATTACCTGCACATTTTCCACGAACAGCCATACAACTGAAAGTAGCTGCGATAAATATTTTTTAAGCCATGCTTACGGTAATTTATTTAAATATTGTTATGATTTTGCAAAAGAAAAATGTCATGATGTTTTTCACCAGGATGAAAAACAAGACTTAATGCAAATTAAAGGCGGGAAATACAGGAAAGCATAGAAAATAAGCGATCAAAAATAGAAACATTAACATAGCAGACTAATATATTCGCAAAACTGTAATATTTTTGTCATTATCAGATCAAAATCTTCTGGTGGATATATAGTACATACTAAAGTGTAGCTAAAAGTCTGCTGGTGAGCGGTTAAAATGTTTATCTGTAGGTTAGGCAGTTTCTCAAGGTGGGTGGGCTAGTCCACGATAACAGGCACAGAAAAGGCTTTAATCAGTGAACGGAATTTGAGCTTCCTTGTTACACTATTACCATTGCGTCTATTCATGCAGTTTTTGTGTGGATATTTTTTTGAGGGAAGTACTCAGTGTTAGCGACTTTGATCTATCGTAGCCGGCTTAATTATGCGTTGGATCCTTCGCAACTGGCTGGGCTTGTACAGCAGGCAAGCCTACGGAATACGGCACTGCAGGTGACGGGTGTGTTGCTGTTTGATGGCAGACAGTTTTTACAGGTACTGGAAGGCCCCATCTCTGCAGTCAACGCGGTTTTTGAACGTATCAACAAAGATGTTCGTCATGCACACGTCGTAGAGCTGATGCGTGATTTTGCGCCACATCGCCGCTTCCTTGACCAGGGGCTGGTACTGTTTGACCTGAGAAATACCAGACCGAGCGCAGTACTGCGCATGGTGATTAAATTTGGCAGATTAAAATACCACCTTGCGCGCAATGATCGCGTCTATAAATTTATTCGCAATTTTGTCGCGTCACCGCTTCCGTCAAAACACGTTTTAAATTACCCCGCTGAACGCTGGCGATTGAATACCACACTTCCGCCGTTTGAGCTGGCGAACGTTCCCATACTACATAATCAACCCTGTCAGTTTGCGTTTCAGCCCATTGTTGACCCCGCGCGCGGCAATATATCCTCACTCGAAGCGTTAATCCGTGGGCCGGATGGTGGAAGCCCGCAGGACTATTTTTCAACCATTCCCGAACATAAATTACACGAGGCGGACCTGGCGTCAAAAGGCTGGGCACTGGCGATGGCGCGCCGTCTGGGGATTGGAAATCACAAGGTGGCCATCAACTTGTTGCCGATGTCACTGGTAAAGATACCCGGCGCCGTGAACATTTTGTTGGATCACATTAAACGCAATCAACTCGATCCTGAGCAGGTCATCGTTGAAGTGACAGAGGATGAGATGATTTCCAGCTATGACGAATTTACCTCAGCTATTCGTCAGTTACGTGCGGCGGGAATTGGTCTGGCGATCGACGATTTTGGTTCCGGGTTTGCGGGGTTGTCTCTGCTTGCCAAGTTTCAGCCGGACAAACTCAAGATTGACCGCAGCATCGTCACCGATATCCATATGCACGGCCCGAAGCAGGCTATCGTCAAAGCGATTATCGATTGCTGTGCTGAGATGCAAATTACCGTAGTGGCCGAAGGCGTCGAGAAAGTGGAAGAGTGGTGCTGGCTGGAAGCCGCCGGGATTGAGCGTTTTCAGGGTTTCCTGTTTGCCCGCCCGATACTCAACGGTGTCTCATCTATTAACTGGCCGCAGCGCATAAAACGTTAAGCGGGGGGCGACATAAAGAGACGGGAGAATACGATCAGGTCATTCTCGTTTTTATGTCGCCAGTGTCATCTTAATGGCTGAATAGCCAACGCGAAGCAGCGCCGGATATATCCTTTTAATAACGTCATCTAACAGGTTTTATTCAATTATAAGAAGACACTTCACTCGCTGATGATAGCGCGAGACATCTCAGTTCATCCTTAGCGCAACATGATTTTGCTTATAAATCATCGTATTTTCATGCTTAACTTAAAGAACGGGATGTGAAGCACGGGGAAAAAATGAACATCAATAAACATATTTCAGGCGCACTGGCTCTGGATTCCTCCCTTGGACGTAGCATCACTTTTTTCATGACCGCATTATTACTGGCGGGGGTGATGACCAGTAGCTGGACGCTGACCCGCTCCTGGAATCGTGCCGTCGAGGATATGGAACGTAATGCTATAAACTTATCCGTTTCCCAGGCGCGTCAGGCAGAAGATACCGTTTTACAAACAGAGCTGGCGCTGCGTGATATTCGCCGTACCATACCGGCAGACAGTATTTCGACATTGAATGCCGGTCGCTTTGATGTGCTGTTAGCTGAGCTGAAAGAGCGCTTGCCGCAACTGCATGGACTGTTCATCTATGATGCGCAGGGAAACATGAAAGCCACGGCGCTTGGCCGCCTCCCGATGGTCACCAACAGCAGCGACCGCGAATATTTTAACTATCATCAGCGTAACGGGCATAACAACATTCATATCGGGCGGGTAATTACGAGCCGTTCAACAGGCGATCTGGTGATTCCCGTATCCATGCGCATCAGCGATTCCGCAGGCGGTTTTGCCGGCGTAGTGCTCGCCACCATCCGGGTAGATTACTTCCGTCACTTTTATAGCTATTTCGAACTCGAAAACCGGGATCTGCTGGCCTTAATGATCACTGACGGTACGGCGTTGTATGTCCGTCCTTTCCCGGATGATGTCATTAACCGCAACCTTTCGGCGAGCCCGCTCTTTACACGAGAACTGGCGAAAAAAGATCGCGGTAATGCGACCTGGGTTTCGGCGCTGGATCACGTCGAGCGCATCTATGGCTTTGCGCGCCTTGAACGTTATCCGTTGGTCGTGGCCGCCGGTTATGACAAACCGGCACTCTGGTCACGCTGGCTGAAGGACAGTTTGCCGGACCTGGTGCTCAACGCCATGTTACTGCTCGGCACCTTACTCATGGGAATTATCGTTTTTCGCCAGGTGCGAATGAATGTGCGTAATCAGACCGAACTGGCGGAACTGCGTGATGAGCTGACCAGCATTAATCACACATTGCAACTGATGGCGCTGGCCGACGGTTTAACCGGACTTGCCAACCGCCGTCAGTTCGATCTGTTTTTGAGCCAAAGCCTGAAAGCCTCTTCATTGAGTAAAAAACCGGTATCACTGGTGATGCTCGATATCGACTTTTTTAAACGCTATAACGACTTCTATGGCCATGTGGCGGGCGATAACTGCCTGCGTGCGGTGGGCGAAGTCATCCAGAAGCTCAAACTGCGTAATTCCGATTTGATCGCCCGGTACGGGGGCGAAGAATTTGCGATCATTCTGCCGGATACCGGGCCGGAAGCCGCGCTGTTTGTTGCTCGTCAGGCGGTGACAGCCGTGCGCAGCGCAAGAATTCCGCACGTCGAATCGGGGGCGACAAACAAAGTCGTCACCATCAGTGCGGGCTGTTTTTCCCTGATCGGCAGCGGTAATGAAGATGACGCGAATCGCCTGAAAGAAGGAGCAGATAAGGCGCTGTACATGGCAAAAATTCAGGGCAGGGACCGGGCGCTTGCCAACCCGGAGGCCCTCTAAAGATTACAGGCTGACCAGCGCTTTAGTGAGGTAATGGCGCTGGATGCCTTTTTCCGGAAAGTCATTCAGTGTCATCTGCAGTACATAACCCTGCTTTTGGTAAAACGCTAATGCCTGAAAGCTGAAGGTATCCACCAGTGATTGCTGGCAACCCTGTTTTACCGCTTCTTTCTCTGCGGCCTTTATCAGTTCTGTACCCAGCCCGCTACCGCGCAGGGCTTCGCTAACCCATAAGTAGCTGATACACAGCCATTCGCTTTTACACGAGCCAATCAATCCACCGGTCATTTTACCGTTTACATCACGACAAAAGACACCAACAGGTCCCCATTCACGATTGCGGAGAAAGGGACGATTAAACTCCCGTAAACCATCCAGCAACTCGTTTTGTTCTTGCTCAGTGACTTCCGTCGTTACGCGTAAAAACATAAGACATCCTTTTTAGGGTGTTACCAGTTGGCTCCGTATTGTAGAGCGGAGCCATTCTTTCAGAAACGGCGGCGCTTAAAAAATCAGTTGTTATACAAGATATCCTTTAGTGCGGGCTGAGCCTTGCCCGGTACGACCAACGCCCCACAACTGTCTGGTCGCGGTTTACCCGCCAGCACCGCCTGAACAAAGGTGAGCTCGTCTGCAAACGCGGTATTCACAATGCCGTTATGGGTGATGCCCTGATAAGTTTTCCATTCGAGTGGGTTACCTGCCGCGCACAGTGCCGCCACGGCGGCATACTGGTGATAAGGCGACAGCGTGCGATCCGCCAGACCGGTCGCCAGAAACAGCGGCGCGGGAAAGCGCGCTGATGGCATATCCGTGACGGGTTTTAACACAGAGGTGATACGCTCGCTGCCGCCAATAAACGCATTGTTGGCATTCAGATGCAGGCGGCGTTGAACATGCCCGAGTTCAGGCATGCAGGAAACCCTGGCCCATGCCAGCAGCTTTGCCCCGTTGTCTGTCACCAGCGATTCAGGCGCGGGCGCATCATCCGCCAGCGAACCTCCGATCAGGCGTAACATTTCCAGCCGGGGTGGTGTGCCATGAATTCGCCCGTCACCCGCCGCAACGGGGCCGTCAGGGAATGTCGCCACCAGACCGCTGGCAATGGTCGCCAGCAGTTTGAGTTCCGGTGCGTAGCCCGGGGCAATATAGCTTGCACCCAGCGAGGCCCCCGAGCCTTGTGATTGCCCGGTTATCACAAGACGATTAGCAAGCTGTTGCGGGTGGGCCTGCAACGCCGCACGGACGCTATCAAGCACTGAACGTCCTTCGGCTTGCCAAATCAGATAAGGATGCGGTCCCGGCCCGCCAAGCCCCTGATAATCCGTTGCGACGACGGCAAACCCCTGTTGCAACCATTTATTGATGTAGCTCGCGTCGCGCGGTGCATGTCCTGTCCAGGAGGGGGCGCAGGTGTCAGCGACACCCAATGTGCCGTGTGCCCAGGCAACCAGCGGCCAGCCGCCTGACGGCGGTTTGCCTTGCGGAAAATAGAGCGTCCCGCTCACGGGGACAATACCGGCATCCCAGCGCACATCGCGGGAGGTGTAGAGGATGCGCCGCGATTGTGCCGCAGCGATCTCCGGCTGGTGTTTCATGGGCTCTTCACGCAGCATAACGCCGGGTTTATCGGGGAGCGCACTATTCCAGCGGTAAAACGGGGATAAATCCTGGTCGCCGACCTGCGGCCCGACGGGTAAAGCGGCAAGGCTAACCACTGGCACCAGCATGCTTAACACAAGCGCAAGTCGCAAAAGGGGGTAATATCTCACGTGATGTTCTCCAGACCCGGCATCAGAAGGGCGACATAATCATCGAGCAATATTGCGCCATTATTAACAGTATGCCGTAATCGTTAATGCACGCCGCGATAAAAAGATGAAAGATAAGGTAAAAATCTGTCGCTTAATCAAGGATGTCACTGATGACGAACACCACGCAAATCAACCAGTATGGTTAGCAGGTCGGTTTTGCGCTGCCAGACTGGCAACCCGTTGCCAAACCTGCACGCGTCGCGCTTCCCGGCCAGTACTGCCAGTTAGCGCCCCTCGACTCAAACCATTGCGATGCGCTTTTCCAGGCTTTTTCGCTGGCAGAAGATGATCGGGACTGGACATGGCTGGGAGCAAATAAACCACAGACGCGCGAAGAGATGGCCGCCTGGATCGCTCACAAAATCGCGGATGACAGCCTGGTGCCGTATGCCGTCATCAACTGTACCGATAATCGTGCCTGTGGCGTGGTGTGCTGGAGTGCGATTGATACCGTTAACGGGGCCATTGAAATCGGCCATGTGACCTGGTCTGCGCTGATGCAACGCAACGTGATGGGTACAGAAGCGCTCTATTTATTGCTGAGTCAGGCCTTCGCGCTGGGTTATCGCCGGGTGGCATGGCGCTGCGACTCAACGAATATCGTTTCACGACGCGCCGCTGAGCGCATCGGGTTCACGTTTGAAGGCCGTTTTCGCCAGGTGATGACCCGCAAGCAGCGCAATCGCGATACCGACTGGCTATCCATTATCGACAGTGAATGGCCTCCGCTGCGTGCAGCGCTCGAAGCCTGGCTTAAGCGGGAAAATTTCGATAGCAAAGGGAAGCAAAAGCGTGCGCTTGAGAGTTTTATCCAGAGACCTGAGCAGTGTAATAACGCAACAGACTGAGCATCAAAAATGCCGTTCAGCCTCTTCTGCGAACGGCATTTCAGGTCTGACTTACATTGCGGGCCGGGTTTTTAAACGACTGACGCTCACCACGATCGCCAGTAGCGTCGCGCCCGCCGCCAGCCACAACCCCAGACGGACCGCGAACGCCTCCTGGGGCAGCGTGCCTGACGGCGCGTAAACTGACAAAATCACGCCAATAAAAGCCGCCCCCATACACTGACCAAACGTGCGCATGATAGCGAGAATACCCGACGCATAGCTGCTGTGTTCCCGGGAGGCGCTGGCCAGCATCTCCCGGTTATTGGGGCTTTGAAAACACCCAAACCCTATCCCACATACCAGACCACGCAGGCTGATATCCCACACCGGCGCGTTTTCCGGCAACAGCGCTAACAACAGGAGCCCGACGCCAAAGAGGCATAATCCGGCAGTGGAAATAACGGCCGGAGCATAGCGATCGGCCAGCCGTCCGGCGTGGGGAGCAACCAGCACAATCCCGACAGGCCAGGCGGTAAAAAGCAGCGCAGAAGTAAACGCGCTGTAGCCATAAACGCTCTGAAACAGAAACGACAGCGCAACGAAGGTCATCCCCTGGCTGACGAACGACGCGAGCGAGGTTAAGGCGGCCAGAGAGAAGCGGGCAGAGGCAAAAAGCGTAAGTGGCAGTAAAGGTTCTGCCGCCCGGCGCTGACGGTAAACAAAAGCGATACCCGAGACAACGGCAACAAGCCCGTAGAGTGCCGGGGTTAATAGCGAGCCCCCGGTTTCACCGGGCCGCGAGAAGGCGTTTGAGGCCATGATCACGGCGCCCAGCATGATGGCTGAAAAGAGGGCGCCGGCAACATCAAAGCGCCCGCGAATGATACCGCGATGGACAGGCACCACGCGCAGCGTCAGTAACAGGGCGATGACACCAAAAGGGAGATTTATCGCGAACAACCATTGCCAGCCGAGGGAGGAAAGTAAGGCACCGCCGATCACCGGGGCGATGGCCGTATTGGCGGCGATGAGCAGGGCGTGGATCCCCAGGATCCGCCCCAGTAAACGGCCAGGGAAAATGGAGCGCAAAATAGCAGGCGCAATACTCAATGTCGCGGCACCGCCAATGCCCTGCAACAGTCGCATCGCCACCAGCATCTCCAGTGAGGTCGACAGCGCACAGCCCACAGACGCCAGCGTAAAAAGGCTTATCCCGGCGGCAAAGAGGGCACGAAAGCCCGTCCGGGGAGCCAGTGCGGCGAAAATGGCCAGCGTCATGGCGGCGGATAACAGATAGCCATTGGCAACCCACACCGCATCGCCGGAGGAAACCTCAAGCACACGGGCAATTTGTGGCAGGGCGATATTGACCATCGAGCCGTCAAAAACAGCCATCGTGGTGCTGGTCATTACCGCCACCATCGCCAGACGGCGTTCGTGTCCCGGCAGTCCTTCATCACCCGGCTGGTCAGAGAACAAATGCATAAAAAACCTCTGCGAAATAGATGCGAGAGGTCACTATAATGACTGGATATACAGGGCGGAAGACGCAGCATTTGCACTTATAACCTGCACCAAACGCCTTATCTCAATACAGGACATATGATGACCGAACCCGATCTGAACCTTCTGTTTGCACTGGACGTTCTGCTTGCTGAAAAAAGTGTTGCGGGTGCGGCACGCCATCTGGGGCTGAGTGCCTCGGCGATGAGCCGCACGCTCGGTCGCCTGCGGGAGACCACCGGCGATCCCTTACTGGTGCGGGCAGGGCGCAACATGGTGTTAACGCCCTATGCCGAAGGGATCCGCGCGCGTACGCAAAACGCGGTTTTCGAAACCCGCGCGTTACTGCGCCCGGCACAGACCGAGCTGAACATCAGCACCCATGAACAGCTTTTTACCCTGCGTGCCAACGACGGCTTTGTGGAGGTGTTCGGCCCGGCACTGGTTGCCGAAGCCGCGGCCATAGCACCGGGTATCACCCTGCGTTTTGCCGCAAAGCCGGAGAAAACGCCGCACCCTTTACGTGAAGGGCTGGTGGATCTTGAGATAGGCGTGCTTGGTGAGATGGGGCCGGAGATCCGCGTCCAGGCGCTGTTTCGCGACAGGTTCGTCGGCGTGGTGCGAAAAGGGCATCCGCTGACCCAGCTTAAAGAAGTGACAACGTCACATTATAGTGAATGGAAGCATGTCGTGGCCTCGCGCCGGGGAACACTTTCCGGCCCGGTAGATGATGCACTGGCAGAGGTCGGCCTTACGCGCAAAGTGGCAGCCCTCGTTCCCGGTTTTCCCGCTGCGCTGGCTGTGGCCCGGGCGACGGATTTGGTGGCGCTGGTTCCGGCTTCGTTTCTCATTAATCGGTCGGCGGTCGCCGATCTGTCGGTATTCGAACTGCCGGTGAAAACACGCGGGATCACCGTATCGTTACTGTGGCACCCCCGAACAGAAGGCGACCCGGCGCACCGTTGGTTACGGACGTTTGTACGTGACGTATGCCAACGCCTGCTACCGGAAAACTGAACTGTCTTGCAGGGAAAAACAGGCGTACTATCGCTCCTCGCGTGATATTTCAAAAGGATAAAAAATGGACGTGGAAGTACGCGAGGCCAGACCTGACGATTATGCTGTGTGGTCAGTGCTGTGGCAGGGCTATCTTGATTTTGCGGGCAGCACGCTAAGTGATGCCGTTACGCGCGCCACCTGGGCGCGCATTCATTCCCCCGAATCCACACTATTATGCCGTGTCGCCGTTATGGATGGTCAACTGGTGGGTTTTGCCCTGTGCGTCATGCATGAAGGTACCTGGGTCACGAAGCCCATCTGTTATCTGGAAGACCTTTATGTGGATGCACAACTGCGCGGTCGCGGTGCGGGGCGAGCGCTGATTGAGGCAATTCGTCAGGAGGGTGAAAAAAGCGGCTGGGCAAAACTCTACTGGGTGACCCGGACGAACAACCCAGCCCGAAAACTGTATGATCAGGTTGCGGAACTGGGCGATGTCGTCCGTTACAGCATCAGTCTGTGACTACAGGCCGAAAAAATAGCGCAGGCCTGAATAAGCTACCATCCCGGCAATAACGGTGGCAAAAAGCCCACGCGTGATAATCCCGGTAAGGGCGGCGATGGCAGCCGCCAGTAACGATATGCTTATTCCGTTGCTGGTCAGGGCCGGTTTTTCGATAAGTTCCGCCGCAATAATGGCAGCCATAATGGCGGCGGGAATAAAACCCAGCCACTGCTGAACGACCGGAGCCAGACGAAAGCGGGAAAGCAGTAAAATCGGCACCGTGCGCATCAGCGCCGTCACCAGGGCCGCGATCGTAATCGTCAGTAAAATATTTCGCTCCATCTTATTTCGCTCCTTTCTGCGTCGCGCGCAACAATACCGTAGCCAGTGTTGCCGACAGAGAAGCGGCGACAATCACAATGACACTTAACTCCATATGACCGGCGGCAAAGAGCGTAACGAGTACCGCTATTGCCACGCTGAACGTTTCGAGTTTTTTCTGCCGACTGGCGAACCAAATCATCAGCACCAGACCGATAAACATCGATACCAGACTGAAACTTAATCCTTCCATTAATGCAGGTGGCAGCGCAGAGGCCAGGCATCCGCCCACCACACAAGCGAGGATCCAGTTCAGCCACGCGGCCAGATTAAGCCCAAACATCCAGGCAAAGGGCACCGTTCCCTGATGGCCGCCGCGCTGAACCGCCACGCCGAAGGTTTCATCGGTCAACAGTAAGCCACTCACGATTTTCTGCAGCGTTGTCTGCTCGCGGAAGAACACGCTCATTGCCGAGCTCATCAGCAGGTAGCGTAGATTCACCAGGAACACGCTCAGCACCACCGAAGCCATTTCTGCCCCCGCAGCCCAGAGCGAGTAAAACAAAAACTGGGCCGAGCCGGTATAAAGTGCGGTCGCCAGAAACGCCGTTTGCCAGACGGTAAACCCGGACAACGTGCCGATAGCACCGGCGGCGAAACCGATACTCCAGTAGCCGGGGATGGTTGGCAGGCAAGCGGCAACACCGCCACGAAACAGGGCTGTAGGGTCATCCTTGCGCATGGCGTCACTCTTCATCAACATCACTTTTCCCTTTCTTTCTTGTCTGAATGTGCAATCTTAAGGATCCTGAAAAATCGCGATAGTAAAATCCTGCGCATTTATAAAAAATGGCGGTAGAGAGGGCGGGAGAACGAAGACGTGACGCAAAACAGACGGGATGACATCAAGTTGTGGCGTGATAATGAACTGCACGGAGGAATGGAGATCCTGCGGGCCTCATGTTATGAGCACAGTTATCCGCCGCATTTCCATGACGAGTTTGTGATTGCAGCGTTTGCCCGTGGCGCCCAGCGCACCCGAATATGCCGACAAAAAGGGATCGCGGCGGCGGGAACGGTAATGGTGATTATGCCAGGCGAAGTGCACACTGGCGAGGCGGTGCAGCGCGATGAAGGCTGGGATTATTGCGCGTTCTATCCGTCGCAAAGCCTGATCAATGATGTCGCAGAAACCGTGCTGAAAGGGCGAGGAGACGTCAATTTTGGTACCGAGGGCATGCGACACGACCCGCGGATTGCCCGACGAATGCTACATGCCGCCCAGGTGCTCAATGCCAGTGATGACCCGCTGGAAAAAGCGTGCGTGATGTACCAGATACTCAATATTCTCATTGGCAATTATGGTGAACGGACAGTCAAAGGTGCACGTCAGGATGTGATGCGCGCCGACATCCGCAAAGCCATTGAATTTCTGCATAGCAGTTACGCGCAGACGCTGACCGTGAAAGAGATTGCGACCGTCGCGGGCTTAAGCGAGTTTTATTTTATGCGTACTTTCCAGGCCATGACCGGTCTGTCAGTGCACCAGTATCTGACGCAGATTCGCCTGGTCAGAGCAAAAGGGCTGCTTTCCCGTGGTATCAGCGCGTCGCAGGTCGCCAGCGATGTCGGTTTCTTCGATCAAAGCCATCTGATAAAACACTTCCGCGCACACTTTGGCACCACGCCGGGCTTATTCGCTGCGGCCTCGGCCTGACGTGCTCACCTATCCAGGCATAAACAGATGATAAACAGAGAGTATTTTGACGTTCCCTTTGCCGGGCATACCCTGCGTGCCGACTCCTCTTATGGCAGCAATGGTCACGTATTAATGATCCACGGCGGTTCGAAAGACAGGGAGGTCTTCGCCCATTACCGCCAGCTACTCGATGAAATGGGCTACGGGACCACCGTTTTTGACTGCCTCGGACATGGCGCATCGACAGGTTCGATGAGTGAGTCCTCGCTGGAAAGCCGCACCCGGCAGGCGCTGGCGGTCATCGCGCATCACAATGTGCCGCTCACCGGCTGTCTTGGCTCCAGTATGGGGGCGTATAACGCCATACAACTCAGTGCGCGGCTGGATTTTCGCTCGCTCATTCTTCTCGTGCCCGGTGTCTATACCCCCGTGGCCGCAACGGTAAACTTCGGCCCGGCCTTTTCACAGATAATCCGCCAGGAAAAGAGCTGGCAGGACTCGGATGCCTGGCCGCTGCTTGCCGGTTTCAGAGGGAAGATACTGATTGTCGCCGCAGAGCGCGATGAAGTCATACCACAAGAAATCCCTGCGAAATTGCATAATGCGGCAATGGAGGCGCTCTGGAAAACGCTCTTTGTTGTCCCGAATGCCGGGCATAACAGCGTATGGAAAAATATTACCCAATCGGCGGCGTTGACGGAAAAAACACATGCGTTTTTCCGTACCTGCTTAGCGCCTGTCGATAAAGCCTGAAACTTTACTGCGTGGCGCTTTTGCCTGGGCTGACAATCATCCAGACCGCAAGACAGATGATCAGTGCCCCGATGCCAAAACCTTCACTCAGGGTTTCCCCCAGTACGAGGTAGCCCCACAACACGGCAAAAGGGGGAATTAAAAAAGTGACAGTTAATGAGCGCAGCGGGCCAATATCGGCAATCAGCCGGAAATAGAGAATGTAGGCCACCGCGGTGCAAATGAGTCCAAGTGCGATAACACTTGCCCAGACATTGCCCTGGAGCCAGCCAATGGCAGGGCCGCGACCGACCGACCAGGCAAAGAAGGGCAAGAGAAACAGCGTGGCGCCGAGCTGGCTGCCGAAGGCGACCATTTTCGGATCCAGCCCACCGCGCTGGCTTATCCAGCGGCGCGTCAGAAAACCGGCCAGTCCGTAACAGGCTGTGGCGACAAGGCAGGCGATAACGCCTGTGACTACGCTTGCGGTCACGTCTGTTTTACCTGTCGTCGTGATGATCATAATGCCGACAATGCCTGAAACCACGCCTCCCCATTTACGTAGTGTCAGCGTCTCGCCAAAAAAGAAGCAGCCGATCAACGCACCCATCAAGGGGGTGGTGGCATTGAGGATCGCAGAATAGCCCGCCGGTAAACGCGTTGCCGCCAGGCAATACATCAGAAAAGGCAGGCCAGAATTCATCACCCCGAGCAGCAGTGCCACGCCAAATTTTTGCTCAAAGCGAAAGGGAGATTTCATCATGACCAGAATGGCGGCAAGACCGATAACACCCAACAATACGCGAAGAAAGGCGGTCGTGACGGCGCCGAATTCGGGTGCGGCAATGCGCATAAACAGGAAACTGGCCCCCCAAATGGCGGCCAGCAGGAAGAGTCTTGCGTAATCAGAAGGGCGCATGTGATACCTGTTTGTTTCATCAGAAGGTGGCAGAAAAACTAAAACGTTAGCCAGAGCCATGACAAGCAAGGATTTCTTCTATAATTAAGTTTTCCTAAATCATGGAATTGACGCGACGATGAAATTGCCACCTTTACATGCGCTTATGTGCTTTGAATCTGCGGCAAGACACATGAGTGTTAAGCGGGCCGCCGAGGAATTATGTGTTACCCCCAGCGCCGTGAGCCAACAAGTGTCCAAACTCGAAGAGATGCTGCATTCACGCTTGTTCATCCGTGGCGCGCGGGCGCTGGAATTGACAACAGAAGGGCGCATTTATTTACGCGCTATCCGTCCGGCTTTTGATCAGATATCCGAAGCGACGCAGCGTCTGATGGATGACGAGAAGCAAAACAGCATTACCGTCAGTTGTACCAGTGGCTTTGCTATTCAGTGGCTGCTGCCGCGCCTGCCAGCGTTTGAGAGGCAGAATCCAGGCGTTGAGGTGCAAATCAGTACCACGAATCGTCAAGTGGATTTGTTAACCGAAGGGATTGATTTTGCTATCAGACACGGCTCCGGGCACTATCCGGGCCTGGAGGCGGAGTGCCTGATTAACGATCGTCTTCTTCCGGTATGCAGTCCGCGGCTTATTCCCGATGGACAAACACTTACCTCGCTGCTGGACCTGACCCAATTCACATTGCTGCATGATGAGCATCGCATGGACTGGGCCGTCTGGTTTAAGGCGGCCGGAATTGCGCATGCCATTGAGGAAAAAGGGCCGGTATTTGTTGACTCGAATGGCGTACTGGAAGCGGCGATTGCCGGGAAAGGGATTGCGCTTATTCGAAGTACCCTTATTCGTGATGAATTGAAAAAAGGGCTTTTGATCAACCCGTTGCGCGTCGCCATTGATTCGCTACTGGCCTATTATCTGGTCTATGACGAATCGGCGCTGCTCCAAAAAATGAGTCGTAAATTCCGCGACTGGATTGTCTCTACCGCCAGCGCGGAGAGCAATGAATATTCAGCCTGAAAGACCAGCAACCCAGTCTTCACCATCAGGCAGTAAACCGTCGTATCTCTTAAGGGGAACAAGATGACCGGGCGCCGTATTTCTATCGAGCAAAGTGATGCCACCTGGCCCGAGCGCTATCAGAAAGAAGCGTTACTATTACAACGCGTGTTATCAGATATACCTGTCGCTATCCACCATATTGGCAGTACGGCCGTTCCCGGCCTTGCGGCCAAACCCATCATCGATATACTGCTGGAAGTGACCTCGCTACATCTGCTGGATAAATATAACGACACCCTGCGCCAGGCGGGTTATACGCCGCGAGGTGAGTATGGCATCCCAGGCAGGCGCTATTTTGTAAAAGGCGAGAATCAACGAACTCATCATCTTCATGCCTTTGAGCTGGGCAGCCAGCACACGGTACGACATCTGGCATTTCGTGATTATTTGCGCCAGCACAGCGATATTGCTCAGGAATACGAAAGGGTAAATCGCGAGGCGGCAGAACACAGTGGAAACCTGTCTGAGCGCTACAGCCAGCTCAAAAATGACTTCATACAGCGCCATGAAGCGCTGGCGTTACGGGAAAAATCACATCGTCAGCCAGGCTGATTTCACGTTTTCGATAACGCGCATTGCACTCTTTTTAAGCAGCAAAAGCACCATGCCCGTGCACACCAAATGTGCACATGTCGATCCCTGACAGCCGACAGGGATCGCGCCTGCGTAACACCTCTGTAAGATATCGCTTATTTTTCAAAAACCTATGAAATTTATCGTTGCCACTGACTCAGTTGGCATGTTTCATGCTTCTCTAATATCGTTCAAGTAACTTTACTGATGTTCAAATTACTTTCAGAGAGCACGCCATGACACTGACCCGTTTGACTTTACCTGCCTGTCTGACACTGGTATCCGCCAGCCTTTTTTGCGCCCAGGCGTTTAGCGCCGATCTGCTTGAAAGAATTAAAGAGACCAAAGAGATCTCCGTTGCCACGGAAGCGCGATATGCCCCCTTTGAGTATGTCGATAACGGAAAGATCGTCGGCTACGACGTTGACCTGATGAACCATATTCTTGCGAAATCATTGCCGGGCGTGAAGGTGAAACAACTGGACCTGCCTTTCCAGGGCATCCTGCCAGGGCTGGATGCGAAGAAATTCGATTTCGTGGTCACTGCCGTTACCGTCAATAAACAGCGTATTGAACACTTCGGCTTTACCGCACCGGTAGCGGAATCCACCGTTGCCCTGCTCAAAAGGGCGGGAGACGACGCCATCAAAACCCCGGATGACCTGAGCGGCAAAGTCGTGGGTTCACAGGCCGGTTCCGGTCAGTTGCAGGTGCTGCAATCCTTCGACCAGGCGCTGCGCGCGAGCGGCAAACCGGGCATTAAAGAGATCAAACAGTATGTGGCGTTTGATGAAGCCTATGCTGACCTGGCGTCTCGCCGACTTGATGGCGTTGCCCAGTCGCTCTCAAACCTGGGACCGTTAATCAAAACCCGTCCCGGCGTGTTTGCCACGCTCCCGGAGATGATCGGGCCACAAACCTTTTTTGGTTGGGTAGGGCGTAAAGATGCCGACAGCGCCTCCCTGGTCAAGCTTATCAGCGACGGGATTATCGAAGCCAACCGCGATGGCACAATGAAGGAACTGCAACAGAAATGGTTCGGCTTCACGATGACCGTTCCGGCGACAGAAATGCCTGAACCGGCACTGTGAGCAGTCAACGATGACGGATTTCATAACGCGCTTTATCCACTGGCTTCCCATGCTGGCGCAAGGGGCGCTCACGACAGCGGCGCTGTGCCTGACGGCGATGGTCGCCGGTTTTCTGGTGGGTATTGGGGTATGGCAGATGTCGACAAGCCCGTTACGGATTTACCGTATGACGGCCCATGGATGGGTCAGTCTGTTCCGGGGAACCCCGGTGCTGGTGCAGTTGCTGCTCTGCTTTTATTTGCCGTCGCAGTTGGGCCTCAACATTCCCGGCTTTGTGGCCGCCGCGCTGGCCTTAACGCTGAATACAGCCGCCTGGCAATCGCAAATTCTCAAAAGTGGTTTCGCCAGTATTCACCCCGGCCAACTGGAAGCCGCCGCCATTTGCGGGCTGAGTCCCCGACAGATTTTATGGCGTATTCAGGTGCCGCAGGTTATCCGGACAACGCTGCCGTCGCTGATTTCCGAACTGATTGATGTGATCAAAGCCTCGGCGGTGGTGTCGGTAATTGCGCTGACCGACCTGATGCGTGTGGGGCAGCAACTGGCGTCGTCCACCTACCAGCCGTTGCAGGTCTATCTGGCCGTCGCCCTGGTCTACTTACTGCTGACCAGCCTGCTGGCGCTGTTGGGCCGCCAGGCGGAACGCCACTGGCAGAGGGAACAACGATGACGGAACTCGCACAATACCTGCCTGCCTACGTTCAGGCGCTGGGGGTAACGCTGTGTCTAAGCCTGTGTGCCGCGTTCGGCGGCATGTTGTTGGGGTTTGCCATCAATGGGCTCTGTGGCCGACGCGGCCTGATGTTTCGCCTGTGGCGCGTTTACGTCTGGGCTATCCGTGGCACGCCGTTTCTGGCACAGCTTGCCGTCATTTACTTTGGCCTGCCGTCTGTTGGCATCATGCTGAGCGCGACGGAGGCCACGCTGCTGTCGCTGACGCTGTATAGCGCCGCCTATTTCAGTGAAATTTTTCGCACCGCGTGGAACAGCATCCCGCCGGGGCAGCGCGAGGCGGCACTCGCCAACACTATCTCTACGCGCCGCTGTTTCTGGCATATCCAGATGCCGCAGGCCGTTCGTTTTGCGCTACCGCTGTTGGGTAATCAGTTCATTCTGACCATTAAAGAGAGCGCCATCGCGTCAATCATTACCGTCCCGGAATTGACCATGACGACGAGTCAGATTGTGGCCAATACCTACAGCTATATCCTGCCTTACACCCTGCTGATCATCAGCTACTGGCTGCTGGCCCAGGGTGTCAGCCTGAGCGTAAGAACACTGAGTCATGTACTACGAACCGGAGAATAACGTGAGCAATACCTCTGCGCCGGTGCTCGAAATGCGCCATGTAGGTAAGTCATTCGCAAACCATGTAGTGCTGAATGACATCAATTTACGCGTCGATCACGGTGAGATAGTCACCCTGATTGGCCCGTCCGGTTCCGGGAAAACGACCGCGCTGCGTTGCATGAATTTTCTCGAAGCCTATGACAAAGGCGACGTGCTGATTAAAGGGCAGTTGCTCGGTTATTCCGGGACACAGCGAGGACCCGCCCATGTCGACAGCGCCAGCCTGATTGCCGACGTGCGCAGGCCACTGTCGATGGTGTTCCAGCAATTCAATCTCTGGCCGCATATGACGGTGCTGGAGAATGTCGCCGCACCGCTGGTGCTGGGCAAAAAGATGTCGCGCCAGGCGGCAAAAGCGGCGGCAATGGCCGCGCTGGGACGTGTCGGGATGGCGCAAAAAGCCGATGACTGGCCGGCGAGGTTGTCCGGTGGTCAGCAACAGCGGGTAGGCATTGCCCGCGCACTGGCCCTGAACCCGGAACTCTTGCTGCTTGATGAGCCCACTTCGGCGCTCGACCCGGAACGTGTAGAAGAGGTGCTGGATGTTATCCGAAGCCTTGCCGGACAGGGCATGACCATGGTGATGGTCACCCATGAGATGGCGTTTGCCGCCCATATCTCGTCACGGCTGGTGTTCATGGCCGATGGTCACATTATTGAAAGCGGTACGCCGCGCCAGATGTTCACACAGCCGAAAAGCGAGCGTCTGAAAAGCTTCCTCGCACCGCTGTTTCGCAGGCCGCTACAACCCGAAGAGCTGGAGAAATTACCATGATGGAAACAAGCTTACGGGTCGCCCGCCAGGTTGACGAGGCGTGGCTGAATCAGTTGCTGGCGCAACTGGCGGAATTTGGCAAGTTAGCGAATGGCGGCGTGGATCGCCAGGCGCTGAGCGAGGTGGAACTGGATGCACGGGCGTGGATTATTGATCTCGCCTGCGAACTCGGTTGCGAAGTCTATCGCGACGCCGCCGCCAATTTATTCTTCCGCCGTCCGGGGCGATTAGCCGTTTCGCCCGTCGTTACCGGCAGCCATATCGATACGCAGCCATCCGGTGGCAACTACGACGGTTGCTACGGTGTGATAGCCGGGCTGGTGTGCCTGAAAGCGCTCAATGACGCGCAGGTTATCACCGGGCGTCCGATCGAAGTGGTTATCTGGACCAACGAAGAGGGCAGTCGCTTCGCGCCGGGAGCTATGGGATCCAGCGCCTTCGTCGACCCGGCGAGATTGTCCGATCACCTTGGCGTGATGGGCGTGGATGGCGTGTCGTTTCGCGACGCGCTGGCACAGCATCAGACGCGCTTTGCGTCGATCCCGTCGCGTCCTGACCGCGAAATGGCCTGCTTCGTGGAGTTACATATCGAGCAAGGCCCGGTGCTGGAAAACCGGAATTTGCCGCTGGCTGTTGTTAAAGGCATTCAGGGCGTGCGCTGGTATCAGGTTACCTGCCATGGGGTATCGGCCCATGCCGGGACCACGCCGATGACACTGCGCCAGGATGCGATGACTCTGGCCCGCGAGCAGCTTGTTTACATTGAGCAGGCAATGAGTGATGCAACAGATGACGCGTTGCGTCTGACGTTTGGCCGCTGGCAGGTCACGCCGAATGCCATCAACACCATCCCGTCATGCGTGCGTTTTACCCTCGATTTTCGTCATCCATCGACGGAAAAACTGGCACAGCTCGATGCGCTGATGAGCTCGCTTTCGAGTGAACATGTCACCGTCGAGCCTTTATTGAACAAAGCGCCGGTCACCTTTGACGCCGGTATCAATCACACTCTGCAAGCGGCCGGAAATGCGCTGGATATCGCTCATATGGAGCTGCTGTCTGGTGCGTTTCACGACGCCATGTATCTGGCCGAACACTGTCCGACCAGTATGCTTTTTGTCCCCAGCCATCAAGGCATTAGCCATAACCCGGCTGAATATACCGATCCTCGCTCACTGGCGGCAGGCGCCCGCACGCTGGCCTGCGCGCTGACTGAGCTATCCCAATCATTTGAAGGAGTTAAATCATGACTGCAACTGCACATTACCCAACCTGCTGCGAGAAAGACAATGGCGATGCGCTGGGGACCAACCCGACGGCAACCTCGCCGATTTCAGCCGATGGCGCGCCAGTATTCAATGAGCTTTATACCATTCCACCCCGCTGCGGACGCGCCGTTTTACTGAAAAAAGGGCAGGTGATTAAGATCATCAACACCCCTGGCAGCCAGGTGTGCGATACATGGTTTTTTAACAGCAGCGATCTCAGCGAATTTGCCTCTATGGAGCACACCCGTGCTTTTATCGACAAAATCATCCCGCAGCCGGGTGATGTGCTGGTGACCAACCAACGTCGCGCCATCGCGACGCTGCTGACCGATACCTCACCGGGTGTGCATGACACGCTGATTGCCGCCTGCGATCTCTACCGTTACACCAACATGGGCATTACGGAGTACCACGATAGCTGCGCCGATAATATGCGTATGGCGCTCAATGCGATTGGTCTGCGCGCCCGCGAAGTGCCACAACCGCTCAATTTATGGATGAACACGCCGGTAAATCCTGATTATTCTATTTCCTGGTTGCCCACCGTCAGTAAAGCAGGTGATTATGTAGAGATTCGTGCCGAGCTGGATTGCGTGGTCGTGATGTCCGCCTGTCCACAGGACATCGTGCCGATTAACGGCTGCTCACCGAAAGAAATTCAGTTCGTCGTTGTGGGATGATTTTTCTTGCCAGGCCTGCGCGACGCAGGCCACAGGCAGACTTTAATGAAGCAGACAGATGAAAAAAAACGCTGACATCAAATCTACCGGAACCCCGCTGGGAATGCGGCTGCGCCACGCACGCCTGGTGCAGGAAATGACCCTCAAGCAGCTTGCGCAAAAGGTGGAATGCTCGGAAAGTCTGTTATCCAAACTGGAAAATGACGCAGCTTCGCCGTCGCTGGCGATGCTGCACCGTCTGGCAAAGGCGCTGGAGACCAGCATTGCCGACCTGATGGCCGATGACTGGACCGCCGATCAACCCGTTCTGAAACCTGCCCAGCGTAACCGTAAACGGTTTTTGCAACGCAGTAAAAAAGGGGGGATTGAGCTTGAGAACCTGACCTGGCATCACAAGGGCGGTTTGCTGCAGGGCAATATTCATATTATCGAGCCGGGTGTCGCCAGTGACGGTCTGATTGAGCACCACGGCGAAGAGATGGGCTATGTGCTGGAAGGTGAACTGGAACTGCGTCTGGGAGACGATGTCTGGACCCTGGAGCAGGGGGATTCGTTCTATTTCCCGAGCCAGATCCCGCATGGTTACCGCAATATCGGTACCGTGGTCGCCAGAGTGCTATGGGTGAACACGCCCGTGACGTTCTGATAGTAAATAAGACGAAAAAACCACGCCGCAGCGTGGTTTCGTTTATGCGGATGTTATTACAACCCGCGCTGTGCCATCTTTTTCGCAAGGTCAACCAGGCGGTTAGAGAAGCCCCACTCGTTGTCATACCAGGCGAGAATTTTCACCAGATTACCGCCAATCACCAGTGTCGACAGCCCATCGATAATGGACGACCGCGGATCGCCCTGGTAATCGCTGGAGACCAGCGGTTCGTCGCTATACCCCAGAATGCCTTTCAGCGGACCGGATTCGGCAGCGTTGCGGAAAGCCGCGTTCACTTCGTCTACCGTCACATCGCGTTTTAAGGTCACGGTCAGGTCCACAATCGACACCACCGGCACCGGCACACGTAAGGAATAACCGGTGAGGCGTCCGTCCAGTTCCGGGATAACTTTCCCCAGCGCTTTCGCCGCGCCGCTGGAATACGGCACGATGGAGAGTGCCGCCGCCCGCGCGCTACGCAGGTCTTTTTCTGGCTGGTCGTGCAAGGCCTGGCTGTTGGTGTAGGCGTGAGTGGTATTCATCAGTCCATGTTCGATACCAAAATTCTGATGCAGCACCTGCGCGGCCGGGGCCAGACCATTCGTCGTACAACTGCCGTTGCTCACAACAAAATGGCGCGCGGGATCGTATTGCTGGTCATTAACCCCCAGCACAATGGTCAGGTCATCGTTTTTACCCGGAGCGGAGATAATCACGCGTTTCGCGCCGCCGCTGCTGATGTGTACCGCCGCTTTTTCGCGATCGGTAAAGAAGCCGGTGGCTTCAATCACAATATCGACGCCAACGTCACGCCAGGGAATATTTGCCGGGTCGCGTTCGCTAAACACCCGTACGGCCTGACCATCGACAATTAACTGACCTTCGCCTGCTTCGACGGGAACGGGAAGGGTGCCCAGTAGTGAATCGTGTTTTAACAGATGCGCCAGCGTTTTGCTGTCCGTCAGATCGTTAATCGCCACAATCTGAATTTCTTTATCGCCCAGCGCAGCACGCAGTACGTTACGACCAATCCTGCCAAAACCGTTAATGCCGACCTTAACCATGATGAACTCCTTCTTATTCGATGTCTGACATCACTGTAGGTCGGCGGCGGTTTGGCGTAAACGACAAATAAGGATCACTTTACGCCATTTTGCGGCAGTGGAAGCGCTGACGATACTCGCCAGGGGTAAGGTGTAACTGGCGTTCGAAAATTCGCCGTAAATTGATGCTGCTGCCAAAGCCGGTCTCAGCGGCAATCTTGTCCAGCGTTTCGTTGGTTTGTTCCAGCCGGTTACGCGCCGCGGCCAGGCGTGCTTCGGCAACGTAACGCGCCGGTGGCGCACCCGTTTCGCGCGTGAACACACGGGTAAAATTACGCGGGCTCATCGCCGCACGTTCCGCCAGTTTGTCCACCGACAAGTCTTCGTTCAGATGGGTAAGGATCCAGCTTTGCAGGTCACTGATGGGACCTACGCTACTGGCCTGCTGCAAATTGTAACGGCTGAACTGGAGCTGACCGCCAGGACGACGCAGATACATCACCATATTCTGGGCCACTTCCAGCGCGAGGCTAAACCCGTAGTCGTCTTCAACCAGCGCGAGCGTCAGGTCAAAGCCCGAACTGACGCCGCCGGAGGTCCAGACAGGGCCATCCTGAACATACAGGGGGCCAGCTTCGAGGGTGATGTCAGGAAAGCGTGTTTGCATGGTTTCCAGCAGTCGCCAGTGGGTGGTTGCTCTTCGTCCACTGAGTAATCCGGCTTCGGCCAGCAACATCGCGCCACCGCAAATAGAGACCACCCGCCGCGCATGGGGGGCAGCAAGGCGTAGCCAGTCGACCACCGCGGTGCCTTCGTCTTCATCCTCGCCGCGTCCGGTAATCATGATGGTATCCCAGGGCTCACGCGGGTCGATTTCATGCAAACGGCTATCGGCGAGCAGATTTAACCCGGATTGACCATGGATGACCTGGTGAGGTTGGGTCGTAGCGAGAGAGAAGCGGTAGCGCGGCTGCGGGCCGTCTTGTGCATGCAGACGATTAGCCTGCATCAGGATGTCGGCGATACCGGCGGCTTCAAACAACATGCCGCCATCAGGAACGATTATCAGGAATGTCTTCATGTCCTGAAATGTACGCTTATTACAATTTAAGTCAACAGGAAGCGGGTGGGCAAGAGGGTAACAGCGCAAACAGCGACTGACATCAATAAAAGGGGGAATATCCCCCTTATTGTTCCATTATATTAGCTTTGCATTTGCTGCCCATTGCGCAGGAAATGCATTTGAACACAACATGGGCTCGATATTAAGTACATTCACGCTGACCTTGTTGTGTATGACAAACGGGTCTTTTTCCAGATACGTGTAAATATCTTTTTCATTATCACCGTGAAACAGAATATACCCTCCGGTACCGCTTGTGAGGGGGCCGGCCAGGATGACACCAGCTTTACTGATACCCTCAACCAGCCACTTTTTATGCGCATCAATATGGGCACCCAGCTCTGATTCAGAGCATAAATAATACAGCGTTACGGCGTATAACATAGCGAGATCCTATTAATGTGTAATGCTGTCAATAAGTTGGGGAATAGCGTTCAGCGCCCGCAATATTTCCTGCTGCTTAATATTTTCACCTTTTGATGCCCCCTCGACCCGAATAAATTTCACCTGGGTGATACCCAGAAAAGCAAAGAAATGGCGCAAATAATGTTCCTGAAAATCCATTTCTGACAGGGGCGTGTTGTGATAGAAACCGCCTCTCGCAGAAGCCACAACCACTGTCTTACCGGTCGCAAGCCCCACCGGGCCATTTGCCGTGTAGTGAAACGTCTTACCAGGTTGCGCGAGCCTGTCTAACCACGCTTTCAACTGGCTGGCGACCGTAAAATTGTACATCGGAGCACCAATGACAATCATATCGCTGGTCAGAAACTCGTTGACGATCTTTTCTGAAAGGGCATATTCAGTGGCCAGTTCAGGTGTGGTCACTGCGCCAGATACTGCTCTGAACCCGGCAGCAATGTCGCCCGTTAAGTGAGGTATTTCGTCTTTAACCAGATCACGATAAATAATATTTTCACACTGTCCGTTTGCCGTTAGCGTTTTTACAACTTCATAAGATAACTGACGGGAAACAGAATTTTCCAATGTAATACTGGAATCGATATGTAGGATTTGCATGATAAATACACCTGTGTAATGTCACTGTTTAATGTTGTGTGCTGCTTTATCAATAAGCGCCGCAACGTCCTTCGGGTGCGATACCATTGACATATGACTTGACGGGAGGTGGATGATATTAGCGCCAGCTTCTCGCGCCAATAAGTTTTGTACGGCAGGGTTAAGCGCGTTGTCATTTTCAGTGACTAAATACCACGACGGCTTATTGCGCCAGGCGGCATGGTTCACTTTTTCATTGAAGGCTTTCGCGGCTATCGGTTGTTGTGCTGCGGTAAGTAAACGCGCCTGAGGCTCAGGCAGATCATTTGCCATGACGTTGCGGAACATCTCCGGGTTATCCAGCCAAATCAAGCCATTGTTATCTGGCTGCATGCCACTCATGGGGGCATTCAGGCGCGTAAGGGTATCGGTAACAGATTCACCGCTGTCGGGCACCAGTGCCGACAGATAGACAAGCCCTTTCACGTTTTCAGCATTTCCGGCCTGCGTAATCACCGCGCCACCCCAGGAGTGGCCGACAAGCAGTACGTCGCCGTGTTGCCGTTGCAGGACGCGCTCCGTTGCCGCCACATCATCGTTAAGAGAGGTCAGCGGATTTTGTACGGCGGTAACGTTATACCCTTTGGCCTGCAGGAGCGCAGTGACAGCGGACCAACTCGATCCATCGGTAAACGCGCCATGAACAAGAACGATGTTTTTGATGATTGACTCCTGCGCGCCAGCGCTTGTTGCGACAATGAGGCAGAGCAGAAACGACGCGCGTCGCATGATTTTATTGATGAAAAAGGACATAGCAGGGTATTCCCGATACGCATAAATAACGTTTCCAGAGTGTAACGCCATGCCGAAAGCGATATTAAGTGTCATTAATGACAGGTATCATGCAAAATCGGACATTGTGTTTTTCAGGACTTGATGATGAAAATTGCCTTACTCGCGGTGCCGGGAAGTATGAAATCGGCCCTCTCGGGGTTGTCTGATATGTTCTGGCTGGCAAATCAGGTGGCTGAGCAAAACCCGGCGTTGCGTCATCGCGATGCGGTTAATGAACCGGGTTTTAGCGCGCAGATCGTCACGGCGGATGGTCATCCCGTCATCGACGCGCAGGGCAGGCAGATTGAAAGTGAAGGATCCTTTGAGAGCGATAAATATTCGCTGATTATTGCCAGCGGCATGCGTCTTGATGAAGAAAAATCTCCGCTTTGCAAAGCGGCAATCACCGATGCAGCGCGGTGGGTAAAAGCACAATATCAGCAAGGATGTGCCGTTGCCGGTGCCTGCGCGGGGGGCTTTATTCTGGCAGAAGCCGGGCTGTTAAACGGACGGATGTGCGCGACAACATGGTGGTTATATCACACGTTCCGGGAACGCTATCCGCTGACAAAACCCGTCTGGGGGAAAGCGCTGGTGGAAGACCGGAATATCATCACCACCGGCGGGCCGCTTTCATGGGTGGATCTGGCGATACACGTTGTCAGGTTGTACGCGGGCGATGAGATGGCAAAACTGGCTGCTGATATGGCCGTTGCTGATAGCCAGCCACTCTCACAACATCTCTATGCTCCGGCGGGATTTTTGAATTCGCGCCATCCGTTACTCATTAAAGCCGAACACCTGGTGCGTTTTCAGGATCCATCGATAACGGTCGAGCAGCTTGCCGCATCGCTTAATATGACCACCAGAACGCTCAATCGCAAAATGACAGAACTCACGCAGGAAAGTCCCAAAAGCTTTATTACTCGTGTACGCATGGAGACAGCGGCTATGCTGCTGGAAAATCGCGGCAAGACGGTTTCACAAGTCGCAACAGAGTGTGGATACAACGATGAAACGGCATTCCGACGCGCATTTAATGCCGTGATGGGCATGTCTCCGGGGATGTACAAAGAGTGGGTGAAAAACCGCTCCAGAGACATGCGCGGAGAAATGACGCGTTAACGGCTCTCTTTTTCCCGCCCGGTCCGGCAAATAAAAAACAGGGCAATAGCGCTTAAAAACGGAAATACCGCCAGTTGCAACCAGGGATAGATGGCATCGGTTGAGGGTGTTAACGCCCGGTCGAGCTGGCTGCCCAGCAGGAAATTACCCGCCAGCACCGCAATACCGCCGGCGGTTGCCAGTGCACCATAGTGTGCACCCAACATGGACGGCGCGGCAAATTGCGGGATCAAATCTTTTGCTGAGGGCACCAGTAACATCTGTCCCATCGTCAGCAGCGTAACAAAACAGGCGGCGGGCAGCAGGCGAAGCCAGGAGTCCGGGGGCGTCGATGCGGCGAACAGAGCGACACTCAGAAACGACGCGGACAATAGAAGAAAGCCGCAGGGCAATATCCGCACCGCGCCAACGCGCCGGGCAAAGCGGGCGAGGGGAAGCTGAAACAGAATGATCAGCCCCGAAGCCAACATAAACAACGGCCCTAAATCCTTCTCGCTGCCGCCGGCGCGGGCAATCTCCACCGGCAATGCCAGGTATAATTGGTTGTAGCTCAATAGCCATGAACTGTAGGCGATAATAAAGGCCACAAACCGCGGCTGGCGAAAGGTGGTCCACCACGGCGTAATATGCAGCGTCGTCTGGCGTGACGGATTGCGCGGCAGGCAAAAATGCAGCACGCCAAGCGCAACGATAAATACCACAGCCCCCGCCAGAGCGACCTGGCGAAATCCCAGACCGGCCAGCATGGAACCCAGAACAGGGCCGAGCACCGCGCCAAGTTCGCCGCAGACGGCAAAGAGCGCGAACCATTCCGCGCGATTGCGCTTGCCGTTCGCTTCACTGTCCGTACCCGCCTTTGCCAGCAAGGCTTCTATGGACGGAGAGAAAAGGGCGCCGCCAATGCCTGTCAGACAAGCGCCGAGAATAATCGGCGAGATACTGTCACCCAGTGCCAGCAGAAGATACCCCACCACGCGGATAACACAGCCGCAAAGTATGATGCTGCGGGCGCCGAAGCGGTCGGACAGGGCACCGCCAACAATAAACATGCCCTGTTGTGAAAAGGTTCTTAACCCGAGAATCAGGCCGATCATCCCACCGGAAAGCAGCATGTCATCGCGAAGAAAGATCGCCAGAAAGGGAACGACAGCGTAAAAACCGATATTGAATACAAACTGGCTGCCCAGTAAAACGGGCGGCCAGAGGTGTGTGGCGGGGCGAAGTAAATGCATCCAGATAGTCTTATTCAGATAAGGTAGTGAATATGCTTCTTGCCATGAAACGCCGATATTTCAATATGCGTTTTCACCCGAAAGACCTCCCAGAGTAATTCTTCGGTCAGAATCTCCTGCGGGGTGCCCGTGGCGATGACCTGGCCTTGTTGCATGACAATCAATGCGTCACAGAACATCGAGGCATGGTTCAGATCGTGAATAGCGACAATACTGGTCACCGGCAGCTCACTGATGAGTTTCATCAGTTGCATCTGGTGATGAATATCCAGGTGATTGGTTGGCTCATCCAACAAGATTTCGCTCGGTACCTGTGCCAGTGCCCTGGCGATGTGCACGCGCTGGCGTTCACCGCCCGATAAACTCAGCCATCCCTGATCGCTTTTTCCGAGCATATCTACCCGTTCAAGCGCCGCATTTACCGTCTCATCATCGTGGGATGTCCAGCCAGAGAAGGCGGAATGGTGCGGAATGCGCCCCAGTTTTACCACGTCGCGAACCCGCATATTGGATTCGGTCATCCCGTGCTGTTCAACGAAGGCAATACGACGGGCAAGCTGCTTTTTAGGCATCCGGGAGATGTCGTGACCATCGAGCGAAACCGTGCCTGCATGCGGGCGACGTAATCCGGCAAGTATACGCAGCAACGAGGATTTTCCGGAACCGTTGGGGCCAAGTAATCCCACCGTTTGTCCCTGGGAGACAGCCAGTGAGACATTATTGACGATGGTTTTCTTAGCTATCTTCCAGGTAATGTTTTCAGCAGTGATGCTCATCACTTGTTCCTTGAACGATAGATAATGACAGCAAAGAAAGGCACGCCAACCAGCGCGGTGACTACGCCGACCGGCAGGCTCTGCGGTGCGATCAGCATTCTGGAGGCGATATCAGCCAGCACCATCAGGATTGCGCCTGCCAGCGCACTGGCAATCAGTAGCGTACGGTGAAGCGGACCGAAGAAAAAGCGCATCATATGCGGCACGACCAGACCGACAAAGCCGATCGATCCCGCCATACTGACAATGGTGGCGGTCATCAGCGCTGTGGCAGTAAAGAGGATCAAGCGAACCACGGGAACATTGATACCAAGTGACGCTGCGGCATCGTCGCCAAAGGTAAAGGCATCCAGTGCGCGAGAGTAAAAAAGGCATACCGCAAGACCAGCCAGCAGAACGACCAGTATCAGTTGAAACTCCGGCCAGCGAACGCCGCTAAAGCTGCCAAGGAGCCAGAACATCACGTCACGCGCCTGTTGTGCGCTGGCGGAAGTACTGATGGTATACGCCGTGATGGCGTTGAAGAGTTGGGATGCCGCGACGCCCGCCAGAATCGTACGCTCATTACCGCCACGTGCGCCGTTGGTGAGAAAGGCGACAAACGCAAAAGCGGCAAAGGCCCCGGCAAACGCACCTGCGGACAGGGAAACTGCGCCAGTACCGATACCAAGCACCACAACCGAGACGGCACCCGTTGACGCCCCAGCGGATACGCCGAGTACATAGGGTTCCGCCAGGGCATTTTTCAGCAGGCTTTGCAAAACGGCGCCACACATCGCCAGCCCCGCACCACAACAGGCTGCGACCAACGCACGGCTAAGACGGAAATCCCAGATAACACTTTCATGGATGCGGCTGAGTGGCACGTCGGTGAATCCGGCTTTGTTGGTCAGCGCATAAAAGACGCTGCTAAGCGGAATGGACAGTTCGCCCACGCTGACGCCTGTGGCAATCACCACAAAAAGAAGAATCAGCGCCAGCACTGTTGATGTGGTGAGTATCAGGCCCTGGCGGGCCTGTTGTATTGCGGAACTCATCAATTCAGTCCCATTTTTCTGAGCTGTTCGGCAACCTGTTCAGCACCATAGATAGTACGAATTGTCGGGTTCATCGCCTGGCCGTCCATCACGACGATGTGACCTTTTTTAACAGCATCGAGCTGGCTGACGGCCGGATCGCTTTTCAGGAATTTAATCTTTTCTTCGGCGTTATCCAGTGCCCAGCGGTTGCGGTCAAGACTGGAGACGACGATGACATCCGGGTTAGCGGCGATAATGCTTTCCCAGCCAACCGTTGGCCATTCAGTTTCAGAGGTAATGGCGTTGTGGCCACCCAGGACATTCGCGATAAACCCTGACGCGCTATTCTTGCCGCCAACATAGGCGTCAGCAGACGGGGATGAGCTGGAGAACCAGAAGACAAACGAGAGGTCTTTTTTGTTCTTGCTGAACTCGGCACGCAGATCATTTTCACGTTTTTTGAAATCGGCAATCAGCGCATTACCGCGATCTTCTACGTTGAAAATGGTCGCGAAATCCATAATTTCCTGGTAAAGAAAGCTCATATCCCACAGCTTCTGGCGGCTACCGTACATATCGCCAACGCCTTTTTTCGTGGCGCACATCCCCGGCGACATATAGCTGTTGACGCCGACGGTGGTGAGATCTTCACGTTTAGCGACTTTGCTTTCCGGTCCCAGTAACAGAGGGATCTGGGCAGGAACGAAGTCCGGGTTTTGGGCGAGAATAGATTCGAGCGTCGGGATTTCAACGGTCAGGTTTTTGATTTTACTGTTTTTTTCTGCAAGTGATGGCAACACTTTTGTCGGCCAGAATGCGCTGGCAACCACGTTGTCCTCGAGGCCAAGTAACAGAAGGATCTCAACAGTGTTTTGGCCCAGCGCGACGACGCGCTCAGGGGCTTTGGTGAATGTTTCTTTGTATCCGCAATTTTCGATGGTGACAGGGTAGGTAGTAGCAAACGCGGAACTGACCGAAGCGAAAACCAATCCTAAAGCACTGATGACCTTTTTCATGTAACGCTATCCTTCGTTAGCGGGTTTCCAGGGCAGGAAACGGGTAAAATCGTAAATGAGAATTAATAACAAGGCGCGGTTTTATACAATGCCAGGGAAAGGGTGTCAACGGTAATGGTAATCATTTGTTATTAAGGCATTTTTATGCGTTAAGAATTTGAATTAAAGCGCAAATGAATTGAAACGTAACGGTAAGACCGTGAGAGCAGAAATAATGGTCGTGAGTGTTGACCTGGCGCGAAACAGGATCGGCGAAACGTTAGCGAACAAACAGGAAAATCGGGATGACACAAGATGTGCTGGCATTACTCATACAGAATGAGCAGAAACTTCATCATGCGAAAACGCGAAGTCAGAAAACGTTGCTGGAGAAATTACTGCACCGCGATTTTTTTGAAATTGGCCGTTCAGGTCAGCGGTACGACAGAGAACATGTCATCCGTGCGTTAGTCATGGAAACCGATGATCAGAAAATCCAGTCCGATGATTTTTCGTTATCAGTGGTGGATGACTCATGCGTGTTATTGACGTACCGAAGTTTTACGGTTGATGAGCAAGGCCGCATCGGTCGACAGACATTGCGAACATCGTTGTGGGTGAAGCGCACAAGCGAAACAACGGACTGGCAGATGCGATTTCATCAGGGAACGCCAACAGATGAAAACAGAGGCAGAGTCGGCAGTGAAGAATGATAAAGGTCTGCACGATGGCGCCGTTGAACACGCATCCAAAGGCGACAAATGACCAGAAAAGGATGACCAAACAAAGCCGGATTCTGCGGCACCTTACCTTAGTGCGCATAATGTATATTATGTTAAATAAACTACGATGATAAACAACTTCATATCTTTCCATAGCCTCTCGCGAAATCAACAGGTTAACGATTTCTCACCCCCCATTTCTTGCGTTAGGTGTCGGGGCTTTCTTCCTTATGCCACCACCAACAGTAAACTGCAGACCGGAGCATAAAGCCTCCAGCACCAACGTTATTCCAGACAAACAATCCCTGCGTACTTGTTTTATGCGGGAAATGCCATGGTTCGTTCACTTCACCTATTTTTTAATATGCTGGAACCCTGGCGCAATTGTCATTGATTCAACATCCTCAAGCTCAGCTAGATTGACCAGCCTGAGAGGATATTCTTTGGCATCCAGTTTACCTGTTCTGGAGCAGTCTACTCGCAGGTCTGTCAGAACAAATCCCAGGCAAGCTTCTGATACGGCCAGTTCTTTGATGCCTGTTGCCGGCATTCCCAGATCGAGCAGGTGGCTGTCTGGATGGATACTTTTAGGGTGGGCAATGAGCTGTACGTATCGAATTCGCTGCCAGGCAGCATCTTTATTTCTGGTAAACGACAGATGTGCAGGTGTGCCCAGTGAGATGGCAGATAACACTCGAGTAAATTTGAACGTACGATAGTCGGAAACTGAATAGTCATAGGCCCTGAAATACCATGTGCCGCTGGCTTCAAACAGGCTGTGTGGCAGTATGATTCTGGGCTTTGTCCCTGAGGTTGTGGACAGGTATTCAAGGTTGATCTGATGCTGGTTGACAATGGCTCGAGTTATCGCCGCCGCAAGAGAGGCATTGATATCCGGTTTCAAGTCTATGGTTCCAGGTCCAAATGTTTCCACCGGGTAGGTTTCATCAATTTTCCCATAGGCGATATACCGTAGACCATTCTCTGCATAGTGAATGCTTGCCGGGATGAAGCCTGCTGCAGCTTCGTAACCGTTTCTGGAACCATGAAAAATCATGGCGTGTGGGTAAGTTTCAATATAGGCGGCTATGGTTCTGCTAGCGGTGGCCTCTCCTATTCCAAACCGGGCGACTAGCTCGGTTCGGGTTAAACGTCCTTTAAACAACAACAAAAAATCAATGAATTGAAATCTGGCCGTTAGTTGTGGATCGGTATGTTGCATGATTGACCATAGATTTAGTTTCAAATGATATCTTAATACAACATATTATAGCATATTTTAGTTATTTAAATTGCATTTGATTGCTTTTTTTTGATATCATTTGATATCAAAGGAGGTGTGCAATGGCGATAACTCTCACTCAGGCTATGGATGCGGTAAAGGCAGGCAAAGGAGTGGATTGGCTTTCTCTTAAAAGAAAGTTGACCCGTGCGGGCGCCGAGGCGTCTCTCATCTCGAAATCGGTTCAAGTCGTAAGGTATGCTGAAAAGGTCTATCATGTGACGATTATCGATCATGAGGCCTTTGCAGAATTATGCCAGTTTGCTACACCCATCGATAAAAGTAGCCGTAGTGCAGCAAGTTTAAGTGGCAATAGTCATGCAACCAATGTAGATGGCGCACTGTTAGTTGCTTATGATTCGACTTCTGCAGAACCATACAATTACGTGTTACGTCGTTCGTCCCCAGTACCCTGCCCACCGAAGAAGCATGCCATGATTATTGAAAATCTGGAGTGTTTTCTTGATTTCAGATCGGTTTATCAATTTGCGGTTCAACATTGTGGGGTCGAGTACCCGGAAGAGGATATTGAATTTCTCTGGGCGGCCGGCAATGGCATATCTAATCGTCTGATTATTCCTTATCTTCAATTATTCTCAGGCAGTGTGTTGTGTGTACTGGATGTTGATTCAGGAGGGTTACAGATCTATGCCAACCTGCTGGCCGGCGGCCTGGCAGCACAAACAACGCGTTATCTGGCACCAGATGATTTGAGAGAAAGACTATGCCGCTCCAGAAGAAAAGTATCCAGTGAAGAACTGGATGCACTGTCAAAGCTCTATGGCGTTTCTTCTCAGTTGGACAACATTATCAGTGTATTACGACACTACCGCTCCACGGTAGAACAGGAGAGTTATCGTGCACATGGATAATACCTTTTTTCTCAACTTGCCCAGTGAGTACCGTATCCGGGAAATCATTTTCGTCAATAGTGGTTCTAATTATTATGTGAAGTTGCCGGTTGATACACACGCCGCCCTGCTGTCGGGTAATAACAAAGGCAAGACATCAACGCTGTCGGCATTGAAGCTGTTTTTACTGCCTGAAATTAATTTTAAGAAAAGTGCTGACAAATTTGGTTTCTCATCTGGAGGCCAATATTTTTCTGACCTTGATACATTCCAGTACTATTTCCCAGGAACAGAGTCTTACATTATCTGCAATGCGGAAAATCCAGCCTGGCGCGAAGGTTTTTGCTGGGTGCTCTTCAGAACAGTTGATTTGGGCTACCAGCGTATTGCGGTGCCCCACCCTTACAGCCATATTGAGCAACTCTTCTGGGATGATTCTTCTGCGCACAATAACGGCGTTGGCCAGTTGCAGGCGAATATTGGCGTCACTGAAATCAGGAACAAACTTTTATCTAAAGAATACGGCGGTGAACTGTTTACTGAGCGCAGCACCATTGGGGAAGCGATTTATACCCGGACATCCACTGCTGACGATCATACCCGCTTCTGCCTGTTGCCAATGTCCAAGCGTTTCACCGCCGCAAGTGTCGATACGGTTCGGGCGTTATTGGGAATGGCATTTAGTTTAGGAAATGCGTCAACTTCATCGCTGCCAATGGCAATTGGTTCGATTATTGATGGCATGGGATTGAGTGTTGTCAAAGATGATGGTGTTTTTATTGACCTTGATGCGGCGCTGGATGAATGGAAGCGGCTAAAGCAGGAGGACGAACGCCTCTCTTTGATTGAAATGTTGACCCCGGCATGGGCACAGCTAAAAACGGATCTGACTTTGTATGATGAGCGAAGAGCTTACACACAAGAAAAGTTTGCAATGGTTGAGAGCACGGTTGCAAGAGAACAGAAAAACCTCCAGTTAAAACTGGCTCAAGCGAATAAGGATGTTGACACTACCGAACGCGAATCGAATACAGCCCGGAAACGACTCGAGGAATCCCGGGTTAAACAGATGAGATGTAATGCGGATTTGAAAGCAGAGCAAAAGCAGTTGGCTGCTATGCTGAGCAAGCTGAATACTATCCATACACTCAGGCAGGATTTTGCTTCACTTTGTCCTGCTGATGACACAAGCGATGACGCCATCGTGCAGGTTATGAAAGGTCAGGTTCACGGGCTTGAACAGGAGATTCAATTTCTCAATGATCAATCGGTGGCTCAGGAACAGATGCAAACCCTGATTCAACAAAACAACAAAATTAAAGATGACATTGAAAAACTGAACGACAGCCTTACCCACTTGGACAGTGGTAATACTTTCCTAGACCAGTTTGAGCCCCATACGCGTTCGGTATTACTCAGCCTGAATGAAAGTTTTGGGAAAATAAGCTACTGCCCTTCAGGCAATGAACGACATGCCATTGAATCGTTTGCCGAATTATTCTCTGAAGCACACGGATTATTAACATTATCCAATGTTGCCTTGCCTGAAGTACTGTTCAGAACGAGCGATTCGACAGCGCTAAAACAAAGCCTCCAGAAAAGTATTAGTGAAAAAAGCTCGCAATTACAAAATAATACATTGCAACTCGGACGCCTTCATCAGAGTGTCAAACTGAATTTACAGGAAAGAACTGACAGAATTTCCGTGTGTAAGGCGAATTTAACCGCATTACAACAAAACATCAGCCTGTTGCTGGGCTATGCAATGTTGCAAAAAGATTATGACAAGAGGTTTATTGAACTTGTCGTATTACAGGAAGCGGATACTAATGCCAGTTTGAATTTTGAAACGCTGTCTGAACAATTCAAGCAGGTCAGCGACAAATTTACTCAGGCAAAAAGATTGGCGAATGATTTGTCTGGTCCTAACGCCGTCGCTGATGAGTTATGGCGTGCCCTGGAAAACCTTACCTATCGTTCCCAAGAGGTCCTGACGCTGAACCGTTTCCAGACAACGACTTTGGACGACGAGACATTGTATGACCCTTCGTCTATACGTATTGCCTTGACCTCAATTTCAAACAGCCTGCGCGAAACGCACGCCGCACGTGACAATGCGCTGATGCATCTCAAGGACCTGCTGGATAAAAAGCTCATCGAGTCTACCCCGGAAGACAGGCATAAGATTACCCCCTCACACAAAATGTTTTATGAGTATTTTAATGCGCTCGATACGCTCTTCAGTACACAGGAAAAAGCACGTGAAAGCTACCTTGAGCAATTGCATGCGCATAACAATGCTGCGGCAACGTCTGCCCGGATTATCGAGAACGTTAAAGGTATCATTGAAAATTTTATTGATGGAATAAATCAGGAGTTGGGCACCTACCAGATATCCAATCTGGATGGCGTTGAGATGGTTGCTGACTTACATCCTCAATACGTTGCTGCCGTTGAGTCGATGAGAAGGGTTTCCGCCACTTCAGATTCCCTGCTTTCCGAAGCGTTTTATACACATATACGCGTTTTTCAGGACAATTTTTATGTGCGTAGAAGCGGCAAGATTGACCTTACCCGAATCATCGAAAAAATCAGTTATCGCTTTGACAGAAATGGGGTGAAAGAAACCATTCCGCAATCCAATGGCACAAACTGTATGGTCAATGCGGTGTTACTGGCACTATTGCTGAAACGTATGGTGCCAGAGGACCTGCAATTGTCGATGCCGGTCATTTTTGATGAAGTAGGCAGTCTGGATGAAAATAATCTCAGTGAGATTCTTAAGGTTATGGATGAGCATGGACTGACGCTCTTTGCCGCTAATCCAGACGCGACAGGAATCATCGCCAGTGTGCTGGATGTTTATCATGACCTTTCATGTTTCCCGGCAACGGATGTAGACGTTCAGGGGAAAGCAGAATTGATCTATTTCGCTGGCATGGAAGAACGGTTGACTGATATACCCCATGACAGCGACAGCATTAGCCCTGTTCATGCAGAACCGATTGCGGGGTAAGCCATGCAAACCAATGCACAAAACACGCTAGTCATGCTGTTCCAGCATGTTGATATCTTTTTTACCATGCTAGATTATCACGCCAGTCGTCACAAAAGCGTGGTTGGTTTCAATATCTCCTCATATGAAGCAACCCTGACATCTTACGTCGAACAACAGGTTGTCGAGTCAAATGACCGGCGTCGCATTATCTCGGCGTTGTCGATTCGCAATCTGAATAAATGTGGTCTACTCAGTTTCATCAATGACAGCAAGGGATTATTTGCCCTGCAAAAAGGGCTGTTACAAACAATCCAGAATCTTGATTCACGACGTATCAGAGAGCTGGGGCAACCAGACCTGGATATTATTTACGCCCAAGTCAGGACGCTCTATGACTACTTTCTGTCAAAACAAGGGGCATTTAGCCATGAAGATCCTGAGTTTCTGGAAAACCTGGTCGCCCTGACCGACACGATGCAGGATATATTTTCCAAAATCGACCATAACGTGCGGGCCTTGGATGGAAGCTCTAAACGGTTATCGGAAATTGTAGACAGCCACGATTTTAATCAGCAAGTCCCCACCGAACAGGTACAAAAAGCATTTGATGAAATTATTCGTATCTATCGACGCAATATTAAACCGACACTGACATTTCTGAATGAAAAAGCCATGACAAACGATGCATCAGCCATGTACTTGATCAGAAAGATTCGTGAAAGTCTTGAGAAGACGACTTTTTACAAAGAACTGAATAATATTGTGACGATAGAAATGAAACTTCTGTCTTATGCGGAAGTGATCAACCTAATTCGAAAGAAACTCAGACGTTATGTTGATATGAGCATCGCTCAGAGAAAACTCTATGACAGTATTGAAACCCAGTTTAACGAAATAAACCGGCTGGTTCTTGAATTGTTAGATACCAAGTTGACAGGCAAGCAATTATCACCTGAGCACCCTATCTTTACTCCCTCTTCGATTTTCTCTGGATTACAAAGCTGGTCACGCACCAATCTCACCGCCCCACTGATTGAATTACCTGCTGACTTTAGCGCGGGAATGACTCTGGAATACATACGCACCAAATTGAATCGTGCAGACATGCTGGAAACCGCCAAGCGCCGCCCATCAGCGAATCCCCACGCAAACGAATCCTATCTGCGCAGGAAACATGTGATGCGAATAAAAAAAGCGATGGCGAGCTTTAAGGACACTAATCCTGTCCCCGACCTTTATCTGGCCATTCATAAACACTTATGTCGAACGTTGCCGGACTACGGTCTAAAAGATATCTACGACGCCCTGCCATTCGTCAGTAAAAGATTATTCAAAACGCAGACACTTGAGCGGCGGGAAATACGGTATGGAACCAAAGTACTAAGCTATACGGTTAAACGCCTGGAGGTTAATGCACATGAGTAGCCCTGATTTCGGTTTGAATGTGGTTGCATCTCAAGAAATTTATAAAGACTTTATCAGCGGTAAAATAATCAATAAATATGAACTTATCGATGGTCGCCTGATGCCATCCGCGAAATTCACAGCGCTAATCGGTGATATTGACACGTATCGTTCACTGTACATGTTACTCGGCTTTGAGCTGATTGCAGTGGGAAATGAAGCCTACTTTGCCACCAGACAAGACCGGGCAGATTTAAATGAAACGGGGGCGAACATACAGGTTTTACTGGTAGTCCTTTGCCGTGGTTTGACCTCCAGAGGGATAGCACCAACTATCATGCAAGACCCGTCTGGGGGGATTAGTGCAAAAGATATTGATGCAATGGGTGAAGATGAAGAAATTTCGCGGATAGTCAAGGCATGCGGACTCCCGTCGCCACTCACCAAACCGGTAAATAGCATCCTGGTGGAGAAAGGCATCATGCATAAGACACCGAATGAGCGTTACATTATGTCTTGTGCTGGGGCACATATATATAACAGATTATTTGATGCGTCACCATTATGAATGACGCAATAAACTTTTATCATTAGCACGTTACAATATAATCTTTTCAGCACTGACAAGGAGCGATGAAAGCAAGTGCTTTGGATTGCCAGACGCCACGGGGCCTTAATATAGATTAACCATGTTCAACAACCAGTTTGGCAGATACTGTCTGCCAAACTGAGCATGCATCTTCAGAGAGCTTTTTTATATTTCTCTGATATATACTGTAACTTCATGAAGCTAAATGATGTGATGTTGTCAGAAATTTACAATAATGCTAATTTATTCAAATTGTTATTATGTTTTGTGTCTGTGAAGTTGGTTGTTGCCAAACATATGTTGAATTTGATATTCACATAAGCAACTGCATAAGTCGCTACCGCCTGCCGTAGAATCAGTGCGTCGGTCATTTCTGGTTCTGCCCTGTCAGGCATCAGGTAATGAGTGCATGCCAGACTCTGTGTCTGGCATGTCCATATCATCGTCCACAAAGCCACGTTTCGGGACAGTATTACGTCTTCCAGGAAGAAACCTGCCCTGGCGAAAACGTAATACTTTTATAAGCCAAATCAGCCAGGTAATATCTCGACCGTGGCCGCTTTGGCGCGTGCCCCTGTCATTGCGGCAACATAGTTACTTCTGGCGTATTTTTTCAGATAGGCCTGGTCTATTTTTCTTTCCAGTTCAGGATCTGTTGTCATTACGAACACAACATAAAACTCCTGCCCAACAGCCAATATTTTACCGGTCTGTTGAGCCAGTGCAGCCTGATACCACGTTGACTCCTTGCCACTATAAGCGCGCACGAAAAGTCGGTTATCTACCGTCACCTCCCAAATCCAGGTTGGCGTACCGGTGGTCGTCATATCAGGATGGAATGGCGCAATTTTAAGGTCGTCAGCCTTATCGATTTTTGCTAACAGGTCAAGGTTCCAGGACATGAGCCTTTCCTCCTTTAAGATAAAAAATCATTTCTCTTTCTATGAAAAAAATCGTTGTTATTTTGAAGGATACAACGCTATTTCAGAACAGCCTCGACTTTCTCCGGCGTAATATTCCCATGTTCGCCCAGGGCAACATGCCCGTGTTCTTTAAGTTTATCGATTACTGCCGGAATACTATCCTCTCCCAGACCATAATCAGATAAGCGGGTTTTAATGCCCAATGTTTCGAAAAACGCCACCGTAGCATCGATAGCCTGAATGGCCATCGTTTCGGTATCAGATGCGGGGATATTCCAGACGCGTTCACCATACTGTGCGAGTTTCTGTTTTTTGTCGGCCAGGTTGAATTTCCAGATGGCTGGGATCATTACCGCCGGCGTGCAGGCATGATCCAGACCATACAGGCCAGTAATTTCTTGCCCGATCAGATGTGATGCCCAGTCCGCAGGCGTCCCCGTACTGAGCAGGCCGTTCAATGCCATTGTTGCAGCCCACATAATGTTCGCCCTGGCATCGAAATCCGTCGGATTTACCAACACCTTAGGCCCCTCTTCTTTCAATGTGTTCAGTAGCCCTTCTGCCAGACGATCTTGTACTTTGGCATTTACTGGAAAAGTCACATATTGCTCAAGGACATGCACAAACGCATCGACCACTCCATTCGCCGTCTGATGTTGGGGCAACGTAAATGTCAGTTCAGGTTCCAGAACCGAGAACTGCGGCATAACGTATGGGGATGCAAAAAACAGCTTATCTTTTGTTTCTGCTCTTGTAACAACTGCGACATTATTCATTTCTGAACCTGTCGCGGCAATGGTCAGAACACAGCCGACCGGTAGAGCCTTTTTAACAACGCTCCCGTAACTTTTGACAATATCCCAGGCATCACCTTCGTAGCACGCAGCCGCTGCGACAAATTTGGTGCCGTCAATAACCGATCCCCCACCTAGTGCCAGCAAAAAATCGACGCCTTTATCCTTAACGAGTGCAACAGCTTGCATCAGCGTTTCGTAATGAGGATTAGCTTCGATGCCCCCGAACTCATAAATCGTATGGTCTTTCAGCGAACCCCGAACCTTTTCCAGCGAGCCATTACGTTTAACACTCCCGCCTCCGTAGATAATCATGACTTTATTATTTTTTGGGATTTCATTGACAATTTTTGGAATTTGATCACGCCCGAAAATTATTTTCGTCGTGTTATGAAACGTAAAGTTTTTCATGATTAGACCTTACTTTGATATTTAGGTGTTTTTAATGCTTGTCACTCTTAATACGCAAAACAACAGTGCAATGGCATTTTTTCCACTGCATCTGAGAATGCCGTTAGGCAATATTCATTGGTTGTTAAGATATTTATTGAAAAATGCCGTGATGTTATCGAACGGAATTTTATCCATGCGATCATACAAATCAACATGTGTGGCATCTTTAACAATCAAAAGTTCTTTTGGTTGATTTGCCGCCTCGTATGCCGTTTTGGAGAAATAAAGCGAGTGCGCTTTTTCACCATGTACAAACAAGACAGGACGCGGAGATATTTCTTTAATATAGGTCATCAGCGGGAAATTCATGAAGGACATCGGCGTTGTTACCGACCATGAGTTCCCGGAGTTAACCGCACGCGGATGGTATCCACGCTTTGTCATATAGTAGTCCGCATAGTCTACGAGGAACTGCGCTTCGCCACCTTTCAGTTTGTTGTAAGGGGGCTGATATGCAGGTTTACCGTTTGCTGCATCTTCCCAGCGCTGAAGGCTCAGTTTTTCAAGCACCTGCTCGCGTTGTTCAGGGGTTACACTGTCATTGTACCCTTTCGACATAACACGGCTCATATCATACATGGTGCTCGCAACGACAGCTTTTACACGTTTATCAACGGCAACGGCATTCAATGCAATACCACCCATGCCGCAGATCCCAATGACACCGATACGTTGACGATCAACATAAGGCTGCAATCCAATGAAATCGACCGCAGCCATAAAGTCTTCGGTATTGATATCAGGAGAGGCAATATTGCGCGGTTCTCCACTGCTTTCCCCGGTATAGGAAGGATCAAAAGCCAGCGTTATAAATCCACGCTCTGCTAACGTTTGTGCATAAAGACCTGACGCCTGCTCTTTTACGGCACCGAAAGGACCCGATACAACAATAGCAGCAAGTTTTTTATTTCCGCGATCTTTTGGAAGATACACATCTGCAGCCAGCGTAATGCCATAACGGTTTTTAAAAGTAACTTTTTGATGATCCACTTTGTCACTCCTTCGGAAGGTTTTATCCCACGTCTGAACCAGACGTACAGCAGAATCCGATACACCTGACGTCGGCTGGGCGAGCGCAGATTCTGTTGAAATCATGGACAGCGCACCGGCAAGGAGTGCGCCGTTGAAAAAATGCTTTGAGAATTTTATGGTCATGGTATTAAAACCTTTCATTGATTTATATGAAGTTCATTTTTTAAACAGCATGTATGCGCATTTCAGTCATAACTCTCTCCAGATGACTTGTCGGGAAATTTAAAGAGTACTTTTTGCATAAACGGTTTTAATATATTCATCGTCATGAGCAGATTTACCGTGTCAGGGTCCTGCTTGAGTATTGCTATTTTGGTTATCCTTGGGGAAATGTGTTATTAAATAACTCTGTATTTTTTGCCTGATCCTATGAAATTGCAGTGAAAGCATATATTTCATTTTTTTGAGCTGGTAAGTTAACGCCGTAGAGAAGTAACGAGTTTGAGGCATTCAAAATGATCACAGGCAATTCGATTAAGGACTTACTCGGGACGCTGACCCGGGATATCACGGCGCGCACACCTGGTACCGGTGATTTCCCGACAGCCGTCGACGGACTGGAGTTATTCCGGCGAAATGAGCCGGCTTCGCCGGTAAGCTGCCTGGTCCCTCCCAGTGTCGTACTGGTAACCGAGGGTGCAAAGATCATGTGGATTGGGGGTGAACCTTATCAATATGATGCGGAAAAATTTCTGATTACGTCTCTCGATTTACCCGCCAGCTCAGAAGTGCTGAAAGCGTCGGCATCCCGCCCATGCGTTGGTATAGCCTAT
Organism: Phytobacter sp. RSE-02; assembly: GCF_040578655.1. Lineage (NCBI taxonomy): Bacteria > Pseudomonadati > Pseudomonadota > Gammaproteobacteria > Enterobacterales > Enterobacteriaceae > Phytobacter > Phytobacter sp. RSE-02. The sequence continues at coordinate 184,476 of NZ_JBEULY010000002.1, read as the reverse complement.
AAACTCGACCAGCGCGTTTTGATGGAATTAATTGCCCAGGGCGGCCTGGCTCCGGTCAAAAAAAGAGACGCCGGGGCCGGTGTCGGAATCGGTACGCTTTCTGATGTTCTGCTGGAGCCTTTCTGCCGTCTGCTTTCATTGCTTGACGAGCCAGAAGCAATCCCGGTTCTTGGCCCTCTTATTCAGCGTGAAATACATTACCGGCTTTTGATGAGCGACCAGTCCGATCATCTCAGACAGATTGCCGCCGTAGACGGGCATGGCTACCGTATCGGCAAAGCCATTGACTGGTTGAAAACCAACATTGCATCGCCTTTACGTATTGAAGAGCTTGCGAGTCGGGTGCAGATGAGCACGCCCTCTTTTCACCACCATTTCAGGCAACTTGCCGGGATGAGTCCGCTTCGCTACCAGAAATGGCTGCGCCTGAATGAAGCAAGACGGCTTATGCTGAATGAGCATTTTGATGTCACCACGGCGGCCTTTGCTGTCGGCTATGAGAGCCTTTCCCATTTCAGCCGTGAATATGCGAGGATGTTTGGGATATCGCCAAAAAGAGATATCACTGTTCTGAGGCAGTCTGCCAGTAAACTTTAATATTCCACCGAACTACAGCCATTGATTTCTGTGTTTGGAGCGCCCTTTCCGTCAGCTTCACCACGGACACAGACTGTGACGGCTAAGTCGTTTATTTACTGGATCCTCTTCTCTTTTTGTCATCCGGAACAAATTTACGTTATGTTGACGGAATGTTTCCTTCATCCGTCCTCATAATGTTTGATACGCACGATGAAATTTAACGCCTTCATGCGCCTCGGTCCCGCATTCTTCCTTTTACAAACCGCAACGACCCTCAGCCTGTTGGCTGGGCATGTATTCCGTCTGGCTCTGGCATGGTGGTGCTTAAAGGAAACCCATTCAGCGGTCGCCTTCTCATCACTGATCGCGTTTTCCGTTGCCGCCGAGATTTACCTGAAGCCTTTTCTCGCCTCATTCGGCGATCGGTTTCACCGCGTAAAGTTTATTAACGGCTGTCAGCTCGCGGTTTTCGTCATCATGATGCTCTTTTCTCTTGCCTGTTCGGCGGGACAATTCCACCTTGTTTTACTGACCGCAGGCCTCATCGCGATGAGCGCGGTGGCATCAGTCAGAGAGCCCACCATCATGGGTCTGATCCCCGATCTGGTCGATGACGGTCATGTTTCACGCGCCATATCCAGCCGCTCGGCCATTAATTCCGTGATTATGCTCACCGGGCCGGTGCTGGCCGCCTCGCTAATCGCGTTGTTTTCTATTGGCCTGGCGCTTTATGCCGCCGCGTTACTGCAAGGATTATCGTGCCTGGCCTGCGTTCTGCTTGCGAAACGGCCTGTGTGCGTGCATTCGCCACACGCAGGTGAAAGCTGGTTCAGCAAAACGAAAGGCGGATTTGTCGCCATCTACCGTGTCAAATCAGAGTTTCACATCGCCTTAATTTCCGCGCTCATCAATTTTACGATGTTCCCCTTCTTTTCTGTGACCATTCCGTTTTGGATGAGCACGGAGTTGCACCTGCCCGCCTCGTACCTTGGCGCATTTGAATTTTCCTTCGCCATCGGATTACTGGCCGGCAGTCTCTACCTTAATGCGGCAATAACCCGAAACGTTGGACGTTTCTGGAATGTCGTTATCGGGTTTATTTTGTTGGGTGGGAGCGTCCCGGCTATTGTGCTGGTCCCGAATATCAACACCTCGATTGCGCTGGCCTTCTTCTGTGGCCTGGCGTTCTACTTAATCAATGTGAATCTCAGCACCCTGAGAGCGACCGCCACCCCCGGACATTATCGGACACGGATGGCGGCCATGTCGGCGTTTCTCTCGAGTCTGGTCAACCCTTTCGGCGTCATGATAGCTGGCGGGTTTATTCACTGGCTGGGTGTGAGTGTGTTCACGCTCTTTTCAGGGCTTGCCGTGTTAATGATAGCCCCTCTGCTACTCTGTTCATGGCATCTGAAGAGGGCGCTGTCCCTTGAAGAGGGTGAGATGAAAGGCTATTACGAAAAAACCTACCCGAAGGCCTTCACCAAAGAGGGATAAGAAACACAGTCCTCAGTCCGTTTACGCGTCAGGCGCAATCGGACTGAGTCTGGTTGCTGGGCGTTAACCGCGCCCGACAAACGGCATCTTGGTCGCCATCACGGTGATAAACTGCACATTGGTATCAAGCGGAACGCTGGCCATGTAGACCACGCTGTTAGCGACCTGCGACACATCCATCATCGCTTCCACCGCCAGTTCGCCATTGGCCTGCTTCACGCCTTTAGACATCCGCTGCGATAGTTCCGTATACGCATTACCTATATCAATCTGCCCACAGGCGATATCGTACTTTCTGCCATCGAGCGAAATACTCTTCGTCAGCCCGGTCACGCCATGCTTGGTTGCCGTATAGGCTGCCGAATCAGGACGCGGCGCGTGCGCCGAAACAGACCCATTGTTAATGATACGGCCCCCCTGCGGGGTTTGTTCCTTCATCAGGCGGAATGCGCCCTGAGCACAAAGGAACATTCCGGTCAGATTGACATTCACCACGGCGGACCACTTCTCGTAGCTCAGCTCTTCAAAGGGGATACCGGGAAAATTGGTTCCGGCATTATTAAACAACACATCAAGGCGCCCGAGCTTATCCTTGATCCGCGCAAACAGCGCATTGACCGATTCGGGGTCGGTTACATCAGTCGGTACGACCATGGTCTGGCCGCCGTCACTGCTATCTTCCATCGCGGCAACTGTCTCCAGTAGCGGATCCAGACGACGGCCAGCGAGAACAACAAAATAGCCGGCACGGAACAGCGCCAGCGCCGTTGCCCTGCCAATCCCGGTGCCCGCGCCGGTGACCAGGGCAATCTTTCTTGAGGTGATCATCACTGCTTCCTTTATTTAATAGTTTGATAAACAGAATAATAGCAGTCCTGCTCAACGGGTCAGACTGTTCTCGGGACGCTGTCCGGAAAGCGCCTGGGCAAGACTCGCCAGCACCATTTCTCCCATCGCGGTACGCGTCTCCACCGTGGCACTGGCGCGATGCGCCTGCAACACAACGCTGTCCAGTCCAAAAAGCACCTCAGGAACATTCGGTTCATCAACGAAAACATCCAACCCCGCACCGCTGATGCGACCTTCGGTTAACGCCGCGACCAGATCAGGTTCATTGACCAGTTTTCCGCGAGCGATGTTCACGAGGAAACCACCCTGTCCCAGCGCATCAAGTACTGCGGCATTAATAATGCCTTCCGCTTTGTCCGCAGAAGCGGAAAGGATTAGCGCGTCGCTCTGGCGGGCCAGTTCCTGAAGGTCAGCAATAAACGGGTAATCAAGGTCTTGCATGGCATGCAGATCGGTATAGCTGATCGGGCATCCGAATGCCGATGCGCGGGCGGCAATGGCGCGCCCTACCCGGCCCATTCCGACAATGCCGACCCGCATGCCGCTGAAACGGCGGGAAAGCGGTATGGACCCCGGATGCGGATTTTTCGCCCACAGGCCGTTACGCACCACGCGATCGCCGGAACAGATACCGCGACAGGTCGCGATCAGCAGGCCAATGGCAAGGTCAGCCACATCTTCTGTCAGCGCGCCAAGCGTGGCAGTAACATGAATTCCACGTTTGCGGGCGTAGTCCAGATCGACCGCATCCACACCAACGCCATTAATAGCGACCACTTCAAGCGCGGGCAGTTTTTCCATAAGCGCATTGCTAATACCCGTATGACCACCGGAGACAACGCCACGAATGCTATTACCGTGTTCTTTAATAAAGGCCTCTTTATCGTCGATCTCAAAGTAACGGTAAACGGTATAGAGGTCGTTCAATTTCTCGCTAATCGCGGGAATCAAAATAGGGTTTAACTGTAAAATACTGGGTTTCATAACATCAGATCCATAGTTGCGCCAATCAATGGCTGGCGTGTTAGTCGTTATTGCCTGCGCACTGCCGAATTTATGGCAGGTCTCTTTCAAGTATTTCAATGGCGATATTTTGCGGTCCGCGAATAAAGCACCCGCGCACACCGGGACGAAGCGTTTTTGGCTCCTGAGTAAATACCACGCCGCGTTTTTTTAATTCGGCGGCCACGTCATCGAGGTTGTCGACCGTCAGGCCAAAATGGTCCAGCCCCTGGTATGGCGGCAGTGGTGCTGGCGCAACGCCATCGCCATCAGTTACTGGCGCGATAAAGATATCGATTCCGGCAAGGCGAATATCCACTTTGCCTGGCTTACGGATAATTTCGGCATCCAGGCAACGTTCAAACCATGACGCGGTCAATTCCGGGTCTTGGCTACGCAGTTGTAAATGGTCCCATTTAAACTTAATCACTTCTCTCTCCCTCGTTATAATTCCAGCCTGACCGTATGACGGTTTGATTATTTAACGGCGCAGGCTGAATAAATCAGTACACAATCGCGGTGGCATTTAACGTGCTATTTCGCCAATCGCGTTAATCCATTTCAATTCGGGATAATGGTCCGAGAAGGAATGAATAGGCGAATGCGCCAATCAAACACATAATCCCCATCATATTGAGCGCCCAAAAGAACTGGCCCGTAGCATGCAGAATATAACCAATCATGATCGGCGTGGTGACGCCAGCAATATTAGCGGCAAGGCTGGTGATGCTGCTGGTTAACCCAATATATTGCCGTGGTGCAATTTCCGACACAGCAGCCCAGGACGACGACCCTACCCCCTGCGCAAAGAAAGAGACGGTTAAAATAGCGATAATCAACTCATTCGAGGTGACGAAATTAACCAGTAATATAGAAGACCCCAGCAGCGTACCGATGATCAACGGCGCTTTGCGCGCTGCTGACATAGAATAACCACGGCGAATGAAATAATCAGAGAAGAAACCCGCTAACAGAATCCCTGCGGTTGCGCCGAGAAATGGCAACGCCTGGAAAATCCCCACCTTAATCATTGTCATCTGACGCTCTTCGACGAGATAAGTCATAAACCAGGTGGTGAAAAATACCAGGATGGCATTATTGCAGAATTTACCCAGACAAATCGCCAGAATTTGACGGTGTTTCAACAAGCGCAGCGCATTTTTCCAGTCGAAACGGTCACGCTCTTTTTTACCGACAAGGCCGCCGCCCTCACGAATATGCTTCAGTTCCGCCGCATTTGCCGAGCGATGATTGAGCGGATCGCGGTACCAGAAGTACCACAGAATACCGAAAAGCACGCCAGCACCACCGGTCAGATAAAAGGCGGAACGCCAGCCAAAACCATTCGCCATCCATAAAATCAGACCGGTGAATAAGGGGGTACCGATGTATTGCCCCATAACATATACGCTGGTCGCAAATCCCCTTTCGCTGGTCGGAAACCACATGGTGACCGCGCGTGCATTAGAGGGAAAAGCCGGTGCTTCAAGGGCCCCAATCGCCAGTCGTGAACCGAACAGCATATTAAATCCGCTTGCCAGCCCTTGCGTCATGGTCGCCAGCGACCAGGTAATCAGCGAAAAAGCGTAAGCAATACGGGAGCCTAGCACGTCGGCAATAATACCACCGGGGATAAGCGCAAAGGCATATGTCAGGCCAAATGCCGCGAATATCTGTCCCATCTGAACTTTATCGAGAGTCAGATCTTTACTGATAAACGGGGCCAGAATACCAATACACGACCTGTCGACAAAATTAAGGATTGTCGCAAACAAAATAAGGCCCAGCATGTAATATCGAATGCGTGTTGCCTTTCGCGGTGTTGCTATGTCGGCCTCTCTTGCTGCCTCGGCAAGCTCTGGTTGTTGCACATGGTTCATATTTTTGTCCTTCATGGATTTGTAGGTGTTCTTTTATTTACCGCCCTGCAATTTCAGAGAGGTAATAATTACGGGTAAGTGTTCTTGCCGACAAAAATGTGCGGTAGTTGTTATAATTAATGCTTTATATTTACCGTCATTCATTTTGTCGTTTTGATCATTGAGTACTTATTTGACGGTAGAATAAGGTCTTATCAGGATCAATCTTGATTAAATTAATCAATATAAATATCTGTCATCAGAACTCAGGAGTGTGACGAGTGAGTGATAGATTGCATCTCTTCGTTGACAACATCCTTATTCAGGTATCTCAAAATGACATGCAATGAGAAAACGAAGCGGCAGAGTATTTATTTCCTCGCTTTATGTCACGTCATCACCAATATCTCACCATTTTGCGACCTGGCTATCAGTTGATTATGTTAATCAACATTGATTGAACAACGACTGAAATATAAAGTTTATTGATTCGGTTCAGTGGTGATCAGGCTCAATGATGGAACCCAAAACTAAAGTAGCGCCATGGCTTACGCTGGAGGAGGTTCAGGACTTTCTCGGCGTGCGTGCGCAAACCATCTATGCATACGTTAGCCGTGGATTGATTGCCTCCCATCCGGATCCACACAACATACGCCGCAGCCTGTACAGCGCCGAGAATATACAGAAGCTGAAACAGAAGAAGCAGCAAGGCCGGAAACGGGAAACGCTCGCCGCAAATACCCTTTTTGGCACCGAACCCAGTATTCCGACAGCTATCTCGACGTTTGCCCGTGGTCGTCTGTTTTACCGGGGAAAAGATGTGATCAACTTTGCTAAAGAGGCGACGCTGGAAGAGACCGCCCGCCTGCTATGGGACGCAGAAAGCCTGGACGCGTTTTCCGTTCAGGCGCGTGATTACCCGCCCTATCCGCCGGATCGCACGCATGCGTTTGTCGCGCTGGCAACGGCAACCGCCACGGGCCATTCCACCCATGCGCGCACGCCACGCGTACTGCATGCAGAAGCGGCAAACCTGGTCGGCCATCTGGCCTCGACATTTGGTGCCGAAAATACCCCCTCTTTGCTGATTCATCAGCGTCTCGCAAAGGGCTGGGGAAAAGAAAAGGATGTGGCGGATCTCCTGCGCAAAGCGATGGTGTTGCTTGCCGATCATGAGCTGACCAGCTCCGCGTTCGCCACGCGTATTGCCGCCTCTAACGGCGCATCGTTACCCGCCTGTCTGCTGACCGGGCTGGCGACCTTTACCGGCCCGCTGCATGGCGATGCCACCCCGCGCGTGAAAGCGCTGTTAGATGAGGTCGAGCGTTCCAGTGCCGAACAGGTGGTTAACCGTTATCTCTCCTCGGCGCTGCCGATTCCGGGCTTCGGCCACCATCTGTATCCCGATGGCGACCCGCGCGCGGTCGCCCTGCTGGAAGAGTTCGAGCCGCCGCAAGAGATCGCCAAATTTATCGAAAAGGTCACGACCCTGACCGGGCTTTATCCCAACATTGATGCGGTGCTGGCCGCTCTGGTAACACGTTACCGGCTACAGGGCGATGCGGCCTTTGCGCTTTTCTCCATCGCCCGCAGCGTCGGGTTGCTGGCGCATGCGATGGAGCAAATCAACACCTGTAAGGTGATTCGCCCGCGCGGTCGCTACATCGGGCCAGATCTGAATGTGCCGGGGAACGGGCGCAACTAAGCAGGCATAAAAAAACCGACAGCATTTCTGCTGTCGGTTTTTACAGGCTCAGGGGCTACATCAGGCGTTCAGCAGTTGCTGACCGCACGCTTTCACGCTTTCCAGCAGCACTTTAACGTCCTGCAGGTTGACGGTCGGGTTCAGCAACGTCAGTTTCAGGCAGGTGATGCCATCTGCTTCGGTTACACCCACGTTCGCCGCGCCAGAAGCCAGCAGCGCATCGCCGATACGCTGGTTCAACAGGGCAACAAATGCCATATCTCCCTGCGCCGGACGGAAGCGGAACAGCACGCTCGCCAGTTGCGGTTTCATGACCAGTTCCAGTTGCGGCTGTTCAAGAACCCAGGCGGCCACATCCTGCGCCAGCGTTACACCGTTATCGATGATTTCGGCATATTTCTTCTGACCCAGTGCTTCAAGGCCCATCCACAATTTCAGGGCGTCAAAACGACGGGTGGTCTGTAAAGACTTCGATACCAGGTTCGGAACACCGTGCTCTTCGTCAAAGTCGGAGTTCAGGTAAGCCGCCTGGTAACGCATCAGTTGATAGTGACGGGCATCTTTGAGCAAGAATGCGCCGCAACTGATGGTCTGGAAGAACTGTTTGTGGAAATCCAGTGTCACGGAATCCACTAACTCAAGACCGTTCAGGTAATGACGATACTTCTCGGACAGCAGCAGTGCGCCGCCCCAGGCTGCATCGACGTGAACCCAGATCCCTTCTTTTGCCGCCAGTGCTGCGATATCGGCCAGCGGATCGATAGCGCCCGCATCGGTGGTGCCGGCGGTTGCGACAATCGCCATCACCTGCTCACCGTTGGCTTTCGCCTGTGCCAGTTTCTCAGACAGATCGCTCACGTCCATGCGTGAGAATTCGTCCGTTTTCACCAGCGTGACAGAACGGTAGCCCAGCCCCATAAGCGCCATATTCTTCTGCACAGAGAAGTGCGCATTTTCAGAACAGAACACTTTGAGCTTGCTGAGATCGCCCGTTAAGCCGTTCTGCTGAACAGAGTGACCCTGACGCGCGAAGAATGCATCACGCGCCAGCATCAGGCCCATCAGGTTACTCTGCGTCCCGCCGCTGGTGAACACACCCGCGTCGCCCGCCCCGAAACCGACCTGCTCACGCAGCCATTCAACCAGCTTCACTTCCATGATGGTGGCAGACGGGCTTTGATCCCAGGAGTCCATACTCTGGTTGGTGGCGTTAATCAGCACTTCCGCCGCCTGGCTAATCACCAGACTCGGGCAGTGCAGATGCGCCACGCACTGCGGGTGGTGCACGGACAGACTGTCTTTGAGGAAGTACTCCACGGCGCGCTCAATAGCGGCCTGGTTACCCAGGCCCTGAGAGTTGAACTCTAACTTGATGCGCTCGCGGAGCTGCTCGACGGTCTTGCCCTGATACATCTCAGGTTGCTGTAACCATTGCACAACGGCTTTTGTGCTTTGCTCAATGGCGTCCTGATAGGCAGCAATGCTCTGCTCAGAACCTGACAGAATCGGATTAATATCAGACATGCGATCGACAACTCCGATTAAACAGGCTTAACGCCAGCGTTCAGCAACGCGGTTTCAAATTTATCCAGGAAGATTTCCAGTTCTGCATTGCTGATCAGCAGCGAAGGCAGCAGACGCAGTACACAACCGTTACGGCCACCGCGCTCCAGAATCAGACCCGCTTTGAAGCACTCTTTCTGCAGCAGTGCAGACAGTTCGCCATCAGCCGGGTAGCAACCCATGTGATCCTGCGCTTCGTTCGGCTTCACGATCTCGATACCGATCATCAGACCCAGACCGCGAATGTGACCGATAACCGGGTAACGTTGCTGCAGCTCGGCCAGTTTGCCTTTCAGCCACTCGCCCTGCACAGCGACTTTATCGGCAATGCGATCGTCTTTGAGGATTTTCAGTGTGGTCAGGCCGGTAGCCATTGCCAACTGGTTGCCACGGAACGTCCCGGTGTGGTGACCCGGAGCCCAGGCGTCAAACTGTTTTTTGATACCCAGTACAGCCAGCGGCAGACCGCCCCCCACAGCTTTGGACATGACAATAATGTCAGGCTCAATACCCGCGTGTTCAAAGGCGAACAACTTACCGGTACGGGCAAAACCAGCCTGCACTTCGTCGATAATCAGCATAATGCCGTGTTCCTGGGTCACTTTACGGATCCGCTGCAGCCACTCAGCCGGGGCCGGGTTAACACCGCCCTCGCCTTGTACGGCTTCCAGGATCACAGCAGCAGGCTTACGCACACCGCTTTCGACGTCGTTAATCAGGTTATCGAAGTAGTAGGTCAGCGCTTTGACACCGGCTTCACCGCCGATACCCAGCGGGCAGCGGTACTGGTTCGGATACGGCATAAACTGGACTTCTGGCATCATACCGTTGACGGCTTCTTTCGGTGACAGGTTACCCGTCACGGAGAGCGCGCCATGGGTCATGCCATGGTAACCACCGGAGAAGCTGATCACGCCAGAACGGCCAGTGACCTTTTTCGCCAGTTTCAGTGCGGCTTCAACGGCGTCAGCGCCGGAAGGACCGGTAAATTGCAGGCAGTATTCTTTACCCTGACCCGGCAACAGCGACAGAAGATAAGATGAAAACTCATCTTTCAACGGCGTGGTCAGGTCGAGCGTATGTAACGGTAAGCCACTGGTAATGACACTTTGGATGCTCTGAAGCACTTCAGGATGGTTATGACCAAGCGCCATCGTCCCGGCACCTGCGAGGCAGTCAAGGTATTGATTGCCCTCCACATCAGTGATCCAAACGCCCTGTGCTTTGGCAATCGCTAAAGGCAATTTGCGCGGATAGCTGCGGACATTGGATTCAAACTCAGCTTGTCTTGCTAAAAAGGTTTCATTGCTTTGCGGTAATGAATTAGCACTCAAAGTATCAATACGGACTTTATCCGTCATCATATCACTCCTACAACCGCGGGTATGTTTAACGCCGGATTGAATTAATGTTTAAGGGGGGGTGTAAAAAACGCGGCTAATATATGTTTTTTTAGCAACGGACTCAATATTTTATTTTCCACACCCGTTTAAGGCTTTTTTATTTGAAATCAATGAGAAACAACGCAACTGGCTTTAATGCAGGCATCATATTTTGTAACTAATTCTGTTACTTAGTGAGTAATGCCTGTTTTATGTACAACATCATGATAACAACATCGCCTTAACCTATATTATGGTTATTTATTCTGGCTTTGCTGTCATTTAAAGTTAATGATGATGGAAATAGTTGAGTGCATTATTATTTTTTTTACTTCTTTGCCATAAAGCGTAAGGAAATTATCGATCCGGCGGGTTAAATCACTTACTATGCCCGCGATAAAAATCCCGCACGTCGCGATAGCGGGTAAAAGCGACGATTTCGTTTGTTAAAACTAACGAGAAAACGTGACGTTTTCTCGCAAGCTTACCCTGCGCGACAAAGAAGAAACGCATATTGCAAAAGGAATTAATAATTTAAGTCATAAATAAGTAACACCCCGGTAACGCGTTACAGGCAAACATGTTATCGACAACGGGAGCAACATCCTGGGTTGTAACCAGAAATGTTCGCGGGCGGACATTTCGTAAGGCGTAAGCCGCTGACGTAACGGGTATATCCCCTTCACGCAGCCCGCTTCCCTTATGCCGAGAATGAAAATTTTCATGCCATTCCTTATATGGCGCCCTGATATGAGATTGTTATGACTCGCATTTATCCACAAATCGTTGTTGCGAAATTTGGCGGCACCAGTGTTGCTGATTTTGACGCGATGAACCGTAGTGCCTCCATCGTCCTTGCCGATCAAGATGTTCGTCTGGTTGTATTGTCCGCCTCTGCTGGCGTCACCAATCTGTTAGTGGAGCTTTCCGCTGGCCTGGAGAGTGGTGAACGCACGGACAAAATCGAAACGCTACGCGCCATTCAGTACAACATTATTTCTCGCCTGAGCCAGCCAACCGCTATCAGTCAGGAAATCGACCATCTGCTCGAAAACATCAGCCGTCTTGCCGAAGAAGCGGCCAGCGTCAGTTCAACGGCGTTGAACGACGCGTTAGTCAGCCACGGCGAGCTGATGTCCAGCCTGCTGTTTGTTGAAGTGTTGCGCGAACGCGGCGTTGAAACACAGTGGTTCGATGCCCGCAAAGTGATTCGCACAAATGACTGTTTCGGCTGTGCAGAACCGGTGCCTGGGGCAATCGCAGAACTGGCGGAAAAACAGCTACGCCCGCGTCTTGAGCAGGCGCTGGTGATCACTCAGGGCTTTATTGGCAGTGATGCGAAGGGGCATACGACAACGCTGGGTCGCGGCGGTAGCGATTACAGCGCGTCACTGTTTGGCGAGGCATTACACGCCGCACGTGTGGATATCTGGACCGATGTTGCCGGGATTTACACCACCGATCCCCGCATTGTTCCCCAGGCGCAGCGCATGGATAACGTCTCATTTTCTGAGGCCAGCGAAATGGCGGCCTATGGCGCAAAAGTGCTGCATCCGGCCACTATGCTGCCGGCGATGCGCAAAAATATACCGGTCTTTGTGGGCTCCAGTAAAAACCCGTCGGCGGGCGGCACGCTGGTGTGTTGCCATGCGGATAACCCACCCCGCTACCGGGCGCTGGCCGTGCGTCGTAAACAGACGCTGCTGAAATTGCACAGTCTGCATACCCAACCGGCCTGCGTTTTTTTGGCTGAGATGTTTGCGGTGTTGTCGCGACATAATACGGTGATTGATTTGGTCACCACCTCAGAAACCAGCATTGCGCTGATCCTCAACGCATCGGGCGCGACCTCCGGTGATGCAGACTCATTGACCACATCGTTGTTGACCGAACTCTCTTCCCGCTGTCGCGTTGAGCTGGAAACCGGTCTGGACCTGGTGACGCTCATCGGTAACGACCTGACTCAGGCTTCCGGTGTCTGCAAAGATGTGTTCACTGAGCTGGAAAAACATCACGTGCGGATGATTTGCCACGGTGCGTCCGACCATACGCTCTGTTTCCTGCTGCCGGCCGCCTCCTCAGACAGCGCGGTAAAAACGCTTCATCGCAGTTTATTTGAATAAGACTGCGCAACCCGAAGCGAGCGGATGTCCTGCTCGCTTCGGGTCAACGACCTACGGTATTTAAGCCGGGCTGGTTTCTGGTGTTACCCCTTCAACGTGTTGCGGCTTAATTTTTGCCACCAGCGCCGAAACATTCACGTTGTCCGTTTTCTCGGGATCCAGATAGGTTTGTGCATAATCAAGCCAGACGCCCGATTGCAGGAAGAGGATAAACAGCTCCCGGTCCAGGTGATGTTCATTGACCATACTGACCATGATACCCAGCGCCTCAGAAAGCAATTTCCCCGGTTTATACGGTCGGTCGATGGCCGTTAATGCTTCGAAAACATCGGCAATCGCCAGCATTTTGACCTGCATACTCATCTGCGAATCATTAAGCTGATATGGGTAGCCTTTGCCGTCTACCCGTTCATGATGTCCACCCGCAATCGTCGGCACATTGGCCATTGTGCGTGGGAATGGCAAATTATCCAGCATGATAATGGTCTGCATAATGTGTTCATTGATTTTGTAGCGCTCTTCCTCATTCAACGTGCCGCGCCGGATACGCAAATTATAAATTTCACCATGATTATACTGGTACAACGGTTTTTTCAGTTTGAAGTGATATCTGTCAGCCTCTTTACTGACATCGGTGCGGTAGACAATGTGCTCTTCTTTATCTGCGAGCATCGGCTCTTGTGCGGGTAACGGCGCGGCGGGCTGACGTTGTTTACGCATCAACTCCTCTTGTGAAATGCCCACAGTATCGTCGAGTGTGCGCGTCCAGCGGTAGTTGGCAATCTTACTAATACGTGCCAGTGCATTATCAGAGAGAAACTCGCTGCCAATATTACAGCGGGCAATAAAGTAGAAATCGTCGTCAAGCTGGCGCAACGTCGCGTCCAGCGCCTGCGTATCAGTGCCCTTCCCGTGAGGGCGCAAGAACTCAATTTCTTTTTCCCGTTTAAGCAGTTCAAAGCGCATGCGGATTTCATGGATCCGGTTGTAGATCTGCTCAAGCTTGGTGGCTTTATCCACGACAACTTCCGGGGTGGTGATCTTCCCGCAATCATGCAGCCAGCAGGCGGTATGTAATTCGTCCCACTCATTTGCGGAAAGCGTAAAGCTGGCGAAAGGCCCGTCTTGTGCTTCTACGGCGGCTTTTGCCAGCATTTTTGTGATAACCGGGACGCGCTGGCAATGGCCACCGGTATAGGGGCTTTTCTCATCAATCGCCCCGGCGATCAGTTTAATAAAGGCATTGAGCAGTTTCTTCTGTTCTGCCAAAAGATGTTGCGCTTCGATCGCCACCGAAAGCATGCCGACCAGCGAATTAATCAACTGAATTTTTGCATTTTCCTGTTTATCGCTCAGCACATCGGTATTAAACAGCAGCAGGAAACCCATGGGGTGATTATCGTGGGTTTGCATCGGTACGGCGACATAACGCACCGGGAGATGCGGTAAAAGAAACGCCAGCAGTGACGGGGGGATATTTTCACGGGTCAACATGCCGCTTACCGTCTGCCCCTGTAAGAGTTGCCAGAACCTGGCGTAGTGTTCATGGTCAACGGCGAGCGGTTGAATGTCCGAGAAATCGATGTTTTCCTCGCGCCAACGAAACGCGGCGGGCGTGAACACATTCGCATCCTGATTGGAAAGAAAAACCATTCCGCCGGTCATGTCAGCGATTTCCGTCGTTTCGGTCAGTAGTCCCTGCATTTGCTGGGTAAAATTATTCTTAACGGTCAGCATACTGCCCATCGAAATAAATTTGATCAGCGTCTGCTTCATTTTTGCCATCGCAGTATGCAAATCATCTATCTCTTCGATGATCGATCGGCCACCGGGACGCTCTTCGGCCTCAAAATTTAACTGGCTTATCTCCTCCGCATCTTCACGCAGTCTGAGTAACGGATGAGAGATTTTGCGCGAGAAATACCAGATAACCGGCAGGCTGAGGAGGAGTAACAGGAAAGCGATCAGCGTGGAACGATCGCTGATTGCACTGGCATCGGCCGTCAAAAAAACCGCCGGGGTGGCAATCACCAGTCGGTAGTCATTTCCCGAACTGTGAATGTTAACCACCGAGCCATACCAGGCTTCGTTTCCAACAGTGAAAATACGACTGCGCCTGGCATCATCATGTGCCAGTAATGATTGTAATACCGGCAAGTTATCCATGTTCAAACCGCCGTTATTACCAACCTCACCTGTTGGCAGGCTGGCGATAATCTCACCGGACTCTGACAGGATGGCGGCCTGGCTGCCAGGCGGTAGCCCTTGTTGTTGCAAAAAGGCGGAAAGTAAAGCGAGAGATACATCGAGGCCCATCACCGCATGCTGATTATCAGCCCGTTGACTGTAGGTAAAACCGGTTTCGCCTGTGGCTTTAAAAATATAATTGGGTGAGGTAATCAGTCCTTTTTCGTCGTGGGCGAGCGTATACCATTTCCGGGTGCGGGGATCGTAATTATCATAGGGCACAGTGGCCAATGAAATAATGTTTTGCGCACTGTCTAAATAAAACGCTTTTTTCTCGGGAGGATTTACCTCAAATCGGTAATTTTGTACCAGCCATTGGGCATTAGCCGGGCTTTTAAATAACGCCCGATTTTGGTTCGTTAAGCGACGAAGAATAAAAAAGTCTCCGTTGTCCCAGGCGCTGTAGACGGAGCTGGCATAATCATTCTGTTGCAGGATCGTGATGAAGCTACTCAACTGCGTCATGCGCTGTGGTTCTGTCATGGCATCAGCGACAGGCATCTTCGCCAGCATATTGACCGAACTCGCCATTGTGCGTGTCAGCGAATTCAGCTCCGCCGCCATCGCTTTACCCGTTTGTTGGTAGCGTTGATGTGTGCTGACTTCCGCAAGCTTTGTCAGCCGACTATGGTTGAAAAGAATGATAATGCTGCCAATTGAAACAATGAGTAGTGTAAAAAGAACGGTTATCTGGATGTGCAACGGATATCGGTTTTTTAGTTTTCTTATTCGCGTTTTCATTGGCGCTTTTCCTTGGGCTTTTCCAGGAAAGATACGAATACATTTCTAAGCATAACCGAAGCCGTTAAAAGCGACAGGCGCTCCAAAAAAAGACTATTTTTCTGCGTATTAAGTCAGAATTTGCCCGATCCTGTCATGCATTAAGCCCTGCAAGTTGTCGTTACCACTGGCAAAGCAGCATCGGTCGGCCGCTCTGCGCGTGTGCGCAATACGCTTTAACGCATTGACTTACCCCGTAATAAGCCGAAAATGTGCCTCCAGGCGACAACCTGAAATACTGGAGTATCCCATTAACCGCTCACGTCGTTTGTTTCCATTAACGAAAATCAAAAAAGCCAGTGTGTTTATGGCAACGGCGCTGTTACTCGCCAGTTGTACCTCTAAGCCACCCGTCTCGCTCGTTACCCCGCTTCCACCGATCGCTAAACATCCCATCGCGGATAAAACGTCGCAAAACAACGAGCCGGTGCGTGGGATCTGGCTGGCAACAGTTTCCCGTCTTGACTGGCCGCCGCTTGCCTCGGTGAATGGCGTAGGCAGTGCGCAAAGCCGTATTGATCAGCAGCAGCAAGCCATGCGGGTAAAGCTGGATAAGCTCAAAAGCCTTGGCATCAATACCGTCTTTTTCCAGGTAAAACCGGATGGCACGGCGCTGTGGCCGTCAAAAATTCTGCCCTGGTCCGATACCCTCACGGGGAAAATTGGTCAGGATCCGGGCTACGATCCGCTGCAATTTATACTCGATGAAGCACACAAGCGCGGTATGCGGGTACACGCCTGGTTTAACCCTTACCGTGTATCCACCAATATTAAACCCTCTACGGTGGCCGGGCTGAATTCAACCCTGCCGCTGCATCCCTCCAGCGTCTTTGTCCTGCATCGCGACTGGGTACGTACGGCGGGTGACCGGTTTGTTCTGGATCCCGGTATTCCGGATGCGCGGGACTGGATAACCAGCATCGTGGCAGAGGTTGTCAGCCGCTATCCGGTCGATGGCGTGCAGTTTGATGACTACTTCTATACCGAGACGGCGAGTTCTGCACTTAATGACGGCGAGACGTTCAGAAAATATGGTCAGGGATTTGCGTCGAAGGCCGACTGGCGACGGCATAATACGCAGCAGTTGATTGAACAGGTTTCGCGTACCATCAAACAGATTAACCCGGATGTTGAGTTTGGCGTCAGCCCAGCCGGGGTATGGCGTAACCGCTCTTTCGACCCGGCAGGTTCCGATACGCGAGGCGCCGCTGCCTATGATGAGTCTTTCGCTGATACCCGCCGCTGGGTACAGCAAGGATTGCTGGACTACATCGCCCCGCAGTTATACTGGCCGTTTGCCCGTGACGCGGCGCGTTATGATGTGCTGGCGAAATGGTGGGCGGACGTTGTAAAACCGACGAAAACTCGTCTGTATATTGGCGTTGCGCTGTATAAAGTGGGCGAACCATCAAAGAATGAGCCGGACTGGACGGTCAATGGCGGCGTGCCGGAACTGAAAAAACAGCTCGATTTGAATGAGTCGACGCCGCAAATAAAAGGCACGATTCTGTTCCGCGAGGATTATCTGAACCAACCGCAAACCCAGCAGGCGGTCAATTATCTGAAACGTCGCTGGGGTAATTAATCACATTCTGGCGGGTGCCATTACTACACACCCGCCAGAATATTAATTGCCGATCCCTGCCGGATTATATCCCATATGAAAGCTGTCGCTGAAATGTATCACTTCCAGCCCGACTTTCCTGAATAAGATTTCCAGTGATTGCTTTGTGTGAATGGTGATATGTCCATTTCGTGGCGCAATATACCAGTGGTTCATCCCCTCACGGGTGGTTGAGTCATTAACCAGTGTGGAGAAAAATATCGCACCTTCGTTTTCTTTCAAATAATCGCAGGCAGCCATAAGCGTCTCAACGGGCGTGGGCGTATGTTCAAACACCTCAAAACAAACAATCAGTTCAAATTTACCTGTCGGGAGATGGTTATTAAGATGGAACGGATCCCAGCCAACAGCATCCACACCCTCTGCACATAACAGTTGCGCAAGCTGCCCATCGCCACCGCCATAATCCAGAACACGCCACTCTTTAATCGCTTCAAAATTGGACATAATTAATTCGAGATTACTTTTCGAGCGGGCACCTGTAAAATCTGGATCATGCAACACATATTCATCGTTATAGATATGCGTTTTAAAATCATCAAATGTCCAGTCATCGAAAGCATGGGTATAAATTAATCCGCAGTTTTCGCAGCGATGGTAATAAATGGGCACGCCGGTTAGCGGAAGTACGGCATGATCAGGTAATGTGCTCAAACAAGAGGTGTTGAAATCAAGCACACCGTGCAATTGAGCGTTTCCGTCACATATCTTACATTTCGAACGTTGTTGCAGCCCTTTAATAATCATACACCCTCGCGATAACCAGCTCATTGCCTTCAGATTAGCGTTCAACGATACCAACCCTGACGACAACTCATGTAGAGAAAAACCCCCCTTTTCATAGCTAATTTGCACCATCAGCGAGCATATTTGTTTCTGTCGCGTCAAAACCCCGTATGTCGCGCCAGCGATGTCACATCACATCAGGTGCCTTAGCATTTTGATATTCTTATCGTTCGGTTCCTGATGCAGCTCAACACAATATTTTTCGCCGTAGACTTCGAGTAATTTTTGTACCGTGCCGCGACTGTTTCTGCTATCCATCCACAGCTCTTCTCTTGCCTTATCGCCAATTTTAACCATCTCGTTGTGGCTTAGTGCAGGCGGGGTTGTGCCGAAAAACAGCATGCTGTTCTTTTTATAATTATCCTGTGCATGTTCATTACCTAATTCATCAACGGCTAAACCACACTTTAATAATTTTTTAACTTTCGTTTCCTGGGTGTCACAACCTTGCAAAAGGAGAAGACTAAAAGCAATTATTACTGCTCTTGTGAGTTTCATTCCTGACCTTAACTAAAATAAAAAGCCGCGATTTCATGCAATTATATTAAAATCCGTATGAAAGATGTAGTCTGTCCTGAAATAACTGAGAGCACGCACCTGCAATTAAGGAAAATAAATGAGCACTACAAGCACCTCCATCGCATTAGGCTATTCTGATGTCCCGCCGGGACATGTGGCATCGGTCGTCACCTGTCTCGAAATGCGTTCCAAACCGCAGCAGGAAACCTTACCCCTGCCCGAGGGCATCACCCTGGCGCCGCTGGTTAATGTGGATTTGGTCGCCTACCGCGCGCTGTTTCGCAAGATTGGCGCTAAATGGCTGTGGTTTTCCCGTCTCTATATGGCCGATGACAAACTGACCGCTATCCTGAACGACCCGAACGTTGAAGCCTGGGTTATTCGCGATGGCGCAGAGGATATCGGTATGCTTGAGCTGGATTTTAGTGAACCCGGTCAATGTGAACTGGTGTTTTTGGGGCTGGTAGAGGGCACAACCGGCAAAGGGCTGGGCCGCGCCGTTATGAGCAGAGCGACAGAACGCGCTTTTGCGAAACCCATCGAACGTTTCTGGGTACACACCTGTACCTTTGACCACCCGTCGGCGCTCAATTTTTATATCCGCTCAGGCTTTGTCCCCTACGCTTTTCAGGTTGAAGTACAGGCCGACCCGCGCCTGACAGGCCATCTACCTGCCGACGCCGCACCGCACATTCCGCTGATCAGATGACGTTGTAAGCGGCGCGAAGCGTATTAAGCAGCGCCTGCGCCGCCGTGGAAAGCTGCGCATGGTCGAGGCGAAGAATCCCCACGCGCCGTTCGATCACCGGGTTTATCAAGGGTACACACACCGCCCCCAGTTCGATCATCTGTTTTTCGCACAACGCGGGCACCGCGCTTGCGCCAAGACCACTAGCCACCATACGACCGACCGTCACCAGTTGATGACTTTCAAAGGCCACTTCCAGCTTATGCCCACTACGGGCCAGTCTCTCTTCGAGCATGATGCGTACCGCTGAAGGCCGTTGCAGCGTAATAAAATCGAGCTTAAGCAGTTCACGCCAGCTAACCTGCTCCTTTTGTGCCAGCGGACAGTCGCGCGGTACCACGGCCAGAAAGCGATCCATGGCCAGCGGCGTAAAGTGCAGGCTGGACGCGGGCTCCGGTTCAAAGGCGATCCCCATCTCCACCCGCCCGTCGCTTATCATCTCGATCACCTGTTCGTTAATGACATCATGCACCGTCACGTTAATACCCGCATAGCGATCGCGAAACGCCTTAAGCACGGGGGGAAGCGCGTTGGCAGCGAAAGACGGCATCGCGGCAACCGACACCTTGCCTCTCTGTAGCGTAAAACGCTGACGCAGCGCCTCTTCGGCGTTATCGCAATCGGCAATAAGCTGGCGCGCCATCGGGAAAAGCGCCTCGCCTTCCGGCGTAAGGGTGACCCGCCGCGTGGTCCGCATCAGCAATGCGCCCCCCAGAACCTCTTCCAGCCCGCGAATCGCCAGACTCAGGGCCGGTTGCGACATATTCAGCTTTTCACTCGCATGGGCGAAGTTAAGAGTGTGAGCTACCGCTAAAAACGCGCGTAACTGTTTGATGGTCATTCTCATTTATCATTTCATTAACTTATTGAAAAAGATTAATTAACAAAAAATTAATAAGAAAAGCAAATCAATCCGTCACAAAATCAAAATTAACAAATCATTTTTCACCCCGGATGATGCCGCAAAAGGACAACACAGGGGCAAGCGAATGGCTGGACTGGATAAACGCGTCGCAAGTTATCAAGAGGCGCTCGAGGGGCTTAGCAACAACATGACGGTACTGGCTGGCGGCTTTGGCCTGTGCGGTATTCCGGAAAATCTCATCGCCGAAATCCGCCGCCGCGATGTACACGGCCTGACGGTGGTTTCCAATAACTGCGGTGTCGATGGCTTCGGCCTTGGCGTCCTGCTGGAAAGCCGCCAGGTCCGTAAAGTCATCGCCTCTTACGTTGGCGAAAACGCCCTTTTTGAAGAGCTGGTGATCAAAGGGGAGCTTGAAGTGGAGCTGACGCCGCAGGGCAGCCTGGCCGAGAAGATCCGCGCCGGCGGTGCCGGTATTCCGGCTTTTTTCACCGCCACCGGTTATGGCACCCCTGTCGCCGAGGGCAAAGAGGTGCGTGAATTCGCCGGTCGCCCGTACATCCTGGAAGGCGCCATTACCGGCGATTTCGCCATCGTTAAAGGCTGGAAGGCCGACTGGTACGGCAATGTCATCTATCGCCACACGGCGCAAAATTTCAACCCGCTGATGGCCACCGCCGGAAAAATAACCGTGGTGGAGGTGGAAGAGATTGTGCCACCAGGTGAACTCGACCCCGCCGCCATTCACACCCCCGGTATCTATGTGGATCGCCTGATTCAGGGCCGATTCGAAAAACGTATTGAACAGCGCACGCTGCGCGCATAAGGAGCCGATATGTTGACACGTGAACAGATGGCGCAGCGCGTGGCGCGCGAACTGCGTGATGGCTACTACGTCAATCTGGGTATTGGTATCCCGACACTGGTAGCGAACTTCGTCCCGCCTGGCGTTGATGTGATGCTGCAATCCGAAAACGGCTTGCTCGGTATGGGGGCGTTTCCCACCGAAGCTGAGTTAGATGCCGACATGATCAATGCCGGAAAGCAGACAGTGACCGCCAGACCCGGCGCGGCCATTTTCGACTCGGCGCAGTCCTTCGCCATGATCCGTGGCGGCCACGTGGATTTAACCGTCCTTGGCGCCTTTGAAGTGGATGTCGACGGTAATATCGCCTCGTGGATGATCCCCGGCAAAATGGTGAAAGGCATGGGCGGCGCGATGGATCTGGTGGCGGGCGCGGAAAACATTATCGTGGTGATGACCCATGCCTCAAAAAGCGGTGAGTCCAAATTGTTGGATCACTGCACCCTTCCGCTGACCGGGGCGAACTGCATTCGCCGCGTTCTGACTGACCTGGCCTACCTGGAAATTGAGAACGGGGCGTTCGTGCTTAAAGAGCGCGCGCCGGGCGTCAGCGTGGACGAGATCGTCAGCAAAACTGCCGGGCGCCTCATCGTGCCTGATGTGGTCCCCGAGATGCGTTTCCAATGAGGAGCGAACAGATGCAGGACGTGGTAATTGTCGCAGCAACCCGTACACCCACCGGTAATTTTCATGGCGCGCTGGCTCCCCTCCCGGCGGTTGAGCTTGGCGTCGTTGTAGTGAAAGCGTTGCTGGAAAAGAGCGGAATTCGTCCCGATCAGGTAGACGAGGTCATTTTTGGCCAGGTGTTAAGTGCGGGCTGCGGGCAAAACCCGGCGCGGCAGACGGCGTTGCAGGCGGGGATCCCGGTGACCACACCCGCGGTGACTATCAACCAGGTTTGCGGCTCCGGGCTCAAAGCGGTATTGCAGGCGGTGCAGGCGATCCGCAGCGGCGATGCGCACATTGTGATCGCCGGCGGTCAGGAAAGTATGAGTAACGCGCCCTATCTGCTGGACGGCGCGCGCGCCGGGTTACGCCTTGGTCACAGCAATATGCTTGATAGCGTGATTCACGACGGTTTGTGGGATGCGTTCAACGACTATCACATGGGCATTACGGCGGAAAACCTCGCAGAAAAATACGCGATTGACCGTGCGCGTCAGGATGCCTTTGCCCTTACCTCACAGCAAAAAGCGGTCGCTGCCCGTGAGGCCGGGCGATTCAGCGCGGAAATCACCCCCGTTAGCGTTCCGCGCGGCAAAAAAGAGCCGCTTGTGGTCAGCCAGGATGAGCCGCCGCGCCCGGAAACCTCGCTGGAATTATTAAACCGTCTGCGCCCGGCGTTTCGACCGGATGGCGGAACGGTGACGGCGGGCAACGCATCATCACTCAACGACGGTGCCGCGGCAGTGCTGGTGATGAGTGCGGAGAAAGCCCGCGCGCTTAACCTTACCCCAATGGCCCACATTGCCGGCTATGCGGTGGCGGGTGTTGATCCGGCGGTAATGGGGCTTGGCCCGGTTCCGGCAACGCGTGCGGCCCTGAAACGCGCAGGCTGGGATATCAACGACCTTGATCTGATTGAAGCTAACGAAGCTTTTGCCGTCCAGGCGCTGGCCGTCGGCGACGAACTGGGCTGGAACAGCGAACGCGTCAATGTGAATGGCGGCGCGATCGCCCTCGGTCATCCGATTGGCGCGTCGGGCTGTCGCATTCTGGTCACGCTCCTGCATGAAATGCAGCGCCGTGATGCACACAAAGGGCTGGCGACGCTTTGCGTCGGCGGCGGTCAGGGCGTCGCGCTGGCGGTGGCCCGATGAAGGAGAACAGCATGCAGCAGACCGTGGTCATCGGCGCAGGCCTCATGGGGATCGGCATTGCCACCCACTTCGCCCGCTTTCATCAGGACGTTCTGATCTACGATACCGACCCGGCTCGTCTGGTAGAAGTGGCAGGTGCCGCGAGCGCCATCCTCAGCGAACTGCAGGACGCCGGGCAATTCAGCGACACAGACAAACCGGCGACGCTGGCGCGGCTTCACGTGACAACGTCACTTGACGATCTTGCGGATGCCCGCCTGCTTATCGAGGCAATTCCTGAACGTCTGGAGCTTAAACACGCGCTTTATGCCGAGCTGGAAAAACGCATTGCCCCAGAGGCGATCATTGCCAGTAATACCAGCGGCCTGCCACCGGATGCGCTGGCGGCAAAACTGACGCATCCCTCGCGTCTGCTGATCGCCCATTTCTGGAACCCGCCCCACTTTATTCCGCTGGTCGAAGTGGTTCCCGGCAGCCAGACCGATCCGCAGTACGTTGAGACGGTGTATCAGCTTTTACGCCGCCTTGAACTGGAGGCGGTAAAGCTTGACCGCGCCGCTCCCGGTTTTATCGGCAACCGCCTGCAGTTTGCCCTGCTGCGGGAAGCCTTACACATCGTCCATAGCGGCATTGCCAGCGCCGGGGTGGTGGATCAGGTGATGCGTGCGTCGCTTGGTCGGCGCTATGCCATGGTGGGCCCACTGGAAGCGGCGGATATGACCGGCCTTAACACCGTACTGGACATCTATAGCCACCTGCTACCCGAGCTTGCCCAGGGCGATGCGATGCTCGAACTGATCAAGGAAAAAACGCAACGCGGCGATACCGGCGAGCGTAGCGGAGACGGATTTTATCACTGGGATGAGGCGCGACGCGTACGCATCCAACAACGACGCGCCTGGCAACTGCGTCATGCCCTAAAGCCTTAATGACCGGTTCTGTCCCCTACAAAAACAAGATTCAGGAGTCATGATGAGCGTAATAATTGCCCTGGCTGCACTGGCCTTGCTGATGGTCGCGGCTTATCGCGGCTACAGCGTCATTTTGTTCGCCCCGATTGCCGCGTTAGGCGCCGTGCTTCTGACCGATCCCGGCGCGGTTGGCCCGGCCTTTACCGGCCTGTTTATGGAGAAGATGGTCGGGTTCGTTAAACTCTACTTCCCGGTCTTTTTACTCGGCGCGGTGTTTGGCAAGCTGATCGAGCTTTCGGGTTTTTCCCGTTCGATTGTCGCCGCAGCAATCCAGTTATTAGGCCGTCGCCATGCCATCCCGGTGATTGTGCTGGTATGTGCGCTCCTGACCTATGGCGGGGTCTCCCTGTTTGTAGTGGCGTTTGCGGTTTATCCGTTTGCGGCTGAACTGTTCCGCCAGAGCGGTATTCCGAAACGGCTTATCCCCGCCACCATCGCACTCGGCGCATTCAGCTTCACAATGGATGCCCTGCCCGGTACACCGCAGATTCAGAACATCATTCCAACCAGTTTCTTCGGCACCAACGCATGGGCAGCTCCCTGGCTTGGTTTGATCGGCTCGCTATTTATTATTGTGGTCGGTCTTTTTTATCTCGAACGTCAGCGGCGCAAAGCGCAGGCCAATAATGAAGGTTACGGCACCGACTTACAAAATGAGCCGGAAACGCCGGATAACATCAACCTGCCTAACCCGATTATCGCCATTGCGCCGTTGATTCTGGTGGGCGTTTTCAATTTGCTGTTTACCCGCTGGATCCCGGTCTGGTATGGCGCCACGCATGAACTGACGCTCCCCGGTCTGGCGAAACCTATTGTCACCGAGGTGGGTAAAATTAACGCTATCTGGGCGGTGGAAGCGGCCCTGTGCGCAGGCATTTTGATGGTGGTGATCTGCGGCTTTCGCAATATTCGCGGACGGCTGGCAGAAGGCAGCAAAACGGCCGTGGGTGGCGCCATTCTGGCGGCAATGAACACCGCATCTGAATATGGATTTGGCGCAGTCATCGCCGCTCTGCCAGGCTTTCTGGTGTTGTCCAAAGGACTGGCGGCGATCCCCAATCCGCTGTTGAACGAAGCCATCAGCGTCACGGTGCTGGCCGGGATCACCGGCTCCGCGTCCGGGGGGATGAGTATCGCGCTGGCGGCCATGGCCGATACGTTCGTTGCCGCCGCTCATGCGGCCCACATTCCACTGGAGGTGTTGCACCGCGTGGCATCAATGGCCAGCGGCGGTATGGATACCCTTCCGCATAATGGCGCGGTTATCACCCTGCTCGCCATTACGGGTTTATCGCACCGACAGGCGTATGGCGGCATTTTCGCCATCACCCTGATTAAAAGTCTGGCGGTCCTGTTTGTGATCGGCGTGTTCTACATGACCGGTATTGTTTAAGGAGAACAAGATGCATCTGAACGGTAAAGTCGCGCTGGTAACGGGCTCCACCAGCGGCATTGGTCTGGGGATCGCCTGCGCGCTGGCAGAAGCGGGCGCAGAGCTGATACTCAACGGTTTTGGCGAGGTAGATCGCGCCAAAGAGAAAGTCGCTCGCTATGGGGCAAGGCCCGGTTATCACGACGCGGATCTTAGCGACCCGGCGCAAATTGAAGCCATGATGCAGTATGCGGAAAGGGAGTATGGCGGCGTGGATATTCTGGTCAATAACGCCGGGATCCAGCATGTCGCTCCTGTCGAACAGTTCCCGGTCGAAAAGTGGAACGCTATCCTGGCGATCAACCTGTCGTCAGTCTTTCACACCAGCCGCCTGGCGCTACCGGGAATGAAAGAGCGCAACTGGGGGCGCATTATCAATATTGCCTCGGTGCATGGCCTGGTGGCCTCAAAAGAGAAATCCGCCTATGTTGCCGCCAAGCACGCGGTGGTCGGCCTGACGAAAGTGATCGCCCTGGAAAACGCCCAGACCAACATCACCTGCAATGCCCTGTGCCCCGGCTGGGTGCTGACACCACTCGTACAACAGCAGATTGATCAGCGCATTGCCTCCGGGATCGCCCCCGACGTGGCTCGCGACTCACTGCTTGGGGAAAAACAGCCCTCCGGTGAGTTTGTCACCCCGGAACAACTGGGCGCGCTGGCCCTCTTTTTATGCAGCGACGCCGCGTCCCAGGTTCGCGGCGCGGCATGGAATATGGACGGCGGTTGGGTCGCTCAGTAATCGCAAAAGGCTCGTCCCCGCTGATGCGCGGGACGAGCCTGTGACTAACGATGCCGGTACCCTTCAATCCCCTGAAAAAGCAGCATCCCGGCAAGCATGGCCAGCACGAAGATTACCCCCTGAGTGAAACCGGCCCCCAGCAGCACCAGTCCAGGGCCAGGGCAGATACCCGCCAGCCCCCAGCCAATGCCAAATAACAGCGACCCACCCACCAGACGTTTATCAATGTGACTGGAGGTGGGCAGATGCATCTTATCGCCACACAATGGCCGTTTGCGTCTGGCCGCCGCGCGAAAGGCAAAGAAGCCAACGCTAATGGCCCCGCCCATCACAAAGGCCAGCGAGGGATCCCACACGCGGGTGATATCCAGAAAACCAATGACTTTTGCCGGATTGGCCATACCGCCGATAATCAGCCCGAAACCAAACAGCAGACCCGACAATAAGGCAAAAACTTTGTTCATCAGAGCACTCCTTTTACGCTCAGCCACGCCAGAAACCGACCAGCCACGCGGTAATAAACGCGGCGGCCATAAAGGTCAGCGTGGCGACCAGTGAACGCACCGACAGACGCGACAGGCCGCACACACCGTGGCCGCTGGTACATCCGGAACCGTAACGTGTTCCCACCCCGACAAGAAGACCGGCCACGACCAGCATCGGCCAGGACGCCGTGATGCTAACCGCGGGTAGCGGCGCCACCAGACGCCAGAGCACCGGGGAAAGCACCAGGCCGAGCAGAAACGCTATTCGCCAGCCCTTGTCGTTATTTGCCCGCGACAGCACGCCGCCGAGAATGCCGCTGATCCCGGCGACCCGTCCGCAAAACAGAATCAGCATTGATGCCGCCGCACCAATCACCACTCCACCGATGGCGCTTTCCAGTGGCGTGAAATGTGTCCAGTCAATCATCATTCCCCCTCCTCGTTTTCCGGTGTCGGGCAATAGAGTGTGTAAAGGGTGTTGAGCAATGTCAGCACGTCCGGTGCCGCGACCCGGTAGAAGATCTGTTTTCCTTCGCGCCGGGTTTCCACCAGTTGCTGGCGACGCAGCACCCCCAGTTGTTGTGAGAGTGTCGGCTGCGTAATGCCCAGCGCCTGTTCTATCTCGCCCACGGACGCTTCGCCCTGGCTGAGATGGCACAGCAACAGCAGGCGGTCTTCATTGGCCATCGATTTCAGCACCCCTGCCGCTTTGGCGGCAGCGGCGTACATGTGGTGTTTATCGGGTGTCTTCACGGGTAATTTCCTTTATCCACAACCGCATACAATATACTTTTTAATATATTATTAAATTACATATTGTTCAATAGCATTTTGTGCCAGCAGAAACACCCTCACTGCTGCCTCAACAATCCATGAAATACACAATTCTCCCCATTGTCGGGCTTTGTTACAGATAAAAAAGCAGGTCGAAAATTTAATAAAACAGATTAAAAACAGCAGGATAATAAGCATTCAGACTGTTATGAGACGGTGCCATTAATGTCGGCTTAAGGTTGTTTATTTATATCTGCTTCACCGTTATCTATGAGGGACATTCCGGTGAAAAATACATTTGCTCGCAGCCAGCGCATCATGCACTGGCTGGTGTTATTGATGATTGTTATCGCCTACGCGGCAATGGAATTAAAAGGCTTTACCACCAGGGGCAGCGCGCCGCACGCGTTGCTGGTTCTCACACATTACACGGCGGGGGTAAGCGTGCTGATATTAATGGTGGTGCGTGTTGGTCTGAAACTCACCCATCATGATCCGGACATTATTCCGCAGCCGCCGCGCTGGCAGACCATCTCCGCCAAAGCCGTACACGGTTTGCTTTATCTGATGTTTTTAAGTTTGCCGCTGCTCGGTGTGCTTTCACTCTATGTCGGGCAGGTGGAATGGTCATTTTTGGGCCTGCAAATGCCCATCGCCGCGGCGAAAAACCCGGAGCTTCAGCACAGCCTGAAATCGGTCCATGAATTGATCGCTAACGCCGGATATTTCCTGGTGGGCCTGCATGCCGCCGCCGCGCTGTTTCATCACTACATTGTTCGCGATAACACCCTTGAGAGGATGCTGCCTTTTATGCACCCACGCGCTAACCGGAAATAGTATCGGCTAACAGGGCTCATCACTTTCTGAAGGGTGATAAGCCCCGTTTCAGTCTGCCTTCACCACCACGACACCGGCCTTTTCAAGCGCGGCGATTAGCCCGGCATCGGCCTCTTCTTCCACCACCATCGTATTCACCATCGCTAACTCACCGATGACATAAGAAGAGGCTGCATTTATTTTTTCTGCGGATGCCAGCACGATGGTCTCTGCCGCACGGCGGGAGAATGCCCGTTTGATGCTGGCTTCTTCGTAATCGCCGGTGGTCAGCCCCGCCTCGGCATGTATTCCCGTTACCCCCATAAAAAACAGATCCGCATGGATGGCGGAAATCCCTTCAATAGCGGCAGTTCCGGTAGTGACAACCGAATGTTTAAAGAGCTTTCCGCCAATCAGAATGACATCGATGCACGGATGTTCCACCAGCGCGAGGGCAATGCTCGGGCTATGGGTTACGACGGTGATATGCAAATCCGGCGGCAAGAAGGTGATCAGCTCCGCCGTCGTCGTCCCGCCATCAATAATCACTACCTGACCTGGCAGGATCAGTTCAGCCCCCTTCTGTGCCACCCGCTTTTTCGAATCCAGGCGCAGGGATTTGCGCTCGGCGAAGGTGGCTGTCGCTCCCGATGCGGGGAGCGCCCCGCCGTGGACGCGCTGTAACTCCCCCTCCGCCGCCAGTTCACGCAGGTCACGGCGAATGGTGTCTTCCGATACCGCAAATTGCGTGCTGAGCGCTTTCGACAGCACCTGTCCTTCACGGGCGAGTTGTTCGAGGATAAGACGCTTGCGTTGGCTGGTAAGCATAAGGCTATTCCTGTTTTTGCACGATTGATCTTGATCATGCACGAAATTGCTGTTTATGATGCCTACTCTACGTATGGAGGTGGTATTGTGCAATCAAAACGTGCAGAAGTACGCATTGAGGACAGCAAAATCCTGTCCGACGACTGGTATACGCTCACCAAATATACCTTTGACCTGCGCCGCCGCGACGGAGAGTGGCAACGACAAAATCGTGAAGTGTATGACCGCGGCAACGGCGCAACGATCCTGCTGTATAACCGCCAGAAACGGACGGTTATCCTGACCCGTCAGTTTCGCTTTCCGGTCTTTATCAACGGACATGACGGTTACCTGATTGAAGCCGCCGCTGGCCTGCTCGATAACATGGATCCGGAAAACCGCATTAAAGCAGAGGCCGAAGAAGAGACCGGCTATCGCGTGGCGAATGTACAAAAGGTCTTCGAAGCCTTTATGAGCCCCGGTTCTGTCACTGAAAAACTGTTCTTTTACACCGCGGAATACCAATCGGGCGACAAGATAAGCCAGGGCGGGGGTATTGAAGCCGAAGGCGAAGACATTGAAGTCATGGAACTGACACTGGATGACGCCCTTGCGGCCATTGACAACGGCCTTATCTGCGACGGTAAGACCATCATGTTGCTCTACCATGTCGCGCTAAAAAAAATACTGTGAGGGCATCATGAACCGACAAATCATTCTTATCGCTGGCCCTTATCGCAGTGGGACGCAGGGCAAGGCTGACTTAATCGCGCAGAACCTTGCCAGACTTGAAGAGGCCGCGCTGGCGGTCTGGCAACGCGGCCATATTCCGGTGATTGGTGAATGGCTGGCCTTGCCACTGGCAAAAGCAGCGGGTTCCACATCGCACGGTGATGAAATCTGCGAGGCGATGCTCTATCCGGTCGCGCATCGGTTGATAACCCGCTGTGACGCCCTGTATCGCATTGCCGGAGAATCGCGGGGGGCAGATATGGATATCGAGATCGCCAGACAACACGGCCTGACAATTTACCCGTCGCTAGAGAGCATTCCTGCCGTTTAATCAACAAAACCGCTATCCGCCTCAGCGCGGATAGCGGCTCATGCGCTTTTAGCGATTTACCGAACGTGCAATACGCGTATACGTATGTCTGACACCGCGAATGGCCACGCTATAGGCCAGAATATTTTCCGGCAGCGCCATCCCCATATAGCCCGTATCGCCAATATGATGCAGATCGGCCCCCGCCATTTTACTCATCAAGGCAATCTGGCGAATGGTGTTGATATCGGCCCCTTCCTGTGACGTTCCGATAGCCGTCATCGCCAGGACGCCTTTAGCATGTGCGCAGTCAATAAGCGCGGCGACCTTTTCCTGACTTATGCCTGGCACAGTACCGGGGGCCGGGATCAACACAATATCCGCGCCTTGCTCAGCAAACCAGCTTACATCGTCTTCGTTAATAATGGCGCTTCCACTTTCCCGTACCACACCGGCACCATGCATTTTACCGGTAATCAACACTGCACTGTCGCCAATCGTATCGCGTATTTCTTTAAGCGCCAGCCCAAGCGCCTTATTGCTCACGCCATTATTGGGGTTCCCGGTAAGTACAAGGATTTTAGCCCCCATCTCCACCAGCTTACGTGCATTATCCGCCGTCGCCGCGCGTCCCGGATTCATTTTCCAGATGTCATCATGATTGCGGGCAAAGTTGGGGTCGACCGCCTCCAGATTTACGCCAATGATTCGCCCGGTCAGATGCGCTAAACGATGTAACACCTCTTCCGGTTGGGTATCCGCAGGCATGCCCTGAATCTGTGGATGTTCGCTATCAAACATATTGATAAGCAGAATATCCGCCCCCTGTGACGCCGCAAGCTCTGCATTGGTCACGTTGTTAAGCAGCGGCTGCGTGATCGCGATCGTTTCACTGATCAACACGCGCCCTTCACTGGCACGAATCGCATACAGCAACGCCGCTTTGTCCATCTGTACCAGGTCAGAAGCACTGCAGTCCAGTAAACGTTTGGTTGTCATATCTCCACCTTTTTCTTGTGTACCATTTATGTACCACTTAACCACCTTAAATAAATCATGCGTTCAAAAACCAGCCTGAAATGTCTATTTCGCGATCAATTTCACGTTTTTATCGGCATTGATTACACGTAACCATGATGACAAGTGGCGCAATATTATTAAGGATTGGTACACTAAAGATTGATGCAGAAATTCATTCTGGAGATGCAATGCCCATTGTCTTTTCCCTCAATCCATCAGACGGCTTACCGCTGTATATTCAATTGATCAATGTCATCAAAACAGCCATTGCAAAAGGAGAGCTACAACCGGGTGATGGCATACCTTCGGAACGTGAGCTCGGGGAAACGCTGGCGATAGCACGGGGTACGGTACGAAAGGCATTCCAGCAGTTGTTTGATGAGGGGATCCTTATTCGCCAGCAAGGTGCGGGCACTTTTGTCGCCCCGCACCTGCGCCAGTCACTCCCCTTGTTGGAAAGCTTTAGCGAGATGGTCGATGCCAGCGGAGGTCAGGCACAAAGCGAGTTGGTTGGCTATCAGCGTCGGGTTGCTTCATCGCTGGAGCGTCAGATCCTGCAAGTAAGCCCAGGGCAGAACGAAGTGGTTGAGCTGACCCGAGTACGCAAAATCAATGGCATTGCCATCTCCGTGCAAACGGCGCTGTTACCTGCCCAGTTGCTGGAAAAAATAACCGATCTGCCTGAATCGCTTTACCGCTACCTGGAACAAAAAGGTATGCCGGTACTTCGCGCGAATCAGCGTTTTGCCGCCGTCGCGGCTGATGACAGGCTGGCACATTATCTTGGCGTTCAACAAAAAACCCCCCTTTTATTGATCACCCGTACAGGTTACAGCCATAACGATATTCCCGTGGAACATACCTGTACCTGGTGCCTTAGCGATTACCACGACTTCACCCTCGAACTCCGCAGGGCAGATTACAATGAAAACGCATGATTTTGCGCGATAAAAAATCGCCTTAACCGGTTAATTCCGGCAAATGACGAACGCCCTGGCGTATCGCTTAAACAATGAGACACGCTCGCCCATCACCCGCCAGAATTGCGCCCATTCTGCACATTTCATAAGTGACACTGTCACATCACTTTTCCCATTATCGTCTATGATCACCTTCGTATGCATTGAGGTGTCGCGTTCTTAAGGCACTTTTCGGCCATTGATCGCTTTTGCATTAAACGAGGTAACTGAATGGAGTCAACATCATTTCATAAAAGCTGGGGTGCCGAATGGCTTGGGAACGGTACCGTCCGGTTTCGTCTCTGGGCATCCGGTCAACCCGGCATCACCCTACGGCTTGCAGGTAAAGACCTGGAGATGCGTCCGTGCGACGAGGGCTGGTTTGAACTTACCGTTGAAAACGTCGCGCCCGGCACGGAATATCAATATGTTCTTAACGATGGTATGACGATTCCCGACCCGGCCTCTCGCGCACAGAAAGCGGATGTCAATGGTCCGTCGCTGGTCATTGACCCCACGCAGTACCGCTGGCAGCACCCGCAGTGGCAGGGGCGTCCGTGGGAAGAAACCGTTGTATACGAACTACATATCGGCACATTTACCCCGGAAGGCACCCTCCAGGCAGCCATCAGGAAACTGCCTTATCTTGCCGAACTGGGAATTACCCAAATTGAAGTGATGCCCTTGTCGCAATTTGGCGGCAACCGGGGATGGGGCTACGATGGCGTACTGCTCTACGCACCGCATTCCGCTTACGGCACGCCGGACGATTTCCGCGCTTTTGTCGACGCCGCCCACGGTCTTGGGCTTTCTGTGGTGCTTGATATTGTGCTCAACCACTTTGGCCCGGAAGGCAATTATCTCTCCTTGCTGTCACCCGACTTCTTCGATACCTCCCGTTCCACCCCCTGGGGGGCGGGGATTGCTTATGATGTGGATGCGGCCCGTCGCTATATCGCGGAAGCGCCGCTCTACTGGTTGACCGAGTTTCGCCTTGATGGATTGCGCTTCGATGCCATCGATCAGATTAAGGATAAATCCGAAAAACACATTCTCACTGAGATCGCGCAGCGCATTCGTCAACAGGTAACCGACCGTCCCGTTCATCTCACAACAGAAGACAGCCGTAACATCACCGACCTGCACCCGCGCGAGGAAGACGGTTCCGTCCCGCTTTTTACCGGTGAATGGAACGACGACCTCCACAATGCGGTGCATGTGCTGGCGACGGGCGAAACCCACGCGTATTACCAGGATTTCGCAAACACCCCTAAACAATGGGTTGCCAGGGCGCTCGCCGAAGGGTTTGCCTATCAGGGTGAAGTCTCCCCGCACAGCGGCGAACCGCGCGGTGTGGACAGCCGAAACCAGCCACTCACCGCCTTTGTCGATTTTATCCAGAACCACGATCAGGTGGGTAACCGCGCTTTAGGTGAACGGCTGATTAGCCTCGCCGGGCCGGAACGCAGCCAGTGTCTGCTTGCTGCCCTGCTGCTCTCACCGCACATTCCGCTGATCTTTATGGGTGAAGAGTATGGCGAGACGCGGCCTTTCCTGTTCTTTACCGATTTCCATGGCGATCTCGCTCGCGCTGTACGCGAAGGCCGCGCAAACGAGTTTGCCGGCCACTCCGGCTATGACGGTGTCGATGTCCCCGATCCCAATGACGAACGCACCTTCACGATGTCGAAACTCAACTGGCAGGCGCAGCAAAGCGCGGAAGGTAAAGCATGGTTGTCTTTAACCCGTGAACTGCTGTTGCTGCGTCAGCAGTACATTGTGCCGTTACTCGCCCACGCGACGGGACATAACGGTACGGTCGTGGATACCGCGCCCGGCTATCTCGCCGTACGCTGGACGTTCCCTGGCGGCACGTTATCGATGGCGCTCAATCTCGGCGAACAGGCCCGACCCGCTCCCGAGCTTCCTGGCAAAACGCTGTTTGCCCGCCCCGCTATGACAACCGAACTGCCTCCACACTCGATTGTGGTTCGCCTCGCGTCAGGAGATGCGCAATGACCATTCCAACGGCAACCTACCGTATTCAGTTTCGTAACGGCATGACCTTTGATCGCGCTGCGGCACTGGTGCCCTATCTTAAACGCCTCGGCATGAGCCACCTGTATGCCTCGCCGGTTTTTACCGCCACCACAGGGTCCACCCACGGTTATGACGTAACAGACGCCAATGAAATCGATCCGGCCATTGGCGGGCGCAAGGGGTTTGACCGCATGGTCAACGCGCTCAAAGAGGCCGGGCTGGGTCTGATCCTCGACATTGTGCCAAACCATATGGCGGCATCGCTGGAAAACCGCTGGTGGCGCGATGTTATCGAACACGGTCCACAGAGCCGTTACGCCCACCATTTTGATATCGACTGGACGCGCCCGCTGACACTGCCTTTTCTGGGCGATACCTTTGAAAATGTGCTGGCGCGTGATGAGATCCGCGTGCAGCCGGACCCGGAAACCGGACATCCCGCCTTTGCCTATTACGACAGTTTTTACCCATTGACGCCGGAAAGCTGGCAGGACGACCCCGCCGCGATATTGAACCTGACGGATAAATCAGCCATCAGCGCGTTGCATGAGCGGCAACCCTGGCGACTCACCTGCTGGCGTGACGCGCCCCATTCGCTCTCCTACCGCCGCTTTTTCGAGATAACCGGTCTGGTGGGGGTACGCGTTGAAGATAAAACCGTCTTTGATGACACCCACCGGCTGATCCTCGAACTGGTGCATAGCGGCGTTGTTGACGGGCTGCGGGTCGACCATATTGACGGACTGGCAGACCCGAAAGGCTACCTTGACCATTTGCGCCAACAGGCCGGGCCGGACTGCTATATCACCGTGGAGAAGATCCTGGGTGAAGGCGAACAGCTACCCCAGGACTGGCCCATCTCCGGGACCACCGGTTATGAATTTATCGCCGCGTTATCCGACGCACTGGTCGATGGCGACAATATGGAGACCCTGAGCCAGACCTACGAAGCGGTGCTGGGCAGAACGGTTGATATGGCAAACGAACTGCGGGCCGCGAAGCTGCTGATGTCGGGGCGCAATTTTGAAGGGGAATTCAACACCCTGCTCAGGCTCAGCCTGGAGATTGCCACGGCGGAAGGTGTCGCGCTCGATGAAACCGCCCTCAGTACGGCCCTGCGCGAATTGCTGGTCGCCTTCCCCGTCTACCGTACCTACGGCACCGACAGTGGGCTGCCCCCGGCGGACCATGCTCTGCTGCAAAAGGTGGCCGACTCGGTGAGAGCGCTCGGTACCCTGCCGGATCCTGAGGCGCTGGATTTCCTGCAACGGATTCTTGTTGGCGAGGTGAAGGAGAGCACCGCTCATAATGTGCTCACCTTCCGCACCCGCTTTCAGCAACTGACCGGGCCTCTGATGGCGAAATCGGTGGAAGATACCCTCTTTTTCCGTCAGCACATGGCGCTGGCGCTCAATGAAGTGGGCTCTGAACCGCTACCGCGACCGTACGCGCTGGCCGCGTTCCATGAGGCAATGCAAACCCGCCGCGAGCGACAGCCGGATGCCCTGTCGACCACCTCCACCCATGACACCAAACGGGGTGAGGATACCCGCGCCCGGCTCTATACCCTCACCGAAGCGCCCGAACACTGGGCGCAGTGCGTTGTTCGTTGGCGCGAAATGAACAAGTCCAAAGTGGTGCTGATAGATGACGGCGCCGCCCCGCGCTCCGGCAGCAAATGGATGATCTATCAGGCGCTGGCCGGCGCCTGGCCCGTTACATTACGCCCGGACGATCATAAAGGCCTCAAAGCCCTCGAAGCCCGCTTTCTCCCCTATGTGGAAAAAGCGCTGCGCGAGGAGAAACTGCGTACAAGCTGGGGTGACACCAATGACGCCTACGAACAGGCGGTGCTCGGCTATGTCACTCATCTGCTCTCGGCGGAAAACCAGCCGTTTCTGGTCGATTTCCACCGCTCCCTGCAACCTTTTATTCGCACCGGACTGGTGAACAGCCTGACCCAGGCAATAATTAAGCTTACTGCGCCCGGTGTACCGGATATTTATCAGGGGAGCGAGGCCTTCAACTTTAGCCTTGTGGATCCCGATAATCGCCGCGAACCGGATTTCTTTGCGCTGGCCAGCGCGCTTGACGATGAGGAAAAGCCGCTCACTACCGACAAAGACGCCTGGTTTAGCGGCAGGACGAAACAGCAGGCCATCGCACTCCTTGCCCGTTTCCGCCAGCAAAAACCGCGGCTGTTTCGCACGGGTGACTATCTGCCGCTTTCAGCGTCAGGGTCACAGGCGAAAAATGTTATCGCCTTTGCCCGTACCACTGGCAAGGAGGCGCTGGTTGTTATTGTCCCGCGCCTGGTCTTCGATTCGCTGGCCGCTCACCCAGACCGGCTCTACCCGCCAGGGTTGGAGACATCGGTCACGCTGCCGGATGCGCTTGCAGGACGGCGCTATCGGGATCTGTTTACCGGAAAAGAAGAAGACCTGAACGACGGCGTTAACCTGGCGTCAGGTGATGGCAGTCTGCCCGTACGTGTTTTGTATAGTTCATTTTAACCTTTTGTATTTATGACAAAATCTTAATTCGCGGGAGAAGGAAAAAATGTCAGACGGAAAGTCATTTACCATTACGGCAGGAAATTATCACCAGCTCGGCGCTAATTACGATGGTGAGGGCGTCAACTTCGCGCTCTTTTCCGCCCACGCGCAGCGCGTTGAGCTGTGTCTCTATGCTCCCGATGGCAAACAGGAGATTGCAAGGCTCGATCTGCCGGAGTACACCCATGAAATCTGGCACGGCTACGTTCCCGGGCTGAAACCCGGCGCACTGTATGGGTTTCGCGTCCACGGGCCTTACGACCCGGAAAATGGTCACCGTTTTAACCCGCATAAACTGCTGGTTGACCCGTACGCCCGCGAACTGGTTGGCAATGTGGAGTGGAATGAATCGCACTTTGCCTACGACCTGTTACATGAAGATAAAGATCTGACGTTTGATACCCGCGACAGCGGCCCCTATATGCCCAAATGCCGGGTGATCGACCCGAATGAATTTGACTGGCAGGACCAACATCGCCCGGTCATTCCCTGGTCCAGTGCGGTTATCTATGAAACGCACGTGAAGGGCTTTACCCAGCTCAACTCCGCCTTGCCGCAGGAGCTGCGCGGCACCTTTGAAGGCATGGGCCACAAGGCGACGGTGGATTACATCAAAAATCTCGGCATTACCTCGGTTGAACTGCTGCCTATCCACTGGTTTCCGGATGATCAGCACCTTCTGGACAAGGGGCTGAAAAATTTCTGGGGCTATAACACCCTGGGCTTCTTTGCCCCGGCTTCGCGTTATTACGGTCCGAAAGGCATTCAGGGCGTGCGCGATATGGTCCGCGCCTTTCATGATGCCGGTATCGAAGTGATCCTCGATGTGGTCTATAACCACACGGCGGAAGGCAACGAACTGGGCCCGACGCTCTCGTTTAAGGGGATCGATAATTTCTCCTACTACCGTACCTTGCCTGAGCAGCATCGCTATTACATTAACGATACCGGTACGGGTAATACGGTGAACACCTCGCATCCACGGGTGCTACAAATGGTGATGGATTCGCTGCGTTACTGGGCAGAGTCGATGCATATCGACGGCTTTCGCTTTGACCTGGGGACCATTCTGGGACGTGAACCGGAAGGCTTCGACCAGCGCGGCGGCTTTTTTGACGCCATGATGCAGGACCCTTTGCTGTCACGACTGAAATTGATTGGCGAACCCTGGGATATCGGTCCGGGCGGCTATCAGGTAGGTGGGTTCCCGCCAGGCTGGGCCGAGTGGAATGATAAATATCGCGACACGGTGCGTGAATACTGGCATGGCGATAATGTCTCCAGCGATTTCGCCGCCCGCCTGCTGGGCTCCGGCGACCTGTACGATCTGCGCGGACGTCGCCCGTGGGCCAGCGTTAACTTTATTACCGCCCATGACGGCTTCACACTTAACGATCTGGTGTCATACAACGACAAGCACAACGAAGCCAACGGCGAAGACAATAAAGACGGCCACAACGATAACCGCTCCTGCAACTATGGCGCGGAAGGTCCAACAGAGGATGAAGGCATTAACGCCGTGCGCGAGCGGCAGAAACGTAACTTCCTTGCCACACTGTTCTTCTCACACGGCACGCCCATGCTGCTTGCGGGCGACGAGTTTGGCCGCAGCCAGTTAGGGAACAATAACGGCTACTGTCAGGACAGTGAAATCTCGTGGGTGCACTGGGATAACCTGCCGGAAACGGCCAGAACACTGCATGAGTTTACCCGCCACGTCATCAAACTTCGCGCCGACCAGCCGCTTCTGCGCCGTGAAAACTGGCGCGATGGCATGGTGATCGAGTGGTTTAACGCCGGGGGCGGTTTCCAGCAGCCGGAACAGTGGGATGAGGGCTCGACGCTCGGTGTCTATATCGGTCGCCCGGACCTGCAAACGGAAAAAGGTATCTGGCACGATGTTCTGATGCTCATTAACCCGTTTGAAGGTAATGTGCCGTTTCGTATTCCGCAGTTTGGCGAAGGTGGCTGGGTGCTGGAGATTTCCACCGCAGAAAACGCCAAACGTGGGCTGGTTATCACCAAAGAGATGGATTTTGAACTGGAGGGCCGCTCTATCGTCCTGTTCAGGCGTCCATAGCGATACGCACCTTCGTTTAGGGTAAAAACACGTGACACCGTCACGTTAAAAGCCGTTCCCCTGAGCAGGCCGCGCGCCTGCTCACTTTTAGCCCGCCTGCTTCCTGCTGCCGTTTACGCCCTGCCTGCAACGCTATACACTTCCAGCTTCGCACGACCATACAAGCAAAAACAGATGAACAAAACGCGCATTAACCTTCCCGCCGGTTATTTTGGCATGGTACTGGGCATTATCGGCCTGGGTTTCTCCTGGCGATTTGCCGCCACTATCTGGCCTGTCACCACCTTGCCTGCCGATGTGCTGGTCATTCTCGCTATTCTTATCTGGGCGCTGTTGATGTTTGCGTTCATCACCCGTCTGATACGCCATACAGGTACCCTGCGTGAGGAGATCGGCCATCCGCTGAAAAGCAGTTTTGTCAGCCTTGCGCCTGCCACCAGTATGCTGGTCGCCATTGGCCTGACCCCCTGGTCTTATACGCTTGCCCTGATCCTGTTTCTGGTTGCCGTTACCGCCCAGTTAACCTATTCCGCCTGGCAAACCGCCGGATTATGGCGCGGCACGCACCCGAAAGAGGCCACCACGCCGGGGCTGTACCTGCCTGGCGTGGCGAACAATTTTATCAGCGCCATGGCCTGTAGCGCGCTGGGCTTTACCGATGTCGGCCTGCTCTTTTTAGGCGCCGGCGTTTTCTCCTGGCTGAGTCTCGAACCGGCCATTCTGAGTCGCATGCGTAATCTGGAAGAGATGTCGCCTGCGGTTCGCACCTCGCTCGGCATTCAGATGGCCCCGGCGTTCGTTGCCTGTAGTGCCTGGCTGATGCTGAACGGCGGTCAGGCGGATGTCTTTGCCAAACTGCTCTTTGGTTATGGTCTGCTGCAAACGCTGTATATGATTCGCCTCATCCCCTGGTACAGCGCGCAGCCGTTTAATCCCTCTTTCTGG
Organism: Phytobacter sp. RSE-02; assembly: GCF_040578655.1. NCBI lineage: Bacteria > Pseudomonadati > Pseudomonadota > Gammaproteobacteria > Enterobacterales > Enterobacteriaceae > Phytobacter > Phytobacter sp. RSE-02. Next base: position 144,998 of record NZ_JBEULY010000002.1, on the reverse strand, counting down.
AGCTTCTCGTTCGGCGTGGCATCGCTGGCGACCACGACCCTGAAACTGGGGCACGGTTCTCCCGACGGCGCACTGCACTGGATCGCCTTCCCGCTGTTTTTCGCCTGTAATCTGGTGATTGGGCTACTGATGGTGAAAACCTTTATGCTGCTGGTACGCGGCAAATTGATCATCCGCGAACCACACCCATGAGTGATAACACCGCCCTTATCTATCGCACCTTTGGGGCGCCAGAAGCGGTGCTGTCACTGCAAAGGGTAAAGACAGAGGAACTGACGGCTGACAGGGTGCGGGTCGCAATGGCGCTTTCCCCGGTCAATGCCTCCGACCTGATCCCCATCACCGGCGCATATCGCCACCGGATCACCCTGCCCGCCATTGCCGGTTATGAAGGTGTGGGCACCGTTATTCAGGCACCACCGCAAGCCGCCCATCTGCTGGGAAAACGGGTGTTGCCGCTGCGCGGACAGGGCACCTGGCAACGCCTGGTTGACTGCCCGGCAGCCTTTACCGTGCCGGTACCGGACGATATCAGCGATACGCTGGCGGCCAGGGCGTACATCAACCCGCTTGCCGCACTGTTAATGCTTAATCTCTACCCGCCAGCGGGAAAACATGTGCTGATTACCGCCGCCGGGTCGGATTGCGCCGCGCTGCTCGGCCAGTGGGCGCTCAAGCGTGGTGCGCTGAGCGTCACGGGCGTTCATCGCTCGCCCGTTCATCGGCAAAAGCTGGCTGAATGCGGCATTCGCCCGCTTGAGGAGACGCGCACCGCGGAAATCGAGACCCTGGCGCAAACGACAGATATTGTGTATGACGCCACCGGCGGAAAACTTGCCGACTTACTGCTCTCATCCATGCGCAAAACGGCGCTGTTTGTCAGCTATGGCCTGCTTTCCGGCCAGCCTTATCGCGTTCTTCCCCACCATCCACCGACCCAGTGGTTCCATATTCGCAACGTTCTGGATGCTGTCTCAGCGGCGCAGTGGCAGGCGCTGTTTGCTGAACTCTGGACGTTACTGCGCCAAAGCCGGATCAATGAGGCCAGCCTCTTTCCGCTGGCTCACTGGCAAGAGGCCATCGCGTTGTATAAAACGCCGGGCAGGATGCGCAAACCCCTGCTCGCTTTTTCCGCTAAGGCGTAGCGTGACGTAAGAGGCTACCGGGCGTTGAAATACTCAATGGTTTCTCTGACTTTGCGGGCAGCACTTTTCAGGGTATCGATATCCACCGAGCCAATAGCCATGCGCAGCGCGTGCGGTGTGTGAATGGAAGTACTGAACGGTTCTGCGGTGGTCAGTGAAATGTTCTCTTTAAGTAACGCGCTGACCACACGATCCGCGCGCACCTCTTCCTGTAACGGTAGCCAGACAAAATAAGAAGACGGATGGCTTACGCAGTGCAGCGGCGCCAGATACTCGCGCGCCACGGCCTGCCGGTAGCGGGCATCCTCCCTTTTTAACTGCTCCAGCCGCGCCACTGTGCCATCCAGTACCCAACCGCAGACAATCGCCGTCATCAGGGCGGGCGTATTCCATGTGGTTGCCCTTATGGCACGTTCAATACCCTGCTTTTTATCCGCGGGCGCGACCACCATCCCCACGCGCAGCCCGGAGGCCACGTTTTTCGAAAAACCGGCCAGATAGAGGGTTCTTTCAGGCGCGTAGTGGTGGATGGGCAGCGGCGGGCTATCCACCAGCCAGACATAGGTGGCATCTTCGATAATCAGCAGATCGTGTTCGCAGGCGATAGCGGCTATTTCTCGGCGAAACGCATCATTTGCCACCCACCCCAGAGGATTATGCAGCGTGGGCATGGTGTAAATGGCTTTCACCCGACGCTTTTTGCACAGCTTACGCAATGCCTCAGGATCCATCGCCTCCCCGCAGGCCGGTACCGCCACCAGTTCCAGATGAAACTGTTCGGCCAGCACCTTAAAGCCGGGGTAGGTCAGCGCGTCAACCGCGACCACATCGCCGGGTTTAAGCAACCCCATCACCGCGACCGCCAGCCCGTGCTGCGTCCCGTTGACAATCATCAGATTCTCAGGAGCCGTCTTTACCCCGAACTGCGCCAGATAATCAGCAAACACGCTACGTTCGCTGGTTTTCCCCCCGTGCGGCTGATAGCGCAGCAGCGATTCAATATCACCGCTGACCGAAAGCTGGCGCAGCGCGGTTCTCAGTAACTCCGCCTGTTCGGGCAGCGCCGGGTAGTTAAAGCTCAGATCAATCACATCGGAGGCGATGGCATGACGATCGATACCCTGTCCGCGCGGCAGCATGATCTCTCTGACGAACGTCCCGCGCCCCGTCTCACCGCTGACCAGCCCCATTGCCTCCAGTTCCGCATAGACGCGGGTCGCCGTGACCAGCGAAATATGGTGCTGCGCCGACAAAACGCGGTGGGTCGGTAACCGTGTTCCGGCTACCAGTTCACCGGATGTGATGGCCCTGGCAAACTCGTCAACGAGGCTATTGTAGCGTGCTTTCACGATTGTATCCATGACAATAATTTGATTGTCATGAATTCTCGGCCGTATGCTCAGTACTGTCAAACAGGTTCAGATAATAATAACGCTACATTGAGGTGCACTGTGCAAGAGAAGCAAGACAACCCGCCCCTGAGCGGCTGGATAAATGGCTTTGTCGGTATGATCATTTTTAGCGGTTCGCTTCCGGCCACCCGCGCCGCGGTACTGGATTTCGATCCCCTGTTTCTCACCGTTGCCCGCGCCTCTATCGCCGGTCTGCTGGCCTTACTTCTGGTCATCACCCTGCGGGGAAAACGCCCGAACGGCGCCCAGGTTCTCTCTCTGATGGTGGTCGCACTTGGCGTGGTGGTTGGCTTTCCTCTGCTTACCGCCTTTGCCCTGCAACATGTAACCTCGGCGCACTCCATCGTGTTCCTCGGTCTGCTGCCGCTCGCTACCGCCATTTTCGGTGTCCTGCGCGGCGGTGAAAGGCCACGTCCGGCCTTCTGGATTTTTTCAGGTCTGGGCAGTTTACTGGTGACCGGGTTTGCGTTAAGTCAGGACATTGCCGTTTCGGCGGTGGGCGATTTACTGATGCTGGCGGCGGTGGTTGTCTGCGGCCTGGGCTATGCTGAAGGTGCCCGCTTAACGCGGGTACTCGGCGGCTGGCAGGTGATCAGTTGGGCGCTCATCATTGCGCTGCCGTTAATGTTAACCGTTGCCGTGTTAACCCGCCCGGCCAGCTTTTCAGGGATCAGCGAACCCGCATGGTTTTCATTGGGTTATGTCTCATTGTTCAGCATGCTGATTGGTTTTGTGTTCTGGTATAAAGGGCTGGCGCAAGGGGGCATCGCCGCAGTCGGGCAGCTACAGCTCCTGCAACCCTTTTTTGCACTGGCGCTGGCAGCGACGTTTTTACAAGAGTCCGTCAGCGTCATGATGATCCTGGTCACTATGGGGGTCATTGTTTGCGTGGCAGGATCACGCAGGTTTGCACGTTAACCGGTTTATCTGAGCACTTATGCCCTGGTATAAGTGCCTTTTTCACGGCAGGAGGAGCAGTATGCTAAGAGGTCTGAGTGCCTTTCCACTCACCCCTATTACCAACAACAACGTGGATGAAGCCGCGTTTGTTCATCTGATTACTAACCTTGTCGCAGCGGGCGTGGACTCCATCGGCGCAGTAGGTTCGACAGGCAGCTATGCCTACCTCACGCGCGATGAGCGTCGCCGCGTGGCAGAGCTGGCCGTGCAGCACGCCGAAGGGATTCCGGTGCTGGTGAGCATCGGCGCGATCCGCCTGGACGATGTGCTGGCGATTGCCGAAGACGCACAGCGCGCCGGGGTGAAGGCCGTTATGATGGCCCCGGTCTCCTATCAACAGCTTAATGCGGAAGAGGTTTATACACTCTACGAAACCGTCACCCGCCACCTTTCTGTGCCGCTGTGTCTCTACGATAACCCGGCGACCACCGGTTTTGCCTTTACGGATGACTTACTCGTTGAGATTGCCGCGCTTCCCGCCGTCTCTTCAATCAAGCTTTCTGCGGTCTCTACCGATCCCACGAAAGGCAAAGAGCGCCTTGACGATTTACGCGCACGCATTCCTGCGTCCGTCACCATTGGGATCAGCGGCGACTGGCAGGCCGCAACTGGCTTCGCGGCCGGGTGTGATGTCTGGTATTCGGTGATTGGCGGGCTTTTCCCACAGGTAAGCCTGGCCCTCACCCGCGCCGCGCGGGCGGGGAATCATCGGCTTGCAGGCGAACTGTCCGACCAGCTAGAACCGCTATGGCAACTGTTTCGTATTCACCGCAGCCTGCGAGTGATGGCGGCGGCGGCGGAAATCATGGGCGTGGTCGGCCCTTCCTGTCTGCCTTTTCCTCTGCGCCCACTGGCAGGCGAAGACAAAGAGCACCTGCACGCGGTCCTCAAGTCCACCGGCCTGGTGTAGCGTTTTCTACGGGCAGGCCTGCGCGTCGGTCTGCCCGTTTATGGTGTTAATGGAACGTCTTAAGCGCCGCTCGTACCTGTTCTTGTAATACTTTCACCACCGGCCCCCTGCCACTTTCCGGGTTGGTTGTCAGATAGTTTTTGATAGCCTGTGCCAGTAATTTCAGGTTCGCTTCGGATTTATCGTTATGGAAGGCTGCAAGCGCGTTATCGACACTTTGGATATTTTTACGGACGGTCTTACCAAATAATCCACTGGTGGTTGAATAGGATATAAAGTCAGCAGGGCTCATTACCCCGGCAAGACCTGCCATCACGATATTGTCTTGCTCAATTGCCGCCTCCAGCGTCTCACTGGCCATCTCAAGTGATTGTTCAAGCGCCTGTGTATCAGGAAAATGCAGTTTTTGGGCCTGATTTTTACTTTCTTCCACTTTGGCCAGTGGAAATGCCAGTCCATTCTCTTCCAGGATAGCGGGATTTATCTTTGCCAGTTTTTCCATTTTACCGATATTAATTTGAATATCTTTTGTCAATTGTTCTTCTTTATATACTAGGGCTTCATATTGCTCTTTTAATAATTCAAGGCCAAATTTTTCATTAAATTCCAACAGCCGTTGATTGACATCTGTACTGTTCATGCCTTCGTGAAGGGTATTGAAATAGATAACTTTCCGGCTCATTAACTTGATATATTTTTCTTTGATGGCTGCACGCTTTTTGGCGGCAACAATACTCTCTTGTTTTAATGCTTTTAATAGCAGTTCCACCTCTTCTCTTTCACGATTGAGCATTGCTTTGCGGATATCGCCGCTACCGCCTATTGTGCGGTTGCTTTTTAATAAGGATTGCTCCTCTTCACCTTTGATTTCCCGATAGTCTGGCGAATTGAGTTTATTGTCTTCAATACCCAGATGTTCCGGTGTCTCAGGGACCATCTTATCGTTATTGTCGCCAATTTTTCCGGTCAACTCGTAATTCCCCATCCGCCACTCGGCAGCCGTATATTCAAACAGGGTTTTGTTAATGAAATAAAGTGCTTTGGCTTTAATAACCACGCCGATAGAGGCAACGGCTTCCGGCTTAAAACTGTAGTCAATAATTAACGGTTTAATGGCATCGAATGTCCGTTTTTTGCGATTAAATTTCGCGGCTCCCTGCAAACCCGCGTTACTGTGTAACATGGCCTTCCCTTGTGCAAAGAAACCGGCACTCAGCGCGGCGATAACCTGTGAGCCGATATTCGCCCCCAGCTCGGCGCGCAGCAAAATAGCACCGCTAAATTTCGCATGATCGCCTACCGACCAGACCCCCTCCTGACCTTTGGCATTGAGCAGAATATCAATGTCCAGATTCGCATCTGCGCCCAGGGAGCCATAAACCTCAAGGCCAGGGAATACGGGGAATATCATGGAAACATGCAGCGGCAAACCGACCGCGAGCTCCTGTAGCGAAAGTGATTTTTTATAGCCAATCTCACCAAACATCTGTTCAAGATTTAGCCGGGCGCTAGCCCCAAATGCGGAAAACCGTATCTCATCCAGCTTCGGTTTGAATGATCTGATGGTTAAGCCTGTTTTATTCAGGTTAACCCCTTCCACTTTGAAAGCCACGGAGCCGAAGGGAAGAAAATCCATCAATCCACTATTAAAATCGGGAACAAAATCGGTCATTTCCTTGCCATTACTGTTCTCGCTGGCAGGTAGTAGCTTAAGTGTTGCGCTCTCCACGGAAAACCCGTCTTTATCGACCTGCCCATTCTGAATATCCAGACCAAATAGCGACGTCGAGACATCAGCCGATGCGAGCGATCCTTTAAATCCGTCAGCATCAAAACCAATTTCTAACTGTTTCGCTTTCCCTTTGACTTTTGCCCGCTCGAGCGTTGCATTACTGGAAAGCGTCATGGATTCACCGTTTTGCTTAATCAGTAGTTGCAATTGATCCAGCGTAAACCCGTCGAATAACGTGATCTTATCCGGTCCTTTCACAATAGCGGTGGCAAAGCTAATTCCATTTTCGTCAATGGTGACATTGCTAACGCTGCCTTCAACACCAATGGATTTAATAAGCAGTTTTGCTGATTTCATCGAAAAAAGTTTCTGATCGTGGCTATAACCTAAATCAGTCGCGGCAAAGCTAAACGCGTCATAATTGGCCGTAATCTGCCCATCATAAATTTCGATATGCGTTATTTTCTCTTTGCTGTCATAACTTATTTTCGCGCTTCCCTGTGCATTAACCTCAGAGAAGAGCATTTTTAACGTCGCATCAACACTAGCAGACCAATGACCGGGCTCTGCTGTGGCTTCGCCTTTTATGTGTTCAAGTATGATCTTTTCACCCAGCAGACGAATATTTTGCCCCGTAATATCTCCGCTGCCTTTTACCAATCCTTCCTTGATCTGCAACTGCGCGATTGTTGCTTTAATATCCAGTTGAGTAAGTTTTTCGAGATTGAGCCGGGCATTCTCCAGCATAAAGCCATCGTTGTTACTCAACTGCGCCTTTTCTATTGTGACCAGGCCTGCGCTCTCTTTAAAATTTGTCATACTCCCCTGTTCAAACGTCCCATCGGCGGCCAGATTCAGTTTAAGATGCGCATCCGCTTCCCAGTCATAAATCTTAAGCCCGGCTTTTTGCGCCTCGAAAATCGCCCCCTGCGCTTTTTTATATTCCGCCGTAACGTTCGTTGCGGATACGGTACCGTTACCAAGAGAAAATTCCTGCAACGAAAAGGCCAGTTCATCCAGACCCTCATTACTGACGCTCAGCGACGTCATATGCAATTGACGTACAACAAAAAAATCACCGCCAAATACAATCTCATTAATCAGTGATATCGGTTCTCTGGCTTGTAAAATCGCGCCGCCTTCCCAGGGCAAAATTAATGTCAGCTTACCGTCCTCACCATAGCTGCCCTGGTAATCAAACAGGCGATATCCCAGCGCGAAGGTGGCATGCAAACCGCCTTTTTGTTCGTCTTTATCCTCTTCTTTTTTCTGGGTGTTTTTCAGGCCAATCGAGCCCACTTTCAGCCAGATGATATGCAAATCGATACTGGCGAGATCTTTCTTGCGCTCCTCTGGGGTGGCGGCTTTTTTGTCTTCGTGGGTGGATTCTGTCTTTTCGCCGCCCCACCACGTGGAATAAATATGTTTCCCTAAGTTAAAAACGCTGGTGACCGGGTTTTTAACTGCCTGAATAATCATTTGCAGATAGTCCAGTACCGTACGCAATCGCCCCACGGCTCCGTCGCCATCGGCGGCGACCAGTAGCGTGTGGCTGTAATTCACTATCGTCTCGTTCGGTAAATAGGTCGCCACTTTCCCGGTGAGAAACAAAATCCCGGTTTTGACGGGCGCGGGAATGGCATCCCAGATATTGATAGCGATAGTCAACGCATTGGCGAAGGTCGTCACTTTGCCCACAATTTGGGTAAAGGTTTCAAGACGGGTCAATAGATAGAGTGTTCCCGTATCGGCAAGCGTCAACAGACCATTAAGCCCAAGCGTTTTGAACTGTGAATTCAGAAGCGACCACGTAAAATCGGACACCACGCTACGCTGCATCACGGCGTTCTCGCCCTGCCATGCATAACGCTGTATCGCGCCGGAGCCCGCAGGCGTCCGGTTGTCAGCGAGATGACGGACGCTGCCGGAGGCCTGTGCCTGTTTACCCAGTTGTGTTGCCTCGGCCTCCAGCCCTGGATCATCATTTAGCGCCTCGCCCTTCATCTGGCGTGTCGCACTCACCCGTCCTTGCGCCTGCTGCACAACATGCCCCAGTTCATGGGGTAGATGGTGTTCCTGACCCGGCGCCAGGTGAACATCGCTCCCCTGCGCATAGGCGTGGGCGCCATACTGCTCGGGTTTGCCCGAGTTGTAATGCACCCGTACATGGTCCAGCGACATGCCGGATACCCCCTCCATGCCGGTTTTTAATTTGCCGGGAATGCCCGTTTTTGCCGATGAACGATTATCCTGTAACGCGGGGCGCACCGGATGTTGTGCCGCCTGCTGGTGCGGCTTTCCCGAGGCGTCTGCGCGACGTTGCGTGTACTTTGCCATGGTTTAGGGCTCTTGCGGCGGCGAAAACGGCGATGCGCCAGAAGACGAAAAACGCATCGTTTTGTTCTCTTTATGAAACTCCTGACGAATACCGCCGATCAATTCATCGCGGTACACCACACGCTGGTCATGGCTGATGGCCTGTAGCGCGCACTGGCGCAAGACGTTGATGATTTGCCCCCCGGAGAGTTCAAAATCATCGGCAATTTGCACCAAATCAATGTCATCGCCTAATTCACACACCTCCTCAAACGCCTGCTGCCAGAGCAGTAAACGTTCATCAGGGCCGGGTAAGGTAAACTCGACCATGTTCTGGAAGCGGCGGGTAAAGGCCTCATCCATATTGGCTTTAAGGTTGGTGGCCAGAATCACCGTGCCGGGGAAATCTTCGATGCGCTGCAACAGATAACCTGTTAGCTGGTTGGCATGGCGGTCGTTTGAGGATTGCGTGGCGGTACGCTTGCCGAACAGGGCGTCTGCCTCATCAAAAAAGAGGATCCAGTCTTTATAGCTCGCGGCGTCAAAGACACGGGAGAGGTTTTTCTCCGTTTCGCCAATGTACTTTGAGACCACCATCGCCAAATCCACCCGGTAGACCTCGCGTTCACTCACCTTTGCCAGCAATGCGGCAGTGAGCGTTTTCCCGGTCCCTGGTGGGCCATAGAAGAGCGCGCGATAGCCCGGTTTCACTTTCCGATCCAGTTGCCAGTCTTGCATCAGGATATCGCCGTAGGTAAGCCAGGCGCGGATCTCGTCGACTTTCGCCATCACCCGATCATCTAACACCAGCTCATTCCACTGTAGCGGCGTCTCCAGAGGGTGAGCGGGAAAGTCCATGCTCATCTCCGGGCGCGGATGCTGGCCGGTGATGAGAAATGTCAGCCACGGTTCATTCAGGCGATAGACCCCGGCCCACGCGGGTAACGCCGGGTCGGCAGGCATCAGTGTCGTGACCTGCTCGGCCATAAAACGGTGTCGGGGCGAGAGAATATGCATGGTCTCAAGCCGCCAGGCCGGGTCGTTTCCCGCTAACAAAAAGTTAAGCGTCTGCCCGGTAGGCACAAACCCGCTGAACGCTTTATCCGTCACCCCGCCAAATTCACTGAACCCGCGATCGGTATGCTGATTAAGCCCAAACAGCCGGTCCAGCGCGTCGGGGCGAATAGCGGGTGCCAGTGTCAGCGCCAGCGCCAGCCGCTCGAAAACATTCAGCTCCCAGTGCAGCACTAAATCAGCGTAGACGCTGCTGTGCCGTTCCAGCGCCGGAGGGGCTATTTCCAGCCAGTGGTTTTCATGCCCTGGCTGGCGCAGATAACAGCGAATGACCTGTTCAATGACTTGTGCTAGCCAGCCCGTTTCACGATAAAGCGCGGCAATATTGTGCTCCGGGGCAATCACGCGATGCCTGGTTGACGTCATGTTCTCTGTACCTCGTTAATCTGTCGTCTGGCCCGTTGACGCCGCGTCACGGCCGGGGCGCGATCCTAAGACCGGCCCGGCAGATAAACGCGACCCCTGCCGAATCGTTACGCGGCAAAGGCTGCCGCTTTTGCCGCCCCCAGCCCGGCATTTAACGAATTGAGTGACGCCGTGGCGCGGGCCAGCTCGGATTTTGCAGACTCCAGTTGGGTATTTGCCATATTGCTGGCCGCCAGGGCCGACTGATAGCGTTCAACGGCGCGCTGATAACCGCGTTGAATCAGGGTATAGAGCGCGTTGTCCTGCTGGCTGCGAATGACAATGTTGAGTTGGGCGATATAGAAATCCGCCTGGCGGGTCAGATTGTTCAGTGTTTCGCTGGAGTCGCGATACTCCTGACGCGCGGTATCCATCGCCAGCCGGGCCTGGATAGCCTCCTGTTGCAGGCTCAGTACACGCCCGGACAGTTCTTCGTTCCTGCTCTGCGCTGAGACACTCTCCGCGTCATTTGAGGTGACACTGTCACCTGATGCATTATCCGCAGACACAGCGCTGGCGGACGCCTCAAGGGTGACAGGCCTGTTGAGCTGCCCCAGTTGCGCTTCATATTTCTGGGTCTTCTCATTTTGCTGGGACATCAGGTTTTGGTTCTCCCGCTGTGCTTTACCCAGCGCTTTGAGCACCTTCTCAACACTTTTAATGACCGCATTCACCCGTTTCTGCGCGAGGCTCTCCTGAACATCCGCAGAGGTTCCCGTTAACAGGGTCAGCCACTGCTGCGCCTGTCTGGCTTCCAGTGCCGACACGCTGCCTGCCTGGTCCACCGAGGCTGCGCTGGCATAGCTGCTTTGTAGCGCCGTCAGGGTTAATGCCACGGCGTTATTGGCATCGCTTGTGGCCTGGTTTAATACGGCGACCAGCGCATCGGGAATCACGTTGTTCGCCGCCTTCTGGCGATTAACAAATCCCGAGAGTTTCTCCACCACGTCTGCGGAAAAGATCAACTGTTCGATCAGTTCCGCCATGTGGTTGCTCGTCTCCCTGACGTTTCTCAGGCTCTTGTCCGTCTGCTGGCTGACCAGAATGGAGTAACGCTGCAGCGTCTCGACGTTAGCCACCAGGGTTTTAGCCTGATTCAGGTTCGCCAGCGCCGCGTCTTTTTTACTGTCGGCATCGGCCAACAGTGCGGCGAAATTGGCCTGTTTCGCCGTCAGAGACGTCACCACAGTCGTCAGTTGATTAACCCGAAATTGCGCTTTATTCACCTGGCTTGTCAGCGCGTCAATCTCGGCATTCTTCTGTTCGGCAATGCCATTTTTCATGCTTTTCATCTTCTGCGCTCCTTACGGGTTAACTTTCGGTGGGGTGTTCGTTGTTATCGCCACTGGTGCTGGGGGCCGCGGCGGCGGCTTTCGCGACAACGGGCGCATCCTCACGACTGCCCGCCAGCGGAATCAGCGTTTCCGCCCTCGCCCCGAACGCCAATGTGCTACTCCAGGCATTCGCGTTGATGTTGATGGCTGACGGCACCGCCAGCACCACCGGCAGGTATTCGATACCGGGGACCAACAGCGCGCCAAAGTTGTCGGTCATGTCGTCCGGGATAACCGCTTTCATGCTGCGCTCGAGTCCTCCCGCAACCAGTTGCGTACTGCTGCAATGCGCCACACGGTAATTGGCGCCCGGCACCTGTTCGGCAATCGCTTTATTGAAGTAAAAACCGATCGCCGCATCGCCACTTTGTGCATCGGTGTCCTCACTCGTCATAAAGCCTCCGGTCAACGGCTGCCCTGAGTGCAATAACATGACGCGAAATTCCTGTTGGGTGATGTCTTCACTCAGCGGCGGTAGCGTGAATAGCACCGATTTTTTGTCCGGGCTAAAGGCAATGCCTTTTGCCTGGCCAAGCGGGGCCTGCAGGGTGACGGGGAGCGAAACACTGGAGAGGATGTTATTGAATGAATTGATATATTTCTGATAAGGCAGGCTTAGCACGACATATACCCCCGCCACGTAACTGACGCCTGCGGCCAATAAATCACCGTCAATATCCGCGACCGCTGACCCTGATGCGCTCACCGGCAGCACCACCTGCCAGCCGTCATCTGCGGTCACCGCATGGAAATATTTCGTCTGCTCGGTATTAAACAGCGCCTCTATCTGCTCGAGTTTCACGCTCCCGGCATTTTCCGCTTTCGCGATAAAGACATAATGTTCAGGATTCGCGGCAGGGATAGTGATGTCGCTTGCCAGGTGGATCCCCGCGCCTTCCGGCCAGGTGGTGAAAGGTTGCTGATACGGATGCAGACTCACGGCAATACCGTCAAATGTGCCGGTGACGCTGGCGATGAGATTGAAGTTAAGCGCCCGATTGCAGTCCTCCACCGCGCTGTTAATGGCGCGCATTTCGCGCCCGGTATCCTCCAGTACCCCTTCGGCCAGCTTCTCAGCATTGCTGGCCGTTGCGAGCGTGGTTTGCCCGGCAACGACCTGCTGGGAAAGTGCGGTAAACTGAGCGTTGGCCGCCCCTTGCACCGTTTTCAGTGCCGCACGGGCCAGCGCGGATTGATTCACCAGATCGGTGGCAATCACTTCGGAGCTTGCCGCGGCGGCGTCCATCGCCAGCCGGGTGATGTACTCCGCATGATTGGCGGTCGTGCGGATAAAGCTATTGGCTTCGAGCGTCTTTCGGTAGATATCCGTGCCGTAACAAGCGGCTGCGGCAATGTTTAACGCACTGCCCAGCTCCGCCGCCAGCGTCGAAATCGCCTTCGCCGCGGCCTGAATGCCCGCCGCCGTGGCGGCGCTATTGGTGACGGTGGTCGCGGTGGCCTGTTGCACCAGCTTCGCCGACGCGTCCAGATTGGTCGCCAGGTTATCGCACTCCACCCCCTGCTCGCTTATCAAACGGCTGGCCAGCAGTTGTTGTTTCACCTCCGTCAGGCCCTCATAGGCATTGAGCTGTGCGCCCTGTGCATAGTACAAACTGTATTGCGCGCTGCAGTTCTGCGATTGCAGTTGCTGCTGCTGCGCGTACAGGCCCGCAAGGGTATTTCCAGCGGCGCTCTGCACGTTTTCCCGGTACGAGTTCATCGTTTCACCTTCCCCTTCGTTCGTTGATTAACGTTCCACGGCTTACCCCGTCACAGCGCCGCTCAAATCGGCCAGGTGACATAAATCGGTTTGCCCATCCACGGCAATCGCACAATGGTGTATGACAACGACGAACGACGGATGAGAATGTCGTAAGCGCGTCGCTCTACCACCAGATCCCAGTGCTCACTTTTTTCTGTCAGGGTGCCGCCCCTGACCAGCCAGTTACCCTGAAATCCCGCCACGGATGTTTTGCCAATAGCGGGCCAGTACTGCGCCACAGCCTGAATCAGGCTGTGGACGATCTCTGTCTCGTTGCTGTTGATCTCGATACCGCCTTCCAGCGGCTGTGCGAGTGGCAGTCCACACAACACTTTGTTCAGCATCAGGTGATGCTCTTCGCTGTGGGATTGCCCGCAAATGAGGTATTGCAGGTAGTGCGTAGCCGCCCGCTGTGCGCTGGCGCTGACAAACTGGTCTTGATGAATGAGTTTCAGGCGCTCAAAAAGCGGCTTGATATAGCTTTGCAGCAGCACGATGCCCGCGTTATTGATAACCATCGGCCCAGGACCCGGCCAGGGTTGCGGTGATGAAACGCCCGGCACATCCAATGTTTCGCGGGCGATCTCGTTTTGTTCTTCTGCCGCTAAAGGTAGCGTCCGGCTTGCATATTCAAGGTGATGTCGCAGGCTGTGGCTGGCGGGCAGACCGGGCGCGCTGAGCGCATCGCGCAACTGCGCCACTGTGCAATCCCCGTGGCGTAATAGCCGCCAGCAGAGCTGGTTAATAAGCCAGGATACGTTGACCTCCCCGGCGCGGGTCAACCATCCTTCCAGTAAACCGGCCAGCAACAACGCCTGACGGACAGCCTGGCTGATAAAGGGCAACGGCAGCGCGGGAAGAAGCAGACAGAGTTCGCGCAGCACACTGGCACTGACAGGCGCACGTTGACCCGCAGAAGTAAAAATTTCACACAACTGCGCCAGCGATAGGTGGTTTAGCATCCGATAGCGCACCGCCGGCTGGTCAAAGCATGGTGCAACCACCCGCCGAAACCCCTTCAGGTCATGCCGCATTACCCCATGCAACCATGCGTCGACAGACATTGACGCCGTCATCACCTGTGCGGGCAGCATGCCGGAAATCAACCAGCGCGTTAGCGCATCCTGGTATTCGTCTGGCTCGTCGGGTTGCTCCGCCCGTTCCCATTCGGGAGAAGACGCGGCATCCGGCACCGCCAGCGTATCCGCCACCTGGCGGCGCGGCAGGTGAACTTGTGTTGCGCCACGCAGGCGCTCGTCCATTGCCGGATGTTGAACCTCTGACGGCGCCAGCGGATAGAGTGCAGCATCTAATTTCCCCTCGCTCCGATCGGTCCGGGCGTTTTGCTGCCAGCGGCGGACCATCTCCGGGATCGTGGTCGCCGTCTGGCGAGCGAGGAGCGTCCACACTCGCGACAGCCACTGTCTGGACGTCAGGGCGCCACCCGCATGCCCGAACAGCGCCTGGAATAGCGTGATGACAAGGATGTTATCCGCCACCGTTACCCCGGACTGCGTCAGCCGTCCCTGTCGGTTCCAGCGGCGCAGCGTATCCAGCAGTGCCAGCGCCGGAGCGCTTAAGTCTGGTGACAGTAGCCGCATCAGCCGATGCAGCGTAGAGAGCGTGGCCTCACCCTGCACGGTCAAAATGGCCAGCAGACGACGGGCCAGAACCTGTTCATCAACGCTGCCGGTACGCGACTGGCGTATCACCGCCAGCAGCGCACCGGGCGGTGAAGGCATCAGCAGCAATGCGCGTAGCGCAATCAACGCTGTCCGGGAAGTCGCATCCTGGCTGGGGTGTCCACCCATGGTAAAACGCCCGTAACGCAGATAATCACGTAGCGGTTGCCAGCGATGACTGCCCGCATGGTGTCGCTTACGCTGCTGCTGAACCAGCTCGTGCAAAATGACCAGCAGTTCAAAATGGCCAGGATGTGGTTGAGGCACGGCGGCCTGCATCAGCATCGTCAACAACAGAACATAGTCAATGCCGGTACGGGCGCTGATAGCCATCAGGGTTTCCTGCACGAACTGACGGCGGCTGAAATGGCTACCGGAATTGACCAGTAACCACGCCAGCAACACCTCCCAGATAAGCCGTCGCGGCTGATGGCGCTGGCGCAACAGCGCCTGGGTGCGCGTAATGTGCGTCATAATAAAGCGGTGATCGCGCGGCTCCAGCACGGCGACCAGTTGCGCCAGTTGCGGCGTACTTAACCGCTGTAACAGGTAATCACGCACCTGCGACGCGCGCCCTTCCTCACGCAGGATGCCCGCCGTTCGCGCCCGGTCTTTCGCAGCAAGTTGCGCCAGCAGTTCCGCCAGATGGACCACATCACCATTATGCCGCCAGTTATCCGCGCGATGGTGCAACAGCCGCTGGAACTGAAACCACAGGTCATCGTCATTCGGCTGCGTCATCGCAGGCGCGGGCTCGCGGGTCTCTTCATGTTGTAAATCGGCCAGCACCTGCAAAAAGAGCGGTGCGACACGCCCGCTTATCTGCAAGCGTTCAACCGCCTGGGCCAGGCCTGCCACAAGCTGGCGGAAATCCAGTTGATAGTGCTGCGCCATTTGCCAGAGTGTGGCGCGGACAAACTGGCGGGTATTGAATAAGCTTCCACGCTCAACCAGCAGATGGGTCAGGATCCAGTACCATAGCTGTCCGCTAAACCCGCTGTCCTGGCGCAGTACGATGCGTTGTTGTTGCTGGCAGGCTATGACCCTGTCGGCATAGTGGCAGATAAACCCCGCATGCCACGGCTCAAGCCGCCTGATGGTCTGACGGATCTGTTTGTCGCTCCATTGCCAGGCCATGCGCCGCCGCGCAACCTCCCTCTGTCCCACGTCGCGGATAAGCCGGGTGAAGGGCTGCGCATCCCCTTGTAACAGTTGCGCCACCAGTGGCAGCAACGAGAGACGCTCACTGCGCCACCAGGGTGACGTGCCGTGCAGTAAAAACCAGCGCAACGCGTCCAAATCGGTCATCTCACCCGCCACCGCGTGCCCCGGCAATACCGATGCCGGGAGAAAACGCACCTCCTGGCGGTGAAACGCCCGACTTAGCGCCTCCTCCAGCGCGGCTTCAAACCGCTGCGCTAACGTCTCATCCAGGGTAGCAAGATCGATGGTCCCCAAATCCAGCTCAAGCGACGCAATGCGCCAGCGCTCGGTGGCCGGGCAGTGGCGGTCGAAAAAGCGCGTCAGGATCGCGGGCATCACCTGCTGGCTCCACTGGCTGATTGCGTTTTGCAACGCGACGCCGCTGGCGGGGTGATCGAAGCGCGTCTGCCATTCACAGCGGGCGATCATATGCTCAGGCACCGTCATCTGACCTCCCGTTGTCCCCGGTATGCAGGGCATTGAGAAGCGCCGTCGTCGCCTGTGGCGCAAAAGCTGGAGGGGACTGTGTCACGTCCGGTAGACGCAGGTTGTACCACTGACACCAGGCGTTGATAAGCGTCGTCATTTGCCCAAGATTGCACTGCCGAATGTCCAGAGCGATATGCCCCGGCCAGTGCAACTGCCGCAGCATATCCAGACTCTGCAAAAAGGCAGGATCACGGGTTAGCATCACATAATCCGGCAGCACCAACGTGGCGGATAATCCACTCATCGGCGCCGCGTCATCCGGCGGCATTGCAGACGGGTGTGTTTGCAGTAAACCCTGTTCAACCAGCACCATGCCCTGGCGTACGCCCCCCAGCCAGGCCAGTTGATCAACATACTGCTGCAGGCCACTGACCGTCAGTGACGCTGTATCCGGCAGTTGCAATACGCACCGGCTGCCGATGGATACTGCTAAACCCGCGGCGTTTTTTTCCAGCGACACATCACCAGTGATCGGGTCATCTCGTTCGGGTTGCCGGAACGGTGACGCGCTGCCTGCCGACAACCACTCAACAAACAGCGGCTGTTGTAATAAGCGCCCCAGAGTGGCGGCCAGCAGACGCAAATGTGCAGGCAGGCCCAACAAAATGGCGCATTTCAGTTCGAATGTGCTGAAATCGGCAAAGGCCTGCTCCGGCAAATGGCTCTGACGCTCCAGCCTGGCCAGATCCCATTGTCCGTCACGTTGACACACCCCGTCTTCATTGAGCACCCGTTCGATAATGCGAACATTGCCGTCTTCGCGCACAATCGCCTCTTTCAGGCGTAGCCGCCACTGGAGTATCGCCTGCAGGGTAAGAGGGACGTCATCGTTGCCTCTGGCCGGGAGGGTGGTTCTGGCGCATGCGGCGGTGATGGCTTGCGGGCTGTCGAAACTTTTCAGGTATAAGGCATCAATTAACGGCACCATCGGCGGCGGACAGGCCATCTTCCACTGGCGATACGCCTCCTGTGAAAGGTGATAGCGCCCCGGCGGTGTAACGGGCGTGGCGCGCCAGCTATCGCCTGCCTGCGCCCGACGGGAAGAGAGCGCCTGTAAATTCAGCAGCCAGGTGCTTTTCACCACGATCCGGGTTTTCAGCTTACCGCCAGACCACTGCAGGGCATCAATAATGGCGTTGTACACGTCAGCCGGTTCACCGTGGCGCGCCAGAAGGTGGCTGAGCATCTCATCACGGCGCTGCTCCGCGGTTTCTGTACTCTCCATCGCCTGTACCAGGCCATAGTGATACGCATTAAAGGGATCGCGCTGAAAACGTTGCCACGCCAGTTGTGTTTGCAGGCGGGCATCAGAGGGGTCATCCGGCGCGATATACTGAAAACGCTCGCCGCCCAGCAGCAGCGCCTG
Source organism: Phytobacter sp. RSE-02 (assembly GCF_040578655.1). NCBI lineage: Bacteria > Pseudomonadati > Pseudomonadota > Gammaproteobacteria > Enterobacterales > Enterobacteriaceae > Phytobacter > Phytobacter sp. RSE-02. The sequence goes on along the minus strand of NZ_JBEULY010000002.1, from coordinate 127,208 downwards.
GACATCGGGCACGTTATACAACGGCTGGCAAAACAGGGTCTGAATAGCAGGCTGGTCGGGAATACCACGCAGCGGATCTGGCCGGGTCAGTAAGCTCCCGACATCCTCTGGTCCGGTGACGGGCGTTCGGGTGAAGCCAAACGAAAACAGATTGCCCAGATTGGCCAGTTGTGCGAACTGGTTGGCCATCACCTGGTCGAAGAGCATCAGATACCCTTTGAGCTGCCGCGCCTGCGCTACCCGGTAGTCCGGCGTATCGGCCTGCAATGAGTTCGGCCCAATAGCATAAATATTCGGAAAGGTGTTCTGAACCGAGTAATAGGCCGCGATGTTGCGATAACGCCCACCCGGCAACGGGGGCGCGACATCAATTTTCGCATCAATGCTGCTGTTCTGGTGCCGGGCCTGCAGTTGGGCCAGCGCGTTCAGTGCCGCATGCTGCGCCGACGCCCCCGCAGTGGCCCCCTCTGTTTGCGCGGATGACGGCGTAAAACGCAGTCGCGCGACACAGCCTTCCTGTAGCGAAATGCTGTCAGGATCGTCGTTTTCCGTATCGCTAAACCGGCACCCCGCCACGCCCTGCACACCCTCAACGCCGCTGAGACAGACCACAATATCCATCAGGCGGATAACGCTGCGTTTTTGCGCCGCAACAGTGCCATCCTGGATCCAGCCGTTATGCATTGCCGGCCCGTTGAAAATAGCGGAGGCATCCAGCCCCTGCGCCCGCAGCTCCCCATAGCCGCAGCGCGGGGCCAATGGCGCCACATAGCCCGCCAGCGCCTGGTTGATTTGCGCATATACCTGCTGCGCATCGGCATCCGGCGCCATAAACAACGTGGCGGTAACATTAATGACCTGCGCTTTCAGTAGCGTCGGTGCCAGAAACCCTTCACCGAGATTACGCTGGCCGTTAAGCAACCTGTCGATACGCGCCAGCAGGCGGTTTACGGCGTCGTCTTGCGCCGGGAGCGCTTTGTCCGCGACGTCTACCGCCACCTGATACCAGCCGGTAGGCACCTGCCCGCGCAGCAGCGGCGTCAGGTAGACGTTATCAACCTCCGGCACGTTATCCAGCACCAGCCTCTGGTAATCCTCAACGGTTATCGGGCCAGTGGTCAGAATCTCTTCGGCCGCAAAAAATTGCTGCGCCCAGGCAATACGTTGATCGGGGCCGGTGAGCACATCTTCAATGGGGAAGCTGTTCACATAGCCCAGTTCGGTCAGGGCATAGCAAAGCTGCTCAAGGATCGTCACACCCGGATCGCTGTCGTTGTAATTACTCCACGTCTGACCCGCTATCGCTTTGAGGTAGCGAATGCCTTCCTGTTTGAGAAAGGTGATGTTTTGATCCGCAGGCAGCGGGCCGGACTGAATGCTGTTTTGCGTCACCTGCTGCGCCAGCGGGATAGCCGGTATCATCTCGCTCATCACCAGGCCTCCGATAAGGTATTTTGCGGCATCGACAACGTTGCGCTGGCGGCGCGCGCAGGCCCGTCGTTATTCGCGCGGATAAACGTCAATTGATGCGTCGAGGCCGACACCAGAACCCGGCGCGCGTCGGACGGGACCAGCAGGCCGTCTGTGGCAGGGTTTTCCTCGCCGTTGTCGGCATCTGGCTTGCACAGTTGCAGGCGCTGTACGGCGGCCACCCCGTCGAAGCTGGCTAAAAAGCTCAACACTGCGGCATGGCTGACCCCAAGCGACATGGCGTATTGCACCTGCGCCGCGTCTATCCACGGCGAAAGAAACAGCGTGATCCCCTGGTTCAGGGCATGCAGTAAATCGTTGGCATTGACCCATGCACCGATCACCAGGGTGGCTATCACCTGTACGGGTTCGTATTGCAAATTACAGACCGACACCTGCGCCATTGCCGATACGCGTCGGGAGAGGTATTGCTGGATCAGTTGCAAACCATCCGGCGACACCGCCGGGCGGAGCGCACCGATAGCGCCAGCGTTGTCATACCGTGGGATCACACCGACGCACAGATCGCCAGGCCGGGTCGTCGGCAACATCCGGGTATAAAACGCGTTGGGATACACCTCACGCGTCAGGGTCAGGCTATCCCACTGGCTGCTCAGCCGATCTTTTGTCCTGAGCCGCTGGCTAACCCGCTGGCGAAACATAACAGGATCTTCCGCCGGGCTGCCGCCGATAGCGTCAAACGGCTGAATGACCCCGGCAATGGCGGGCTGAGTGATAAGCGGTGCGACAATACTGCCTGCCGGTAATTTTGGTTGCTCGCCCGGTGACAACGTCACGTTAAACTGGCGTTGTACCCGCACCGCCAGCGTATTGCAGTACACCACCTGCACCCGCTGCACGACATTTTGCGTCATCAGCAGCCAGCCACACGGCTGCCCTGGCATCACCGCCGCCGTTAACACCGCAGAGTCCAGCGCCATATCCTGTGGCAGGTCAAGCACCATAATGCCGGAACGGCGTAGCCCCCCCGTCTCATCACTTACTACGCTAAGAGGTTGCCAGCCGTGAATACTCCAGTAAAAGAGTTGGATCTCAGCCGTCGCACCATCCGGGTTGGCCTCCTGTGTCAGTTCAATAAACAGACTCAGACGGCACGGCACCACCACCTGTGAGAGAGAGATAAAGAGTGAACCTGCTGCCTGATTAACGCCCTGGAAAAGCGCCAGCCCGTCAGTGTTAGTCGCACCTGGCTGTAATGCCATCGTCGCCAGTGAGATCTGCGCAGCCTCTTCCCCGGCAGCCTTACGGAAATAGCAGTAGTCCGTTAAGGTCCCCTGATGAATAAGCGTGAATGCGTTGTTTGCAGCCAGCGGCCGGGTGAAATCGAGATATTGGCTCGCCTGATAATTGACCAGCGCCCGATTGGCTTTTGGCACCCAGGGCAGGTTTGGCATCGGCGTGGTGTCGCTTTTGCCAAACAGCGACATCAGCGCTTTGGCATTCTCCAGGCTGATATCCGCCACCAGTTGCGAGTAGAGATTAAAACCAAACCCCGGCCCTGGCGCAATCAGGGTCATCCGCATACCCGGCCCGGTCGATGCGCTCTCCACATTCCAGGCCAGGGCCGTCGGGAAGCGGAATGTCCAGGTACTGGAAGGCGCATTGAGGCAGGTTTTACCCGTCTCCTGTTGGGCAAACAGTCCGCCCGGAAGCTGCGGTTCTGTCGGGGAAAACGTGTGTGGCGTGCTGTGTAGCCGCTGCCAGATCCGTTGCCACCATGAACGGCGCGCAGCCGATTCTGGCGGGGGCGGCGCGTCATCAGAAGGCGGCACAATCGTTAGCATCGCCGGTAATATCTGCCAGCCCATGGCGCTGTTCGCCTGCCAGGTCACGCGAAACGCGCTGTTACTCCAGGTTTTCGCCTCTTCGTCGTCTTCATCCGCCCAGTGGTTCCAGGTGGCGTAATAGCGGGCAAAGTCGGGCGGCTGGTTATCCCAGAACAGTTGCAGACTCAGCGTGGTGAGGGGCTTGCCGAACAACTCCGGCGCGTTGAGGTAACAGTGGTGCCCCACCTCCGGGATAGGACCAAACACGGGCATGACTTTGTCAGCCACCAGCGGCCCGTTGTCGTTACTGAGGCTTAACGCCTCGCTCTGTGTCACGTTGACCGCAATGGTCAGGCTGAGCAGCCGCGGCGGCTGGCGCAAATCGACCATCGCAGGCATGGTAATCCGGCACCAGGGGGCGGTCATATCAAAGGGCGCGGGGGGCACGGCAGTGAAGGCCGATACCGGTGGAAAGGCGCTGTTCAGGTTCACTGTCAGCACCAGTTGTTGCGGTTTATCGCCCCGCTGCCACACGCCACAGGCTGTGGCATCCAGCCACTGTTGTGCGCCGCTTAAGGCAATTGCCGCACCCTGCCAGGCTTTGGGATCGACCGTCTGCGCGAAGGTAAAGGTCAGCGACATTTCGCGTGCACCGCCCGCCAGCCATAACATCGGGCTGGCAAAAGCAAACCCCTGGGTTTGTGTCTGTGGCGCGCGGTTCCCAAACCAGTCGCTGGCAAGGACCGTATTATCAGCGTCCCGACGGACCTGAGTCGACGGAGCCAGCGTGTTCACATACTGCTGCCAGTCGCCATTGTCATCCTCTGCGTAGCGGCAACTGATTACCGATCCGGGGCGGGCGGTGTTGATCTCTATCGGCTGTTGACTTGCAAAGATAATCGGCTGTTTTTGCGGGTCCTGGCCTGCCAGAAATGGCGTACCGGCAGGCAGTATCACCGGGGATATCCCCTCAACCGACGTCAGACAAATCACCGTATGATCCGGCTGTGCCGTGCGTTGTTGTTGGTGCAAAAGCTGCTGATAGTAAAAGTCGAGATGACGGCCGCTAAAGGTGTTCAGGCCCGTCCGGGAAAATTCCAGTAGCCGGTTAAAGGCAATGATCAACGCCGTATCGGGGAAACCGTTCTGCTCTTCGCTTAATGCATCGAAAGCCTTGTTGGCGTGGGTTATCACCTGAACGAAGAACGAAAAGACCTGCTGATAGAGTCTTTCAAGCGTACTCATGACCTCTTGCGGCGAACGTGGATAGGAAAACTGCGCGCCGCGAAATTGCCACGCATCGCCAAACGCACTGAGATCCAGGCCCGGCAAGGTGCAATCAGGCCAGGCTTGCGCCAGCCAAATCTGCATATCCACCCGCCGCCACAGGCACGGCGAGAGGGTCGCGTTGACCTCCTCGCTAACGAATTTCTGCAACGGAAAGGTCACGGCACTCTGCGGCAAATAGTGATGCCAGGTATTGATCTGCCCGAACATGCTGTCCAGAAGAGAAAACAGATGCGCAACCGCCTGTTTATCTTCGGTATTCGGGGTGGCGGCGGCAGGCAGCGCCTGAAACTGTTTTAGCCGTTCCTGCAATTGGTTAAAACGAAAACGCAGGGGTTGATACGGCGTTTTACCGATCACTGCCAGCAGAATCGCGGGCTCTTTTAACACCAGCGCGCGCCAGTTTCCCGCCGCCTGGTTGTGCTCATCGTAAAAGACAATCAGATCAGCGATAGCGGCGACAAATGCCAGACGATCGCGCATATCACGGCCATCAATGGCAATGCTCTCGGGATCCAGTCGCCGGTTGATGTCGCCCGCCAGGGCATTGATGTCAACGTTGATGCGCACCCTGCTGCTCCACGGTCAGATTAGTCCCTTCCAGCAGAGAGAACGGGAAGACATGGTTATGCCGCGAGTTGGTTTGCCTTATCAGATAACCGATATGGATCACCACCATGGCAGGCTCTGGCGTAAAAGAGACATCAATGGATTCAACGGTGATGCGCGGCTCGTCATTAAGCAGCGTGAGGCGCACGGACTGGATGATTTCATCTTTAAGGGTCGCATCCGGCTGACGGAACAGAAAGCTGCGTAATTCACTGCCGAAATAGGGCAACAGGCAGCGTTCGCCGCGCGCGGTACGCAGCACCAAATCGATCGACTGATTGATATTATCCTGCGCGCTGTTCATCGACACTTGCCGGATGGCCCCTGAAAATGCGGGGGGAAATTGCCAGCCGCGACCAAGAAAATCACTCTCACTCATCCCCTAGCCTCCGATAATGACCGTGAATTCACCCATCACAATTGAGCCCCCGTGCGCGGTCTGATCCCCGACTCTGGCCGCCGGTAAACCGCCAATAAAAACCGTTGCAGACCCTTTGATAATGGTGTCCGGCGGCCCGACGCAGACCAGCATGTCGCCGAGTCGGGCGGCAGGAAGTTTGCCAATCAGCACTGTCGGACACCCCACCTGAATAATGGGGCCGCCCACATGGGGGATCGGCGGAAGCCCTGGCGTCACCATCGGACACTGATGAAAATCGGTCAGTCTTGCGGCTGGCGGCATCGTTGCCCCTCCTCTTAATTGATCATCACAATTGCACCCTTGAGGGTCAGTTCCGCACCGCCCTGCACCTGCGCGCTGGCATTGCCCTTCGCACTCAGGGCAATGTCGGCTTTGGCATTCACATTCATGCCGGAAATCGCGACGTCGCCGGATGACGCCTGGAGACTGACCCCCATTTTCCCGGTGATATTGACCTTCTGATCGGCCTGAATGGTGATAGATGCGGGACTTTTGAGTTCAATGCCGGATGACGACATCGTGATGGCATTGTTGTTTTGATCGGTGATAGTGATTTGCTGCTTTTTATCGTCCAGCACGATGACATTTTTTGCTTTGGTGGTGATGGTCATAATGCTGTCCTTATCGTCAAAGACGATACGCATTTCACTGTGCGTGACGATGGCCTTCTTGCTGTTATCCGCATCGGGTTTCAGATCGCTGAAAGGGGCTCGCTTACCGCTGTAAACGCTACCGAGGATCACCGGAAAACAGGGGTCAAGATTGAGGAAGCCGACGATCACTTCATCTCCCACTTCCGGCAGGAAAAAAGCGCCCACGCCGCTGCTGGAATAAAAGTTGGCCATCCTCGCCCAGACGCCGTGCCCTTCGGTATCAAAGAGCGGCAGCGTGACCAGAATCCGGTACGCATTGTCCGGGTCCTGATCGATTTTCTGCACCGTGGCGTTAAATAACCCCTCCACGCCGGGCAGCACCCCGGCTGCCGCAGGCGCCATCACCTCATGTTGCTGAACAAACCACAGGGAAGAGAGACCCAGCGAGGCTCTGGTAAACCAGTTACCATCGGCGAATTCATGCTCAACGCCAGAGACAAAATAGTCGCCATCAAAACGATCGCCGACGCCTGCCAGCGTCAGCCAGACGCCCGGCAACACCGCCGCGTTACCCGCCACACGCACCTCACCGGTGATTTTTGCCAGTTCGCTTTTCTGCATTTGCGCCTGTGACCATTGGGTCAGCGCGCCATTGTTGAGCGTGGCGGTAGACTGGAGGGTAAAGGTGGGCAGCCCCACCACCGCCGAGAGTTTTTTACTGCTGATGTTACCCGGCCCACTGAGCGTATTTTTGGCCGTGGCGGAGATACATTTCTGGGTGGCGTAGTCCCAGGCGCTGGCTTTTACCTCGCTGAGTTGGGTGACGGCGTCCATATCCGCGCTGAATTGATAAAGATTCTCGCCGTAGGTCACCGTCAGTACCGACGTGGTGTTTTGAGTGGGCGAAAACACGGACACTTTGCCATTCAGCGTGCTGACCACCAGGCCATTGATATCGGCGCGGCTGAGCATAAAATCCCAGTCGCTGCAGTAATACTGCACCAGTTCCGCCAGGGTCTGCGACGTGCTGGCGACGTCGCTACTAAGACCGGACTGACTGATCAGCGCGCTTATCACACCGCTGTCGGTTTGGTTCTGATAAACCGTGCTGCGGCGGCCAACGCTCATTTTGATGGCTTTATCGCGGCACTCTATCGACAAAATGGGGCCAATATTGCCCTCCACCTGTACCGACTGGCGCGTAACGATGCCGGAAAAAACGCTTTTATTCTCTGTGTCGTAGCCCAGCGAGATAACGATTTCCGCACCGGGCACAAAGGTTGACGAGGCGCTAACTGTAAAGTTTTCCGCATCGGCGGAGCCATCGAGAATCTCAAGCGTGGCGCGGCCAATACGGTTAATCCGCTGATCAACCTGAATACGCAAAATCTGATAATCACCGGGGATAGCACGGCCATTAGCCGTAATGGTATAGCTTGCCAGGCCGCCAGACGGAGGGTTGCCGCTCATGCGTCACCTCCCTGGGTTAACGGGGGAACCTGTAGCGTGGTGCCCGACGTCAGATGGCGAAATTTATCGAGTTGGTTAAAGGCCGCCAGTTGAACATAGAACGTCGGGTCGCGATAAATCGCCTGGCTTATCTGCGGCAGGCTGTCGCCATCCACGATGGTGATGCGATGGGTCAAATCCGGTGATTTACGATCCTCTTCTTTCGCCGCCGTTGATGGGTCAAGGTAAGAGGTAAATTGCAACGCCACTTTGGCGCGTAGCGCGGTGCCATCGGGGCGAAAAAAGGTATAGGTGGTATCAAAGGTCTGTAACACTCCCTTAAACGAGAGGCCTTGTCCCCAGTAGAGGATCACATAGTTTGGGCGGTGAATATTGCCGTTATAGTCGTAGACGGTCTTTTTGAGCAAGTTTATCTCCTGCGTCAGATCGGTACGGGTGCTGTCAACCACGCCGGTACAGTCAATCACCAGGTCAAAACTCAGTTGTTCCCCCGGCGTCGCCCGATATTTGGACGACAGTTTGCCGCTGCCGGGAGCCTGTTCTTCGTTGTAACTGACGCTGCGATTAATGCGCATTTGCTCGGGATTGAGGATCACGACATATTCGCCGCCTCTGACCTTGCTGGTGAATTTTTCATCACTGTAGGCCACCATCCGCATTTTCTTTATTCCACCCATTGGCCCTTCCTGAATCAGTAACGTTTCGATGGGATGTGCCGGAAGACCGTATGACTTAACGCTCCAGCGGATTTTTTCTGTCGCTCGTTTTGAGCTGGCGCAGGCAAGCCTGAATCACCTGCTGCCTGAGCGCCTGTAGCTGTTGTGGGTCTAACTGCGTCTGCGTTGGTTCGGGTTGACTCTGAATCGCGGTTTTGATGACCAGTTCACGTATCTCAACGGGCATAGCGACCTCTTGCGACGTTAGTAAGTATCAAAGTTGGGCATGTCGAAGTACTGATAAGCAAACTCCAGTGTTTCGATGAAAATTTCACTCTCCTGCGAACGTAAGTTGCTGGCTGACCACTTCACCGGCCAGGCGGCAATAAAATTCCAGTCCATGCTGATGTGACCATTTTCATCAAGGAGCCAGACCTTGATATCGCGGGTTTTGATAGGGGCGGACAGCCCATTATCCAGCGTATCTTTCACCCAGCCGATCAGCGCGGACTCCGCATTGACCACCCCGCGGCGCAGCACCAGGTTCTGAAAAGATGTCTGGGCAGGAAGGCGGTACTTGAACCGATTTTCCCCGCCGCACACCACCTCTTCGATACCCAACTCCTTGCTCAGGCCGCTTACCTCCTGGAAGGCGGCATCACTGCCGCCCATCCCGGTGATTGAGACGCTGAAATAAAAGCTGGTTTGCAGGTTATGATCCATTGGTCACAACGAGCTGTTCGTGAGCGATTTCCAGCGTATCCACGGCCACTTCATTGGCATCGGATTTCAAATCTGTGCCGGTGATTTTGGTCGGCCACGCATTGTTCAGTTGCCACTGCATGGTGACCGCGCCATTTTCATCAAGCAGCTTAATGAGTACCGTTCTGCGTTTGACGGTGTTCATCTTGATTTCATCCATCCACGCCCAGAAGTTGTTGTCGTTGACGAACACGCCACGCTTCATTGTGATGTTGCCGTACTTCGCAATTCCGGGCATTTTGATGGTCGAAAACAGCGTGCTATTGCTGTGCCGGTACTCAATCACCTGCACCTCTTTGTCCATCCCCGAAACTTCCTGAAACGCTACCCCTTTGAGTTCCGAGCCCAGATCAACCTCAAACCGGAACTTGGGCATAGGCCATGTAGTGCCTTCTTTGCTGCCGTCATCTGCCATGAGCATGCTCCTTAACAGTCGCTAATCAGTAAATTGACTCATTGATGTGTGAACAGGCCTTACCGCATCACTCAGCCTGATTTCGCCATTTCCTGCTCAAAGGTGATGACGAGGAATTCAGCCGGACGCACGATGGCGACCTTCACGGTGACATTAAGAAAACCGTTCAGGATATCGTCGCCCGTCATGGTGGAACCCAGGCCGCAAAAGACCTGAAACGCATCATTTGCCGTGGCCCCCTGTAACCCACCCTCTTTCCAGATATCGGTCAGGAAGCTGGAGATTTCGCTGCGCACCGCCGCCCAGGTATTCGCCGTGTTCGGTTCGAACACATACGCGCGCGCCGCCAGTTTCACGGACTGTTCGAGGAAGGTCATGGTGCGGCGAACCGAGATGTAGCGCCAGTCCTGGCTGTTGCCATCCAGGGTTCTCGCCCCCCAAATCAGGATGCCCTGCCCATTGAAAAAACGGATAGCATTGATGGACTTACCCGATACCGCGTCAACATTGAGATCCGCCTGTTGGGCATCGGTTAAGCGGATGGGTAACCGCGCCGCCCCGACAATGCTGGTATTGGCGGGGGCATTCCAGACGCCGTTCAGGTTGTCATTCACGGTATACACCCCGGCCATTGCGCCGCTTGGCGGCAGCAGGTTAGAGCAGGTCAGAACGTTATTGATGATTTGCGAATAGGTTTTTGAGGCGTTGAGCAGCGCGGCATTGAGTTGCGAGTTGCTCATCGGGTTAGTTTGCGGCGGTGTTTCAATCATTGCGAGGATCTTCGCGACCACCGGGTCCTGCGCCGACGGCGGGTTAATCACCGCCCCCAACTGTTTAATGTCGCCACCAAACAGGTTCGTGAAATTGATATCACTGCCCTGCATGATGGTCGTACCAATAAACGGATAGTAAGCAACGCCGTAATTTAGCCCGTTTGAGCCGGTACTATTGCGAAACGCCTCAATATCATTGGTGTACATGATCGGGTCAGGCGTATCGCCGCCGATAATATCGAACAGGCAGACTGCGGTCTGCAATTCCGCCGCCTGCAGCAACATACCCTGCATCAGAGTACCGTTATCCGCCGGGGAAAGCAGCGTGGCTTCCGGGCAGATGTACATGGTGGGTTCCTGTTCGTTTTCCAGCAGCGCCAGACCACCTTGCAGATCGGCGAGTTTCACGTTCGGGTTAACGATTTGCACTCCTACATCGCCGGGTTTACCGCTGGACTCCCCATAGCTGCCGACCGAAACAATGTAAGCATCGCCGCCGCCGTTGAGATAGAACAGGCGAATGCTGTTATAGAGGTAGTAGATGGTATTCGGGTCAGGCACTATCGAATAATAAGTGCCGTTCAATAACAGATACTCCCCCTTTTCCGGCTGCGTTTTTTGCGCCACCAGATAGTACTCAGGGTTGTACTGCGACGCGGGATCCGCCGGTGGCTGCGGATTCGCATTCATGTAGATGGCCTGAAATTCGGCGAAAGAGGTGATCTTCTGTGCCTTGTTGTAGTAGGACTTGCCCTGATACTGCGCGTTGGGTGTATAGCCGATAAAGGCCGGAACCGCGGTGGCGACAGGGACCACCGAGTTCGGAAAGGCATTCAACTCGTTGATATACACACCCGGAGTTTTGATATTGGATGCTAGCATGTCGTGGTTTTCCTTTGGTTCACTGAGTGAAATTCCTGTACTGCGAGTCGTTAGCCTGAAAAGGCATTAGCCCAAAAACATCAGAATCCGACCCCTCTTCGCCTGCGGGTGATGCGTGTTGCGCCCCTTTCATCAGACATACACATACATAACCGACACGGGCTGCTGATCCGCGGAATACGCGGTAAATAAACGATCTGCCGCAGGCGTTGGCAGCACAGACATCACCGTCTGCTGTCGGGTACGCCCGCTCTGCGTCTGGGTTCGCGGGATATCCATCAACGCAAAGCGCTGTGGTGGCGCCTGTTGCAGGGTAATGGTTGAGGTGCTGCGGGTTACCCAGCCATTTTGTCCATCGACATCCCCACTGCGAACGCTGGCAGGGTTGAACGTAACCTGCCCTGATGCGTCCACTATCTCTGGGTTTTGCAAGCGCCGCTGTCCGCGCGGGATCAAGTGATATTCCCAGACGGTGGCGCGCGCCTGGAGCGTCACCGTAAAAGCCTGCCGGGGGAGCAAATCCGCCGGATAGAGACAGATTTCACCTGTCGCAATAGCGGGCGCGCTTTGCGCTTGCGCAGCGCCCATAATCATGGCGCCCGGCATCTGCCCATCAGCAGTAATACGCTCACTACTGAATCCCAGCACCCCTTTCCACTCCCCGGGGAGTGCCGTGACCGCCAGCAGCCAGGCATTGGGCTGCACCAGCCAGAAACGCAATGGGTTGCGTGCATCCTGGGACACGCAATACTGCAAAAATGCCGTTCTGCCCGTCGGGGCATAGCCATAAATGCGCCATATATTGCCTGCTGCCACCAGGCTCAACCCCAGACGACGCATGAGTGCATGGGTGTTTTGATCCGGCACGAGTGTGGCGTCAGGCCAGACGCTGTCTGGATAAAACTGATGCTGTAAGGTAATTTCCGCTATCACAAACATCAGCGTCTGGCCTGAGCCTGGCTGCCGACCTGTTCGAGAATGGGCGATTCTCCGCTTACCTGATTCGCCTGAATCGCGATATGACGAATTTTGTAGATGATCGAAGGCTGATACCGCGCCCCCAGCGCACTCCAGAGGTTGTGGGTGTTTTCGTAAGGTGAATTTTCTATTTCAAACTGCAACTGCTCAATACCGGCCGGGATATCAGGAAAATTCTGCCGCTTGATGATGGGATTCGCCTGAAAAAACGCGATAACCGCAGAGAGAAAGCGCAACGATTCGCTATAGTCATCAAAGCTGGCGGTAAGTAAGACATCCAGATTAAATCTCACCGTCGGCATCATCTGTCTGACGATATTATTTTTCGTATCGGGTGTGGTACGAGCACCATAAAAGGGCTTGCTGGTTTCATGCTCCAGATTGATAAGCGTCAGCACTAATTTATTTTGATTTTTTAAAGGCAAGCCGCCGCTCGAATCAACCAGATTATTTAAAACAACCATATTCCCCGCAATATCGAATTGATTGCGTAATTGCTGATCAAGAATGTCTTTAAGATAACTCAATGCTTCATCAATCATATAACGTCCTTAATGAGAGAATTGCAAGTCATCACACACCAAAGCGCTAATCTGAGACTGCATAATGTTTGCGGAAAAACATTACATTCAGGCAACACAAAGCTCATAAAAAATAAAGACAACAGGATCCAGTGCCTTTAATTTTTAAAGACAAGAGTGTTGCTCTGTCAAAAAAGAGACAGAGGAAGCTATTTTATCGGTAACAGTGACGTGCTGTATGCATATTCAATGGGCAATACCTCCCATACAATAAGAAATGCGCTCTTATCGTTTTTATTTATAGTGAAAAGCTAAAGCAAGTAGCATATCGGCATGGTTCACATGCAACGATGTTTTTTCAGTATAAGCGGGAAATCAGAAAATTCTATAAAATTATTAAAAAAACACCATCATTTTAAAATATCCTAATTTTCATAAAGATAGCGTTTATAGATATCCTCTTTCACTTCACGCACCGGGCATGACGTCAGCAACAGAAATACAGGCATAGCGCGCCATGCAGGGCAGAAAATATGTCAAAAATGACGCTATGAAAAGCGCCAGTAAAATTTACAAAAAAATGGCATTAAGAATTTCAGATAAGTGATTTTAACTCGTCATTTCTTTTTTGCTTACGAAATGTTTAGTCGTAGTAAAACCATTATGAAACTATAAGATTAATAATCTTGCCAGGCATTATCTTTTCATTACATGTCAGACCAGATATTTCTCTGATACGGTGTAAATACTCAGAACAACCGTCAAGAATATATTCAGATTTCAGAGGTGGCAGCGCAGGTAAAAAAAGCGAAGGGTATGAGCGCTAATCACATGCAGAGAGAAAGCGACAGATGTCATTCTGAGTGTAAAGGATATTCTATCACGCAAAATAATATGCTTCCGTTGTCTTTTTCTTTGTAATATAGTGCCGTATCTTTACATGAAAACCCAGGCTAATTGCCCGCAGCTTGTCACCTGGAGATTATTTGCAGTGTTATTATTTACAACGTCATGCATTACAGACAGAACGCAGACATGACGTTGCCGATATTATGCCTTCACCACGGCCTTATTTTTATCCAGTAAAAAAGGACGCAAATACCCTACTGTGTTGGATAACAAAATAACCTCCTCAGGCAGGTCTATTTTCAGTACATCAGTGACATAGTTGCGACGCGCCTGCATACGCGCCCAGACCTGCGGGTAATCCTGCGCCAGTTCATCGCGCAGCGCCTCATCGGCCAGGCCAACGGTATCTTCAATGCTACAGCCGCCATAACCCGGCACCGAGGGAATAATATCGATTTGCAGCAGCATGCCGCTTTCCAGGCGGGCCGCTGAACCGGGGTAAATCGGCGAACTTAACCACTCTTCATCGGCAACCAGGTGGCCAGGATTGAGATGCCAGTGCCAGCGATCTTTAGGTAACGCCGACTCCACCAGGCGGTAGACTTCTGCGCCCGTCACGCCTGGGCGGATAAACTCAAGCCACTGGACCACGGTGTGATAATAGGGAATGGCTACCCGGGTCAGGTAATCTGCAACCGGCTCCGCCAGCTCATTTTCACTGGCGACAACCCAGGCTGCACGGCTGGTTAACCCGCCTTTATAACCGACGGTCAGAGAAAATTTATCGCCGCGAGCGATAATCTTGTCCGTTGGGTAGAGACAGGCATTGGTAAAACGGTCGCCGGTGGCGGCAATCATCACCACATTGTTGGGCTGTCCCCAACCTGCCAGAAGGTGCCCTATCTCTTTTTCACGCCGCCCTGGCTCAACGGCATTGAGCGCCGTCAGCACCTGCGTGGAGGCGAGGTTTGCGCCGTACTCATAAAACGCAATTTCGCAGGCGCTGTTCAGCCGCCGTACGCCCCGCTCCGGGGAGATAAACAGCCCGGTGGCATTGCGCACATTGTCCCGCCCGCCTGCCGCGCTGAACACCGCATCGAGAATAAATGCCGGAACATCAAACAGCGCTGAATCACCGGTGAATAATTTCCAGCCCACGACACCCACCCTGGCCGCAGCCGTGATGCCGCACGAGGCGAGCAACCCGGCCAACGGCGCATCCCCGTCCATCGGCTGGTTGGGTAATGAGAACAGCGGCGTGTGCAGGCATTTGCCGCCGTTACGCGCAAAGGGCACCAGTTTGAGGTTTTCATTGCCCATGATGTAGCTCAGCTCGCCATCGGCATTAACGACCAGCAATGCTTCCTCGAAACGGGGAATAAACCCGGCAAGGTACTCAAAATTGGCGCCGTGCTCTTTGTCGGCATAGATAACCAGATGGGTAAAACCACTGGCCTGCATCGCCAGCAGGACATTACGCAAGCGCTGTTTCATGGTGTCGTCAGAAAGGACGGGGTAAGCAATATCCGGGTAGGTTTGCGGCGCAGGTATCGTCTGTACGTGATAGCGCGGAACCGTTGTCATGGCGTCATTCCTTATGCGGCGGGAAAAGATCCTGATTGCTCTACGCCGTTGTGTTGACCAGAGCATTCTGACCATCAATACGTTGCGACAACATATCATGGAACAGACGGGTCGCCATGGATAACGTCCGTTGACGGGGTAAACAGAGATCGACCTTCACTTTTCCCATCAGGGGATCGGCCAGCGGTACCGCCACAAACATTGCCTGCGCGTCCGGCTCCTGATGATGTAGCTGGGGCAAAATAAGTAGCGTCCTGCCCTGCAGCGCCAGGGTCTTTTGCACCTCCATCGAACTGGTAATAAAGCGCATATCGAAGTGGACGGCTTCGCGCCGGGCCGCAGATTCCAGTAACTGGCGCACCGCATAGTTGGCGGGAGGAATGGCAATCGGATGAGCGGCAATCTCTTTGAGGGTCAGACGCGGCTTCGTCGCCAGCGGATGGTGGGCGGCCATCAGAACCTTGTGTTCCAGATGACAGCAGTGCGTCACCTGAATCTCCGCGCTGACCGGGGTATAAAAGGCCAGCGCCACATCCGCATGTCCGCGAATAAGCTGTTCGGCAATGTACGGGGCGCTGCCAGTGTCAATCTCGAACGACACCTCCGGGTTGTGCTGACCAAATGCCTCAATGACGGGCGCGATAAACAGCGCAACCAGGCTCTCGGCGGCGCAGATTTTTACCGTACCGGACACCACGCTGCGCCTTGAGGTGATGCGCGCCTTCACCGACTCCAGCTCACGCAATGTGGCATCCACCGCCTGCGCCAGAAGCTCCCCTTCACGGGTCAGTTTAATCCCCCTCGGGCCTCGTTCAATCAATGCCGCCCCATAATAGTGTTCCAGAATATCGATTTGTCGCGTCACTGCCCCTGGCGCAACAAACAATTTATCAGCAGCCTCACGAAAAGAAGCAGACTTTGCGACCTGACTAAAATATTTCAGCGCCCGTAATTGCATTGTCTCTCCCGTTGGATGAATCCATTGAAGCGACCTTATTACGCTGGCGAAATATTGGCAAACATCGGCATAATTAGCGCCACATTGCACTTTTAGTAAGCACGGAGCGCCATTTTTGTGCATTCACTGAGCTATTCAAATCGTCATTACGCCACAATGGCCTGAATATGCGGCATGACCGCTTATTTTTCGCTGCCCCATTCGCTAATCGGGTTTACGAACCAGGCACATTTTAAGTGCACTCGACGAAGTGAATATTTACCGCAGGAAAATCTCATCTCAAGCGAAAAATAAATTCTGTAATAAAAACAGGCAATTAAATTTAACCATATTATTTTCTTATTCGCTTAGCCTGCCGTGAGTGCATACATTTTTTAAACACTGCCTTCGCCTAATTGTGATAGTGAGCGGATCTGCGCCCTGTTATATGTCTGCTATGTCTTTTCACGTTTCACTTCGCCTGAACACATTGAGGAAGGCCATACGATGACAAACGAAATAAGTCATAGCGCGATAAAACCCAAAGCATCACGCAAAGAAGTGGTGGCTGTTGTGCTTGGCGCTGCGGTTGAATTTTTCGATTTCAGTGCTTATGCCACCTTTGCCGTGATGATCGGCAATATTTTCTTCCCCTCTGACAACCCCTTCACCAGTCTTTTATTGTCGGTCTCTGTGTTTGGTATCGGCTTTATTGTCCGCCCGCTCGGCGCCATATTTATTGGCAGCTATGCCGACCGTGTAGGACGTAAACCGGCGATGCTGCTCACCATGGTTTTTATGACCATCGGCACCGGCGGGCTGGTCTTTCTGCCCGGTTATGAAACGATTGGCATGGCGGCCCCTATCCTGCTGGTGATTGTCCGCATGCTGCAAGGGCTGGCCTGGGGTGGCGAAGCTGGCCCCGCGACGACCTTTATTATGGAGGCGGCGCCAGAAGGCAAACGGGCCTTCTACACCAGTTGGCAAATTGTCGCCCAGGGGCTGGCAGGCATCAGCGCCGGAGTGATTGGTTATACGCTGACGGTCATCCTGACGCCGGAGCAACTGTCTGCCTGGGGCTGGCGCGTGCCTTTTGCTTTTGGGCTGATCATCCTGCCCATTGCCATCTACCTGCGTCGTAACCTTAACGAGACCTTCACTACTGAGAACAGCGCCGCCAGCAAGTCCACCGGCAGTCTGCTCGGTGAGGTGATGCGTAACTACCGTGGCCTGATTCTGGTGGGTATTTTTATTCTTTCAGGCAGTACCATTACGCAATATTTCCTCAATTACATGACCACCTATGCCCTGAAAGAGCTGGCTTTTGCGCCAGGCACGGCCATGGCGTCGACCATTCTTATCGGCGTGTGCGTGGTGGTGTTTTCCCTGGTGGGTGGCTGGATGGCGGACCGCTTCGGGCGCAAGATGACCATTATTGCGCCGCGCCTGATTCTGCTGCTCTTGCTGCTACCGGGCCTTGAGATGATCAATGCCTGGCGCAGTGAAGGTGTTTTCTTTGCCATCATTACCCTCTTTGCCGCGCTGCAATGTATCAGCGGCGCCGGCGTGCTGGTGGTGCTGTGCGAAAACTTCCCGCGCTATATCCGCTCAACTGGTTTTTCCATCGCCTTTGCCTTTGGCATCACCCTGTTTGGCGGGACGGCGCAAATTGTCTTCTCGTGGCTGATTAAATGGACCGGCGACCCGGTTTCCCCAGGCTACTACCTCATCGCCGCCAATATCCTCTGCCTGGTGGCGACACTGCTGCTCAAAGAACGTGCCCCTCATAAGGCTACCCGCCGCCTGAAAGCGCCGCAGGGTAAGATCCAGTTTGCGAAGGAGAAATCACAATGAACACCGTACTGAGCTGGGATGAGTGGGCCGCCTGCGACGCCACGGCGCTGGCAGAACTGGTCGAGCGCGGCGACGTCAGCGCCCGTGAACTGGCGCTACAGGCACAGGCCGCGACGCTGCGGGTTAACCCGCAAATCAGTGCTGTCGTGGAACTGTTTGATGATGCCATCCACCAACCGGAGACCGACGGCACCTGTCTGGAGAGCGCGTTTAAAGGGGTTCCCTTCCTGATGAAAGACTTAGGACCAGGGATAAAGGGGCGTTTGCAGGAGCAAGGTTCCGCGTTTATGCGTGGCAATCGTCCTGATGAAGACGCCTTTTTGACCACGCAAATTCGCCATGCCGGGCTTAATATTATTGGCCGCAGCGCCACGCCGGAGTTTGGCGTCTGCGGATCGGCGGAAAACCCGGCGATTTACGTAACGCGCAGCCCGTGGAATCCGCAATACACCACCTTTGGCTCCTCTGCCGGGGCATGCGCGTCGGTGGCCGCCGGGATTATTCCCCTCGCCCATGCTACCGATGGCGGTGGATCCATTCGCATACCGGCGGGGGCCAATGGGCTTGTTGGCCTGAAAAGTAGTCGGGGCGTCTTTTCAATTGGCCCGGCACTGTCGGATATCACCGGGTATGTCTCAACGCAAGGCTGTGTGAGCCGCAGCGTGCGCGACACGGCCCGCTTTGTCGATAGCTGTCGGGGCGGCGCACCGGGCGAGTTTATGCCTTACTGGCAGCCCCCGCAGCCCTATAGCGAGATGATCACCCGCGATCCCGCGCCGCTGCGTATTGCCGTGTCCCACGAATGGGGTAATTACCGCGCAACGCCGCATTTTGTCGAAGAACTGGAGAAAACGACGCGCCTGCTTGAGGAGCTGGGGCATCAGGTGGAATGGGTGACGCCAGATATCCCCTTCGAAGAGGCCTTTGCCGCACAGACCGCCTGCTATATCAGCAACTTTGCGCAGTTTATTCAGCGATTGCTCGAAAAAAATAATCTCAGCGCCCCGCCGGAGGATCGGGTCGAGCCGATGAATATCCGCATCTGGCAAAAAGGGATAACGATGTCCTACAGCGAGCGCTGGAAAATGCAGGATGCGTTTAACCAGATCTCCCGCAAGCTGGGGGCATTTTTCCAGACATGGGATCTGATCCTGACACCGACGTTCTCGAAACCGACGCCGCTGCTCGGTGAGAAAAAGTACCTGACGCTCAGCGATAACCCGGACGTGATGGACTGGTTCTATTCCCTGTGGGATATCTTTTCCTATACCCCGCTTGCCAGTTTAACCGGCACGCCCGGTATTTCGTTGCCGCTGGCCTGGCAACAATCCGGCTTGCCGCTCGGCATGCATTTCCAGACGCGCCAGGGTAACGACGGGCTGCTGCTGCAACTGGCGGCCCAGCTTGAGCGCGCCTCCGGCGGGCGATTTATCAGCAACACCACGCCGCAGGTGCATGTTACCCGCTAATCTATTACAGGCAAAGAAAAGGCCGGAGCGCATCACTGCCACTCCGGCCTGCATCAATTTAAAAATAAGAAAGTTTAATTATTCAAGTATTAAATTATGTTTTGGTGAGTTATCACTTATCAAAATTAATTAATATTATCGACTCTGAGATCATTTATTTGATTGCTAACTCCTAACAATAACTTCCCTAATAAATACTGTGCGTATTTCTCCGCATCAAACCGAGTAATTGCTGCCTCACTGATATTCTCAAAGTATGGCACCCCCGATTCTTTTGCATACAAATACTCAAGTTTACTCTTGGCAAATGCTGCCGCTTCAACTGCGACAAGTTCATAACGTTCTTTAATTAAGAACGTTTCAATTGATTTATTAGTACGATCGCATAAATTATCAATATTAGTGTTTACAATTAGCCCATCAGGGTCAGTGTACACGTCGTTTTCCAGATTTACTATCCCGCGCACATGGGAAAGACTAAAACTAATGTTTTCATCATCCCACAGGGGATTCAAATGTGGGGTTGTTAAAAAATCCTTCTTTCCTTTCAGATTTGAATTGCATGTGTAGCAACTTGGTATAAGATTATTTAGTGAAAGAGCCAAATGAGGGTAATCATCCTTGCTATAATAATGATCTAATGTTGGTCTAAACCCTCTATTCCCGGTTTGCAAAGTAAATGCATATGATTGGTTACAATAAGGGCATGTCCGGGTTAGTGAGCTTTTACAAAGCTCATAAGCATTCCAATTACCTTTTTTTTGGACAAATTTATTATAGTCAAATATAGATTTTATTTTTTTAATAAATTTCTGGCGACTCACTTCATCCGCGAATGAACTCAAGTAGTTATTGTAAATTGATATAGATAATAAAATATCATCTTTCCCTGAGATAATTAGACAATGCGTAACATCTTCCAGGAATTGTGAAACTTTATTTCCAACAATAGACGCTCTATCAATCACTGCAATCTTAGAGTTAACTAGATCGAACAAAAACTTAGCATGTTTACTTTCTGCCTTGCGCCAATTGTTTATTATTGAAATTATCATTATTTTCTCCCAGAGAATTCACTCTGTAATAAAAGCCTCTCCAACTCCGTGCGGATAATATTGTTATCTATTCTAGATATCAAATTACGATCTTGTTCAGAAACTTTATTATTTGAAATTCTATCGATTACTTCGTTTATTTTTTGAGAAGCAAATTCACCAATTGAATTTGCATTAAATGAAGTGGAAAGCAATGAAAATAAAGGTGCAGCAAATCCTGATAATGTTTGCTGGTTTGTGCGGTCCAATCGGCATATAAAATTGCTTGGCACATCAGTAGCCAGCAGAGGCGAGTGGCTTGCCAAAACAGCTTGTAATTCGTCTATTCCCAATGAGACCTTTAACCTCCCCAGCAATTTATTCAGTGTTGAAATATATTTTTGTTGCCATCTCAAATGTAAAAAAGCATCGCCTTCATCAATTAATAATAGGATTGATTTTTTCTTTTTTCCATGAAGAGATGTTATTGCCTCAGAAATTTTCACTAATTGATATAATAAAGCCAACTCTCCGGAACTCATTCCAGAAAATTCAACATTAATTATATCTTTAAGTTCTGTTTTTTCTACTGCAGCATTGTCATTGTAAGGATCTATTTCAATCAAAAAACTTGCATAAAAGCCATTATTGAAGTCACCAAAGTAAGTTATTTCACCCTCAACTCCTGATTCCTCAAGGAAAGTTAATAATGCCTTTGCTTTATCAAGAATAACTACAGAATCAGATGAAGGTTTAAATGTCCTTTTGGGAGACAAAGAAAAAAACTCGGATAATAATGCAACAACAACGCTTTTAGACGGTTTCTTTTTTATCACACAATACTCTATGAGTGTTAATACTGAAAAAACAACAGTATCGCCATAATTAGAACGAAGAAATTTCGCTAAATGTCCAGCTGATGTACTAATAATATCATCAATACGTTTCTGCATATCAATAATAATGACGCTATTGTTTCCCCCAACAATTTTACCCCGATCGTCTTTTATTCTTTGAACGTCTTTTCTCAATTGCGGTACTTGAAACAATAATTCAGCCCCAGGTAACCCCTGTGGACATTCGATATTTTTCGCAGCAATAAGATCCAATATTACATTCAAAGCTCGGGTGTAATTTGTTCTCCTTGACACTTCTCCATGTGGAGTAATTCCGAATTCATCTAAGATTGATTTATGATCAATGATACTCTGCATGTCATTACGTATGCTTAGCTTGGGAGAGGCATTAATAAAATTCGCCGTTCTAGCGTTAATTTTTGCTCTATGGGGCAATGGAGTAAAATAGACGACCCCCCAGCTTGAAAGATCATAATCCATTAATTCCACTCCATCAACATCATAAGCCCTACAACCATCGTTATAATATCGATCTTTGAATGAAGTAAATTTTTTAATTATCTCACAAAGTATCCGAGTTTTTCCCGATCCATTTTCGCCAATCAGAAGAGATAAGGAATCTATATTATAAATATTAGATAAACCTGATATAGAATCATATAATAAAATTTCATTCTCAGAAATCCGTATTTTACTCAACATTTTCCATCATCCTATGAATAGCAAGTTATTAAATAAAACCTCCTATATTTAGCCATTAATATAAAAAATCACAAGATTTTAGGACTCTTTTTTTCGATTCTCGAAATACAAAACTTAAGTGTAATCGCTTTTTATCTTTATCAACCCGGCAAACCATAGGCTGCCGGGCCGCTTCTCTTACTCGCCGGCCAGACGCTTGTACTGGGCGTAGCGGTCTTTGGCATCCTGCTCGGTCTGCGTAAACAGCGTATCGGCGATCTCCGGCGAGGTACGTCCCAGCGAGGCATAACGCACTTCCCCCATCAGGAAGTCACGGAAACTCTCTTCCGGCTCTTCCGAATCGAGAATAAACGGGTTTTTCCCTTTCGCCAGCAGTTGCGGATTATAGCGCCAGAGGTGCCAGTATCCGGCCTCTACCGCGCGCTTCGCCTCGCTGATACTGCGCCCCATCCCCGCTTTCAGCCCATGGTTAATACAGGCCGCGTAGGCAATCACCAGCGACGGTCCCGGCCAGGCTTCGGCTTCGGCAATGGCGCGTAGCGTCTGGGCTTTATCGGCCCCCATCGCCACCTGGGCGACATACACATTGCCATAGCTGACGGCCATCATTCCCAGATCTTTTTTGCGCGTCCGTTTGCCTTCGGCGGCGAACTTGGCAATGGCAGCCACCGGCGTGGATTTCGATGACTGGCCGCCGGTATTGGAATAGACCTCGGTATCAAACACCAGAATATTCACATCCTCACCGGAGGCCAGCACATGGTCGAGGCCGCCAAAGCCAATGTCATAGGCCCAGCCGTCCCCACCGAAGATCCACTGCGAGCGCTTGGTGAAGTAGTCCTGATTTTGATACAGGCGATTAAGCAGGTCATCGTCGCCCTTTTCAGCCGCCAGCAGCGCGCTCAGTTTTTCCGCCCGCGCGCGGGTACCTTCACCGAGATCTTTGTTCTCCAGCCAGTCGCGCAGCGCCTGCTGCAAATCAGGATGCAGCGGTTTTTCCAGCACGCTGGCCGCATCACTGGCCAGTTGTTCACGGATGGCGCGGCCTCCCAACATCATCCCCAGACCAAACTCGGCGTTATCTTCAAACAGTGAATTTGCCCAGGCCGGCCCCTGGCCTTTGTGGTTTGTGGTCCATGGGATGGACGGTGCGCTGGCCCCCCAGATAGACGAACAGCCCGTGGCGTTGGCAATCATCATCCGGTCGCCGAAAAGCTGAGTAATCAGGCGCGCGTACGGGGTTTCGCCGCACCCTGCGCAGGCGCCGGAGAACTCCAGTAACGGGGTTTCGAACTGACAGCCTTTGACCGTGGCTTTGCTGAATGGGTTCTCTTTGGGCGTCAAGGCCAGCGCGTGATCCCACACCGGGATCATCGGGCGCTGGCTGTCGAGGGGTTGCATCGCCAGGGCTTTGCCTTTCGACGGGCAAATATCCACGCAGTTGCCGCAGCCAGAGCAGTCGAGCGGCGAGATAGCCAGATGATATTCATAGTGTTTGGCCCCCTGCGCGGGCTTGCTCAGTAACGCAGCAGGGGCCACTTCGCGCTCTTCACTGCTCAACAGCGCCGGGCGAATGGCCGCGTGCGGGCAGATAAAGGCGCACTGGTTACACTGGGTACAGCCTTCAGGCTGCCAGACCGGCACCTGCATGGCGATACCGCGCTTCTCCCAGGCGGCGGTGCCGGGCGGGAATGTCCCGTCTTCCATACCCAGAAAAGCGCTGACGGGCAGTCTGTCGCCGTTCTGGCGGTTCATCGGCTCAAGGATATTGCGAATAAAGTCCGGCATCAGTTTGCCGTCCTCTTTCTCCTCCTCTTCTGTATACGCCCAGTGGTCGGGAACGATAATCTCCTGCAGCGCATCCATCCCCAGATCGATAGCGGCATTGTTCATATCCACCACGTTCTGCCCTTTGCTGCCATAGGATTTTGCCACCGCTTTCTTAAGGTGCGCCGAGGCGGTTTTGGCATCAATAATGTCGGTCAGTTTAAAAAAGGCCGCCTGCATCAGCATATTAAAACGCCCGCCGAGGCCGAGTTTACGTGCGATATCGACCGCGTTCAGGGTATAAAACCGCACCCCCTGGCGGGCAATAATGCGCTTCATTTTATTGGGCAGATGGCGCTCCACCTCTTCGCCAAACCAGGTGCAGTTGAGCAGGAAAATCCCGCCCGGATTGATGCCATCAAGAAGATCATATTTATCGACATAAGATTGCTGTGAACAGGCAATAAAATCCGCGTTATGAATCAGATACGGCGAAGTGATCGGGCGCTTACCAAAGCGCAGATGCGACAGGGTTATCCCACCGGATTTTTTCGAATCGTAGGCAAAATAGGCCTGCGCGAACATCGGCGTGTTATCACCGATAATTTTGATGGCGTTCTTATTGGCGCTGACCGTACCATCGGAACCCAGCCCCCAGAATTTACAGGCGGTGATACCTTCACGGGAGACGTGAATGTCATAAACCGGTACCGGCAGCGAGGTGTGGGTAACATCGTCAAAAATCCCCACCGTAAAACCATCCATCGGCAGCGGTTTTTTCAGGTTTTCGAACACAGAAACAATGTGGCCTGGCAGAACATCTTTACCGCCCAGCGCATAGCGGCCACCAACAATCAGCGGTGGGTTTTCGTGATGATAAAAGGCATTTTTGACATCCAGACACAGTGGTTCCGCCTGGGCGCCCGGCTCTTTGGTGCGGTCGAGCACGGCAATGCGCTTCACGCTGGCGGGGATCTTCGCCATAAAATGGGCCAGCGAGAAAGGCCGGAACAGATGCACGGAAACCAGGCCGACTTTTTCACCGCTGTCGATCATCGCATCCACCACCTCCTGGATGGTGTCGCACACTGACCCCATCGCAATAATGATTTGCTCAGCATCCGGCGAACCGTAGTAATCGAACAGGTGGTATTCGCGCCCGGTGATACGGTAAATCTCCGCCATATACCCTTCGACAATCTCCGGCAGCGCCTGATAAAAGCGGTTGGAGGCCTCGCGTTCCTGAAAGTAGATATCCGGGTTCTGCGCCGTGCCGCGAATGACCGGGTGATCCGGGTTTAAGGCATTACGGCGAAACTGATTGAGCGCCTCCTGATCCAATAACGGCGCCAGCTCTTCATGTTCCAGCACCTCAATTTTCTGGATTTCATGCGAGGTACGAAAGCCGTCAAAGAAGTTGATAAAGGGCACGCGGCCTTTAATCGCGGCGAGGTGCGCCACCGCCGACAGATCCATCACCTGCTGGACATTGTTTTCCGCCAGCATCGCGCAGCCGGTCTGGCGCACGGCCATGACATCCTGATGATCGCCGAAGATATTCAGCGAGTTGGTCGCCAGCGCTCTGGCGCTGACATGAAACACCCCCGGCAACAGCTCGCCCGCAATCTTGTACAGATTGGGGATCATCAACAGCAATCCCTGTGACGCGGTATAGGTTGTGGTCAGCGCTCCCGCCTGCAATGCGCCGTGTACGGCCCCTGCCGCACCGGCTTCTGACTGCATCTCCATCAGACGCACCGGTTGACCAAACAGGTTTTTCTTACCCTGTGCCGTCCATTCGTCGACGTTTTCCGCCATCGGTGTTGAGGGGGTGATGGGATAAATCGCCGCAACATCAGTAAAGGCATAGGAGATCCAGGCCGCCGCAGCGTTGCCATCCATCGTTTTCATCTTTCCGGACATTTCTCGTTCCTCGAATGTGAGAGGCAAAGTCGCCGCCCGCTGACGGCAAACCGTAGTACCCCTGCATTGCACAGCCTGTGCCATATCGGGAAAACGCAATATCTGCGTTCAAATTCAAGGTATTAACTAAAAGCACTGACTTGTGAGTCTTCCGACATTGCGCGGAATAAGACAGGCAGTCCGACATCCTGTTGAACAGCTAACAAAGTGTCAGCGCCGCTACGGCAGCGGCGGGTGCGGCGGCGAATTGTCCTGTTTCCAACAATTGGTCTGCATATTGTTCAGTGTTTGTTTTGCCACCCATAGAGGCGATAAATATAAAAATCAATAAATACAATCAATTATAGGTTCTGGCACGGCTGGTATGTTCCCTGCACTGGTTAATGGGCAAACACACAAACAGGAGAACACACCATGACCATGCGTCAATGCGCCATTTATGGCAAAGGTGGGATCGGCAAATCCACCACCACGCAAAACCTCGTCGCCGCTCTCGCGGAAATGGGTAAAAAAGTGATGATCGTCGGCTGCGACCCGAAAGCGGACTCCACCCGTCTGATCCTGCATGCGAAAGCGCAGAACACCATTATGGAGATGGCCGCCGAAGTGGGTTCAGTGGAAGACCTTGAACTGGAAGATGTGCTGCAAATCGGTTACGGCGGCGTGCGTTGTGCAGAATCCGGCGGCCCGGAGCCAGGCGTGGGTTGTGCAGGCCGCGGCGTTATTACCGCCATTAACTTCCTTGAAGAAGAAGGCGCCTATGTCAGCGACCTCGACTTTGTCTTCTATGACGTCCTCGGTGACGTGGTCTGCGGCGGGTTCGCCATGCCGATTCGTGAAAACAAAGCGCAAGAGATCTATATCGTCTGCTCCGGGGAAATGATGGCAATGTATGCCGCTAACAACATCTCCAAAGGCATCGTGAAATACGCTAAATCCGGCAAGGTGCGCCTGGGCGGGCTGATTTGTAACTCTCGTCAGACCGACCGCGAAGATGAACTGATCATCGCGCTGGCAGAAAAACTGGGCACCCAGATGATTCACTTTGTGCCACGCGACAACATCGTCCAGCGCGCGGAAATTCGCCGTATGACGGTTATCGAATATGACCCGAAATGCAACCAGGCCGACGAATACCGCGCGCTGGCGAACAAGATCGTCAACAACACCCTGATGGTCGTCCCGACCCCTTGCACTATGGATGAACTGGAAGAGCTGCTGATGGAATTCGGCATTATGGATGTGGAAGACGCCAGCATCATCGGTAAAACCGCCGCCGAAGAAAACGCGGCCTGAGCCGCCTTGTAACAGGAACACAGTTATGAGCAATGCAACAGGCGAACGTAATCTGGAAATTATCCAGGAAGTGCTGGAGATCTTTCCCGAAAAAACGCGCAAAGAACGCAGAAAGCACATGATGGTGACCGACCCGGAGATGGAAAGCGTCGGGAAATGCATCATCTCTAACCGCAAATCGCAGCCGGGTGTGATGACTGTCCGCGGCTGCTCCTACGCCGGATCGAAAGGCGTGGTTTTTGGGCCGATTAAAGATATGGCCCACATCTCCCACGGCCCGATCGGCTGTGGGCAGTACTCCCGTGCCGGGCGGCGCAACTACTACACCGGGGTCAGCGGCGTTGATTCCTTCGGGACGCTGAACTTTACCTCTGATTTTCAGGAGCGCGATATCGTCTTCGGCGGCGATAAAAAGCTCACCAAACTGATTGAGGAGATGGAGGAACTGTTCCCGCTGACCAAAGGCATCTCCATTCAGTCGGAATGCCCGGTTGGCTTAATCGGTGACGATATCGAAGCGGTGGCGAATGCCAGTAAAAAAGCGCTCAACAAGCCGGTTATCCCGGTGCGTTGCGAAGGCTTTCGCGGCGTGTCGCAGTCGCTCGGTCACCATATCGCCAACGACGTGATCCGCGACTGGGTGCTGGATAACCACGAAGGGAAGCCCTTCGAATCCACCCCCTATGACGTGGCCATCATCGGCGATTACAACATCGGGGGGGATGCCTGGGCGTCGCGCATTCTGCTTGAAGAGATGGGGTTACGCGTGGTGGCGCAGTGGTCCGGTGACGGCACGCTGGTAGAGATGGAAAACACCCCGTTCGTCAAGCTGAACCTGGTGCACTGCTACCGCTCTATGAACTACATCTCTCGCCATATGGAAGAGAAACACGGTATCCCGTGGATGGAGTACAACTTCTTCGGCCCGACCAAAATCGCCGAATCGCTGCGTAAGATCGCCGATCAATTTGACGACACCATCCGCGCCAATGCGGAAGCGGTGATCGCCAAATATCAGGCACAGAACGACGCGATTATCGCTAAATACCGCCCGCGTCTCGAAGGCCGCAAGGTGCTGCTCTATATGGGTGGCCTGCGTCCTCGCCACGTGATTGGCGCGTATGAGGATTTGGGCATGGAGATTGTCGCCGCCGGGTATGAATTTGCCCATAACGACGATTACGACCGCACCCTGCCGGACCTCAAAGAGGGCACGCTGTTGTTCGATGATGCCAGCAGTTATGAACTGGAAGCCTTTGTGAAGGCGATTAAGCCGGACCTCATTGGCTCAGGCATCAAGGAAAAATACATTTTCCAGAAAATGGGGGTACCGTTTCGCCAGATGCACTCCTGGGATTACTCCGGCCCGTATCACGGCTATGACGGCTTTGCCATCTTTGCCCGCGATATGGACATGACGCTCAACAATCCCGCCTGGGGCGAGTTGACCGCACCCTGGCTGAAATCAGCCTGAATACTATCCTGACATCCCGTTTGTTCACCGATTTGTGGCGCGGGAGGAGAACATCATGAGCCAAACTGCTGAGAAAATTGTCACCTGTCATCCGCTGTTTGAACAGGACGAATACCAGACGCTGTTTCGCAATAAGCGCGGTCTGGAAGAGGCGCACGACCCGCAACGCGTGCAAGAGGTTTTTGAATGGACCACCACGGCGGAGTACGAAGCGCTGAACTTTAAGCGTGAAGCGTTAACTGTCGATCCGGCAAAGGCCTGCCAGCCTTTAGGATCGGTACTCTGCTCGCTGGGTTTTGCCAATACGCTGCCTTATGTGCACGGTTCCCAGGGCTGTGTGGCCTATTTCCGCACCTATTTTAACCGTCATTTTAAAGAGCCGATCGCTTGCGTTTCCGACTCTATGACAGAGGATGCGGCGGTCTTCGGCGGCAACAACAACCTTAACACCGGGTTGCAAAATGCCAGCGCCCTGTACAAACCGGAAATTGTCGCCGTCTCCACTACCTGTATGGCGGAGGTCATCGGCGATGACCTGCAGGCCTTTATCGCCAACGCCAAAAAGGACGGGTTTATCGATGCCGCCATTCCGGTGCCCTACGCCCATACGCCAAGTTTTATCGGTAGCCACATCACCGGCTGGGACAACATGTTTGAAGGTTTCGCCCGGGTATTTACCGCCGATCACGTGGCGCAACCGGGCAAACTGGCGAAGCTAAACCTGGTGACCGGTTTTGAAACCTATCTTGGCAATTACCGCGTGCTCAAACGCATGATGGCCCAGATGGAGGTGCCCTGTAGCCTGCTGTCTGACCCGTCTGAGGTGTTAGATACGCCAGCCGACGGCCACTATCGCATGTATGCGGGCGGCACAACGCAACAAGAGATGCGCGACGCCCCCGATGCTATCGACACCCTGCTGCTGCAACCCTGGCATCTGGTGAAGAGCAAAAAAGTGGTGCAGGAGTCCTGGGGCCAGCCCGCCACAGAAGTGTCCATCCCGATGGGACTGACCGGGACCGACGAACTGCTGATGGCAGTCAGTCAGTTAACCGGCAAACCGGTGGCCGATGAGCTGACGCTGGAGCGTGGGCGCCTGGTGGATATGATTCTCGACTCACACACCTGGCTGCACGGTAAGAAATTCGGTCTCTACGGCGATCCGGATTTTGTGATGGGGCTGACGCGTTTCCTGCTTGAACTGGGCTGCGAGCCGACGGTTATCCTCTGTCATAACGGCAGCAAGCGCTGGCAGAAAGCGATGAAGAAAATGCTTGAGGCATCGCCCTACGGTCAGGAGAGCGAAGTGTTCATCAACTGCGATCTGTGGCATTTCCGCTCGCTGATGTTTACCCGCAAACCGGACTTTATGATCGGCAACTCGTACGCCAAATTCATCCAGCGTGACACCCTGGCGAAAGGCGAACAGTTTGAAGTTCCGCTGATCCGTCTTGGCTTCCCGTTGTTCGACCGCCACCACCTGCATCGCCAGACCACCTGGGGTTATGAAGGGGCGATGAATATCGTCACCACCCTGGTCAACGCCGTGCTGGAAAAAGTCGACCGCGACACCATCAAACTGGGCAAAACGGACTACAGCTTCGACCTTGTCCGCTAACCATAATGCGCCCCGCCTTGTGCGGGGCTGCAAGGGGGAAACGATGCCAATAGTGATATTTCGTGAGCGCGGGCCGGATCTGTGGTGTTACATCGCCAAACAGGACCTTGAGGCAAAAGTCATCGCGATTGAACATGACACCCCGGATAACTGGGGTGGCGCTATTTCTCTGGAGGGGGGACGCCAGTATATCGTCAGCCTGCAACCTGGACGCCCCACCTTCCCCATCAGCCTGCGCGCCACGCGCGGCGCACTTTTGTGAAGGAGGTCAGATGAACGATAACGATGTCCTTTTCTGGCGCATGCTGGCGCTATTTCAGTGTCTGCCGGAACTGCAACCCGCGCAGATCCTGGCCTGGCTGACAGGAGAGCGCGACGACGCCTTAACCCCGGCGTACCTCGATAAGCTCAATATCCGCGAACTGGAAGCGACCTTCCCGTCTGAAACGGCGATGATGTCGCCCGCACGCTGGAGCCGCGTTAACGCGTGCCTTCACGGTACGCTGCCCGCGCACCTGCAGGTAAAAAGCACCGCTCGTCAGGGGCAATTACGGGTAGCCTTTTGTTCACAGGATGGATTGCTGATCAATGGCCATTTTGGTCAGGGACGGCTGTTTTTTATCTACGCCTTCGATGAACAGGGGGGATGGCTGCACGCATTACGCCGTCTTCCCTCGGCCCCGCAAACCCAGGAGCCGAATGAAGTTCGCGCGCAGCTCCTGAGTGATTGCCACCTGCTGTTTTGTGAAGCCATTGGCGGCCCTGCGGCGGCCCGGCTGATTCGTCACAATATCCACCCGATGAAAGTGTCGCCAGGGATGTCCATTGCTGCCCAGTGTGATGCCATTACCGCACTGCTGAGCGGCCGTCTGCCACCGTGGCTGGCAAAACGTCTTGAGAAAGCCAACCCGCTGGAAGAGCGGGTATTTTAATCGCCGATCCCCTGCGTCTGACCTGCGGATGCAGGGGGCCTTTCCCCGTTGTCCTCAATACGCCAATTGTCTGCTTTGTCGTAAACCTGACAGAGCATTCCCTTTAAAAATCAATAACTCATTCCTGGCTTGCGAATTGCAACATTGGGCACAGCCCACCAAGTCAATGAGGTCACTATGAAGGGAAATGACATTCTCGCGCTGCTGGATGAACCCGCCTGCGAACACAATCACAAACAGAAATCCGGCTGTAGCGCCCCTAAACCCGGTGCCACGGCGGGCGGTTGCGCGTTCGACGGCGCGCAAATCACCCTGCTGCCGCTGTCGGATGTGGCGCATCTGGTCCACGGACCGATTGGCTGCACGGGAAGCTCCTGGGATAACCGGGGCAGTATGAGCTCCGGCCCCAGTCTCAACCGGCTCGGCTTTACCACCGACCTGAATGAACAGGATGTGATCATGGGGCGCGGCGAACGGCGACTTTTCCACGCGGTGCGCCATATCGTCAACCGTTATCACCCTGCCGCCGTGTTTATCTATAACACCTGCGTTCCGGCGATGGAGGGGGATGATATTGACGCCGTCTGTCAGGCGGCGGAAACCGCCACCGGCGTGCCAGTGATTGCCGTTGATGCCGCCGGGTTCTATGGCAGCAAAAACCTTGGCAACCGTCTCGCGGGTGAAGTGATGGTTAACAAGGTCATTGGACGGCGCGCGCCTGCCCCCTGGCCGGACGATACCCCCTTCGCGCCGGAACACCGCCACGATATCGGCCTGATTGGCGAATTTAATATCGCCGGAGAGTTCTGGCACGTTCAGCCGCTGCTCGATGAGCTGGGTATTCGCGTGCTGGGCAGCCTTTCCGGGGATGGCCGTTTTAGCGAAATCCAGACCCTGCACCACGCACAGGTCAATATGCTGGTCTGCTCAAGAGCGCTGATCAATGTTGCCCGCACCCTGGAACAGCGCTATGGCACCCCCTGGTTTGAGGGCAGTTTTTACGGCGTGCGTGCCACCTCCGATGCCCTGCGTCAACTGGCATCCCTGCTTGGCGACAGCGATCTGATTGCCCGCACCGAAGCCGTTATTGCCCGCGAAGAAGCCACGGCAAATCAGGCGCTGGCCCCGTGGCGCGAACGGCTACAGGGGCGCAAAGTGCTGCTCTATACCGGCGGGGTGAAATCCTGGTCGGTGGTCTCCGCATTGCAGGATTTAGGGATGACCGTCGTGGCGACCGGCACCCGCAAATCCACCGAAGAAGATAAGCAGCGTATTCGCGAATTAATGGGCGATGACGCGCTAATGCTGGAAGAAGGCAATGCCCGCACCCTGCTGGATGTGGTGTACCGCTACCAGGCCGATTTGATGATCGCCGGGGGGCGTAACATGTATACCGCGTACAAAGCGCGGCTGCCGTTTCTGGATATCAACCAGGAGCGCGAACACGCCTTTGCGGGTTATCGCGGCATCGTCACCCTCGCCCAACAGCTTTGCCAGACCATTGAAAGCCCCGTCTGGCCGCAAACACACGCCCGCGCGCCGTGGCAATAAGGAGTGAAAGATGGCAGATATCATCCGTAATCAGAAACCGCTGGCGGTAAGCCCGGTAAAAAGCGGCCAGCCGTTAGGCGCCATTCTGGCGAGCCTCGGCTTTGAGCACAGTATTCCGCTGGTGCATGGTGCGCAGGGATGCAGCGCGTTCGCCAAAGTGTTTTTTATCCAACATTTTCATGACCCTATTCCGCTGCAATCCACGGCGATGGACCCCACCTCAACGGTCATGGGGGCGGACGGCAATATCCTTACCGCGCTCAATACGCTGTGCCAGCGCAACACCCCGAAAGCCATCGTCCTGTTGAGTACCGGCCTGTCTGAAGCGCAGGGCAGCGATATCAGCCGCGTGGTACGTCAGTTCCGTGAGGATTTTCCCCGCCACAAAAATATCGCCCTCCTGACGGTCAACACGCCGGATTTTTACGGCACGCTGGAGAACGGCTTTAGTGCGGTGGTGGAAAGCGTCATCGAACAGTGGGTGCCGGAAAAGCCTCAGCACGGCCTGCGTAACCGGCGGGTCAACTTGTTGTTAAGTCACCTGCTGACGCCCGGTGATGTTGAGTTGCTGCGCAGCTACGTGGAGGCTTTTGGCCTGCAACCGGTGATCGTGCCGGATCTTTCGCAGTCGCTGGATGGTCACCTGGCAAGCGGCGATTTTTCGCCGGTCACCCAGGGGGGGACGCCCCTGCGTGTTATCGAACAGATGGGACAGAGCCTGTGCACGTTTGCTATTGGCGTGTCGCTGTCCCGTGCGGCATCGCTGCTGGCACAGCGTAGCCGTGGCGAGGTGATCGTGCTTCCCCATCTGATGACCATGGAACATTGCGACCGTTTTATTCATCAACTGAAGATCATTTCCGGGCGCGAGGTTCCCGCCTGGATTGAGCGCCAGCGCGGACAATTGCAGGATGCGATGATCGATTGTCATATGTGGTTGCAGGATGCCCGGCTCGCGCTGGCCGCCGAGGGCGATCTACTGGCGGGCTGGTGTGATTTCGCCCGTAGCCAGGGCATGCTCCCCGGCCCCGTTGTGGCGCCGGTCAGCCAGCCTGGCCTGCAACAGCTTCCCGTGGAGAAAGTGGTCATTGGCGATCTGGAAGACATGCAGGATTTACTCTGCGATATGCCTGCTGACCTGCTGGTCGCTAACTCCCATGCCGCAGACCTGGCCGAACAATTCTCCATCCCGCTTATCCGCGCCGGGTTCCCTATCTTCGACAGGCTTGGCGAATTTCGCCGCGTGCGTCAGGGATACCCCGGCATTCGCGACACACTGTTCGAGCTGGCGAACCTGATGCGCGAACGTCATCACCACCTGCCCGTCTACCGCTCCCCCCTGCGCCAGCAATTTGCCCAGGACGCTGACGGAGGTCGCTATGCAACATGTTAATCGCCAGTTCAGCACTATCTGTTCCGGTGAATGGTCGATGAAAGTCGCCTTCGCCAGTTCCGATTACCATCACGTGGATCAGCACTTTGGTGCTACGCCACGCCTGGTGGTGTATGGCGTCAAAGAAGATGACGTCACCTTGCTGCGGGTCGTGGACTTTACCGTACTGGCTGGCCATCAAACCGAGAAGATAACCAGCCGCATCAGCGCGCTGGAAGATTGCGTCACCCTTTACTGTGTGGCGATTGGCGAAACGGTATTTCGGCAACTGCTGCAAATAGGCGTGCGCGCCGTTCGCGTGCCCGAAGACACGCCGATTGTCGGCCTGCTACAGGAAATCCAGCACTACTGGTATGACAAAGAACAGCGCAAAAGCACGCGGCTTCGCGATCCCAATCGCTTTTCGCAACTGCTGCTGGAAAGTCAGTGGCAGGACGACGATGAACGCTAAAGATTGTGTCGTTTCTGCGACAAACCTCACATAAACCACGACATTGCGCGTGGGCTTATGTGAGGAAACATTAATAACTCACTGAAAAACATCATTTTTACGCTCTGGTACTGCTTTTGCTTAATCTTTATACCCGCTGTTGATTAACGCGGTGAATTGCGCCCTGCGCTGTCCGTCATAATCCTGGGAGCTGAGAGCATGTGGAACTATTCCGAGAAAGTGAAAGATCATTTTTTTAATCCCCGTAATGCCCGGGTGGTGGCAGAGGCCAATGCGATTGGCGATGTGGGTTCGATAAGCTGTGGCGACGCCCTGCGCCTGATGCTGCGGGTCGATCCGCAAAGCGAAACCATCCTGGAGGCCGGTTTTCAGACCTTTGGCTGCGGTAGCGCCATCGCCTCTTCGTCGGCATTAACGGAACTGATCATTGGCCGCACGCTGCAAGAAGCGGAACAGGTCACCAACCAGCAAATCGCCGATTATCTCGACGGGCTGCCGCCGCAAAAAATGCACTGCTCAGTGATGGGCCAGGAAGCGCTGCGTGCGGCGATCGCCAACTACCGGGGCGAAACCCTCGATGACGATCATGAAGAAGGCAAACTTATCTGCAAATGCTTTGGCGTAGACGAAGGCCAGATTCGCCGCGCGGTATTGACCAACGGCCTGACCACCCTTGAAGAGGTGATCAACTACACCAAAGCGGGCGGCGGCTGCACATCCTGCCACGAAAGTATCGAACTGGCGCTGGCAGATATTCTGGCCGAGCAGCAGGCGGCTCCGGCTGTCGCGGTGGAGGCGACAAAAGATCCGCACTGGCAAGAGGTGATCGACGCCATTACCGAACTGCGCCCGCACATCCAGGCCGACGGCGGGGATATGTCGCTGGTTAATGTCGCGAATCACAAAGTGACCGTCAGCCTTTCCGGTAGCTGTAGCGGCTGCATGATGACCGATATGACGCTGGCCTGGCTGCAGCAGAAATTAATGGAACGTACCGGCTGTTTTATGGAAGTCGTGGCAGCGTAAGCCACACCTCACTATCCGTTATGGGGGAATAAAGATGAAACAGGTTTATCTGGATAATAACGCCACCACCCGTATCGACCCGATGGTGCTGGAGGCGATGATGCCGTTTTTGACCGAACACTACGGCAACCCTTCCTCGATTCATGACTTTGGTCTGCCCTCGCGCGGGGCGCTGGAGCGTGCGCATCAACAGGTCGCCGCCCTGCTTGGCGCCGATCACGCCAGTGAAATCATTTTTACCTCCTGCGCCACGGAAGCGACCTCGACGGCGCTGCATGCCTGCATTGAACTGCTGCCGGAACGCCGTGAAATCATTACCACCACGGTGGAACACCCGGCGACCCTGGCGGTCTGCGAACACCTGGAGCGCCAGGGTTATCTGATCCACCGTATTGCGGTCAATGCCGAGGGTGCGCTCGATATGGCGCAGTACCGCCAGGCGCTCAGCCACCGGGTGGCGGTGGTCAGCGTGATGTGGGCCAACAACGAAACCGGGGTGATTTTCCCGGTGGCAGAGATGGCGGAGCTGGCCCATGAATACGGCGCGCTGTTCCACTGTGACGCGGTTCAGGCGGTAGGGAAAATTCCGCTGGCGGTCGGTAAAACCGCTATCGACATGCTCTCCTGTTCCGCGCATAAACTGCACGGCCCGAAAGGCGTCGGCTGCCTCTATTTGCGCCGCGGCACGCGTTTTCGTCCGCTGCTGCGTGGCGGCCATCAGGAGCGAGGACGGCGCGCCGGTACGGAAAATATTGCCGGGATTGTCGGCATGGGCAGCGCGTGTGAACTGGCACAGGTTCATCTGCCCGGTATGGGCGAAATTGCCCGTCTCCGCGACTATTTGCAGGACGAGCTGGTCACTAGCGTGCCGTCGGTGATGGTCATGGGCGGCAAACAGCCACGGGTGCCGGGGACCGCGAATCTGGCGTTCGAGTTTATTGAAGGCGAAGCCATTTTGTTACTGCTCAACCAGGCGGGGATCGCCGCATCCAGCGGCAGTGCCTGCACGTCAGGCTCTCTTGAACCGTCGCATGTGATGCGCGCAATGAACATTCCCTATACCGCCGCTCATGGCAGCATTCGCTTCTCCCTGTCGCGCTACACGCGGGAAAAAGAGATTGATTACGTCATCGCCACGTTGCCGCCGATTATCGCCCGGCTGCGGATGCTCTCCCCTTACTGGCAGGACGGTAAACCGCTCCCGGCGACGTCCTCATTTGCGCCGGTTTACGGCTAAACGGAGGCGGCTATGGCCAGTGTGCTGATTAATGACACAACGCTGCGCGACGGCGAACAAAGTCCTGGGGTGGCGTTTCGCGCCAGTGAGAAAGTCGCTATCGCCGAGGCGCTGTTTGCCGCAGGCGTTACGGCGCTTGAGGTGGGAACACCGGCAATGGGTGACGAAGAGCGCACCCGTATTCAGCTTGTTCGTCGCCATTTACCGGATGCGACACTGATGTCCTGGTGTCGCATGAACGCCGGGGATATCCGCCAGAGTGCCGAGCTGGGCATGGACTGGGTAGATATTTCGATTCCGGCGTCCGACAAACTGCGTCAGTACAAATTGCGTGAACCGCTGGCGGTGCTGCTTGACCGGCTGGAGAGTTTTATCGGTATGGCGCGCACGCTGGGGCTGGCGGTCTGCGTCGGCTGTGAAGATGCGTCGCGCGCGGATGACGACACGCTTCGCCAGATAGCACGTGTCGCACAGCGGGCAGGCGCGCTGCGTTTACGTTTTGCCGATACGCTAGGGCTGCTGGACCCGTTCGCGACGGACGCGTCTATCCGTTCGCTACGGCGCTACTGGAACGGTGACATCGAGATGCATGCCCATAACGACCTGGGGCTGGCCACCGCCAATACGCTGGCGGCCATCCGCGCCGGGGCAACCAGCGTGAATACCACCGTGCTGGGGCTGGGTGAACGCGCGGGGAATGCCGCACTGGAGACGGTCGCTCTCGGTGTGCATCGTTGCCTGGCGCTTGAGAGCGGCGTCGATTTTAGCCAGTTGCCCGCCCTCTGCCAGACGGTTGCCGAGGCCGCCCAGCGCCCTATCGACGCGCAACAACCGCTGGTTGGCGAACAGGTCTTTACCCATGAATCCGGGGTGCATGTCGCCGCCTTGTTGCAGGACAGAGAGAGTTATCAGGCGATTGATCCGGCACTGATGGGCCGGGAATATCGTCTGGTACTGGGAAAACACTCTGGCCGCCAGGCGGTGGACGGCGTCTTTGCGCGTATGGGGTATCCCCTTAACGCGCTGCAAATCGATGTACTGCTTCCGGCCATTCGCCGCTTTGCGGAGAGCTGGAAGCGTACCCCGAAAGATTATGAACTGATCGCCATTTACGATGAGTTATGCGGTGAGCCGATACGCCAGGTGGGAGGATGAATATGCAGTGGTTTTATCAGATTCCCGGTGTCGATGAGCTGGAGAGCGCTGAATCCTTCTTTGATTTTTTTTCCGTCCCGTATGAGCCCGCCGTGTTGCGAAGCCGCTGCCTGCTCGTGCTGAAAGCCTTTCACCATAAACTGCGCGACAACGTCCCGCTGCATAATCTGCTGGAAGAGGACACACGCGCGCCGTGGCTGCTGGCCCGGCGGCTGCTGGCAGAGAGCTACCAGCAACAGATTAGCGGAGGTGGGCAATGACTCCGACCTTTAACTTTGGCGATGAGGTGCGTGTGACGCGGGCCATTCGTAATGACGGCACCATGCCCGGCTATACACGCGGCCAGTTGCTGGTTCGGCGTGGCAGTACCGGGTTTGTTCGGGAATGGGGCGTGTTTTTGCAGGATCAGATTATCTACCAGATCCACTTCCTCGACGGTGACATCGTGGTTGGCTGCCGTGCGCAGGAACTGATCCCGGCAAGCCAGCCCTGGGATGCCGGGATGCTGCAATTCGGCGATCCTGTGACCGCCTTAC
Source organism: Phytobacter sp. RSE-02 (assembly GCF_040578655.1). NCBI lineage: Bacteria > Pseudomonadati > Pseudomonadota > Gammaproteobacteria > Enterobacterales > Enterobacteriaceae > Phytobacter > Phytobacter sp. RSE-02. Next base: position 88,939 of record NZ_JBEULY010000002.1, on the reverse strand, counting down.
AGCCCCTTTCGGTCAATGGCGCGGTGGTGGTCAGCGCTGGCGCAATGGGTCAAATCGAAGCTACCGATCAGGGGCATGACGGCAACAGTTACACTGTCACCTTTTCCGGGCGCTGGTTTCAGGTTCCCGCCAGCGTCCTGCGCTTAGCGGAGGAGATTGCATGAGTACAGCCTGGGAGCAATTCGGTCGGCGGCGTCTGGCGAAGAGCCGCTGGAAGTGCGAGCCGCAGGAAATTCCCGCCGGTGAAAAAGCGGCCTTTGAACAGGCGTGGCGTCGACAGCGTTTTCTGGAACAGACTGTCGTTCAGCAGGCCCGTGATTTACCGGTCACCGACGACCTGTTACAGCGCATTGGATCGTCGCTCGCAGAGTTACTCGCTGAGAGTGCGCTTAGCGGTGAAGAGCGCCTGGCGGTGGTGCGTCATCATGCGCTGATGGAACTGCAATTTGCGCGGATCATCGAGCAGGCACCTAAACCTGATGATCTGACGGTGCTCGCCTGGTATCAGCGTAATCAGGAAAAATTCAGACGCCCGGAGCAGCGGTTAACCCACCATCTGCTGCTCACCGTTGATGACGATAGCGAGAGTGTGCGCCGCCAGGCGATGCAGTTTTACCGGGACATTCAGGCCGCACGTGAGGTATTCCCCCGCCTGGCAAAACGCTTTTCCCACTGTCCGAGTGCCTTAGAAGGTGGGCGGTTAGGCTGGATCAGTCGCGGTTTGCTGTATCCCGCGCTTGAATCCGCCCTGTTTGCCTTGCCGGAAAATGGTATCGCCGCGCCGGTGGAAACGGAGCTGGGCTGGCATCTTGTCTGGTGTGAACGTATTCGCGCGCCTCAGGCGTTGCCACAAACAGAGGCGCTGGAAAAAGCACGGGCGTTTTTATGGCGCCAGCATCAGCAGCAGCGGCAACAGACCTGGTTAAAGCAGTTGATGGCCGGGATGACGGATTGAGTGCGCTGGTTTCTGAGTTTGCGCGTTTTTAAAGAACCCTGACCCGGCTGGCGCTGCGCTTAGCCGGGCTACCTGGCACCGAACCCGTAGATACTGTGAACGTCTTCAACCTTTTTAGCCACGGCTAACTCGTTTTCCCGCATGACAACCACAGCGACATCTTTGTGCCCCCCTGGCACGTTCACGAGTTCTGTCGCGACAGAAAAGCAAGGAACATAAGGTGAACGGAACCCACCTCCCGAGCCGCATTTTCCCCCTCACCCTGGCCCTCTCCCACAGGGAGAGGGGACCGTTCGTGCTCGCATTTTTGTGGGGGTTCCTCACCCCGGGGGAGAGGGAGAAAACCGCTTACAGGATCTGCGGCTTAATCTGCTCCAGCCACGACGCTACCCGCTCCTCTGTTAAATCAAACTGATTATCCTGATCCAACACCAGCCCGACAAACTTCCCGGCCTCAAGTGCGGCGGAAAAGGAGAAGTCATACCCGTCGCCTGGCCACTCACCGACAACCTGCGCGCCACTGCCCACCACCGCGTCATAGAGGGGGCGCAACGCGCTGGCAAAGTTATCCGGATATCCCTGCTGATCGCCAAGCCCAAATAAGGCAACAATTTTACCGCTCAGATTGGCATCAGCCAGTTGATCGATAAACTCCCCCCAGGATTCATTTTCACACCCGGCGGCAAGCCCTGGCAACTGCCCGTCCCCCAGCGTTGGCGTACCGAGAACCAGCACCGGGTACGACAAAAACGTCTCCAGCGACGTGCGGTTAATATTGACCGGCGCATCCGCCACATCCCCCAGTTTTTGCTGGATCAGTTTGGCGATTTTGCGGGTTTTTCCCGTGTCACTGCCAAAAAAAATACCAATGTTAGCCATGTCGCGCTCCTGTTGAGAAAGAATAAGGCCGCCTGCAAACGGCGGATATCCCTTCTCCTGTTGCGAAGGCTGTGCCAGGTTTTTTTAAGGCCTTCTGTGCACTGAAATGGGTGAAAAAATGACTCTTTTTTGTGCAAACGCCGTCCTCTCTCCGCTATCCAGACCTGCTTTGAAGGCCTCTGAGGGCCAAATCAGGGCCAAAACACGAATCAGGATCAATGTTTCGGCGTGTTACCTGTTCGAAAGGTGCACTCTTTGCATGGTTAATCACACCCAATCAGGGCTGCGGATGTCGGGCGTTTCACAACACAAAATGTTGTAAATGCGACACAGCCGGGCCTGAAACCAGGAGCGTGTGATGACCTTTAATATGATGCTGGAGACCAGCGCACCGCAGCACATTGCGGGCAACCTCTCACTTCAACATCCCGGACTGTTTTCCACGATGGTTGAACAGGCTCCGATCGCGATTTCGCTGACCGACCCGGACGCGAGGATTCTGTACGCTAATCCGGCCTTTTGTCGCCAGACCGGTTATAGCCTGGAAGAGTTGCTCAACCAGAACCATCGCATACTCGCAAGCCAACAGACGCCGCGCAGCATTTATCAGGAACTGTGGCAAACGCTGCTGCAACAGATGCCCTGGCGCGGTCAGCTCATCAATCGCCGTCGGGATGGCAGCCTTTATCTGGCTGAGGTCGATATCACCCCAGTCGTCAACAAACAGGGCGAACTGGAACACTACCTCGCCATGCAACGTGATATCAGCGCCAGCTATGCGCTCGAACAGCGATTGCGCAATCACACCACCATGAGCGAGGCGGTGCTGAACAACATTCCTGCCGCCGTGGTGGTGGTCAACGAGCAGGACCAGGTGGTCATGGACAACCTCGCCTACAAAACCTTCTGTGCCGACTGCGGTGGCAAGGAGCTGCTCACCGAACTGGATTTCTCCCGGCGCAAAAGCGATCTCTATGCCGGGCAAATACTGCCTGTGGTGCTGCGCGGCGCCGTGCGCTGGCTCTCCGTCACCTGCTGGACCTTGCCGGGGGTGAGCGAAGAAGCCAGCCGCTACTTTATTGATACCGCGCTGCCCCGCACCCTGGTGGTGATCACCGACTGCACCCAGCAACAGCAACAGGCCGAACAGGGCCGTCTCGATCGTCTCAAACAGGAGATGACCACCGGGAAGCTGCTGGCCGCGATCCGCGAATCGCTGGATGCCGCGCTGGTTCAGCTAAACTGCCCCATCAATATGCTGGCGGCGGCGCGACGTCTCAACGGTGAAGATAACCATAACGTGGCGCTGGATGCCGCGTGGCGCGAGGGGGAAGAGGCGCTGGCCCGCCTGCAACGCTGCCGCCCTTCTCTCGATCTGGAAGAGAGCGCGCTGTGGCCTCTGCAACCGCTGTTTGACGACCTGCGCGCCCTTTATCATACCCGCTATAACAATGGTGAAAATCTGCACGTTGAAATGGCCTCTCCGCATCTGGCGGGATTTGGTCAGCGCACGCAGATCCTTGCCTGTCTCAGTTTGTGGCTCGACCGTACGCTGGCCCTCGCCGCCGCGCTACCGGACAGAACGCTGCATACCCAGCTTTACGCCCGTGAAGAGGATGGCTGGCTGTGCATTTGGCTGACAGATAATGTGCCGCTCATCCATGTGCGATACGCCCACTCCCCCGATGCCCTGAATGCCCCCGGCAAAGGGATGGAGCTGCGGTTGATTCAAACCCTGGTTGCCCATCATCGCGGCGCAATAGAACTGACTACCCGTCCTGAAGGCGGTACCTGCCTGACCCTGCGATTCCCGTTATTTCATTCACTGACCGGAGGCCCACGATGACCCAGCGACCCGAGTCGGGCGCCACCGTCTGGCGTTTTGATCTCTCACAGCAATTTACCGCCATGCAGCGCATCAGCGTGGTGTTGAGTCGCGCAACCGAGATAAGCCAGACGCTGCAGGAGGTACTGTGTGTTCTGCATAATGACGCGTTTATGCAACACGGCATGCTGTGTCTGTATGACAACCAGCAGGAAATTCTGAGTATTGAAGCCTTGCAGGAGGCAGACCAACATCTGATCCCCGGCAGTTCGCAAATTCGCTATCGCCCTGGCGAAGGGCTGGTAGGCGCCGTGCTATCCCAGGGGCAATCTCTTGTGCTGCCGCGTGTCGCCGACGATCAACGCTTTCTCGACAGGCTTGGCATCTATGATTACAACCTGCCGTTTATCGCCGTCCCCTTAATGGGGCCGGGCGCTCAGACGATTGGCGTGCTCGCCGCGCAGCCGATGGCGCGTCTGGAGGAGCGGCTTCCTTCCTGTACGCGCTTTCTGGAAACCGTCGCCAATCTGGTCGCACAGACGGTACGGCTGATGACCCCGCCTGCCGCCCCCACACCGCGAGCCGCGATTGCCCAGACCGAACGCCAGCGCAACTGTGGCACTCCTCGCCCCTTCGGCTTTGAGAATATGGTGGGTAAAAGCCCGGCCATGCAGCAGACAATGGACATTATCCGTCAGGTTTCGCGCTGGGATACCACGGTACTGGTGCGCGGCGAAAGCGGCACCGGTAAAGAACTTATCGCCAATGCTATTCATCACAACTCCCCTCGCGCCGCCGCGCCATTTGTGAAATTTAACTGCGCGGCGCTGCCAGATACGCTACTGGAGAGCGAATTGTTCGGCCATGAAAAAGGGGCGTTCACTGGCGCGGTTCGCCAGCGTAAAGGACGTTTTGAACTGGCCGATGGCGGCACACTGTTTCTTGATGAAATTGGCGAAAGCAGCGCCTCGTTCCAGGCCAAACTGCTGCGTATTTTGCAGGAGGGTGAAATGGAGCGCGTTGGCGGCGACGAAACCCTGCGTGTCAATGTGCGTATCATCGCCGCCACCAACCGGAATCTGGAAGAAGAGGTGCGGATGGGCAATTTCCGCGAGGATCTCTATTATCGCCTCAACGTAATGCCCATCTCCCTGCCCCCGCTGCGTGAACGTCAGGAGGACATTGCCGAGCTGGCGCACTTTCTGGTGCGCAAAATCGCCCATAACCAGGGGCGTACGCTGCGCATCAGTGATGGCGCCATCCGTCTGCTGATGGGCTACAACTGGCCCGGTAACGTGCGTGAGCTGGAAAATTGCCTGGAACGTTCGGCTGTGATGTCAGAAAACGGCCTGATCGACCGCGATGTGGTGCTCTTTAACCACCGTGAAAACACGCCAAAACTCGCCATCGCCGCCGCGCCAAAAGAGGATAGCTGGCTTGATCAAACGCTGGATGAACGTCAACGGCTGATTGCCGCGCTGGAAAAAGCCGGGTGGGTGCAGGCCAAAGCGGCGCGTCTGCTGGGTATGACGCCCCGTCAGGTCGCCTATCGGATACAAATTATGGATATCAGCATGCCCAGGATGTGACGGCTCACTTTGTGACATTCAGCACATTGTCAGCCAAACGCCACATTTACGACAAACAATGACGAACAACGCTTTTATAACGTCATATTTTTCAAGTAATTACATTTTATGTGAGCGGTACGGGTTTTGCAGCAGGAAGACATGACTACGCAAATTAAGGAGCGATCATGACTTCCTGCTCTTCCGCTACTGGCATGGGTTGCCAGGCGCCTGGTGAACCCTTAACTGATTTTATCGCCAACAAAGTGGCATCACACCCCTGCTACTCCCGTAGCGGTCATCACCGTTTCGCCCGCATGCACCTGCCGGTCGCCCCTGCCTGCAATTTGCAGTGTAACTACTGCAACCGAAAATTCGATTGCAGTAATGAATCCCGCCCCGGCGTCTCCTCGTCGTTGCTTACCCCCGAACAGGCAGTGGCGAAAGTACGCCAGGTCGCGACGGCAATACCTCAACTGTCGGTGGTGGGGATCGCCGGTCCCGGTGACCCGCTGGCGAACATTGGTCGCTCCTTCAAAACACTGGAACTGATCCGCGAACAGCTACCGGATTTGAAGCTGTGTCTGTCGACGAACGGCCTGATGCTGCCCGATGCCGTTGACCGGTTGCTGGAGGTCGGCGTTGACCACGTCACCGTGACCATTAACACCCTCGATCCTGATATCGCCGCGCAAATCTATGCCTGGCTGTGGCTGGACGGTGAGCGCTACAGCGGTCGCGAAGCCGGAAAGATCCTCGTGGCCCGCCAGCTTGAAGGGGTGCGCAGACTGACGGAAAAAGGTGTGCTCGTGAAGATCAACTCGGTGCTGATACCCGGTATCAACGATCATTCTCTGGTGGATGTCAGCCGGACATTGCAGCAATACGGCGCCTTTATTCATAACATTATGCCGCTGATTGCCCGACCAGAGCATGGCACCGTTTTTGGCCTCAACGGTCAACCGGAGCCGGATGCGGCGATGCTTGCCGCCACTCGCGAGCAGTGTGGGGAGGTGATGCCGCAAATGACCCACTGCCAGCAGTGCCGCGCGGATGCGATAGGTATGCTGGGCGAAGATCGCAGCCAGCAATTTCTGTTTACCCCGACAGAAACGGCGCCTCAACCCTGGCTGCCGACATTACAAAAACGCGCCAGGCTACACGCCAGTATCGCCACGCAGGGCGAGTCAGACGAAGCGGATGCCTGCCTGGTCGCGGTCGCCTCCACGCGGGGAGACGTAATTGACTGTCATTTTGGTCATGCGGATCGTTTTCGTATCTACAGTCTTTCCGCTGCGGGCGTTGTTCTGGTGAATGAGCGTTTTACCCCCAAATACTGCCAGGGAAGCGACGAATGTGAACCCCAGGACAGTGAAGCACGTATGGCGGCGATCATGGCGCTGCTGGCGGATGTAAAAGCCGTTTTTTGCTCACGTATTGGCTACGGTCCCTGGCAGCAACTGGAGGCACAGGGTATTGAGCCTTGCGTTGATGACGCGTGGCAACCGGTCCTCCCGACGCTTGCGCGCTGGTGGGAAAAGGCGCGTCAACAGTGGCAACAAGCCGATTGTCACAAGGGGGTGGCATGACCCCCATCGCGCGGCACTACTGGCTTGATCGCCTGGTACAGCTCTATGTGCAGGGTGAAGGTTGTTACCCTTTGCAGATGGGGCTTTCGGACGACCACTGGCTGGCGCTCAGCGCGCACAATACCGCGCCGTCGGATGTGGTTTTGCGGCGTACGTTGATGTCGGAGCTGATCGCCAGCCGTAAAGAGGAACGAACGCAACTGGCCGACTGGCTGGCATGCCATATGTTGCCGGGAGCAGATCCGATGCATCAGATCATTGCCAGTGTGTCGCTGGCATTCAACCATCTGTGGCAGGATCTCGGGCTGAGTTCGCGTGAGGAATTGCGCGAACTGATGACCGACTGCTTTCCGCAACTGGTGGAGATGAACAGCGAAAATATGCGTTGGAAGAAGTTTTTCTATCGGCAGCGCTGTTTACAGACAGAAGGAGAGCTCATTTGTCGCTCGCCCAGTTGCGACGCCTGTTGCGAACGTCAGCTCTGTTTCGATACGTATTAACCCTTCTGGCCCTGCCCCCATGCAGGGCCTCAATTCTTTACCTTTCACAAATTGTTAAATCACGTACTTATGCCTATATTTTTAATAATCATAAGGGAGTTTTTGCTAAGCAAGCGTGTTCATTTACCTGCGGCGTTAATGTACCTTGTATTATCGAGAATGATGTGAGGCGTACGGATTTGTGAGGTAATGAATGTTTTCTTTTGTGGCCAGACAGGCAATTTTTGATAACAAATTAAACACTGTCGGTTATGAACTGCTTTTCAGGGATAGCATGGTAAACCGTTTCCCTGATGTTTCATCGGAACAGGCAACCACGCAACTGATTGAAGAACAGTTTTTTGGCGCGCCAGTGGGCCGCAAAGATGAGAACAATTCCGTTTACGTTAATTTCCCGCATCAATTATTGGTGGATGGCCTCGCCGAAACCCTGCCCAAAGACCGTGTCATCATTGAAATTCTCGAAACCGCCAGCCCCGACCATCGCTTGCTTGAAACCATAAAACGGATGCAAACCCAGGGTTTTCGTATTGCCCTGGATGATTTTTCGCTGAGTAGCGAATGGGATGCGTTTATTCCCTATATTAATATTATTAAATTCGATATTCAGAAAAATACGCGTGAAGAAATTGCTGCTTATATAGGCAATAAGCGAGAGATGCTCCGTCATGCGGTTTTTCTTGCCGAAAAGGTGGAAAGTTATGACGAGTTTGAAGCCTATAAAAAAATGGGTTTCCACCTCTTTCAGGGCTATTTTTTCAGCAAACCCGTAGTACACAAAAGAAACAAATTGTTACATAACCGCGCATTTGCCTTAAAGCTCATGCACGAAGTAAACGTCGAATCGCCAGATTTGAATCGCATCGAAGATCTACTTAAACGCGATGTGTCGTTGTCTTTCAAAATTATGCGTTACGCACAAAATATCCTTTATAACAAAAGGGGTATTTCAGGTTTACGTAATCAATCATTGAAAGATATTGTCCTTTATCTCGGGATTAATGAACTGCGTCGCTTTGTACTGGTCGCCTGTTTAACTTCATTCGAAACCGTCAAGACTACCGAAATCTATTATTTAAGTCTGATTCGCGCCAAATTCTGCGAACTGGCTGCGGCCCGAACCCCCTCTCACCCGTTATCCAATGAAGCTTTTATGGTTGGGCTATTTTCGTTACTGGATGTGATCCTCGAAATGCCGCTGGAAGATCTCATGGCGCAAATTGCGGTTTCACAAGAGGTGATCATGGCCCTGCAGCACCAAAACGGCGTGCTTTATCAGTATGTTTGCCTTGCTATGCTCTATGAGCAACGCTTGTGGGAAGAAGCCAGCGATATGGCGCAGGATATAGGGCTACCAGAAGCAGCAGTGACCGAGATGATGAATAAAGCGACAAAATGGGCCGATGAGTTGCCAGTGAGTTTTGCAAAATAAATAACTGAGACCCTTCCTTGAGTAGTTATTTTCACTGCTAAATTATTTATGGGTGAAACATTATTTCAGTTTTTAAATAAACATATTCTTTTCATTTTATTTACACTTTTAACATCCATACTGTTTCGACCAGAGCCTGTTTTTTAACCATCACAGATTTCACCGCAATAAAATAAAAATATGTGATTGAGATCAATTAAAAATAATCAATATTTTCGCGTTTATTACCGATATAGGTAATACCTTTTCATTAAAAAATGATCACTATGAAAAAATTTTCTCAGGCATCTGTATTAGCAAAATTGCTCACTGGCTTTTCCATTCTTATAGCGATGATGTTAGTACTTGGTATTGTCTCCATTTATCAGTTACACATCAGTAAATCCCATATTGATAAATTCCGCGATAATCGCATGCCGGGCGTCCGATATACCCTGGAAATGCGTGGCGTATTATCAGAAATGCGCTTACAGCAAATTCAGTATATCGGTTCCGTCACGCCTGCCGAGCGGGAACAACATCGTGGCGAACTGCTGCAAAACCAGGCGACATTTTTAAATGCTCAGCGCCAGTTTGCTAAAATTTCTGCCGACGCACCGGAAGATACCCGCGCACTGTTTAATACCGTTGTCGATAACTTCCGTAATTTCGTCGACGTTAACGCCAAAGTTATCGAGGCCGTTAGCGCAGGCAGACTTGAGGAAGCGTCCAAAATCAGCGGCGCGGTGTCGTCAAAATACCGTACCCAGTTGATGAAAGATCTTGCCACCCTGGTGGACAAAGAAGTGGCCAGCGGTGAAGAAGCGGGTGCGATTGCGCAGTCCGGCTATGACAAAGCGCTCTACACTTTCTGTGGGTTGTTGCTATTGGCACTGATTGCCACCGGGTTCATCGCCCTGGTTATCTCCCGTAGCCTCTCTCGCCAGTTGGGCGGCGAGCCTGCTTACGCCGTGGAGATCATGAATGAAATTGCCTCGGGTAATCTGAAAGCCGACGTCAAACTGAAAGACAACGACACCCAGAGTCTGCTGGCAACCATCAAGTTTATGAATAGCAAGCTGGCCGATATTATCGATGGCATCATTCATGGCAGCGAAGCTATCTCCCTTGCCGCCAGTGAAATTTCTCAGGGTAACAACGACCTGTCTCAACGTACTGAGGAACAGGCCGCCTCACTGGTGCAGACTTCGTCTAACATGCAGCAGATTACAGAAAACGTAAAAAGCAACGCCGACAACGCCCGCCGGGCCAGCGAACTGGCGCGCGAAACGTCACAGACCGCCGTAAAAGGCGGAAAAGAAGTGGACGATATGCTCAAGCGGATGCATGAAATATCCGACAGCTCGCAGAAAATCGTCGATATCATTTCTGTGATTGAAGGAATTGCTTTCCAGACCAACATCCTGGCGCTTAACGCCGCCGTTGAAGCCGCCCGTGCCGGTGAACAGGGTAAAGGTTTTGCCGTGGTCGCCGGTGAAGTGCGTACTCTGGCGCAAAAAAGTGCCAACGCCGCGAAAGAAATTAAGCAACTTATCGAAGGGACCGTCCATAAAATTACCGACGGCTCTCGTTATGCAGACACCGCCAGCCGGGCGATGGAGCAGATCGTCACCTCTGTTAATAAAGTGACCGATATTGTCGCGGAAATTTCCGCTGCCTCGACCGAGCAGCATCAGGGGATTCGTGAAATCAGCGTCGCCATCGACCAGATGGATCAGGTTACCCAGCAGAACGCCACGCTGGTGGAACAGGCCGCTGTCGCTGCTCACTCCATGTCTGAGCAAAGCGAACAACTGCGTAACTCTGTGCGTTTCTTCCAGTTAAAAATGCAAGATCCACGCTAAGAAAACGTGACGCCGGGAAACCGGCGTCTCTCTATCACCGTCACCCTTCTTCATTCCTTCGCAACTCTCTTCTGACATCCCTGATACTACAACCCAGAAAAAACCTTAGCATCATCCTGGAATACGACTGGAATTTAGGTTTAGTACAAAGACCTGGTTACCATGCACACAACATCTTTAAAACGTTTCCAGATTTGAAAATCTACTGACAGGCGTTGCCGAAGGATCGGAATCAAACATCAGGGAGGATAATGATGGCAATAGGATATTTTTTAGTCAGAGGCGACAAAAATTTAGCGAGACAGAATTGAATTTAATCGCCACAAACTATATTCACTGCTCGGCACACTGGAATGCCATTCTCACTGATTCGAGCGGCGTTATTCGTGGTGGCGCTTCCCCTGCCGAGCTGATTGGTTTTGTTAACCGGCCAGATGAAAATTGGATTCGAACGGTTTATAACATGGATGGGAAAAAGGCATGATGTCAAAAATCCCCGCAGCCCTGATTTTGTTGATGGCTTTAAACGGCTGCCAGGCACGTGCACCGCAGACGCCGGAAGAAACCGGCGAAATGCCTTACGGCAAGTGGCAGTTCGCCTTTTTTACCCCTGAAGCCTTACCCGCTTTAGTCTCACGTGCGTTGATTATCGACAGTGAAGATGTCGTTTATACCTTCGGCACGCTTGATAGAGTCCCCGGCTATCCCGGGACCATAGGAACCTGGAATAACCGGGTCCGGATGCATGCACATTTCAACAAAGCGCGTCATCCACCGGCCATGATGTTGTTCTGTTGGGACTCGGTTATCGACAAAAAAACGTACGAGACACGGATTGTGTTTCACCGCTCTATCTACAACACCATGATGACACCAACCGGGAAAGATCGTCTAGGCAACACGGCCTGGTACAAAACCCTGCTGATTGGTCTGGCACCGGAAGGGAAAGTCCGGATATGGCTGCAGAACAGCGCATCGGGCGATAACCTTCCCGTTCAGCCACAAAGGCTCACCACCCTGTCCGAGGAAGGTCTTGATGCCTGTAAACAGGTGCCGACACTGATTGATTTTAATTACAGTATTCCTGATGGATATGACCAGTACGTAAAAGATTTCATCAAGGATAAAACCTACCCCCACGGTCGCTGGTGATCCTGGCTGAAATAAAGGACTGTTCCATGGATGGAGAAATCTATGACACGCAAAACCCCCGCAGCCCTGATACTGCTGATGACTTTAAACGGCTGTCAGGCACATTCGCCGCAGACGCCGGAAGAAACCGGCGAAATGCCTTACGGCAAATGGCAGTTCGACTTTTTTACCCCCCATGCCCTACCCGCTGATGTCACACGTGCGTTGATTATTGACAGCGAAGATGTCGTTTATACGTTCAGTACGCTCGACTACACCGAGTCCGATCCTGCTGTTGTCGGTACCTGGAATAACCGAACGGGCAGCAGGAGTATTCGCTTCAACAAAGCGCGCCATCCTCCAGCCATGATGTTGTTCTGCTGGGACTCGGTGATTGATAAAAAAACGTACGAGACGCGGATTGTGTTTCACCGCTCCATCCATAACACCATGATGACGCCAACCGGGAAAGATCGGTTAGGCAACACAGCCTGGTACAAGACCCTGCTGATTGGTCTGGCACCGGAAGGGAAAGTCCGGATATGGCTGCGAAGTAGTGCAGCAGGCGATAATCTTCCCGTTGAGCCACGAAGGCTCACCACCCTGTCCGGGGATAAACTGGATGCCTGCAAAGGAATAACTAACCATTCTCAGGGTTATGGTTACACCAAAACAACCCGCGAGTTTATCAAGGATAAAACCTACCCCTACGGTCGCTGGTGATCCTGGCTGAAATAACGAACTGTTCCATGGACGGAGAAATCTATGACACGTAAAACCCCCGCAGCCCTGATACTGCTGATGGCCTTAAGCGGCTGTCAGGCCCGTGCGCCGCAGACCCCTGAAGACACCGGCGAAATGCCATACGGTAAGTGGCAATTCGCCTTTTTTACCCCTCACGCTTTACCCGCTGATGTCACGCGTGCGTTGATTATTGACAGCGAAGATATCCTTTATACATTTAGCACACTGGACAGCCAGCCCGGGGATCCTGACACTATAGGGACATGGAATAACCGGGTCCGGATGCGTGCACATTTCAACAAAGCGCGCCATCCTCCAGCCATGATGTTGTTCTGCTGGGACTCGGTGATCGACAAAAAAACGTACGAGACGCGGATTGTGTTTGATAAATCCATTTACGACACCATGATGACGCCAACCGGGAAAGATCGCTTAGGCAACACGGCCTGGTACAAAACCCTGTTGATTGGTCTGGCACCGGAAGGGAAAGTCCGGATATGGCTGCAGAACAGCGCAGCGGGAGATAACCTTCCCGTTGAGCCACGAAGGCTCACCACCCTGTCCGGGGATAAACTGGATGCCTGCAATGGAATAACTAACCATTCTCAGGGTTATGGTTACACCAAAACAACCCGCGAGTTTATCAAGGATAAAACCTACCCCTACGGTCGCTGGTGATCCTGGCTGAAATAACGGACTGTTCCATGGACGGAGAAATCTATGACACGTAAAATCCCCGCAGCCCTGATACTGCTGATGACTTTAAACGGCTGCCAGGCACGTGCACCGCAGACCCCGGAAGAAACCGGCGAAATGCCTTACGGCAAATGGCAGTTCGACTTTTTTACCCCCCATGCCCTACCCGCTTTTGCCACACGTGCGTTAATTATTGACAGCGAAGATGTCGTTTACACGTTCAGTACACTCGACTACACCGAGTCCGATCCTGCTGTTGTCGGTACCTGGAATAACCGAACGGGCAGCAGGAGTATTCGCTTCAACAAAGCGCGCCATCCACCGGCCATGATGTTGTTCTGCTGGGACTCGGTGATCGACAAAAAAACGTACGAGACACGGATTGTGTTTCACCGCTCCATCTACGACACCATGATGACACCAAGCGGGAAAGATCGGTTAGGCAACACGGCCTGGTACAAAACCCTGCTGATTGGGCTGGCACCGGAAGGGAAAGTCCGGATATGGCTGCGAAGTAGTGCAGCGGGCGATAACCTTCCTGTTCAGCCACGAAGACTCACCACCCTGTCCGGGGAAGGTCTTGATGCATGTAAAGAGGTGCCGACACTGATTGATTTTAATTACAGTATTCCTGATGGATATGACCAGTACGTAAAAGATTTCATCAAAGATAAAACCTACCCCTACGGTCGCTGGTGATCCTGGCAAAAAGGATCCCTGGCTGATCCTTTTTGTTTTCAGTTCATAAATCGGTCTTGCGAAAAACCATTTTTTACTGGGCTACCTGACCACCGCCTTCGGCTCCATAAACGCCGCTATCCCCCAGCGCCCCATTTCGCGACCGATCCCTGAGTGTTTAAAACCGCCAAACGGTGCCCCGGCTTCGTGTGCCAGGGTATTGATTTGCACCCGACCGGAGATGATACGCCCGGCGATACGCTGTGCGCGCTGCACATCTGCGCCCAAAACCAACGCGCTAAGACCGTAATCCGTGTCGTTAGCGATTGCTACGGCGTCGTCATCGTCTCGATAGGGAATAATCGACAATACCGGGCCAAAAATCTCCTCACGGGCGATGCGCATACTGTTGTCCACATCGGTAAAAAGTGTCGGTTTCACAAACCACCCCTTCCCGCTGTTTTCCGGACGCCCTTCTCCGCCAGTCAGCAGACGTGCGCCCTCTTGCAAGCCAAGGTGTATATATCCCTGTACCCGCTGCCACTGTTTTTCGCTGACCATCGGGCCAATGTCCGTTTGCGGGTCGAGCGGGTCACCGGATTTCACCGCCGCAACCGCTTTGCGCAGCGCCTCTTCACACTCGGCTTTGCGCGATTGTGGCACCAGAATTCGCGTACCGGCGATACACGCCTGACCGCTGTTCATAAAACCGGCCTGGATGGCAAGCGGTACCGCTGTCGCCAGATCGGCATCGTCCAGAATCAAGGTTGGAGATTTACCGCCAAGCTCCAGTGTCACACGTTTAAAACTTTCGGCGGCATTACGCAAAATCGCCTTACCGGTCTGCGTCGAGCCGGTAAACGAAATTTTGGCAACGTCCGGATGACGGCTTATGGCCTCACCCACCACCGCGCCAAAGCCGGTAACGATATTGCAAACACCCGGTGGTAGCGCGGCCGTATGCAGCGCTTTCATCACCACATGGGTTTGTAACCCGCTCATCTCGCTTGGTTTGATCACCGCCGTACAACCAGCCGCCAGCGCCGCGGCGAGTTTGCCGCAGATAAACCCGGCGTTACTGTTCCACGGTGTAATAAGCCCGGCCACCCCGAGCGGTGTCATCTTCACCTGGGCTTTGCCAACCGCAGTGGAAAATTCAAATTGCCGTAAATCATGCATGACCTGATCAATCACCGCCACCGGATAACTGGCCATCCACGCGGAACGTGACGCAGGGGCACCGTACTCCTCGATAATGGCATGCAGCAGTTCATCCTGACAGGCGGCCATGGCATCACGCATTCGCTGTAAAACTGCCAGCCGCTCTTCAACACTTGTGTGCGACCAGTGAACAAAGGCCGCTTTTGCCGCTGCAATTGCCCGCGCGGCGTCATCGGCATTTGCCATACGTATCCGCCCTGTTACCTCGGCGGTAGAAGGGTTATATAGATCGAAATAGTCCTCGCCCTGGGACCGGGTAAATTCGCCATTGATCCAGAGATGTTCAAGCTGTCGCATAGTGTCCTCCACGGTTAATGCAGCCAGTCTGGCACAGCTTTATCGCGCCGATAATCCGGGTTATCCTGCAAGAGTTGTTTCGATTATCAGGATAATCTATGCATCGTTCAGGTTTGATTGAACTGGAAGTGGTGATGGCGGTGCTGCGTCGGGGAAGCTTTCGTGCCGCAGCCCAGGAGCTGGGGATGTCGGCAACGGCGGTCAGCAATGCCATCGCCGGGCTGGAAACGCGTCTTGACGCCAGACTTTTTAACCGCACGACTCGCAGTGTCGCGCTCACCGAAGCCGGACAGCGTTTTGTCGCCCGCATCGGTCCGGCATTGCAAGAGATCCAGCAGGCCGCGGACGAAATTCACAGCCAGCCAGATGAGCCTTCCGGTACCTTACGCATTAATGTACCGCAGGCTATCGGGCAGCTATTTTTCGATGAACTGGTGATTGCTTTTCTGGCACGCTATCCGCAAATGCGCATGGAAACCGCCAGTGATGCCCGCATGATCGATATTGTCGCCGAGGGGTACGACGCCGGGGTTCGTCTGGCGGAAGCGGTTCCACAGGATATGATTGCCGTGCCGCTGACGCCGGATATTCATATGCGGGTGGTCGCCACGCCACAGTGGTTTGCTGAACACGGCACGCCGCTCACCCCAGAAGCCCTCACCCGGCAGCAAGGTATCTGCATGCGAATGTCGCACGGGGGTATTTATCGCTGGGAGTTTGCGCGTCACGGCGAACAATTTGCCATTGCCGTGCCGCCGAGACTTGCCACCACCGACCTGTTTACATCCATTGCCGCGGTACGCGCCGGGCTCGGCATCGGTTTTTTACCGGAATTGTATATTGCAGATGATTTACGTTCAGGCCGGCTGGTCAGTGTGCTCAATGAGTGGACACAGCCCTTTAAAGGGCTGTGTTTGTATTACCCCGGTCATCGTCATATCCCTGCCGGTTTGCAGGCGTTTATCGCCTTTATCCGCGAGTACAGGCAGCACTCACTGTAACCCGGCGCGATCCAGACTATAAATAGTTGCTAAAGGTCAGTCCACTTTCAGAGTGGTATAACAGCCTGAAAAACGCTACGGGTTAATCATGGGTTACACCAATATTCATAGCAGCGAAGAGGCGGTGGCGTTATTACAACGAGTGGCGAAGAAGCGCGGGAATGGCTTAAGGCCTGAAAGGGGAACACGTCCCCTTTCAGGCAACTACTCAGGGCAAAGTACTGACGAATGAGATATCCCATGCCGTGGCAATAAGCGAAATACTAACGACCAGACCCATAACAACAGGCACCGCTCTTTCCAGCTTTTCCATTGCTTGTCCCTCTCTTTCGTTCTTGTTGCGCCAGGCTGCGGCAACAACGGATTTCCCTGGCCGAACGTATCGGCACTGGTGTGGCAAAGTAAAGTATAGAAAAGATCTTCCGTCCTGACAGACCTTTTCACATTTTTCCGCCGATTCTGATGTGTGTGCTTTAATCCTCTTCAATAGTATGTTGTAACTAAATGCAGGAAAAATAAAACCCGGCGCAAGCCGGGTTCGTTACACGCTTAACAGAATGCCATTAGCACAGCGGTTTCACAGCCTGACGCATGCCCTGCAGCAGAATAGCGTCGAGATCCAGAGAAACCTGTTCTACCAGTCCACTGACTTGAGTCAGATCCTGCTCCCAGTGTTCGCTGACCGACAATACCGCTTTTACCAGATCGCTGGTGCTGATCTGATGATCACCATGTTGGCCCCACAGTTGCTGGTAACGGGTGATCCAGTGGGCGTCATCCTGCACCGGATAGGCTTCGCCATTGCGGTCTGCACGGTAGAAGGCGATCAACGCGGCCAGCGCAAAAGTCAGGCGCGCAGGCAGTTTACCGGTAGCTTTCTGCCCTGCCAGCAGTTGCGGCAGAATACGGGTGCGGAATTTGGTCATGCCGTTCAGGGCGATAGAGAGCAACTGATGTTTGATATACGGGTTACGGAAACGCCCGGTCACCGCGCTGGCAAAGGATTCCAGCTCATCACGCGGCAGGTCGAGCACCGGGATGATCTCTTCATAAATCGCTTTCTCAACAAAGGCACAGATTTCGGTGTCGTTCATGGCCTCGCCCACGGTATCGAGGCCCGACTGGAAGGCAACCGGAACCAGTGCGGTATGCGCGCCATTCAGAATAGCGACTTTGCGTTCTTTATAGGGTTTGATGTCGTCAACAATCAGCACGTTCAGCGGATATTTGTCCAGACGCAACTCGGCGGCCAGTGACTGCGGCCCCTGGATCACAAACAGATAGAAGTGTTCTGCGGTGTCGAGGAAGTTGTCGTGGTAACCCAGTTCCGCTTCAATTTTTGCCACTTCATCGCGCGGATAGCCGGTTACGATACGGTCAACCAGCGTTGAGCAGAAAGTGTTAGCAGAATCGAGCCATGCCACGAACGCATCACCCAGCGCCCACTCCTGCGCATAGCGCAACACCAGTTCACGCAGCGCGTCACCGTTGTAGTCAATCAGTTCACACGGGATGATGATCCAACCTTTATCTGCCGCGCCGTTAAAGTAGCTAAAGCGTTCAAATAGCAGACGGGTCAGTTTCGCCGGGTAGCTCACCGCAGGTGCGTCATCGAATTTGTCGCCTGCGTGATAGCTGATACCGGCTTCGGTAGTGTTGGAGAAGACGAAACGCATCTCCGGGTTGTGCGCAAGTTTCAGGAACTCATCGTACTGCGCGTAAACACTGATTTCACGATTCACGGAACGGATCAGACGTGAGTCGCTAACCGCTTCGCCCTGCTCATTCAGGCCACGAATGATAGTGGTATACAAGCCGTCCTGGGTACTCAGAGAGGGCGGGAAGTCGCTGTCGATTGGACGAACAATTACCACCCCGGCATTGAGGTCAGTGTGTTCATTCAATAAATCGATCTGCCAGTCGACGAAGGCACGCAGAAAGTTGCCTTCGCCAAACTGAATCACACGCTCAGGGTAAGAAGCGCCGGGGAAATCGCGACGGTTAACTGTGTTCACAATGGGTTCCTTTTTTGATTAGTCATACAACCTAGGAAGATTGGTCTAATAACTTATCAAACTTTTCGACCATGAACCCCTGTTTTGATCAAAGCGAGACAACATTTCCAACGGCAATCATAAAAATACAACACCCGTCACAAAAACTTATAAAAGACGCTCGTCGCCGTCATCGCCCCATCCGGCATTAGGGCATAGCGCGGGATCTCACCGACTTTTTGCCAGCCGCACCGGGTATAAAAAGATTCCGCCCCGCTCCCGGTACTGGTGTCCAGCACCAGTACCGTTTTTCCCTGCTCACGGGCAACGCTTTCAAGGTGTGCCATTAATTTAGCGGCAATACCCTGACGGCGAGCGCGTTCATGCACCAGGAGTTTGGCGACATCGGCACGATGCGGCTGGTTTTCGGGCTGGTTGACAATAAGCTGAACGGTGCCGTTTATAAGGCCTTCACTATTTTCATCTACCAGTACGACGCGTTCATTACGCCCTGCGCTGTCAGCCACACCCTGCCAGAAGGCGCGAGATTTTTCCCGCCCGAAAGGCAACATAAAGCTGACGGACGCCCCGCCCTGCACGCAGTTTTCTAATACGTCACAGAGTTCATCAATACGGGTACGGATTTCGCGGGCATCAAGGAGGCGAACAGAAGAGGGAGTGGTCATTTTTATTCCTTAAAAGTAACCACTATGCGATTTACATATTTTTAACACAACATCCCATGTCATCGGTTTTTGTTATAGCCTAACGTTCGCGATGGTTTTTCGTCTTCATGGCGTACATTTTGGCATCCGCATCTTCCAGCCAGGCTTTTATATCGCCATTACCGTTATGATCGAACTCACTTACCCCCCAGGAAAAGGCAAGCTTCCAGGGTTTGCCCGACGACATATTCCAGGCCTGGGTCTGCTCAACCAGGTACCCAACGGCAATCCACGCCCCTTGTTCATGGGTGTCGGAAAAAAGTACCGCGAACTCATCCCCACCATAACGCACTAACAAATCCGCTTCACGGAAGCTTGCGCGCATCACTTTTGCCATTGAACGCAGGGCTTCATCACCCTCGTTATGGCCCCAGGTGTCGTTGATCTGCTTGAAACCGTCAAGATCCAACCACGCCAGCGCTAGCGGCTCAGCGCGACGCCGGGCGCTATTAATTGCAAATTTAACCAGATTATCAAAAGCCCGGCGGTTAAACAGGCCGGTGAGTTCATCGGTGGTCGCGGCACTCATCACCGCAAACTCATTTTCCACGATCAGCGCAAAATCTTTCAGAATATCCACCTCGGCGGATGAGAAATCGCGCGGGGTGCGGTCGAGCAGGCAAAATGAGCCGACCAGCGCCCCATCGGGCAGACGCAGCGGATAGCCTGCATAAAAGCGCAGATGGGATTCACCGGTTACCAGTGGGTTATCACAAAAACGCTCGTCGCTACCGGCATCGTTGACGATAAGCGGCGTTGTGCTGAGGATGGTATGTCCACAAAAGGAGAGATGGCGCGGCAGGCTTTCGTGGGCGACGCCGTCACTGGTTTTAAAATGCAGGGTCTTTTCACTCACCAGGGTTACCAGTGCGATAGGAACATTAAACAACCGCTTTGCCAGCCTTGTCAGGCGGTCGAAACGCTCGGAAGTTCCTGTATCAAGCAACCCGGATTCGCGCAACGATGCCAGGCGTTTTTCCTCATCAAAGGGAATTGCAGGAGTTTTCATAAAGTGCCTATCTCGCTAGTCAGTATCGGCAGGTGTCCGCGATTATAAGGCGTGATCGTTCGATCAATTCGCGGTGTACAGAATAAAGCGTAGCGTATTCAGCACGTTTGTCAGTGTGAGTAGATTTGATTTTTACCGCGACGTTTTGCTTTATAGAGGGCGTCATCCGCTGCTTTCAGCCAGTCGGTGACGTTTTGCATCCCCTGAGTCGCACTGGCAATGCCAATACTCAGGGTACAGTGGAAGGCATATTCCTGAGTTACACTCATCACAGCGGCGGAATCCATAATTCGCCCGGCAACGGCAAGCGCCTCTTCCTGTGTGGTGTCAGGAAGCAAAATCACGAATTCATCCCCTCCCAGGCGCGCCGGGGTATCGGTTTTTCGCGTCGCGGCATGCAGAATCTTCGACACCGTGACCAGTAACGCATCGCCCACTTTGTGGCCAAACCGGTCATTCACTTCTTTAAAGTTATCGATATCGATGAACATCAGCATTGAATTGCGCGGCAGTTCACGCAGTTTATCCAGCTCATACTGGATACGTTTTTCCAGCAGGCGGCGGTTGGCAATATCCAGTAGCGGGTCCATCATCGCAATACGTTCCAGCTCGCGACTTTTATTTCGCAGCTTAACGGCGATGTTGTCGGTCAGTACACTGAGCGCCAGCATATAAATGGCAATCAGGGGCAGCGTCGTGAACATGGTGCGCTGAGACACCTCAACATAAAAATCCATCCCCTGCGCCACCCATGCCGCTGCAAAGGCAGCCAGCATCACCATCCCCGCTTTGCGCATCAGCTCAACGCCACCTGCCGAGAGGCGATCGGCGAGCAGGATCGTGGCAATGACCACCGATGGCAGGGGGTTAACCGACATCATGGCTATCCAGAAACCACCCGCACCGGCGTCTAAGATCAGGTTTTGATGTTCCAGCGTCAGGGGGGTGTCGGAGCGGCGGGCACGAATAAATGCCAGCGTCGGCCAGATAAAGGCATTAGCGCTCAGTAAGAGTATCAGCCACAGGGGGCGATGGAGTTCCAGCAATACGGAGAGAATGGGAAAAAAACAGAGAAATGTCCCAAGAATACGCATCAGGTACATGCGCCTGACGAACCTGCCGCCAGTGATCCGCTCGCTTTTTTTCAAATTGTCAGATCTATTCATGGCGCGAATTATTTCCGATACATATACTCGGTTATAGTATTGACGATGAAAATTTGTAGCAAGTAATTTAATAACTTATCGCTATCCTTTGCTTTATAACACTACAGATGCGGTCTGTTGAAACGGCCGATTGAGCAACTATTCGGCCTCAGAAACTGACCGAAGGCTTTAACGTTTCTTCCATTGACGACTGACGCATACTGGTGCAATTTCGCCCCGCTTTTTTGGAACGATAAAGGTATTCATCCGCCTCAGCGAGTAATTTATTAAAAGCCTCCGTCAACGAGCCGGAAAGGACCTGTCCGTTGCTGACGCCAATACTGACCGTCAGACGCAGTGTCTGATCATGCCAGTGAAAAAGTTGCCCCTCAACCGACTTACGCAGCCGTTCAGCCAACAGAAAACCCTCCTGCGGACCGGGCGTAGCGGCTATTACCGCGAACTCTTCACCGCCCATCCGGGCAATAACCCCCTGCTCCCCCAGTTCCTGACGAACCTTCTGCGCAAATGAGGTGAGCATCCGGTCGCCACACTCGTGCCCGTAGTTATCGTTAACGGTTTTGAAGTAATCAATGTCCAGTAGCATGACCGTCAGATGTTTGTTGGCAAAGCCATTACTGTCATGGTTGAGCACTTCATACATGCCCGAGCGGGAGTAAACACGAGTCAGAAAATCGTAGTCCGCGCGCAAAGATACATGGCGCATCAGACGGTTGATGGTTTCCACACTGACAGAGACGATGACCGGGCAGATTGCCATCGTGGCAATGCCCAGTCGGGCAGAAAACATGCGCGACATCTGCAACGGCGAGGCGACAAAAATATTGATCAACCCGTTGGCCACCAGGATGATCTCCAGCCCGCCGGTTATCAATGTCAGCAGGCAGGTCAACGGCAAGGAGAAAGTGACGGCGCACCAGATAAGCGCCGGCAGCGGGAATGCCAGACTGCCCGCTCCCCCTACCCACACCGAGGCCAGTACGGAGATAATCAACGCCAGTACTGGCAGCAACGTTTTGCTATTTAAAGCCAGCCGCGTATCCGGCCAGACAGCGGTCAGGATGCAGGGCAGGATCAGTACGCCCGTCGAGAACTGCTCGCTGAACCAGTCACCAAAGAGCATCAGGAAATCCTGGTTGATGACCACCCCCATCGAGCCAAAGGCACCGAAAAGCGAGCAGAGCATTGCCGACACCAGACAGTAGCCAAAAAGATTAAGGGCGTTTATGGGTTGCGGCGCATGACGCATAAGCCGCTGCTCGCGTTGCACCAGTTGCGCCATGGTTATGATAAAAACCATGTTAGAAAAGTTAATCACCACTGATGACCAGCCCCACGAGGTGGTGATGCCGTCATAGAGGAGCATCGCCACAAAGCTCATCAGATAGTAAGGCCAGCGCTGTAAAAAAGCGTAACGGGCAAAAATCCCTGCCATCACTGCATTTAACGGCCAGAAGAGCGAAAGCGCCTCGACCAGACGCAGCATCGCCCCAACAAAATAAAAGAGCGTAGTGATCAGAAAAATCACCGTCGCATTGATGAACGGCTGATCATTTCGCAGCAGGCGAAATGTGGGCGAAAAAAGAGCGCGCATTACATATCAATCCCAGGTAAGGATGTAGCAGGTCATTTCGACGCAGTAAAGACGGCGTATAGCTTAACATGTAATGTCGATATAACAGGCCTTTAACATGTGTTTGCCGTTTAATTCATTAGTGTTATGAATTCATTTGCAGGACCAGCCAGTGATAAATCACCCCAACAATATAACGCTGCTGCACATCCGTGAGTTCAACACCGGCTGGAATACTGTGCCATTTTGCCAGACACCCCCGACAGCAGGTGGCCGTGGCATGCTGGGCAATAAAGACCGGATGACCGCGCATCGGCGTCTGCTTGCCGTCATTCTGCGGTAGCGCGGGGGCCAGACGCCGGGCAACAAAATCGGCCGCATGTGCCGCGATAACCTCTGCGCCTTTATCCACGCAGTACTGGCGCTCTTTCGCCCCTAATCGAAAGCGGGATCGAAAAGTGGAGCGGGCAAGCCGCGCAAACAAAGCGTCGTAGTCAGACATCAATACACCGAACGCCCCAGTTGTTGGGTCAGCGCCTCCAGTAGGGCAATCCCCGCCAGTGAATTACCCGCCTCGTCCAGTTCCGGGCTCCAGACCGCAATGGCCATCTCTTGCGGCACAATCGCGACAATGCCGCCGCCCACGCCCGATTTTGCCGGTAATCCGACACGCCAGGCGAACTCACCGGCATTTTGATACATGCCGCTGGTTGCCATCAGCGCGTTGACCTGGCGTGTTTGTTGCGGCGTTAATACCGGTTGCGCAAGGTGCGGCGCCGTGCCTTTATCGGCCAAAAAGAGAAAAGTCCGCGCCAGCTCGACACAGCTCATTTTCAGCGCGCAGTAGTGAAAGTAGTTTTGCAGTACCGTGGCAACATCATTATTGAAGTTACCAAAGGATTTCATCAGCCAGGCAATCGCCGCGTTACGCGCGGAATGTTCAAACTCGGAGCGGGCCACCACGCTGTCGAACGCGATATCAGGCGTGGCGGACAGTTTGCGCACGATTTCCAGCATCCGCTGGCGCGGGGCGCTCAGGCGGCTTTGCAACATATCGCAGACCACCAGCGCGCCCGCATTGATAAACGGATTACGCGGTTTGCCCTGCTCTATTTCAAGTTGCAATAGAGAATTAAACGGCTGACCGGACGGGTCTTTACCGACACGCGTCCAGATTTCATCCTCCTCGTAATGGTTCATCGCCACCACAAGGCTGAGGACTTTTGAAAGTGACTGAATGGAAAAACGCTCGTCGGCATCACCCGCCTGGAAATGTTCACCGTCGACGGTACAAATGGCGATGCCCAATTTGTCCCCGCTGACGGTCGCCAGCGCGGGAATATAGTCTGCCACTTTTCCCAGACCTTTCAGCGGGCGTACCTGCTCAAGCAATGCCTCAAGTACGCTGTTATCCATGACTGTCGCCACACCCGATCCTTACTCGCAGCCGTAAAATGGGCTGCGAGTATAGCAAAAATCAGGCCGGGAGACGAAAGCGGGAAACGGCCTGCATCAGCGCGTGAGAATCATTATGCAGTTGCACGGACGCTTCGGTGGCATCCGTGACCAGCTCCCCGGTGCGGCGCGCCACCTTATTGAGCGAATGCAAACGACGGGTCATATGATGAATGCTCTCCCCCTGGCTTAGGGTCGCCGTGGAGATATCGTTCAGTAATCCGCTAAGATGCCCGACCAGGCCGGTGACCTGTTGCAGGTTATCTTCCAGCTTACTGACCGCGTGAGTCCCGTCGTTAATGCCCTGCAAAGAGTGGTTGATCAGTTGCTGGATGGTTTGCGTCGAATGGCTGCTCTTACGCGCCAGCAGCCCCACCTCTTTGGCCACCACCGCAAAGCCGCGCCCGTGGTTACCCGCGTGCGCCGCCTCGATGGCGGCATTGAGCGCCAGAATATTGGTCTGGAACGCCACCCCTTCAATCAATTCGACGATACCGCGCATTTCAGACGCCCGGCCCACAATCGCCTGCATCGACTGGTTTACCGTCTCCATCATGCTGTCGCCCCCCGCCGCGACTTTACGCGCTTCATCAGCACGTTCACTGGCAAGCTGGGCATAGCCGCTATTGCCTTCAACATGGGATTCAAGGGTCGCGATATGTGCCGTCACGTCCTCAAGCTCTTGTGCCTGGCGGCTCGATTGCTGATACAGCTTCTGGTTGCCCTGCGCCAGGCTATCAATATTGTTCACCATCGAACGGGTGGCGTGACTCACCTGGCTGACCAGTTGCTGTAACCCGTGTTGCATGGTATCGACGCTCAGGACAATCTGATCAATTTCACGGTTGAAGCGTTTGACCTCCGGCAATGGCGTGGAAAGGTCACCGGCGGCCAGAGTATTGATATGGGCAATAAGCCGACGCAGCGGTGAAATTACCCAGCGCGACATGCCAAACCAGACTGCAATGGCGATAACCACCAACAGCACGGGCACCAGCACAAACACCTGTTGCAGGCGCGCTAACCCGCCCATTAAGGTCAGGCGACCTTCATCGGCCCGCTTTTCACTGGCCTGCTGGAAGCGCGCGTAGTTGTCGTTAAAATCGGCCTGAAACGCCTGGGCCGGAACGGCAAAGAACGCATCGATCGAATTGGTTTTCACCAGACCGTCGGCCTGCTCTTTTATCGCCCCGTAGAAAAGCTGGTAACTGTTGATCAGCCCGTCATCTTTCGGTGGATTCATCGCAAGCCAGGCCTGCCAGGATTTCTGCGACGTCGCAAGCGCAGCCTGC
Source organism: Phytobacter sp. RSE-02 (assembly GCF_040578655.1). NCBI lineage: Bacteria > Pseudomonadati > Pseudomonadota > Gammaproteobacteria > Enterobacterales > Enterobacteriaceae > Phytobacter > Phytobacter sp. RSE-02. The sequence continues at coordinate 63,365 of NZ_JBEULY010000002.1, read as the reverse complement.
GCCTCATCCATCAGGCTATGCCAGCTACCGTCAGAACCGGTCTCTTTATCCTGCATAAAATAGACGCCTGCGCGGTTAAGCAGATCGCTTGCCGCCAGTAACGCCACGCGGGCTTCATCGACTTTTACTTGTTGCAGGTGGGTTTGTTGATTGAGTTGTTCGTTATGCTGCGCATCGCGCAACGACAGGGTGAGAACGAAGGAGGAGGCAATCTGGAGTGCGGAAAAAAGTCCTATTATCCAGAAGATACCTGCCAGTAAGCCAAACTGCCGTGGTGTCAATTGCCGAAAAATTCGGCGGAAAATTTGCTTTAAGTTCATGATATTCTTCTATAACCTCACGATGCCCGCGAGTTTACGAAAGAAGTATGACGAAACCATGACATCCGCAGACGGCGCGCCCCCGCAAGGGCGCGCATACGATCACAGGCGATCTTTCCATACGGTTTGCACGTTACAAAACTCGTGCAGGCCAAAATGCGACAACTCACGCCCAAATCCGCTTTTCTTCACACCACCGAACGCCACGCGGGCATCGCTGGCGCTGTAGCCGTTAATAAAGACGCCACCGCACTCCAGGCGGGCGGCAAAATCCTCTGCCAGCGCCATATCAGCGGTAAACACCGTCGCAGACAGACCGAAATCACTGTCATTGGCCAGTTCCAGCGCATGTTCAGCATCGCGCGCTACGGTGATGGCTGCCACCGGGCCGAACATCTCCTGACGGAAAGCGGTCATCTCTGGCGTCACATGGGTCAGCACGGTTGCCGGGTAGTAGTTCCCTGACCCGGAGGGTTTTTCACCGCCGAGGACCAAGGTTGCCCCCTCGCTGACCGTTGCCAGTACCTGAGCGTGCAGTTCATCACGCAGGTCGTAACGCGCCATCGGGCCAAGGTAGGTTGTCTCATCCAGCGGTTCGCCCTGGGGTAAGGCCGCCGCCGCCGCGATAAATTTCTCCGTGAAGGCATCGGCAATGCTGGCTTCAACAATAAAACGTTTAGCCGCCGCGCAAACCTGCCCGGTGTTCTGATAACGTCCGGCCACTGCTGCTTTCACGGCCAGATCGAGATCCGCATCGCCGAGGACAATAAACGGGTCGGAACCGCCCAGTTCGAGCACACATTTTTTCAGCGCGGCGCCGGCCTGAGCGCCAATCGCCGCCCCGGCACGCACGCTGCCGGTAACAGTTATTGCCGCAATGCGCGGATCGTTAATCGCCTGGCTCACGCCGTCGTTGGTGGCATTCACCCAGCCAAAGACGCCCTGCGGCACCCCGGCTTCGGCAAAGATTTTGCCTGTCAGCGCCGCACAACCCAGCACATTCGGCGCATGCTTAAGCAGATAGCTGTTGCCCGCCAGCAGAATCGGCACCGCACCGCGCAGCACCTGCCACAGCGGAAAGTTCCACGGCATCACCGCCAGAATCGGCCCCATCGGACGGTATTCAATGGTCGCCCGGTTGTTTTCAACCTGGGTGGCTTCTGAACCCAGCATCGCCGGGCCGTGTTCGGCGTACCAGTCGCACAGGTTGGCGGATTTAGCGACTTCGCCGCGCGCCTGGGTTATCGGTTTGCCCATCTCTTGTGAAATCAACTGCGCCATCGCTTCGCCGTGACGGCGCAATACCTCACCGACCGCACGCAAAACCTGCGCACGCTCATTGACACCTTTTTGCCGCCACTGGCAATAGCCTCTGGCGACAAGTTCCAGGGCAGCGTCGACGTCTTCACGGCTGGCCCAGGGGGTAGCCGACAGGGTTTCTCCGGTCGCCGGATTCACGGAAATGGCATGGGTGGCAGATGAAATTGACATAATTCTCTCGCTTTCGCTGTTCAGGTATTGCGCTATCGTCGCTGAATTTGTTATTCCTGAAAACTGAATAATATTAACTTCACTATTCACGAATGGAGAACGCTATGGATTTAACGCAGCTTGAGATGTTTAACGCCGTGGCGCAGACCGGCAGCATTACCCAGGCCGCGCAAAAAGTGCACCGTGTGCCGTCGAATCTGACCACCCGCATTCGCCAGCTTGAGGCCGACCTGGGGGTGGATCTCTTTATTCGTGAAAACCAGCGGCTGCGTCTTTCCCCCGCCGGGCACAGCTTTTTGCGCTACAGCCAGCAGATCCTCGCGCTGGTTGATGAAGCGCGGATGGTTGTGGCCGGGGACGAGCCACAGGGATTGTTTTCGCTCGGTTCGCTGGAGAGCACCGCAGCAGTGCGTATCCCGGCCACACTGGCGAAATATAATCAGCGCTATCCGCGCATTCAGTTCGATCTGGCAACCGGGCCTTCCGGCACGATGATTGACGGTATTCTTGATGGCACGCTGAGCGCCGCCTTTGTCGATGGACCGGTGATGCATCCCGGTCTGGAAGGCATTCCGGTCTACCGTGAAGAGATGATGATTGTCGCCCCGCACGGCCACGAGCCGATCACCCGGGCCGCCCAGGTGAATGGTTCCAGTATTTATGCGTTTCGCGCCAACTGTTCCTATCGCCGCCATTTTGAGAGTTGGTTCCACGCCGATCAGGCTACCCCCGGGAAAATCCACGAAATGGAGTCCTATCACGGCATGCTGGCCTGCGTGATTGCCGGTGCCGGACTGGCACTTATTCCGCGCAGCATGCTGGAAAGTATGCCCGGTCACCACCAGGTCGGCGCCTGGCCGCTGGCGGAAAACTGGCGCTGGCTGAACACCTGGCTGGTGTGGCGGCGCGGTGCGAAAACCCGCCACCTGGATGCCTTTATTGAAGTGCTGAAAGCCGATCCGCAGTCAGCCGTTTTTCCATAAAAATACTCAGCGGGTCTTCTGCATAAGGGGCAAAAGCCTCCCGTTGCTGGTATCCACAGCGTGTATAAAGACGGACTGCCGCCTGTTGTTTAATGCCCGTCTCCAGGCGCAGCGTATGGCACTCGCGCGCAACGGCCGCCGCCTCCAGGGCATTCAGCAGCTTATCCCCCAGTTGCTGACCGCGGTGGCGCGCATCGATATAGACCCGCTTCATCTCACCGGTACCATCGTGGTTAAGCACAATGGCACCGCAGCCGACCACCTCTCCGGATGCATGTACGATGGCTTGCATGATTACGCTCTCAGGTGGCAGGGTTGCCAGATCCAGCAGGTGATTACTCTCCGCCGGATAGAGTTGGGTTTGATAAGCATCCAGGGCGGCAATCAGAGTACGAATGTCCGGCTGGCTCGCCGAGGCGGGGATAAAGGTATACATGGGCCCTCCTGTTATGGTTCTGTTAAATTACGCGCAAACCCTGCTCACTTCGCCATACAATTAACTTATATATCCCTCTCCGGATTGCATAAATCGCGCCTGCGGCGGTAATTTACGCTCACGCGTAATCGTGATAACGGAAGAGAAATGAATACCAGAGCCCGCAAAGTGATGATCATCGGTACTGGCAATGTTGGCGCATCGGCGGCTTACGCCCTGCTGAATCAGAACATCGCCGAAGAGTTGATCCTTGTTGATTTGAACCGCGATCGCGTTGAAGGCCATGTGCAGGATCTGGCGGATGCCGCCGCGTATATGCCGGGCATGATGCATATCACCCGGCGCGACGCCGCCGACTGTGCCGATGTGGACATTGCGGTCATCACTGTCTCCGGCGGCCCGCTTAAACCGGGGCAGACCCGCCTGGACGAGCTACAAAACACCGCGCGTATCGTTAAAAACATTGTGCCGCAGATGATGGAAAACGGCTTTAATGGCATCTTTTTGATTGCCACCAACCCCTGCGACATCATCACCTGGCAGGTGTGGAAACTCTCTGGCCTGCCGCGTAGCCAGGTCATTGGTACCGGCGTGTGGCTGGATACCACCCGGTTGCGGCGCGCCCTGGCGCAGACGCTGGATATCGGCGCGCAGAGTATCGATGCTTTTATCCTTGGCGAGCATGGCGACACCCAGTTTCCGGTGTGGTCGCACTCGTCGGTCTACGGTTCGCCGATTGCCGATGTCTGGAAGCGCCGTACCGGGCAGACGATCGATTTTGACGGACTGGCGGAGAGCGTGCGCAAGCACGGTTTTGAAATTTACGCTCGTAAAGGCTGCACCGAGTACGGTATTGCCGGAACCATCGCGGAAATCTGCCGCAATATCTTTACCGGAAGCCACCGCGCGCTGGCGATCTCCTGCGTACTTGACGGTGAGTATGGCGTAAGCGACGTTGCCATCGGTGTCCCGGCGGTCCTGACCCAGAGCGGCGTACAGCAGATTATTGAGTTGCAGCTTGAAGAAGACGAAGTGGCGAAATTCAACCACTCCGTATCGGTAATAAAAGCCAATATCGCGCGCCTGCCCTGAGGGCGTGGCCCGGTTATTCCGCGATGGTTAACCGGGCAGGTAATACGGCAAGTTTCTGGCGGATATCGTCACCCAGGTGACTGTCGGTGACAATGTCCGTCAGTGAATCAAGACGGGCGACGTTAAACAGCGACCACGCCCCGTATTTACTGCTGTCGGCCAGCAACACCCGGCGCTGCGCATTATCAATCAATGCCCGTTTCAGCGCCGCCTTCTCTTCGGTTGGCGAGGTGATGCCTTTTTCCAAATCCCAGCCGTTGCAGCTTACGAATGCCAGATCCGGCCAAATCCCCTGCAACAGTTTACGGCCATGATCGCCGATGCAGGACTGGCTGGTGTCATCAATACGCCCACCAATAATTGTCACTTCGATCTGCTTAAACTCGGAGAGGAACAGCGCAATGTGCAAATCGCTGGTGATCACCCGCAGCGGCAGATGCGTCAACTGACGGGCAAGTTCAATCATGGTGGTACCGGCATCAAGGACAATCGCATCACCGGCTTTCACCAGCGACGCGGCCGCACAGGCGATGGCATGTTTTTCCGACAGGTTACGCTGCATTTTCTCATGCGTCGTCGGCTGCGAGGGGATAAACCGGTTAAGGGTAACGCCGCCGTGTGAACGGCTTATCACCCCTTCCTGATCGAGTTTGATCAAATCGCGGCGAATGGTGGCAGGAGACGCATTGGTGATGGTCACCAGTTGGTCTACCGTTACCAGATTATGGCCTTTCAGATAATCCATAATCTGTTCTAACCGGTTATATCCCTTCATATTATTCTCGTGTGATTTGCATAGCTAACTGGATGGAAACCGCCATGCTCTCCGGTTTCGCTTTTCCGGTCCAGGCGATATCAAAGGCGGTGCCATGATCCGCAGAGGTACGGATAAACGGCAAACCAGCAGTGATATTAACCCCATCGTAAAAGCCCAGCAATTTTAACGGAATATGTCCCTGATCGTGGTACATCGCCACCACCATGTCGTACATCCCTTCGTTGCACTGCATAAACACCGTATCTGGCGGGCACGGGCCGTAAACATTGATTCCTTCGGCTTTCATGGCCTCAACCGCCGGACCTACGGTGGTGATCTCTTCATCGCCAAACAGGCCATTTTCTCCGGCATGCGGGTTCACCCCGGCCACCGCGATACGCGGATTTGCAAAGCCAACGCGCTTGAGGAACCTGTCCGCCACACGAATCACCGTCTTGATGCGATCCTGATTCAGGGTATCGAGGAATTTACGCAGCGCGATATGCGTAGTGACGTGAATCACTTTGAGTTTGTCGGTATAGAGCACCATCGCGTAGTCATTAATGTTGGTCAGTTTCGCCAACAGTTCAGTATGTCCCGGATAGTGGTGGCCGCCTAAGTGCAATGCTTCTTTGTTCAGCGGTGCGGTGGCTATGGCCTTCACGTCGCCGGCCATCGCCAGTTCGGTCGCACGACGTACGCAGCGGTAGGCCAGATCGCCTGCCTGGGCTTGTACTTTACCGGGTTCCAGCGCCTGCGGATCCGCCAGCGGTTCATCCAGCACGTTAATCACGCCAGGGGCAAAATGGGCGTCGCTGACCTGGTTAATAATGCGCAGTTCCGCATGCGGCGTGATGTTCAGCGCCAGGATACGGTTAAACGTTTGGGCACAGCCCACAACCACAACCGGCGCCCCGGACAGTTCCCCTTCGACCAGCGATTTAATAATAATCTCCGGACCAATCCCCGCAGGATCGCCCATGGTTACGGCAATAATGTTAGTCACTCGACTTCTCCTCAATAAAATGCAAAACCTTGCGCAACGTGGTTTCGTCGCCGAAACCGCCCGCTTTGGTCATCACTGGTCGTTGCCATTCGCAACCTGAAAAATATCCCCAGGGCACGCAACCTGCGGCGCGCCCACGAATCTGAAACCCTTTTGCCCCGAGCGCCCTGGCGACCGCTATCGCCACATCACCGCCCGAGAGATAGAGACCGTCAGGCGTACTGTGTTGCAGCACATCGCGGGTAAGTGCGCCTAAATAATCACAAATACGCTCGCCGCACTCGGCGCGGCTCACTCCCCAGCGCTCGCACAGCGCCGCCACCTGATGGCGCGCCTGTTCATCCGGACAGGTATGGACCAGGCAATGGCGTCCACCGTTAAGCGCGGCGACAATCGCGGCGCGATAATCGGTGGCTGACGACTGAAAGACGTCATTAATATCAACAAAGATGTGTTCGCAGCGTGGATGCTGCGCGGCTATGCTCACCTGTTTTTGAGCGATTTCACTCATTGAGCCGACAACCGCCAGTACTACCGGCTGTTTTTGCGGCGCCAGACGGCGTGACAGGGCATCACACAACCCGGCGGAACCGACCAGCAGCGGCCTTTCACTCGCCTGCATGGCATGGGTGATGATGTCATCCAGATCGGCATCCGTTTGCGCATCCACCACCAGCAGCGCCGGGACTTGCGCACTGCCACTCAAGAGCGCGACGGGCAACTGCGAGGGTGTGATGTTCTGGCTATGTCCGCTAAAGAGCGCCCCCACGTCCGCACGGGTAATCGGCGTTTTCGGATCGCTGGCAAACTCGGTGTCGGTAAGCAGCACGCCATTGACCAGGCATTTCCCCTCGCGGGTAATGCGCCCTGCCGCCGGAAATGCCGGGGCGATAATCACAGCCTTTGCACCCGTAATCCGCTGCATGGCCATCACTTCCGCCCCCGGATTACCGCGCAGCGTGGAATCTATCTTTTTCACCAGCCACGCGGGTGAAGAGAGACGCAGTACGCTTTCGGTCAGCGCGGCAACCTTCTCGTACGCCGCCGTCGCCGTCATCGCCCGGCTGTCGCTGTTATAAATGAGCGCCTGCGCATCGCTTTGATATGTCGCTTCCAGTGCCACTTCTACCCGCATCCCTGCCTGCGCCAGGCTCACGCCCGCATCATTCGCGCCAGTGAAGTCATCGGCCAGAATCACCACTTGCTGGACCGCGCTTTGTTTGTTCATCCCTACTCCGCGTCGTTACGTTCTGGATATGATTATATTCAATCATAATTGATTATATGTGAGCAAGATCAACTTATTTAATTTGCGAATAAATTATAAATTTATGCCATACAGTGACCGTGATTGAAAAAAGATGATTGAGTTCAATCACCACAAAGACAGACAGGAGAACGTTGTGGTAACAATAAACAGCACCCTGATAAGCGGCGCAGGGGCCATTCCCGCTATCGCGCCTTTGCTTACGGGTAAAAAGAAACTCTTACTGGTCAGCGATGGCAACGTCATCAAACTTGCCGCAACGCAGCAAATTCTGACGCTACTCCAGGCAGAAGGCCGACTGGTACAGATTATTGACAACGTACCGCCGGAACCCAGCCAGCATGACGTCGCCCGTATTCTCGCCGATGCGCCAGACGCGGCATTTGATCTGGTCGTCGGTATCGGCGGCGGCAGCGTTCTCGACGTCAGCAAACTGTTATCGGTACTCTATCACCCGCGCTCTCCGGGCCTTGACGCCCTGCTGGCCGGGGAAAAACCGACCGCACGCGTACCGTCTTTATTGATTCCGGCCACCGCCGGGACCGGCTCCGAAGCCACGCCGAATGCGATTCTGGCGATCCCGGAACAGAACACCAAAGTAGGGATCATCTCTCCGGTGCTGCTGCCGGATTATGTCGCCCTGCTGCCGGAACTGACCACCAGCATGCCTGCGCATATCGCCTCTTCTACCGGTATTGATGCCCTGTGCCACCTGATCGAGTGCTTTACCGCCACGATCGCCAACCCGGTAAGCGACAACGTCGCCCTGACCGGTCTGCGTAAGCTTCTGCACAACATCGAAACCGCCGTCAATGAGCCACACAATCTGGCCGCGCGCCTCGAAATGTTGTGGGCCTCTTATTACGGTGGGGCGGCGATCACGCATGCGGGTACCCATCTGGTGCATGCGCTCTCCTACCCGCTGGGTGGCACATACCACCTGCCGCACGGTGTCGCCAACGCCATTCTGCTGGCCCCCTGCATGAAAGTGGTGCGCCCGTATGCCGTCGAAAAATTCGCGCAGGTGTGGGATCTGGTTCCGGGCGCGGATACCACGCTCAGTGATGAGGATAAATCCCACGCGCTGGTGGATTACTTTGCCGCGCTGGTAAAACGCCTCAACCTGCCGGACAACCTGGAAGCGCTGGGGGTGCCGCGCGCGGATATTCCGTCGCTGGCCGATGCCGCCCTGAACGTTAAGCGCTTGATGAATAATGCTCCTTGCACTGTTGATCACGCCGCCGTGCAAGCGATTTACCAGACATTGTTTCACTGATTTTTCATGGAGAGATGTGCAATGAGTAAGAAAATTGAAGGCGTGCTGACGGCGATCGTCACGCCTTTTGATGAAGAAGGCGGATTGAACGTTCAGTCACTAAAAGAACAGGTCAATCGCCAACTGGCTGCCGGAAACGGTATTTTCTGCGGCGGCACAAACGGTGAGTTTTTTGTGCTGAATGAGCAGGAAAAAATCACCGTCACCGCAGCCTGTGTTGAGGAAGTGGCCGGTCGCGCCAATGTGGTGGCTCATATTGGTGAGATCGCTACCCGTGAAACGATTCGTCTGGGTAAACAGATTGAAAAGCTGGGCGTCGACGCGGTATCCGTGATCACCCCCTATTTTGTGCCCTTAAAACAAAACGAATTAATTAACCATTATACCGCTGTCGCTGATGCCCTTAGCGTCCCGGTATTTCTCTATAACATCCCTGCCCGCACCGGGAATACTCTTGAACCGCAAACCGTTCGCGTGTTGGCGGAACATCCAAACATTATTGGCATTAAAGACAGCGCAGGCAGCTATGAAAGCCTGAGCGGATTTCTGAACGCCGTAAAAGATATCGATAATTTCGATGTCCTGAACGGACCGGATTCCCTGATTCACCGGGGATTCGTGGAAGGGTGTTCAGCCTGTATCTCTGGCCTTGCGAACGTCGCCCCGAAGGAAATTAATGCGATCTGGTCGCATTTCAGGGCTGGCGACGTGGAAGGTTCTCGTCAGGCGCAAGAAAATGTCACCGGGCTGCGCACCGATCTCTATAGCGTAGGGTTCTCTCCGGCGGCGGTTAAAAAAGCAGTACAACTGATGGGCTATAACGTCGGCGAAAGTCGTTATGCCGTTTCATTCACTGAAGAACAACAACTGCAAATTCGCCAGATAGTGACGCAGTACGTGCGTTAAGGCGTTTTTCATTCGTCATTAGAATATTGGGCACCTCAGGTGCCCTGGCTTCACTCGCCCCAAAGAGAGGCAAAGATGAACACGTTTACTTCACAAGATACCCTGATCATTGTCGGTATAGTCATTGCCTATATCGTCTTTACCACCTGGCTTACCTTCCGTTTACGCAGTAAAAACTCCGGCGATTTTATGGAAGGCTCGCGCGCGATGCCGGCCTTTCTGGTAGGCATCTTATTGATGTCTGAATACATCGGCGCAAAATCCACTATCGGTACCGCGCAGGCCGCGTTCGAAGGTGGTATTGCCGCCTCCTGGTCCGTTCTGGGCGCGGCTATCGGTTTCCCGTTGTTTGGTCTGCTGCTGGTAAAACGTATTTATAACACCGGCAAAATCACCATCTCCGGCGCGATTGCGGAAAAATACGGCAACAGCACTAAGAACATCATTTCTATCATCATGATCTATGCGTTGTTGCTGGTAAACGTCGGTAACTACGTTAGCGGCGCGGCGGCTATCGCAACCGTGTTGAAAGTGAGTCTGCCGGTGGCAGCCTTTATTACCGCGATTGTCAGTACGTTCTATTTCGCTTACGGCGGAATGAAAGGGGTCGCCTGGGTTACCCTGCTGCACAGCGCACTGAAATATTTTGGTATCCTGGTGATCATGGGCTTCGCGCTGTACAAAACCGGTGGCTTCACCCCTATGATCAGAGAGATGCCGCACTTCTACTGGACCTGGGACGGTAACTTTGGCCCAAGTACGATTTTCGCGTGGTTGATTGGCACCATTGGTTCTATTTTCTGCACTCAGTTTGTGATTCAGGCCATCTGTTCTACCAAAGACGTGAAATCCGCCAGGCGTTCCACCTGGATTGCCTTCTGGTTCTGTCTGCCTATTTCCCTGGCGATTGCGGTGATCGGTGTGGCTGCCAAATACCTGCATCCGGAAATCAGCAGCCTGTACGCGATGCCTATCTTCCTGCAGGATATGAATCCGTGGATTGCCGGACTCGTGACAACGTCACTTGTTGCTTCAATTTTCGTGAGTGTGAGTACCGTGGCGCTGGCTATCGCCTCGCTGGTCGTTAAAGATTTCTACGTGCCTTACCGCAATCCAACGCCGGAGCAGGAATTTAAAGCGACGCGCTGGCTCTCTCTGTTTATTGGCTTCCTGCCGTTGATTTTCGTACTGCTGGTCCCGGAAGTGCTGAAACTGTCGTTCTTTACCCGTGCTATTCGGTTGTCCATCACCGTGGTCGCTGTGATTGCCTTCTATGCGCCCTTCTTTAAAAGCACCCGTGGTGCGAATGCTGGCCTGATTGGCGCCTGTGTCGTCACGTCTGTCTGGTATGTGCTGGGCGACCCGTTTGGCATTAACAATATGTATATCGCGCTGATTACCCCTGCGGTGATTATGGTTCTTGACCGTCTGATCCCGAGTAAAGAACACCCAAAAGCGCCAACACCCGTTCAAAATAGTGGAGTTTGATATGTCCGTTACCGTTAATCGTGATGGTGTGATTCGTCAACAGGAAGACGCACAGGTACTGAGTGCAATGCTGCCCTCGCCCTGCCCGCAAAACCACGCGGCCAACATTCTGCCGCTACCTGATGGCACACTGATGTGTGTCTGGTTTGGTGGCACCCAGGAAGGGGTAGCGGATATTTCCGTGTGGGGCTCACGCCTCGCACCGGGCAGTGAGCGCTGGAGTGACGCGGTGAAGCTGTCTGACGATGCCACCCGCTCTGAGCAGAACCCGGTGCTCTTTCTGGCCCCGGATAACGTACTGTGGCTGATGTGGACCGCGCAGATCTCCGGCAACCAGGACACGGCAATCGTCCGCTATCGCCAGTCGACCGATCTGGGTGTCAGTTGGGGTGAGATCGCCACGCTGCTTGATAAGCCTGGCACCTTTATTCGCCAGCCGATCACCGTGCTGGAAAACGGCAACTGGCTGCTGCCGGTCTTCTATTGCCGGACAAAACCAGGCGAAAAATGGGTGGGGAATGATGATGTCAGCGCGGTGAAAATCTCCGCCGACCAGGGGAAAACCTGGCGTGATGTGGACGTTCCGCAAAGTCTCGGCTGCGTGCATATGAACATCACCGCGCTACACAACGGCACGCTGGTCGCGCTCTTTCGCAGCCGCTGGGCGGATAACATCTATTACAGCCAGTCCACTGATGGCGGTGAAAGCTGGTCCGTACCGGAACCGACAACGCTGCCTAACAACAACTCGTCTATTCAGGTCACGACACTGGCGGACGGTAATCTGGCGCTGGTCTTTAACCACATGAGTGCCGCCGGTGCGCTGGAACGTCGCGCCTCCTTATACGATGAGATTGATGATGGCGACGGACGTAAAGAGCCGGAAGTGACCGAAGGGAGAAGCGCGTTCTGGGGTGCGCCGCGCGCGCCGATGACCGTGGCGATATCGCCTGACGGCGGGAAAAGCTGGCCGTGGCAGCGTCATCTTGATGAAGGCGACGGCTATTGCATGACCAATAACTCTCAGGAAAAACTGAACCGTGAGTTCTCCTACCCGAGCATCAAACAGGGCGCGGACGGCAGTTTGCATATTGCCTATACGTATTTCCGCCAGGCGATTAAATATGTGCGCGTATCACCGGAATGGGTTAAGGAGTCAGTGTGATTTTTGGCAATCTTAACGCCCTGCCGCAGGCAGGGTTACCTGCGGTGTTGCGCGATATTCTCGCGCTTCCCCAGTGTTCGCTCGATGCACTGCAGACGCGCGATGACGGACGTTTTCAGTTACCGGGTGCAGAATGGTTCTGTACCGTTGGCCCGGCCCACACGCAACGGCGTGAAGACCGCCATACGGAATATCACCACCAGTGGGCGGATATCCAGGTACTGCTGACGGGGGAAGAAATTATCTGCGCCGGTACGCAAAATACGCCGCTGGCAACGGATGAGGAACGTAAACCGGATCTGTTTATCACCACAACCGCAGAACTGCCGGTCAGTATGCTGCTGCAAGCGGGTGATTTTGCCGTGTTCTTACCCGGCGAACCGCATCAGGCCCTGTGCGCGGCGGCGGAACCCATGACCGTTCGCAAAGCGGTGTTCAAAGTGCCGCGCTCACTGCTGGGGGGGTAAACATGCCACATGCGATTGTAACGGGGGCAAGTTCCGGGATTGGCGAGGCCATTGTCAGCCGCCTGCTTGAGCAGGGGTGGAATGTCACCGGGCTTAGCCGTTCAAAGGTCACACGCGACAACACACATTTTAACAGCGTCTGTGTCGATCTCAGCGACAGCGCGGCGCTGCGTGATGTGCTCAATACCCTGCCTGTGCCCCATGCGCTCATTCATGCCGCCGGAATGATGGCCGCCGCACCGCTTGGTGAAATAACGCCTGAGGTCAGTCAGCGGTTGTGGCAATTGCATGTGCTGGCGGCGGAAACGCTGGTGAACCACTTCGCTCCACAGATGGCGTCCGGGGGCAGGATCGTGGTCATCGGTAGCCGGACATCGCGCGGCGCGGCGGGACGATCGCAGTATGTTGCCACCAAGGCGGCGCTGGTGGGAATGGTGCGCAGTTGGGCAGCAGAGCTTGCGCCGCGAGGTATCACGGCCAATGTGGTGGCGCCGGGGGCGACGCAAACGCCAATGCTCAGTGCGCCCGGACGCGAAAGCTCGCCACCCAATATGCCGCCCATCGGACGGCTGATTAAACCGGAAGAAGTGGCCGCGCTGGTGGGATTCGTTCTGTCACCGGACGCGGCGGCCATGACCGGTCAGGAGCTGGTGATATGCGGCGGCGCATCGCTTAAGTAACGAAAAAGGGGTGACACTGTCACCCCTTTAACTTTCTCAACGGTGCTTATTTTTAACCACGCAAATAGACTTTGCCAATCAGATAAATGGTGGCCTGGCCGCCAATCAATACCCTTTCACCACGCGCTTCGCAGCGCAGTTCACCGCCACGGGCCGAGAGCTGGCGGGCCTGCAAAACGGTCTTACCGAGCTTATCCGCCCAGTACGGAATCAGCATGCTATGAGTCGAACCGGTTACAGGATCTTCAGGTACTGATTCACCCGGACAGAAAAAGCGACTGACAAAATCATGCTCGTCGCCCGGTGCGGTAATACAGACCATTTTGTTTAAGGGGATCATCGCGGCGATATCCGGGGTAACGGCTTCAACCTGCTGCTGATTGTCCAGCACCACCATGTAATCGCGTGCCACGCGCACCTCTTTGGCCTGGGTGATGCCGAGCGTTTCAAACAACAGCGCAGGCGGCGTTTCCACCTTTTCTGTTTGCCAGGCCGGGAAGTCCAGCGTCAGCCAGTCACCTTTGCGACTTACGGTAAGCGGGCCAACAAAGCGGGTAGCGAAATGAATATGCGTCTCGGGGTAGTCCAGATATTCGAAAATCACATGGGCTACGGCAAGCGTGGCGTGACCACAAAGGTTGATTTCATACTGCGTGGTAAACCAGCGCAGCTCGAAACCGTCGTCGTTACGAACAAAGAAGGCGGTTTCCGACTGATTATGTTGTTGCGCCATTTTCAACAGCACGTCATCAGGTAACCATTCCGTTAGTGGACAAACGGCGGCGGCGTTGCCGCCAAATGTATGGTCGCTGAACGCGTCCACCATGTAGAAGTCGATTGTATGCATAGCCTTTCCTCTTGTTTTCCTTTTTGTTTTAGTTCGTTTTTCCCTTGTATTGCTTTTTGTTTCAACTGGCATCGTTGTGCCCTACCGAAAAATGAGACATTGATCACAAAAAGTTTGTATTTTGAGCAGAATTAGATCTAAGATCTGCACATCTTCTTCTCCTGCTACCGATCCCAAAATATATGACAACACAAATGGTTTCACGTAAAGTCGCGTGGCTCCGGGTGGTGACGCTTGCCGTTGCTGCGTTCATTTTTAATACCACTGAGTTCGTGCCCGTGGGGCTGCTGTCGGACATCGCGCAAAGCTTTGACATGGAAACACCGCAGGTCGGTATTATGCTGACGATCTACGCCTGGGTTGTGGCGCTGATGTCGCTGCCGTTTATGCTGCTGACCAGCCAGGTGGAGCGCCGTAAGCTGCTGATTGGCCTGTTCGTGCTGTTTATTGGGAGCCATGTTCTCTCCTTCCTGGCGTGGAATTTCCATGTGCTGGTGATAAGCCGCATCGGTATCGCTTTCGCCCATGCCATTTTCTGGTCTATTACCGCCTCCCTGGCCATTCGCCTCGCCCCGGCAGGCAAACGCGCGCAAGCGCTGAGTCTTATTGCTACCGGTACGGCGCTGGCTATGGTGCTGGGTATTCCGATTGGTCGCGTCGTCGGGCAATATTTCGGCTGGCGTACCACCTTCTTCGCCATCGGTTTTGGTGCGCTGGTCACCCTGCTGTGTCTGATCAAACTGTTGCCGAAACTGCCCAGCGAGCACTCCGGTTCGCTGCGTAGCCTGCCGGAACTATTCCGTCGCCCGGCGCTGTTATCGATTTATTTGCTGACGGTCGTGGTGGTTACCGCCCATTACACCGCCTACAGCTATATTGAGCCGTTCGTGCAGAATGTGGCGGGATTTAGCGGTAATTTCGCCACCTTACTGCTGCTGATCCTCGGCGGTGCGGGGATCTTTGGCAGCGTGCTGTTTGGCAAGCTGGGCAATAAACATGCCTCCGGTCTTATTAGCGGCGCAATTGGCCTGCTGCTCATTTCGCTGCTGCTGCTGCGCCCTGCGGCAGGCAGTGAGATCAACCTTGCCGTGTTGAGCGTCTTCTGGGGTATCGCGATTATGATTATCGGCCTCGGTATGCAGGTGAAAGTCCTGGCGCTGGCACCGGACGCGACCGATGTCGCCATGTCACTGTTTTCGGGCATTTTCAATATCGGGATTGGCGCGGGCGCGCTGGTCGGTAACCAAGTCAGCCTGCAATGGTCGATGTCAGCCATTGGCTATGCGGGCGCCATTCCGGCGCTGGCCGCGCTGGTCTGGTCGGTCGTGATTTTCCGTCGCTGGCCGGTATCGCTTGAAGAAAGGCAGCAACCGCACCATATGTAATGCCTCACCGTCAGCGGGTCGCAGTTGCGCTACCGCTGACGGTATTTATCTCCCCGCGTCTGGCACTGGCGGCCATCAGCGTAACGGCTGTCACATCAGGCAGCGGCGTGGTAGGTCGTAATGATTTCCAGCACGCCATTAATGATAAATTGCACACCCATACAGACCAGCAAAAAGCCCATCAGACGAGAAATAGCCTCAATTCCACCCTTACCTACCAGCCGCATTATCGCCCCGGAGCTGCGCAGACAACCCCACAGGATCACCGCCACGGTGGCGAAAATCAGCGGTGGCGCAATCCACAACACCCATTCAGGGAAGGCGCTGCTTTCGCGCACTGTCGACGCGGAACTGATGATCATCGCAATCGTCCCCGGGCCGGCAGTACTCGGCATCGCTAACGGCACGAAAGCGATATTGGCCGTCGGTTCGTCTTCCAGCTCTTCCGATTTGGTTTTGATCTCCGGCGCTTCATGCATTTTCTGCGGCGGGAAAAGCATACGAAAGCCGATAAAGGCCACAATAAGCCCACCGGCGATACGCAACCCCGGAATTGAAATCCCGAAGGTGTTCATCACCACTTGCCCGGCATAATACGCCACCATCATGATGGCAAAGACATAGACAGAGGCCATCAGCGACTGGTGATTGCGCTGGGCGCTGTTCATATTGCCCGCGAGCCCTAAAAAGAGCGCAACGGTGGTGAGCGGGTTTGCCAACGGCAGTATCACCACCAGTCCAAGGCCAATTACTTTCAATAAATCCATCATCTAATAAGGCTCTCCAGGGCCAACAAACGTACCGCAGAGTATATCTTCATCGCGACCTGCCCGGCAGTGGCTTTGCTTATCTCTTTATTAATTAAGAAAAAACAAAGAGATAGCTGACGAAAAATACAGACATAACGCGGCTTTAGCAAATCGTGGCATAAGCTAATTCATTCAGTTGACTTATACTTGCCTGAGCAATAATATCTGCCGTGACTAATATACTTGCCGGGGCAACCACTGTGAAAAGCACAAGTGATCTGTTTAACGAAATCATTCCACTTGGTCGCTTGATCCATATGGTTAACCAAAAGAAAGATCGCTTACTTAACGACTATCTCGCGCCGCTGGATGTCACCGCCACGCAGTTTAAGGTGCTCTGTTCTATCCGCTGCCAGGGATGTATCACCCCGGTTGAATTAAAAAAGATCCTCTCTGTCGACCTTGGTGCGCTTACGCGCATGCTTGACCGACTGGTCTGCAAAGGCTGGATCGAAAGAAATCCTAATCCGCATGACAAACGCGGCGTGCTGGTGCAATTAACCACCGACGGCGCCGCGTTGTGTGAGCAATGTCATCAATTAGTAGGGCAAAACCTGCATCAGGAATTAACAAAAAACTTAACGGCAGAAGAAGTGGCAACTCTGGAGCATTTGCTCAAGAAGATCTTGCCGTAACGAAAAAGAGGTATGACGATGTCCAGACGCAATACTGACGCCATCACTATTCATAGCATTTTGGACTGGATTGAAGATAACCTGGAATCGCCGCTCTCACTGGAAAAAGTGTCAGAGCGTTCGGGTTACTCCAAATGGCACCTGCAACGGATGTTTAAAAAAGAGACGGGGCACTCCCTGGGACAGTACATTCGCAGCCGTAAGCTGACTGAAATCGCACAGAAGCTGAAAGGCAGTAATGAACCGATCCTGTATCTCGCGGAGCGCTATGGGTTTGAATCGCAACAAACCCTGACGCGCACGTTCAAAAACTACTTTGACGTGCCGCCACACAAGTATCGTGTGACCGAAATACCCGGAGAGTCTCGCTATCTATTTCCGTTAAACCACTGTAATTGCTAATCGCCTGTTTTAAAGACGTATCGAGGAAATCATGAAACGTATTGCCTGTGCCGCCCTCACCGTGATGGTGTTACTGACCGGCCAGAGTTATGCGGAACAATTCGCACACCCTGCGAAACAGAACCCACGTGACACAATGGTAATGCCCACTTCCCATGAACAGTCGCCTTTCGACTTTAACCACATGGGAGCCGGGAGTGATAAATCCGACGAATTGGGCGTGCCTTATTACAACGAGCGCACCTAATCGTTTTGCCCCGCCTTCGGCGGGGCTTTTTTTATCTCTTACGCCTGAACTGCCCGACGTAAGCGAAAACCAAACACATTGATGTACAGCCCCGCCATAATCAGCACCGCCCCGCCCAGTTGCAACAGGGACAACGACTCACCCAGCAGTAGCGCGGCACTGGCCATCCCGACCACCGGCACCAGCAGCGACAGCGGCGCAACGCGCCAGGTTTCATAACGTCCAAGCAGCGAACCCCAGATGCCATAACCGACAATCGTCGCCACAAACGCCAGATAAACCAGCGACAAAATAGTCGTCAGGTCAATACTGACCAGGCTTTGTCGCATCAACGCCGGGCCTTCAAAGACCAGCGATGCCACCATAAAGGGAATAATCGGAATCAAGGCACTCCAGACCACCAGCGACATGACCGGCGGGCGTGAGCTGTGGCTCATGATTTTTTTATTGAAGATATTGCCGCAGGCCCAACTGAACGCCGCCGCGAGGGTAAGGGCAAAACCGATCATCGGGATGTGTTGCCCGCTCAGGCTGGCCTCAATCAGCACCAGCACACCGAAGACCGCCAGCGCAATGCCCGCCAGTTGTTTCCCCTGCAGACGTTCGCCGAACACGCCCGCGCCAAGAATGATGGTGAAAAACGCCTGCGCCTGCAGAACCAGTGACGCAAGCCCCGCAGGCATGCCGAATTTGATGGCGCAAAATAAGAACGCAAACTGCCCGAAACTGATGGTCAGACCGTAGCCCAACAGTAAGCGCAGAGGCACTTTAGGGCGCGCAATAAACAGCAGTGCCGGAAATGCCACCAGAACGAAGCGTAAACCCGCCAGCATAAGTGGAGGCATGTTGTGCAGCCCGACTTTGATCACTACAAAATTCAGGCCCCATACCACCACAACCAACAGCGCCAGCAGTCCATCTTTACGCGTCATTCTTCGCCTCTGATTTTTAAACTTTTGTAAAAATTTACGTTAACGCAAAAAACAGTCCAGAGACAGATCATTATTTTTGGCAGGTCAGTTTTGGCATCCACGGATAAATCAACCGATGTACATCACGCTTTATGCATGTTATTGCTGTTAGACATCACAAAAAACTATAACAACAGGCATTGTCGGGCAGGAAAATGATCTCAACACAAAAGCGCTCTACCGCCGCGCTACTGGCGTCGTCGTTGCTGTTAACCATAGGCCGCGGCGCAACGCTGCCATTCATGACTATCTATCTCAATCGCCAGTACGCCATGTCTGTTGACCAGGTGGGTTATGCGATGACGACGGCGTTAACCATTGGCGTGGTCTTTAGTCTTGGCTTCGGTATCCTGGCGGATAAATTCGATAAAAAGCGCTATATGTTGCTGGCCATCGCCGTCTTCCTGCTTGGTTTTAGCGCGATTCCACTGGTCAGCCATGCCGGTCTGGTGGTGTTATTTTTCTCGCTCATTAACTGCGCCTATTCGGTATTTTCGACCGTTCTGAAAGCCTATTTTTCCGATACGCTGGGCGCGGCGGCGAAAGCGCGGATTTTTTCGATCAACTATACGTTTATTAATATCGGCTGGACCGTCGGGCCGCCGATCGGCACGATGCTGGTCATGTACAGCATCAATCTGCCCTTCTGGCTCGCGGCCTTCTGTTCCGCGATACCGTTGGTGTTTATTCAGCTATTTGTTCGCCGCGTGCACGTGGCGCAGAGCAGCGAAAACAGCGTGGCCTGGTCGCCATCGGTGTTATTGCGTGACCGCGCGCTACGCTGGTTTACCTTATCCGGACTGCTGGCCTCTTTTGTCGCCGGATCGTTTGCGTCTTGTATTGCGCAGTATGTCATGTCGATCGCCGACGGCGACTTTGCCGAGAAGGTCGTTGCCGTGGTACTGCCAGTGAATGCCGCAGTGGTGGTGACGTTGCAATATGGGCTGGGCAGTAAGCTGACGGCAAACAACCTGCGCCCGTTAATGGCCTTCGGCACCGTCTGTTTTGTGCTGGGGCTGGGTGGGTTTATGTTCTCAGGGGACAATCTCTGGTTCTGGGGCGTGTCGGCCGCCATCTTTACCCTTGGCGAAGTGATTTATGCCCCCGGCGAGTACATGCTGATCGATAACATTGCCCCGCCGGGGATGAAAGCGAGCTACTTCTCAGCCCAGGCGCTGGGATGGCTGGGCGCGGCAATGAACCCGCTGTTAACCGGGATTATCCTGACCACCCTGCCGGCATGGACGCTCTTTGTCATTATGATGGTCACCATCGTGCTGGCCTGGCTGATGATGCTGCGGGGGATGCAGGCAAAACCACTGGGTGCGTTGCAGACAAGCTAACGCCTGCCTGTGCTTTAACGGTTCGGGCGGATCTGCGGCGAGTTGTCGAGCAAACGAATGGCAGGAACAAAGCAGGCCGCCACCGTCGCCAGCACCACCGCCAGCGCGCAGGCCAGCAGGACAGGCGTGCTGCCATAGTGCTGTGCCAGCGGACCGGCGGCAATTTCACCAACCGGGATCGCAACAAACGAGCCCAGGGCATCATAGGCATATACCCGCGCCAGTTTTTCAGGCGGGATATGGGTTTGCAGTGACTGCGCCCAGACCACGCCAAACAGACCAAAGCTCACGCCGGCCAGGAAAAAACCGGCCATCAATGCGGTCGTCGTGGGATAGATTCCCAAAGCCAGCAACGGCAACGCGCAAAAGTTAACCAGTATCACACCAATAAACAGATCGCGTCGGGGACGCCAGCGCAGCGCAATCAGCGAACCCGCAATCAGGCCAATGCTCTGTGCCGCCACGCCGAGCCCCCAGCCGGTACGGCCAAAGGTTTCATCCGCCACGATGGGGCCGAGTACCATCGCCATACCACTAAAGGCCGCATTGACAATAGTAAACTGCACCACAATCGCCCAGACCCAGGTACGGGCGATAAACTCTTTCCAGCCATCGCGCAAATCCTGCAGGATATTTGATTGCGTTTCATGTGATGCGATTGCCCCAACACGAATCAGTAAGTAGAGCGGAGCCGAGGCCGCAAAGCCAAACGCATCAATCGCCAGCCCCCATCCCGGACCGATAGTGCTGGTGAGCATACCGCCAAGCGACGCACCAATCACCGTACCGCCATACACACCAAGCTGGATAAGGGCATTCGCTTCCCGCAGGGTACGCAGGGGCACCGTCTGCGGCACCATCGCCGATGAGGCAGGCAACGCGATGCCCGCCGCCGCGCCGTTAAGCGCGCCGAGCACAGCCAGCAGCATAATGGTTGCGCTGCCGTCGAGCACCAGCCAGGCCACCATCCCCTGGGCCACTGCCGCCACCAGCGAAGAGGAGACCAGCACCAGGCTTCGTGAATAGCGGTCCGCCAGCACACCGCCGAGCAGCAAGAAGATAACGTTGAAGAGTGAACGTGCCGCCACAACCAGCCCTAAGTCCGTCGCGGAGCCGCCGATATCCAGCACCGCAAACGCCAGCGCAATCGGGGCAATGCCGTTTCCCAGCACGGTCAGCAGGCGGCCAAAAAACAGGTAGCGAAAAGAAGAAGAGTGAAAGGCCCGTTGGCCGCGCGACGCCATCACTTCAGTATCCACAAATCTGCTCCGATTTATCCCTTTTTGCCGCCATTAATGGCTCCATTATGTCTGGTTCTGGCCTGGCCGAATAAATAAAGAAAGGACATGCAGGGTGCCCCGCATGCCCAAAGTATTCTGTTTGTCGTTATGACTGGCGGATTACCACACCTCTTCCGCTATTTGCGTAACGAGGCGCACTTTATCCCATTGTTGCTCTGCTGTCAGCGTGTTCCCCTCCTCCGTTGAGGCAAAACCACACTGTGGGCTCAGGCAAAGCTGGTTCAGACTGACATATTTCGCCGCTTCCTGTAAGCGCGCTTTGATGCCTTCCGGGTTCTCCAGTTCCCCATTTTTGGTGGTTATCAGCCCCAGTACCACCTGCTGTTTGCCAGGGCGAATAAAGCGCAGCGGCGCAAAATCACCGGAGCGGTCATTGTCATACTCAAGGTAGAACGCATCGACATTCACGCTACCAAACAATACTTCCGCCACCGGCTCATAACCGCCTTCGGAAATCCAGGTAGAGCGGAAATTGCCGCGACAGACGTGCAGACCAATCGTTAAGTCCGCCGGTTTGCCTTCCAGCGCTTTGTTCAGTACGCGGGCATAGATTCGCGCCAGCTCATCCGGGTCTTCACCACGCTCGACTATCTGACGGCGCTGATCGTCAGAGCACAGGTAGGCCCAGACGGTATCGTCCAGTTGCAGATATCGACAACCTGCGGCGTAGAACGCATGGATCGCGTCACGCCAGGTGGTCGCAAGATCGTCAAAATAGTCTGCCAGGTCCGGGTAGACGGTGGCGTCAATATCTTTACGGCCACCACGGAAATGCAGCACGCTCGGGCTTGGAATGGTCATCTTCGGCTGGGCATTACCACTGATGCTTTTCAGGTAAACAAAGTCTTCCAGCATTGGGTGATCGCCAAAACCGAGTTTCCCGGTCACCCGCACACCGTGTGCTTTGGTCTGCACACCATTGAACTGGATGCCTTTATCCGCGTCGTAACGCTCAACGCCCTGCAGACCATCAAAGAAATCGAAATGCCACCAGGCGCGGCGGAACTCCCCGTCGGTCACCACATGCAAGCCGCAGTCACACTGCTGCTGAACCACCTGACGGATAGCCTCGTTTTCCACGGTACGCAGTTGCTGCGCGCTGATTGTGCCCTGCGCAAATTGTTGACGAGCCTGTTTAATGGCATCCGGACGCAGGAAGCTGCCTACTACGTCTGCGCGGAACGGGGCCTGATGACGCTGCTGCATGGTGATCTCCTTGCACGCCGGGCCAGATAGTTTCCCGGCGTGATAGTTCATTATTTGAATTTTTAGCCTTCTGGATGGCTAAACGTCCAAATAAAATGTCACACGCAGTGTCTGTGTGGCAAACGAGATTTTCTCAACACACATGAAAAAAATTCAACTTGCCGCGAAACTGTACCCTTCATCTTCCCAGCCGGTTATCCCGCCGAGCATAATTTTGACCGCCAGCCCCAACCGCGCCAGCTTGAGCGCCGCACGGTCCGCCCCATTACAATGGGGGCCTGCGCAATAGACAACAAAGAGGGTATCCTGGGGCCATTGCGCCATGCGTTCCGGTGTCATTTGCGAATGCGGCAGATGGATCGCGCCGGGAATATGGCGCCTGGCGAAGGTCTCCGGGCTGCCCACCACATGTAACAGCACAAAATCTTGCTCCTCGTGGTTCAACGCATGGTGGACATCGGCGCAATCTGTCTCGACGCTCAGGCGGCGCAAAAAGTGACTGGCGGTAATCTCAGGTGAGGCGGCAGGAACTTCCGATACATAGCTCATAGTGCTTTCTCCAGGTTTGTGTTAACACTAATGTAACGAAAACAGGACACAGCGACTGTATAGCTTTATGCCAGATAACCGCAAAAACATGACAATTTCACTGCTCCACGAACACCAACATTTGGTTGTCGCTCTCGCTTACGACGGTTTATGTACTTTTGAGTTTGGCGTCGCCGTGGAAATTTTCGGCCTGCCACGCCCCGAACTGGGCGAGAACTGGTATCGCTTTGCCGTTGCGGCGGTGGATGAAGGGGAGCTGCGTGCGACTGGCGGTATCCGCATTGTGACCGAAGGCGGCGTGGAACTGCTCGAACAGGCCGATACAATCATTGTTCCAGGCTGGCGCGGCGCGCAAATGCCGGTACCGGAGACGCTTTGCCAGGCACTGCGCCAGGCCCATCAGCGCGGATGCCGGATAATGTCTATTTGCTCCGGGGTCTTCGTGCTTGCCGCGGCCGGGCTCCTCAACGGACGAAAAGCGACAACCCACTGGCGCTACACTGATCTGCTGCGTCAGCGCTATCCGGCAATCGAGGTGCTGGAAGATGCGCTCTACTATGATGAGGGCCGCGTGATGACCTCTGCGGGTAGCGCGGCAGGCATCGATCTGTGTCTGCATGTTGTCCGCACCGATTTCGGTCGCGACATCGCCAATAATGTTGCCCAGCGTCTGGTGGTTCAGCCCCACCGCGACGGGACACAGACGCAAAAAGTGACGGCACCGGTGGCCCGTTCGCGGGAGAGTCAGTCGCTGGGTAAACTGTTTGATTTTGTGCACCAGCAACTCGCCGCAAGCCATACCGTTGAGTCGCTGGCCCGTCATGTCGGCATGAGCCCGCGCACGTTTTTACGCCGGTTTGCGGAATCCACTGGCACTACACCCGCCCGCTGGATTTTGCAGGCCCGTCTGCGGCGGGCCGAAGAATTGCTAACCCAGTCACGAATGAATATCGACGTGATTGCCGAACAAATCGGTTTTAGCAATGGTGCCGCCCTGCGCCATCATTTTCAGCAACATTACGCACTCACCCCAGGACAATTTCGCAAAAAATTTACGCTGGTGAATAAATAGTTCACATAATTAAGCTATTGTTTAGATTCAATGAGGTAGTATTCCATTCAACGCGGCAAATAACGAAAGGTAAGTGAGGTTAGTATTATTCGATAAAAGGAGAGTAACCATGTTAGGAAATATGCATGTTTTTATTGCAGTGCTGGGAATCATTTTATTTTCTGGTTTTCTTGCTGCATATTTTAGCCATAAATGGGACGACTAATGAACGGAGATAATCCCCCACTAAACAGGCCCCTCGCGCCGATACGCCGCGAGGGGCCTTCTTTTTTGCCGTAATGCAGGCAAAAAAAACCGCCAGTTCACACTGACGGTAAAATGCTTGCATGGATAGATTTGTGTTTTGGTCTATACGCTACCCTGTAGCCACAGGATTAACGGATCACGTTTAATCTACCCACCGTTTCCTAAATAAAGACTAAACGATGGCAAACTAAGCCCCGGAATCACATTTGTCATCGCCTTAATGTGACGCCACGCAAAATAGTGGGCCTTTATTTCCCTTTCATTACCAGACTCGCCGCCTGCGTAAAAATGGCATCCTCCACCCCGTCGCCCCTGTTTCTGCCCTGACGCTCTATCTCTTCAATGATATTGTCCCGATTAATAACCTTACCGCCCGAAATCAGCCCAATAACGGCGGCCCCAATGGCTAATCCAATGAGTCCCGTACGCTCGTCATTGAATTTCATACCGTTTCCTCTCTGTACGACCTCTTTGTTGGGTCAGGAAAAATTTAGCATAGGGTTTACAGGCCGCCATTCATCGAGGCTAAAAAGCGATAAAAATCTTACTGAATGCAGGGTTTTTAGATGAGACGAAACGGTATTGCGTATCCTGATAAAAGAGCCGAGAGACATTAATTCGGGCTAATCAACTGATTTTGCAACGGGCAAATCCGCCATGTCGGCAGAGCGTTACCTCGTAGCATTCTCTGCCCCACAGGCGAAAAAAAATGTAACGAAACCTGACATTCTGCGACTAAAGTGTGAGAGGTAAGCGCGTTATGTAACGTACCCGTTGCCCTCTTCTGAGGCAGTGCCGTCTCCCAACGGGCCGAAAGAGATCAGCCCCTGTGCACAATAAAACCGCCATCGTCAGATTGAAGATCATGACCGCTTTTTTACAGGCCAGGCCGATGCCAGTTTTAACGGAGCATAAGAGTAAAAATACGCAGGCAAGAAGACGATAAACAGAGAGGGTTATAAGAGAGGATCAAATTTACACCCCGGCCTTCGCCAGGGCGTTTATTATGCAGCGAATCTTGCATTATTATTCAGTGCCACTTTAGGCCATAATGTTCGCGGACGACTTTTTCCAGTGCGACGCGATCAACAGTCACTGCCGCCCGTTCTTCGGGAATGGCCAGCCGATATTCGCAGCCGGGGATAATGGTTGTTAGCCGATGCAATCTTTTTTTATAACGGATCCATTTCATATTCATCCCCTGCCTCTACAGCGCAATTCATTCTTGCTTTATTTTATTGTAGTCAGCGTAAACCTTGAGCGTAATGATAAAGATCATCTATTTATTTTGTTTTATGAAAAAAACTAACAGGATACAGATTGTGGTGGCCCAAATGTTAACACAATACGTCTAAATTTGCGTAGCGGATATACAAGCAAACGTACAAAAGATATTCAGCCAGCCTTCATATGAAAGCTGCATTTAAAATAAATAACGTTTTTGCGCAAACACGCGGCTATTTTACCAGTCTGTTTCAGAAATACGCTCTGACGCTCAGTATCCCGATTAAAAATAACCCACGGGATATCTCTTTTAGCAGCAAAACGTTCTGTCAGACGACGGATTCTTCTTCATGTCGCTGTTTGTCATACTCTTTTTGCGCAGCCTCCAGAGTCGGACCATGTTCCAGCGCCCAGTGGTAAAGCGCCTCGAAAGGTTCACGCAGCGAATGTCCTAAAGGGGTAATGCTGTATTCCACCCCAACCGGCATGGTGGGCAGCACTTTTCGGTATATCAAACCGTTGCGTTCAAGGCGCTTGAGGGCATCAGCAAGCGCCTTGTGGGTAATGCCATCCAGGCGGCGGCGGATCTCATTGAAGCGCGAAGGTTCCGTGCACAGTACGGTCAGGATCAGAATCGACCATTTGTTGGTGATGTGCTCAAGCACCGGACGCGTTTTTCCTACTTCTCTCAGGCTGTTGCAATCCATTTTTGTCATGTCGGTATATCCACTGATATCTGGTATAAACAAAGTGCGTAATTGATACTAAATATAAAACTTATATCATCTGTTTTCCACTCACTGAGGAGATCAATGATGAACAGACTCAATAATAAAGTGTCCGTCGTACTGGGCGGAGCCAAAGGCATCGGTCTGGCGATTAGCCAACGTTTTGCCCACGAAGGTGCCGCCACCTGGTTTACGTCTCGTCGGGATGAAGAGTTGCAGGCCGCCGCTGCCACCATCGGAAACAATGCCCTGCCACTGCGCGCCGATGTCAGCCAGCAAAGCGAGCTCATTCGAATTATGGAAAAAGTGCAGGCTGAATCCGGTCATATTGACGTGCTGGTGATTAACGCCGGTATGTCGGAACACGCGACGCTGGAACAGATTTCCGCCGATCATTTTGAACAGATTTTTGGGCTGAATGTCCGCTCTCCGGTGTTTGCGTTGCAGGCGGCCCTGCCCCTGCTGAAACCCGGCGCCAGCGTGGTGTTAATTGGTTCAATAGCCGACGTTATTGGCTCGGAAGGTTATGGGGTCTACAGCGCCAGCAAAGCCGCGCTGCGCTCTTTTGCACGAACCTGGACACGTGAACTCGCCCCCCGCGGTATTCGCGTGAATGTCGTCGCACCCGGTCCGGTGGACACTGAAATGATGGCCGCCGCATCGGAGGCGTTCCGTCAGGGGATCATTAGCGCCATTCCGTTAGGCAGAATGGGCACGCCGGAGGAAATTGCCAGCGCCGCGCTGTTCCTTGCCAGTGATGACAGCCGCTATATCGCTGGCGCGGAAATTTGCGTCGATGGCGGGCTGACCCAAGTGTAATAAAGACCGTGCTGTAAAGAGGCCGCTATGCGGCCTTTAATCAAACTGATACACCTTGTTGGCCCGGTTACCCGCGCCAGCAAACCACGAAAATCATTTTGAAAGACAGAGCCCATCTGCAATGATGCAGCGTCCTCTACGCCGACGGGCCTGAATATATAAGAGCGTGATGCCAGCCAGGATAACGGAATGTCATAACAGGAGGTTTGCATGTTCAATAAAATTATAGTTGTTAACACGTTACGCATTGCCAGCGCTTTCCCCCTGTTATTGCCTTTTTACACCCAGGCAGCGTCACCGCAACATGTCATTAAGCCAGCGACATCCACCTACGCTATTGAGGTGGGTGACATAGACGTCACCGCCCTCAGCGACGGCGCTATCGTTCAGGATTTGCACAAATTACTGCGCGGAACGTCCGGCGAAATGATTGATAGCCTGCTGGCTAAAGACCAGCAGACTAATCCGGTCAACGTGCCAGTCACCGCTTATCTCATCGCGTTACCGGACCATAACGTGCTTGTTGATACGGGGGCCGGTCAACTTTTTGGCCCCGGAAATGGCGGGCTTTTATTACATAGTCTGGCAAAGCTTGGGATTGCGCCGCAGGATATTACGGATATTTTGCTGACTCACCTACACGCCGACCACGCCGGGGGATTAATGAATGATGGACGCCGGACGTTTCCCAATGCCAGCATATTTATTGGTAAACCCGATGCGGATTTTTTCTTTAATCAGTCAAAACAACAGCAGAAAAGATATGGGCCGCGCTACTTCGCAACCGCAAAGAAAACTCTGGGACCTTACAGTGATGCGGGCCAGGTAAAGACCTTTACAGGCACTCAGACGCTGCTTACGGGCATTACTGGCACAGTTCACCCCGGCCACACGCCCGGCTCTTCCTTTTATACTCTGGAAAGCAAAGGGGAAAAAATTGTCTTTGTCGGCGATCTTGTTCATGTCGCTGCGGTGCAATTTCCAAAGCCCAGTGTCACGATAATCTATGACCAGGATCAGGAACAGGCCGCGCAGGTTCGTCACGTTGCGTTTTCATCCTTCGCCAAAAACGGCACCCTGATTGCTGCTCCGCATCTTCCCTTTCCGGGTTTCGGCCACGTTGCTCGCGGGGCGAATCAAGGCTATGTGTGGTTACCCATTCAGTTCGGTACGCATGAAACGATAAAACGCCCATGATCGCTTCTCACTGCGGTGATACAGACACGATGGCAATAGTGATACGCCGCTCTCTGCAACATCAGTAGGGTATCCACATCGCCAAAGCAGCGGCCCGTTCTGGCGATGAAACACGTCGCGACTGGCCGCCTGTGCAATATATTAGTGTAATTCAGAGAGAATTCTGTCCGGCGATACGCTGCCCAGGAAAGTATGGGCGGAGCTATCGAGCACAACCATCGCGGGCGTTACCTCTACGCCCAGCCGATCTGCAAGTGCAGATTGTTGAATGATCAGATTTTTACATTTTTCCGTGCTGTCATTTGCCGGTAAAAATCCCGCCATCGCATTTTGCAGGCTTTTCGGACGATCTGACGCACACCATACTCTGGCCATATCTTCGATAACCGAATCTTTTATTGATGATGGAACAACAGTCAGAAACGACATGGTCAAACCTGCATCCGTATATTTCTTTATATTTTTGACGACGAAGCTGCAATAGACGCACTGATTATCTACAAAAACTAACAATTTGTGTTTTTCCGGACTGGCCTGAAAGGTAATAGGTTCAAGCGCAGGTAAAGAGTGTGAGATATCTTCATAGGCCATCTGCGGCGTGGTATCAGTGGCGGGGACAGACGACGCCAGCACTGCAGAACTGGCTGAAATCATAAAAACTGCACTTAATGCTTTAAGAAAACCCTTCATTCCCTTTTTCCTTCCTGATTTGGTATCGGATTAACGCTACTGTGGCGGTGCCAGTAAACGCCTTATCCATTATTTTTGCAGCATTTTATTGCATAACTGTGCGTCGCTTCGTTTAAGCAGGCCATCATCGCAAGTCCGAACAGTAAAGCTGCGACATCACCTGTCACCGCACTGGTGCATCCAGAATGTCCTGAATAACGACCATTATCGTCATTTAAGACATTCCTTTCTTCCTTATGATTCTTCCATCGAATCAATTGTGACTGAAAGGAACCTGCTATGAACATCGCTACACAACCCAGTAAAGGCACTGCCGTGATCACCGGTGCATCGACCGGCATCGGTGCTATTTACGCCAATCGCCTGGCGCGCATGGGTTACGACCTGATTATTGTTGCCCGCAATCACAACCGCCTGAATCAGATGGCAAGCCATATCACCGCCGATACGGCCCGCAATGTTGAGGTGGTGGCGGCCGATCTTGGCGATGCCGAACAACTTAACGCCCTGGAGAAAAAACTGCGCGACGATGCCAGCATCACTTTACTGGTCAACAATGCGGGCACGGGCACACACACGCCGCTGTTATCCAGCGATGTCGACCAGATGCAGGCGATGATTAACCTGAACGTGGTTGCGCTGACTCGCCTGACATACGCCGTTGTTCCCGGATTCGTCGCGCGTGGCAACGGCGCCATCATCAATATCTCTTCCATCGTCAGCATCGCACCGGAATTGTTAAACGGTGTTTACGGCGGAACAAAAGCGTTTGTGCTGGCCTTTAGTCACTCCTTGCACCACGAACTGGCCGACAAAGGGATACAGATTCAGGCCGTATTACCAGGCGCAACGGCAACGCCGTTCTGGGATAACGGCGGACTCCCGCTGGAGCAGCTCGATAAAGCGATAGTTATGAGCCCTTATGACCTGGTGGATGCCGCGCTGACAGGCTTTTTGCGCGGTGAACTTGTCACCATCCCTTCTTTGCACAACGAAGCCGAGTGGCTGGCGATGGAAAACAGCCGCAAGGCCATGATCCAACATCTTTCGAGCAATACCCCGGCTGAACGCTACCGCGACAGCGCTGGCCGCTAACCCTTTTATCCAACAGGAATGACATGATGAAACTCACCGGAAACACTCTTTTTATTACGGGCGGCACCTCAGGCATTGGTCGCGCCATCGCCGAAAAATTTCACCAGCTTGGCAATCAGGTGATCATCTCTGGTCGTCGTAAGGCGCTATTAGAGAGCGTGACTGCCGCCAATCCGGGTATGGATTACGTGGTCCTCGATGTCACCAGTGCTTCTGATATTAAAAACGCGGCACAGCAAGTACTGTCTCGCTATCCGGCGCTGAACGTAGTGATAAATAACGCAGGGATTATGCCGTTTGATAATCCCGCCGCGGAACTGGATGACGAGATGGCCACCACGCTGCTGGATACCAATCTGCTGGGCACCGTTCGGGTGAGCGCCGCGTTTGTTGAGCATCTGAAACAGCAAGATGATGCGGTACTGATCAACAACAGTTCCATACTGGCCTTTTTGCCACTGGTCACTAACGCGCTCTATTCCGCAACCAAAGCCGCGATCCACTCTTATACCCTTTCCCAGCGCTTTTTGCTCCGCGACGCGGGAGTGAGCGTGATAGAGATTGCGCCGCCGTGGGTGGACACCGATCTGATCTACAAAAGTGGCGATGCACGGGCAATGCCCTTAGCAGACTTTATCGAACAGACCTTCGAGAAACTGGCTACGGATAACCCCGAAGCCATTGTCGATAGCGTGCTCCCTGCCCGCGCCAACCCCGGTGCGAATGAACACGCAATGGTGAACGCGTTTAATCAGGCGATGGTTGAAAATCCAATCCCGGTTGCGTGATCGGATGTCGGGCAGGCAACTGCCCTTCGCTGGAGTTTATGATGCAAAACCACATTTCCATGCCACAACGCCGCGCGCTCTGGGCGCTGAGTATTGCTTATTTTATTCAGGCAACAGGTTCCCTTTCCGTTGCCGGTAGCCTGGCACCCATATCCCATGAATGGGGACTCAGCGATGCGCAAAGCGCCCGTTTGCTCTCTATTTTCGGCCTGACGTTTGCGCTGGGTGCGCCGCTGGCGCAAGTGATGTTTGGCACGATGATGCGCAGAACCCAGGTCCTGGCAGGCATGCTGGTGTTCGCGCTGGGGGGCGCTATTTTTGCCATTGCGCCGAATTACGCATTGCTGGTCATATCGCGTATTGTGATGGGACTGGGTGCGTCGCTGATAGGCCCGGTGCTGGTGGCGTTGGGCGCTGAGTTAGTGTCCCCCAGGGAGCGTGGCAGCGCCATTGCCATGATTTTGCTGGGCGTGTCGATGGCAAGTATGGTGGGTATTCCGCTGGCCGCGTGGATAGCCAATGCCTGGGGCGCGCGGTGCTTGTTTACCCTTGTCGCGCTGGTAAGTCTGATCACCGCTACAGGTGTGTGGCTGCTGGTGCCGAATGAAGTTAAAGGCGTCGATATCCGTTTGCGCCATGTCGGCCAGGTGCTGACCGACGGTAAATCGCTGTCCGCGTTTTTGGTGGTCTTTTTTATCACCTCCGGGGTATACGATATGTATGCGTTTATCTCGCCGATGATCCGCGACCGCTGGCACGGTGCGGCCACCGATGTCTCTATCGCGTTAACGGTTATTGGCGTGGCGGGCATACTGGGCAACCTTTTTGTCAGTCGTGCTGCACGCGTTTACAGTGCGGAGCGTTTACTGATCATCGGTATGACCTTGCTGGTCGCAGATATGCTGCTGATAACGCTGCTACCCGCTCAACTGGCATGGTTGTTTATCCTGCTGGTGGTGTGGGCCTTTTCAACGGATCTGCTATGGCCAACACAGCAGCGGCGCATCGTGGAAATCTCCTCAGCAGAAACGCGGGGTATTTCGCTGGCCTTAACCAGCGCCTTTATGTTCTGCGGTATTGGTTTTGGCTCAGCGGTCGCGTCCTGGCTTTATCCTCTGAGCGGTTTTTACGGCGTGATGATAAGCTCGATGCTGTTTTTGTTGCTGGCATTGACCAGCCTGGGTATATCGGAGCGGCTACGCGCCCGTTCTGCGCAATGGGTAAATATTGAATTGCCATAAAGAGGTTGCGATGCACCGGATAGGATTGATTATTTCTGACCACTTTCAGATGCTGGCATTGTCGACACTGACGGTATTTGAGTTTGCCAACTTCGTGGCTGAAAAGCCTTTTTACCAGTTGACGGTCTATTCCGAATCCGGTGGCAAGGTGCGCTCCTCCTCTGGTATTGGCGTGGATTCCGAACAGTTGAGCGACGAAACCCTGGTTGATTCCTGGCTGGTGGCGGGGGTGCTTTCCCCGGTAGAGGAGCCCGCAAGCCCGGCGGTGATCCATTTTCTGCAAACCTCTGCCCGAAAAGCACGCCGTATCGCGGGCATCTGCACCGGCGCCTTTGTGCTGGCACAGGCCGGGCTTCTGGCGCAAAAACGGGCCACCACGCACTGGGCGCACTCCCGCAGTTTCACCACGCTGCATCCCGGCGTTCAGCTTGAAGATGACCGTATCTTTATTATCGATGACACCATCTGGACTTCGGCAGGGATGACTGCCGGGCTGGATATGGCGCTCGGTATGGTGGAAAAAGATCTGGGCGCAGAGATTGCCCGTATTGTGGCGCATCGCCTGGTCATGAATCAGCGCCGTTCAGGCGGACAGACACAGCATTCCGAAATGCTGGCGCTGGCACCACGCTCAGATCGCCTGCAAAGCGCGCTCGAATATGCCCGCAACAACCTGCACAAAACGCTGACGGTGGAACTGCTGGCCGATGCCGTGCATGTCAGCGCCCGCCAGCTCAGCCGCCTGTTTCGTCAGGAAACGGGGAAATCTCCGGCGAAAGCTATCGAAGGATTACGGCTGGAAGCGGCAAGATTGATGATTGAACAAAGCCGCCTCTCCCTGGATACCATTGCCCGTGAAGCCGGTTTTCGCGACCGGCGTCATATGCGGGAGGTTTTTATTCGCGGCTATGGTATTCCGCCGCAGTCACTCCGTACGGGCAGGTAGCATTAAGCAGTAAGGTGCGAGTCTGCCCGCGTCCCCGGTTTTTGCAGGCTCGCTTTTCGGTAGACGGCCGGGGTGATGCCATAGCGTTTTTTAAAGGCTTTGGTGAACGATGACAGCGACAAAAAACCACACCTTTCGGCAATGATATCCACCGCCAGAACCCTTTCATCAATCAGTAACCGCGAGGCCAGCGCCATACGCAAATGTGTCAGCCACGATTGTGGCGTCTGGTGATAACTGTGCGCAAAATACCGGGCAAAGGTTGCGCGCGATAAAAAACAGCGTTCAGCCATTAACTCAAGGGTCCAAGGGTATGCCGGATCCGCGAACACCGCTAATAACGCAGGCGTCAGACGTTTATCACTCATCAGCCGCAGCATACCCGGAGGCGGTTCTCGCAGTGAAAGTAATATCCGCAGCATCATCGCCAGCAGCGTATTTGCCAGCCCTTTAACCATCGCCATACTGCCTGGCAAACTGTTCTGGCTTTCACGGACTAACATCGTCAGCAACATTTCCAGCTCCGGAAAGCTTTTGCGCTCCGCAGGCTGAAGATGGATAAGCTCGCTCTCTTCGGCGAACAGCCAGGTGCAGTCGGCCCCAAAATAAAACTCCCCGCACAACACCTCGACGGACGGTCCCGGACCTTCCGTGCGTACCTGCGTCAAAA
Organism: Phytobacter sp. RSE-02; assembly: GCF_040578655.1. NCBI lineage: Bacteria > Pseudomonadati > Pseudomonadota > Gammaproteobacteria > Enterobacterales > Enterobacteriaceae > Phytobacter > Phytobacter sp. RSE-02. The sequence goes on along the minus strand of NZ_JBEULY010000002.1, from coordinate 29,620 downwards.
TGCCATTGTGATGCCCCTGCGCGGGTACCACTTGTCCCCAGTCCACCAGGCTTTCAAGGATATGGGGCGAACCCTGAGGAAGCAGCAGAATATCCCCGGCACGCACATTAAAGGTTTTACCTGCAATGTGCAGGCGCGCCTCCCCCCGCATAATGACATGCCATGGCACAATGCCGGCTGGCAGTTGCTGATGGTCAGCAGCCCACCGCCCGTTAAACCGACAATGAAGGTTAACCACGCATTGCGGTGCCAGCACAGCAAGTAATGAACTGAGGTTATCCACGCGCACTCCTGAGACGATAAGACAAAAAATAGCCGCTTTAGGGGCAATAATAGCATGGCCAGCGCCCTATGATGTGTCCATCGCCAATACGGTGGCGCACATTAACTGACAGGAGAACATCATGAGCCGTTTAACCGCAATTCAGGTCGAAAATGCCACAGGCAAAACTGCCGATCTTTTCACAATGATCAAACGCGCAATGGGTAAAGTGCCAAACGCGTATCAGACGATAGGTATCGCGCCCGACATCCTGGGCCAGGCGCTGCAACACAATGCCACGCTGGCAAAAAGTACGCTGAGTAAACAGGAGCTGGAAGCCATTAACCTGGTCGTGAGTGAACTCTCCGGCTGCGATTACTGCCTTGCCGCGCATACCCTAACGGGCAAAATGGCCGGTTACAGCCTCGCGCAAACACAGGCACTGCGCCGGGGCGAATATCCGGATGATGCCCGTATTGATGCGCTGGTGAAATTCGTCGCAAACGTGGTCTCAACCCGCGGTACGCTGGCGGAAGAGACGGTAACCCGCTTCCTGGCGGCTGGCTTTAACGACCGTCAGGTTATAGAAATCATCAGTGCGATCAGCGCGATTCTGTTTACCAACATGGTCAACCGCGTCAACAATACCGTGGTGGATTTTCCACCCGTAAACTAAACACACTCGGACATTAAGATTTCTGATTTCTATCATGGCGGTGACGGGTTCCTTTGCACATCATTACCCGCCCCGCCGTTCTCACGGGCAGGCACGGCCTGACGCGCTACAATTTTTCCACCAGCGTTTTTAATTGCCTGAGTAAATCGTCTTTTTCATCTTCATCGCGGCCTCCGTACGGCCAGGTAGACTGGCGAATAACCAGGCGCGTCGGCAGCAGCTCACGGATCCGCATTTGCGGGGCGGCCATCTGCTGAATCAACAACTCCACGGCGCGCTTCCCGAGCTTGTTGAAATCCTGTGCGACGGTAGTCAGAGGCGGCTGGAAATAGAGGCTGTCCGCCGTGTCGTCATAGCCGGTGACAGATACCGCCCTGCTGCCAGTGCGATTGAGCTGTGCCAGCGCGCTCAACACTCCCAGCGCCATCTGATCGTTCGCCACGACAATGGCGCTGATTTTCGGATACTGATGTAACAGCTCAAAAGCTTTGTGCCAGCCGCTGGCCGCGCTCCAGTCGCCGAAGACCGTCACCGCATTACGTACACCGTGACGATGCAATGCTTCACGCCAGCTACTGAGCCGCATCCGCGCGGAGACCGAACTTTCCGGCCCCGCCAGTAAGCCAAACTCCCGATGCCCTAATTCCCACAGATGCGTGACGCAGGCACCGCAGCCCTCCATGTGATCAAAGCGCACACAGCAGACATCGGTCTCCGGCGATATATCCAGAAACAGACAGCAGATATCCGGATTCTCACTCACCAGTTTTTCCGCAATGCTCCCTTCCAGCGGCAGATTAATAATCGCGCCGCGGATGTTTTGCGCGCGAAACTCATTCAGCCGCGCCTGTAAAGAGGCGTAATCGGCCGTCACGGGCATCGCGATCGCCACCTCCAGCTCGTGGGCGCTGGCGTGACTTTTGATCGCGGCGGCTATTTGCGAAGGGGCATGCAGCGTTAACGACGCGGTAATCAGGCCAATCGACGGCGCCGATTTCCCGGCCAGTAATTGTGCCGAGCGGTTCGGCACATAGTGCAACGCCTGCATCGCGCGGATGACTTTATCGCGGGTACGTTCAGCCACCACCTCGGGTTTATTCAGCACGCGTGACACGGTTTGTTCCGAGACACCCGCCTCACGCGCCACATCTTCCAGGGTTGCCGTACGGCGTTGCATCGCCTTCTCCTTAACCTTGTGATAACAATGTCGTTCGCTAACATTATATGTCGAAAAGACGACAAAAAACGGCGTCTTTCGCACGGTTTCGTGATCGTTAATGGGTTTCACTTTCCCAAATATTGTGGCACTAAACAAAATATCTGATAACTCACCTATCTTGTCGAGCGAATGACATTTCTTTTTATTATCAGGTATAGCGATGCAACATTACGATTCCCACGCGCGTCGTGGCCCCCGGTTCCACGATGTGCTTGCCCGTGAAGACTGGCAAAATCAGACCATTACGCACCTTAACCGCTTAGCGGCTCACCCGACGTTTGCCAGTTGGCGAGACGTTCATGCCGCAAAGGAAAATCAGCCCTCGACGCACCGTCGCCTGCTGGACGGACAGTGGCAGTTTGCCCTGGCGCGCAGCCCCTTTGAGGTGGATGCCTCCTGGCTGGAAAGCGATCTGCCCGGTAGCCGCAGCACGCCAGTTCCCTCGAACTGGCAAATGGAAGGCTATGACACACCTATTTACAGCAATGTGCGTTACCCCATTGAAACCACCCCGCCGCGCGTGCCGGAAGAGAACCCGACCGGCTGCTATTCGCTGCTGTTTAACGTCGATGCGCACTGGCTGGATGAAGGGCAAACGCAGGTTATCTTTGATGGCGTTAATTCTGCCTTTCATCTGTGGTGTAACGGTGAATGGGTCGGTTACTCGCAGGATAGCCGCCTGCCTGCGGCCTTCGATCTGAGCCCTTATCTTCATACCGGCGAGAATCGCCTTTGCGTGATGGTGATGCGCTGGAGCGCAGGAACCTGGCTTGAAGATCAGGATATGTGGCGGATGAGCGGGATCTTCCGTTCGGTCTGGCTACTGCACAAACCTGCGCTGCACCTGAGCGATGTCCAGCTCACCCCACAGCTCGATGCGCTGTATTGCGACGCAGAACTGGCGGTTAACGTCACCGTCGCCGCCCCGACGCAGATGCTTAAGAACCTGACGGTCAACGTCGAGTTGTGGAACGACACACAGCGCATCGTCAATCATCAGCAACCGCCCGGCTCGCCGGTGATTGATGAGCGCGGCAACTATGCCGAACGCGCGGTGATGCGCCTGCCGGTCGAACGCCCGGCGCTGTGGAGTGCGGAGACACCGAACTGCTACCGCGCTGTGGTCTCCCTGTGGCGCGGCGATGAGCTGATCGAAGCCGAAGCCTGGGACATCGGTTTTCGTAAGGTTGAAATTGACAATGGCCTGTTGAAGCTCAACGGTAAACCGCTGCTGATCCGCGGTGTCAACCGCCATGAACATCACCACCAGCGCGGCCAGGTTGTCAGCGAAGAGGATATGGTGCAGGACATTCGGCTGATGAAGCAGAATAATTTTAACGCCGTGCGCTGCTCCCACTACCCCAACGCCCCGCGCTGGTATGAACTCTGCAACCGCTATGGTCTGTACGTCGTCGACGAGGCCAATATTGAAACCCACGGTCTGGTGCCCATGAGTCGTCTCTCTGACGATCCGTCATGGCTCCCGGCATACAGCGCTCGCGTCACACGGATGGTGCAAAACAACCGCAACCACCCGTCGATTATTATCTGGTCGCTGGGCAACGAATCCGGCGGTGGCGGCAATCACGAAGCCATGTACCACTGGCTTAAGCGTAACGACCCGTCACGTCCGGTGCAGTACGAAGGCGGCGGAGCAAACAGCACGACAACCGACATTCTGTGCCCGATGTATGCCCGCGTGGAGAGCGATCTGCTGATACCGGCGGTACCGAAATGGGGGATCAAAAAGTGGATCAGCCTGCCAGGTGAGCAGCGCCCGCTCATCCTGTGCGAATACGCGCACGCAATGGGCAATAGTCTTGGAAACTTTGTGGATTACTGGCGGGCATTTCGTGATTATCCGCGCCTGCAGGGTGGCTTTATTTGGGACTGGGCCGATCAGGCGATCACCAAAACCTTTGATGATGGCAGCGTCGGCTGGGCCTACGGCGGCGATTTTGGCGATAAACCCAACGACAGGCAGTTCTGTATGAACGGTCTGGTGTTCCCCGACCGCCGCCCTCACCCTTCACTTATTGAGGCCAAACATGCCCAGCAATTTTTCCAGTTTACGCTGCTGGCGCAAAACCCGCTGCGCATCAGTATTACCAGCGAATATCTGTTCCGCGCGACGGACAATGAAACACTGCACTGGCAGGTTCAGGCCGCAGGTGAAACCGTTGCCCATGGCAGTGTAGCTCTGGATATCTCGCCGGAGGGGCACAAGGCGTTGACGCTCGCGGAGACGTTGACGCTGCCCACCGGTGCCGAAGAGGTGTGGCTGACGCTGGAGGTTATCCAGCCGCAGGCCACGGCCTGGTCAGAAGCCGGGCATCGTGTCTCCTGGCAGCAGTTCGCTCTCGCCGCCCCGCTGGTGCTGCGATCACCTGGACACCCGGCGAATGCACCGGAGCTTGAGGGCAGCGACAGCGCCTGGACGATACGCTGCGGCAGCCAACAATGGATTATTGACAGGCAAAGTGGGCTGCTTACCCACTGGCAGGTCGACGGCGTGGAACAGTTACTGACACCGCTGCGCGATCAGTTCGTGCGTGCCCCGCTGGACAATGACATTGGTGTCAGCGAAGTGGAACGCATCGATCCCAACGCCTGGGTCGAGCGTTGGAAGAGCGCGGGGTTGTATAACCTCACCGCGCGCTGTGTGCAGTGTGAGGCGCAACGTCTGGCTCATGAGGTGATGATAGACAGCCGCTGGCACTACCAGAGCGGTGATGACGTGGTAATTGTCAGCCACTGGCGAATGACCTTTGATGCCGAAGGCAAGCTGCATCTGGCGATCGATGGCGAACGCGCGGGCACTTTACCGCCGCTGCCGCGTGTCGGGCTGAATTTCCAGGTGCCGGATCAGTACCAGCCTGTCTCCTGGCTGGGCTTCGGCCCGCATGAAAACTACCCGGATCGGCGCGCCAGTGCCTGCTTTTCCCGCTGGACGTTACCGCTCGATGAGATGACAACGCCCTATATTTTCCCCAGCGAAAACGGCCTGCGTTGCGATAACAAAGCACTGGACTGGGGGCACTGGCACGTCGCGGGAGATTTTCATTTCTCTGTGCAGCCCTACAGTACCGCGCAATTAATGGAGACCGACCACTGGCACAGGATGCAGCCGGAAAATGGCGTCTGGATAACCCTCGATGGTCAGCATATGGGTATCGGCGGTGATGACTCCTGGACGCCCAGCGTATTGCGGCAATGGTTGCTGCTTGAGACACGATGGCAATATCAGTTAACGATCCACTTCCAATAATAATCGGGGGGCGTTAAGCCCTCTGGCATACAGGCATAACAAGATGGAACAGTCACAATGAAACTCTCTCAACTCGCACCAAGAGAACGACATAATTTTATCTACTTTATGCTGTTCTTTTTCTTTTACTACTTCATTATGTCGGCTTATTTCCCTTTTTTCCCGGTCTGGCTGGCGGAAGTTAACCATTTAACCAAAACCGAAACGGGGATTGTCTTCTCGTCTATCTCGCTGTTTGCGATTATTTTCCAGCCGGTGTTTGGCCTGATTTCCGATAAGCTGGGGTTACGCAAACACCTGCTGTGGACCATTACGGTCTTGCTGATCCTGTTTGCCCCGTTCTTTATTTTTGTGCTCTCACCTCTGCTTACAAATGAATATTTTCGCCGGTGCGCTGGCCGGAGGGATCTATTTAGGGATCGTCTTCTCCAGCGGTTCTGGTGCTGTCGAAGCCTATATTGAACGCGTCAGTCGCGCGAACCGTTTTGAATACGGTAAAGTGCGCGTTTCCGGTTGTATTGGCTGGGCATTGTGCGCATCGATAACCGGTATTTTGTTTGGTATCGACCCTAACATTACGTTCTGGATCGCCTCCGGTTTTGCTCTGGTGCTCGGCGTACTGTTGTGGATGTCCAAACCCGAAGGCAGTAACAGCGAGTTGGTCATCGACGCGCTGGGCGCCAATCGTCAGGCATTCTCAATGCGAACCGCCGCCGAACTGCTGCGGATGCCGCGTTTCTGGGGCTTTATTGTTTACGTGGTTGGCGTCGCCAGCGTCTATGACGTCTTCGACCAACAATTTGCCAACTTCTTTAAAGGCTTTTTCTCCAGTCCGCAGCGCGGGACCGAAGTCTTTGGCTTCGTTACCACCGGTGGGGAACTTCTCAACGCCACGATTATGTTCTTCGCACCCGCCATCGTGAACCGCATCGGGGCAAAAAACGCACTGCTGGCCGCCGGGGTTATTATGTCAGCACGTATTTTGGGGTCTTCTTTCGCGTCGTCTGCGGTTGAAGTGGTTATCTTAAAAATGCTGCATATGTTTGAGTTGCCGTTCCTGCTGGTCGGCACCTTTAAATACATCTCTTCGGCCTTTAATCCAAAACTGTCGGCCACGCTGTTCCTGATTGGCTTTAACTTATCGAAACAGCTTTCAGGGGTGGTGCTATCGGCGTGGGTGGGACGGATGTACGACACGGTTGGCTTCCATCAGGCGTACCTGATTCTGGGCTGTATTACCCTGACTTTTACCGTTATGTCGCTGTTTACCCTGAAAGGCGGTAAAACGCTGCTGCCGGAACCAGGATATAACAGCGCCGCGTGATAACACGCCACGCAAGGGATGACCAGAGCATCCCCAAAACGCGACGGCAGGCTATCTGGTACTGATGCACCAGATAGCCGTCCGGGCGTGTAAGCGGTTAAAATAAAAAAATATAAACGTTGCTTAATTAATTTCGCTATGTCTTAATAGCGCCATCGGTTTGGAATACAGACCTTATGAAAGCAGTTTTAGTAAAGCAGTCCTCAGTTCAAGTGTTATCCATAGATATCCTTCTTCGAGAGCCTCCTCCTAAGTGCCAAATAAGTCACTCTAACATTACAGGCCATTATCGCCACTCTGCGTGGCCCATAAAATTAAGGAAGTATCTATGTCTAATAAAATGACTGGTTTAGTAAAATGGTTTAACTCCGATAAAGGTTTTGGCTTTATCACTCCTGACGATGGCAGCAAAGATGTATTCGTACATTTCTCTGCTATCCAGAGCGACAGCTACAAAACGCTTGATGAAGGCCAGAAAGTATCCTTCACTATCGAAAGTGGCGCTAAAGGCCCTGCTGCCGGTAACGTTACCGCGCTGTAAGTTGCGCGCATTATCAGTGATGTTTACAACAGCGATGAAGACAACAGTCTGAGCAGATAAAATCTACTGATAAAAATAAACCCGCCGAGTGCGGGTTTTTTATTGCCTTACATTCAGCCAGCGGCTCGCTTTTATTATTTCCGGTTAGCGGACCGGTTATTAAACAGCCAGTGCCTGACTTACCCCTGGGTAATTCACCCTCTGTCCTTGCAGCCCTTTCAACGACAGAGGGTTGTGTTTATTTTTTCAGACAGACGTTCCCCGTACCCGAATAGGCTCTTTGATGGCATTCACGGACAACAACCGCTGGAGCGCATTAATAGCGGTGTCAGTAAGTTCATGCCCTTTGGTCAAGACCATCAGTCCATTCGATGTCAGAATATCTTCCTCAACCACCCATCCGGGCAGCAGTTCGCGAATATGCGCAGAACGAACGCCACTCACGTTTGCACGGAAATCTGACAACGCCTTAATGATGTAGTCGGGCAGTGGTGGCGTGGCCGCACGCAGAATTTCCCATGGCCGCTCCAGGCTCCAGCCACGGACGGCATGTTTTTCCAGTTCGAGCGCGGCACGCAGCAAATGCGCGCCTCGCAGAACCTCCAGAGGGACATTCGGCGCCGGCTCTTTCGCCTGGTGACGTATAATTCCCGCGACCAGTTCGAGGCGAGGAATGTTCTCAACCAACCGCCCGGCAACCTCCGGATGACCAAGCAGCAGTTTTTTCTCTTCATCCGTCAGTTTACGCTGGGCTGCATCAGCCTGGACGATATCCGCAGGAATACCGACACAGCCTATCTGGCTTAGTGACGCCGCGATGGTGTAAATCCATTCATCGGGCCACTCCAGTTTCGGCAACGCATGATTCACACATGACTGCGCGAACGCGGAGCGCTGAAAAGCCCATGGCGCGACCATCGCGAGCACTTCGGTCAACGTTTTCACCGAAGCGGTAAGCGTGGTGGCAAGCAACTCTTTTTCGGCACAAATAAGGCGATACTGGCGCACCGCCTCATTCAGCGTGGCAATCAGTTCGTCTTTTGGACAAGGCTTACACAGATAGCGAAAAATGGCGCCTTTATTGATAGGCGCAATAGAGGATTGCACATCGGCCTGACCGGTCAGCAGAATTCGAACACTGTCGGGAGAGATTTCCCGCGCTTTCGCCAGAAAAGTCGCCCCGTCCATGCCAGGCATACGCATATCGGACACGATGACGGCAAACTTTTCGCCCCAGCGAACGGCGTCAAGCCCGGCCTCGCCGCTCTTTGCGACCACTACATCAAATTCCCCAAAAAGATTGCGTTCAATGGCGGCGAGCACATTGGGTTCATCATCCACGCACAGTACCCGAGCGAGGGCAGTATCAGTCATGATGGGTCTCCTTTATATGAGCAAGCATTTGCTGCCACAGAGGGAGCTGGTTCAGCATGCCTGTTTGTTCGAGATAATCGTTATCGGGTACGTTATTGTTCGCCAGCGCGACCGCAACATGTACGGTACCGATCGCACCGAAGCTATTATTCGTAAGGCGTGAAGGCTGGGCTTGCCGGGCAACGATCTCGACGAGATCGCCGGGCAACCCCCACAACGCAAGCATCCAGGCACCCAGCGCGGCGCGGCTCGTGGGGGAATGGCCTTCAATATCGGGAAGCAGAAGAGCAATGTTGGCGAGCAATGCGGCGGTCGACTCCAGCCCCTCGTGGCCACACATGCGGGCGGCGAGTTGCGAGGCGAGAAAGGCCTTACGTTGTAACTCACTGACAGCAGGATCACTGTTCGCTTCGCTAAAAAACTCAGGTGTCTGGATCAATGACGTTATCTGCTCCAGACCCAGGTGGGTGATGGCACTGCCGATATCGTGGATTCGCGCCCCTCGTGTGAACCAGGCCGAATTCGCAATCTGCAAAAATCTGACCGTCAGCGCGGGATCGCGCCTGATGAGATCAGTAATACGCGGGATATCACAGGCAGTCCCGGAAAGGCATTGTCTCAGTTCGGCGAATATCTCAGGTGTGGCAGGCAGGTGGCTAATATGCCCCGTTAAATCAATGAGCCCCGGATCGTCAATAGTCTGGCGTAGCGCGAGCGTGCTTTCGATCATCTCGATCAGTGCCGTACTGTCACACGGCTTAGACACAAACCGGTGCGCGACCTGGAGCATTCGTTGGGTTGATGTGGGCTCTGAATAGCCAGAAAGGATGATCCGTACCGTACCCGGCCAGCGAGCGCGAACCTGGGTGAGCAACTCAGCCCCATCCATAAAAGGCATGCGCATGTCCGATACCACAACATCTGCCGGAGTCTGTTCAAGCATCGCCAGCGCATCAGGACCACTACTTGCAAAGCGGCATTCCCAATCGGGGTTATACATCATGACCGCTCTCTCAATGCCCGAGAGTATGCGGTTTTCGTCGTCAACAAACATCACCTGCATGCCGTTCATCCCTCTTTGCGACTATGAAGCGGAAATTGCAATATGAACGTTGATCCCACCCCTTCCTCAGACTCGCAGCGGATATGTCCCATGTGTTTGTCGATGACTGTCGAGTAGACAATGGCAAGCCCCTGCCCCGTCCCCTTACCCACGGCTTTGGTCGTGAAGAAGGGATCGAAAATACGATCCAGAATACCCGCGGGTATGCCGCTACCGTCGTCCTCTACGCGTATTTCCATATAATCGCCGTTTTGCTCAGCAGAGATGACAATACGACCTTTTTCCTTAACGCCTTTCTGCAGGGTATCAGCAATCGCATGAGCGGCGTTGACTACCAAATTAAGTATGGCCTGACTGACCATATCGCGCAGACAGGGCAGCAAGGGCAAATCGTCGCCAAAATGGGTTTCCAGATCAGCGACATATTTCCACTCATTGCGCGCGACCGTCACGGTTGTACGGATGACCTCACGGATATCGACAGATTCTTTCTCGTTTTGCGATGGGTGAGAAAACTCTTTCATGGCAGCGACAATTTTCGCAATGTGCTCAAGGCCTTCCAGGGACTCATCTAACGCAGAGGGAATTTGGCTGCGTAGAAAATCAATCCGGGCACGCTTTAAAACCGTGTCGAATGCCTCTATCGTCGGCTCATTGTCCAGTTTCTCACGCGCAACGTCGACCACCGCAAGGGCGGCATCAAGCACCTTTGTCAGCGTTACATGGGCGGTTTTCACAAAACCAACATTGTCAGAAACATACTGGGTCGGGGTATTAATTTCATGTGCAATACCCGCGGCAAGCTGACCAATCGATTCCATTTTCTGCGCTTGCAACAGTTGGGCCTGCGCTAACCGTAATTCCGATAATGCTTTTTCAAGCTCGCGCCGCTCGTTCTCAAGTTCCATCGTCTTACGAGCAACGACCTTCTCCAGACCAATATTCTGTTCCAGAATCGCAAAAGGCGTTGTATGGCTATGCCTGGCCTCTTGTGCAATACGGCGTTTCAGGACATCGATTGTTTTATCGCGGGCGTGTAGTTTGCGCTCATAATCGGCAAGTGACAGGCCCGCATTGGGTTCGTGGGTAAAAGAAGACATAATTTATCCTCCGATAGCAACGCCTGTGAATGTCTGGTTTACGTGCAGCCCGTTGTACTGCTCGCCGTAGGTAGAAAAACCGATCACATTGTTCTGGCGCATAATGTCGCTAATCGGTTCTTCAAGACCTTCTTCTTCAAACTGGAGGCGGCGAAGGATACAATCGCAACCGATGATGACACGCGGGTCAGGAATTATTTCATGAACCTTTTCAAACGATTGCCTGAAGGTCTCGATGGGATCTTCTGCTCTGCCAATCGAAATAATCAACCCCTCTTCAATCGCGCAGTAGCAGGTTAACGAAAAATCGGCATTCCATTTCTGAATGGAGCGTACATAAGGTTCATCGCCAAGCGAGAGCACCAGCGGGTTGCGAGAAAATATCGTGGGCGTTAACTCGTCCACGCTCAGGCCGAGAGATTCGGCGTAGACTTGTGCGGCAGGTTCGCCGTTAATTTCAAAAATGATCCGTTTCTCTGGATCGGCTTCGGTAATCACCAATTCCACGTCGCTGGGAACAAAGTGTTGAATTTTAAACGTCGCAAGAGGAGAGTGGGTCTCAATGACCGCAAAAACCGCTGCGTCTGATACAAATTTACCGTTGCCGTCGTAAATGAAGCTTTGTTCAAAGCGCAGGTCATCACCCGCCGATCCCCCGATGATAGGCACATTCCCTATCTGCTGATAAAGATTAGCCACAAGTCGCTCTTCGGCCATCGAAAGCCCATCGACAAGCAACAGACCGAAGCGATTAATATTTGGCCTTGCCTCGCTGTCGAGACGGATTTTTTCAGCCATGTCCGCAATAACGGCAGAGTATTCAACTAAGGGATGGATCATAAAAGCGGAGGCCCGAAAATCACTCCCTAAGCCCAGGCCGAGCATCCCGGAGTGCTGGAAACCATCCAGACCAATTTGCCCGGAGGAGGTGCATCCTATAAGCGTGCATGAAAAGGTTTTTTTTAATTCGCTGCCTAATATTTCAAGATCATAATCCGGAGAGCAAAAAAATAAGATGGTTTCAATATCCTCATGACCAATCTTATTGGCAAATTCAGCTACAGCCTGGACAGGATCGCGTAATTCACTACTTGCATATTTTAGTTTGACATTCACGGCATATTCTCCGGCTGAGAAAAGCGATAGTGTTTATTTTAAACAGTACATGCTCAAAAAGATGCTCGTCTGGATTCAAGAGTTGGGGCGTCATAAAAGCTGCCACCAGGCCACTTATGAATGCCTGTCTTAATTAGTTATACATGCATGGCATTTCTCTTCAAAGACGCACGTAGACTTTCTTTTCAGGCCGCCGTCTGGATCACTTTTGTTAGCCTTTCATTCAAAACCCGGCTAATTAACGTATGTCTGTTTTTCGTTCGGCAAAATAGTGCGCGGGGGTGCTGCCCATCGTTTTTTTGAACATGGTGATGAAGGCATTCACCGATTCATACCCCAGGTTTGCCGCCACGTTTTGTACCGAGACGCCGCTTGCCAGCGCCTGCAGAGCAAGAATCAGATGGAGCTGCTGACGCCATCGTCCGAAGGTTAGCCCTGTCTCGCGTAGCATCAAGCGTGCCAGCGAGCGCTCGCTGAGCGCCAGCCGTTTAGCCCACGCTTTAAAGGTGCTGCGATCCTCCGGGTTACTGACCAGCGCATCTGCCATGGCACGTATTTTGGGATGGGCCGAAACGGGCAGACTCAATTTCTGCTGCGGCATGGTGGCTAACTCGTCAAGCGTCACTCTGGTCAGTCTTGCGACATGGCTATCGGGCGGGTAATCAATGCCCTCACGCGTTAAGCGGTCCACCAACTCTTTAATCAGGGGTGAAATCGCCAGCGTGCAACATTTTTCCGGAAGCGCAGTGGCGCCGGGTTCAATAAACAGATAATTGAGATGGGCGTTCCAGGTCGCTTTGGCGCTGTGAGGGACCCCGCCCGGTATCCAGACGGCACAATTCGGCGGCACTATCCATATGTCATTTTCGGCGCGACAGGTTACCGCGCCATACAGCGCAATGATCAATTGCCCTTTGCGATGTGTATGTACCGGCACTTCGGCCTCGTAATCAATAAAATCAAGATGCCGCGCCACTGCCGGGCACGAGGTGGCATCAGGGTCAAATAATGTTGTAACGAATTGCGGTTTCATGTGATTGGCAACATTTAGGTATTTTTTGACAGAATAGAGTATTTAATAGCATACGCAAGCCGGTAATAATCCCCGGCATGAACACATTCGCTCTCTTTCACCGTCATTTTTTGCGTGCTATCAGCAAGCTATTACGCCGTGTGGCTTCTCCCGCACTGCTGAACGATGCTAACGCGTTGCTCTATTCTGCAAAGACTTTTACCGCCGCGATGCTCGCCTATTTTATTGCGTTGTCGATAGGTCTTGAGCGCCCGTCGTGGGCCATCATTACCGTGTACATTGTTTCGCAAACCTCGGTGAGCGCGTCACTGAGCAGAAGCCTTTATCGTCTGGCAGGTACAGTCATCGGCGCCGGAGCGACCGTTTTGATCGTGCCCACTTTCGTGAACATGCCGGTGCTTTGCAGCGTGATGCTCACAGGCTGGATAACCTTCTGTCTCTATTTATCCCTCCTTGTACGCACTTCACGTGCGTATGCTTTTGTATTAGCCGGTTACACCGCGAGCCTGATTGGTTTTCCTGCGGTGTTTGATCCCGGCACTATTTTTCATATCGCCATTCTCCGCGTGCAGGAGATCATGATAGGTATTTTCTGCGCCGCGCTTATTCACAGATACGTATTGCCCGCGCGTATTTCAGGGGTGTTTAACAACAAATTAGCGCAGACATTACGCTCGGCCCGACTGAAAATTGCCGACACCTTAGCAGGCAAACCCGATGAGCATTCCGATAGCCTTCATCTGGCGCTGGCACTGCAGTTTTTGCAGGGTATCAGCCACCATATCCCTTATGACTTTGCCCTTTCAGCGCCGGTCCGCCAGGCACGAAAAGCCATCCATGACCGGCTGGCTCGTCTGTTAATTGTGAATTGTGAATTACGCGATCGCTTACCGACGCCAGAGGAGATCCCCGTCGAGCTGCGGTTGTTGCTAAAGGATGTCCAGACCTGGCTTACTCATGAGGGAGAAAGTGAGCAGACAATCAGCGCAGAGGCGCTAAAAAAACGCAGTGAACAGTTAACGGCGTTATACGCTTCGCAGTCACCGACAATGACAATGACAGATGCAATACGGGCCAGTTTTACGCGCCACCTGACAGAAGCCATCGTGCTTTTACAGCAATGCGAACGCCTTTCTGATGCGGTTCGCCACGCGAAAAACACCCCCGCGCTGATGGAGGTCAAGGCTGCAAAAGGCTACGTATTCCACCGGGATCACCTTAGCGCTGCACGCACAGCGCTGGGGGCTTTCTCGATAATCTTAAGCGGCTGCCTGATTTGGATTTACTCAGCCTGGCCAGATGGCGCCACGGCGGTCTCTGTTCTTGGGGTCTGCTGTACGCTGTTTGCCAGTTTCGACACGCCAGCCCCCCACCTTGTGAAATATATTATGGGTTCCGTCTGGGGGGTACTGATAAGCCTGTTCTATAGTTTTGTCCTTCTTCCGCAAGTGACTGATTTCGCGGTATTGGTTGCGGCGCTTGCCCCCGCCTATTTGCTGGCCGGATCGCTCCAGGCGCGCCCGCCCACCACATTTATGGCCATGGGGATCACCCTCACCCTGCCAATCCTTTGCGAATTAGGCGCGCATTACAGCGGGGACTTCGCTGTAGCCATCAATACCTCTATTGCCTTGTTTGCCGCCATCGGCTTTGCCGTGGTCAGCATGAGTTTGTTGCAAACGGTGCAGGCAGACGCGGCCATTAACCGTCTGCTGAAACTCTGTCGACGCGATATCCGGCGCAGCGTGAAAGGTGTTTTTAAACCCGATGAGATGCACTGGACCAATCTGATGATAGACAGAACTGCCCTTTTACTGCCGCGTTTGCAACGCAGTGAACACGCCTCAGAACAGGTGCTTGAGCATATGTTGCACTATCTGCGAATTGGCCTCTCTGTCATGCATTTACGCCACTGTTATTCGCGGGCGGAAAGAAAAACGGCCAGAGAGATCAATGACCTGCTTTACCAGCTTATTCACACGAAAGACATACCTGCCGTACGCGAGCGCATTGCGTCAATGATTCGCCTCTCACTGCCTGCGCCAGATGAACAATCGCGCCAGGTTGTCGACAGGCTTGTTGATCTGCACTGCGCACTGCGAAGGAGCAAGAAGGAGCAAGAAAATGCTGAATGACATCAATATTGGGGGTGTTTTTCTCCCCGGTCTGCTGGTCATTGCGCTTATTAGCCTGGCCTGCACGCTGTTACTCGTGCCGCTGTTCTCTTTCAGCAGGTTTTATTGCCGTTTGCCTTGCCGCCCGCTGATTGGTTTCTCACTGTATATCGTCACTTTTTTCCTGTTCCTGCATGACGTTAACGCGCTGGGGTTATTTGCATGAAATCGTTTCTCTCTTTATTGACCCGCTATGCGCTGACGCTAAGCGCAGCCGCCGTGTCAGCTATTCTGGCTTTCATGATGTGGAAGCATTATGCGCAGACGCCCTGGACCCGCGATGGACGGGTTCGTGCGGATGTAGTGCAAATTGCGCCGGACGTCTCAGGGCCGGTTATCAGCGTGGCTGTCAGAGACAATCAGTGGGTGAATCGTGGCGATGTTCTCTATTCCATCGATCCGCACTGGTTGACGCTGGCGTTGCTCAGCGCGCAGGCTGACGTCGACGCTAAACGTCATGAAATGCTGATGCGCCAGGATGCCGCCAGACGACGTGTGCAGATAAAAGGCATGATTTCCGGTGAGGATTTGCAGCAAACAAGCAGCGCGGCGAATATCGCAACGGCCAATTATCATGGCGCGCTGGCTGCGCTGGAACTGGCAGAACTCAATTTATCCCATGCCACCGTGCGGGCGCCGGTTGCCGGTTATGTCACGCATCTGCGGCTTCGCCCCGGCGACTATGCAACTGCCGGGGAAACAAAGGTCGCCATCGTCGACGCGCAAAGCTTCTGGGTGGTGGGCTATTTTGAGGAAACTAAACTGCGCCACATTCGCGTGGGAAATACCGCGCACATTGCGCTGATGGGGTTCGAGCCCGTCCTGACCGGCCACGTTGAGAGTATCGGGCATGGGATTGGTGATAATAATGACGACACGGGCGGTCTGGGCCTGCCGCAGGTTGAACCGACTTTTAACTGGGTACGTCTTGCCCAGCGCATCCCGGTGCGTATTCACATCGATAACTTGCCGCAAGGGGTCGAATTAGTGGCAGGATTGTCGGCAAGTATCTCCATCGCACCTTAGGCCACACTGGTTGTCGCAGTTATCCAAATCATTTCCCTCACGGCGTGGATAGCACCGCGCCGGTTGCCTCTTGTGGCGGTCGGAATGAGGTTTCTCTCGTCCCGTCAAAATAACATTCGGTGAGCGCGGAAAATAAGATATATCCCGGAGGGGGAGATTCAGCATTTTTTACGCTCTTTCTTAATCATTTTTAAATTCTGCGCGCGAATTTGTCGGCACATGATGAGTTAAATAGATTTAAAAAATATTCACCCGCAGGTGCCAGGTGTATTTAAAATTGTTATTCTGGTTTTGCTTAATCACCTCCCTCCATAAGGAGCCCCCATGCCAGAGTACTGTTTTTTTAAAAAGGGTAAGCATACCGTTGCTCTGAAAAAATCAGATGAACAACGCGCATTTCAGTTGACTGAGCAGGGTTATGAAAAGCAGTTTGAAGAGATCATTGCCGCGAATGAAAAACAGGCGCTTGCCCGCTTTGCTGATATTCGCCGGGAAAAGGAAATCGATCAGCATAACTTCCTGGCAGGCGCTATTGCTATGCCGCTGATAGGCGTTATGACGGCGGCGGCAACGTCTCTTTTCAAAAAAAGGAAAGACGCAAGCAAAACATAACGCCCTTACTTTAAGGGCACCGGATTGACGGGCCGCAGCCCTGAACGTTGCAGCCCGCCAGCGGTGTTACATCGTCACTGCGACAACATCCCCATTCACGCGTGAGCAGGGTTTATCTGTTTTATCGCCAGTTCCACGACATCTTTACTGAAATCAAAATCACCGCTCAGTAATGCCGCAGCGTCAAACCAGCGCGCTTCAAAGACATCCGACGCGGCAGTCGGTTCTCCCCCCTGCCAGGCACAAATGACCGGGATCAGCAGATAATGGTAAAGAAGCTCGCCGGCGGCGTTGTAATCAAATGCTTCCAGGGGCACATCCGTCGACTGGTAAATAACCCGCAATCCGGTCTCTTCGTTTACTTCACGCAACGCGGCCTGTTCTATGGTTTCGCCTGCCTCGATTTTTCCACCCGGAAAACCCCAAAAACCTGCGTCAGGTGGGTTAGCGCGACGTACAAGCAGTACACGAGATTTATGGACGATCACCCCCAGTACGGCGGCAACGGGATGTATGGTGTGTGGCATGATACGCTTTCCTGCGCGCACTGGCCGGGAGCGCCCGGCGCAGCGCCCTTAAATACGATTAATTTTTCACCCATTTACTCGCAGGCGCCTGATAGTTGCGAAAATACGCCACGACATTTTCGACATCCGTGGAAAACGGCAGCATATCGGCGTAACGGGCATGCATGAATCCCTCGGTAACCATTTTCTCAACCATCGCCTGCAGCGGATCGTAATAACCGTTGATATTCAGGAATGCGCAGGGTTTGTGGTGAATACCGAGTTGTGCCCAGGTCCACTGCTCGAAAATCTCTTCCAGCGTACCCGCACCACCAGGCAATGCGATAAAGCCATCCGATAGCGCCGCCATTTTGGTTTTTCGCTCGTGCATATTTTCCACGACGTGAAGTTCACTCAGCCCCTGGTGCGCGATCTCCTTTTCAAACAGACCTCGCGGCATAACCCCCACCACGTGGCCGCCGTGCGCCAGGCAGGCATCGGCAACGGCGCCCATCAGGCCAACCTTACCGCCACCGTAGACAAGAGAAATGTCGGCCGCCGCGAGGGTTTTGCCCACATAGCGCGCCGTTTCGATATACAGCGGATTTTCCCCGGAAGATGAACCACAAAAGATACCAATCGCTTTCATTACAACACTCCGTTGTTAGTGGAGGCGGTAATTTACCATATCTTTGTGTCAGCTTATTGCGCCTGTGGGTTGGACAATGTCGGTCGGCACATTCTGGGAATTAAATGCGGAACAGTAAATTAAATAAGCTCAGTTTTTGTTCCGTAATTGTTGCGTACACTCACGTTAACCATTAAGGAGGTACGTATGAATATCGATAGCTGGCTCAATCAACTGCTTAACGCGTTCACCGAACAACAAAAACCCGCATGGATGCCACAATGCCTCTGGCTGTCACCGCAGCAGAAGATAGCGATTATCCGTGAGTTGATCTGTCCGGTGAGTAAAAAGTAAAAACATCATCTGGCGTCAGAGAGGCCAGATGATGTTGATAAACAGTGCGGCCTACCCACCAACAACCGGGGGCGTCCGTGAGTCCGGAAATTCACTCCTCTTCGGCTTCCAGTGCCCGCTTGATATCATTAAGTTTTGCTGTCTGGCGGCGCATCTCCAGCAGATAGAGCGCTTCATAGGCTTCGATACCCACGAGGTTTTGTTCACCCAGCATATCTAAATCCTCTACCAGTAACGCGATCTCTTCCGGCGTGATTTTCGGTCTCATCATCACTCTCCTTTGGGTTAAACAAGCCAGCTTTTCGTCAAAAGACAAAGAGTAAGTATAACGGCAGTGGCTCCTTTTAACGAAGCAGCCGCCTTTTGTCGGCCTGGTGCTATTCGTACTTGTTTCGGTGTCGCTGGCAGTAAAGCAGAAGATAATCTTCAAATGAGGGGGGTAAATTGAACGTTATCGCCTGTTGCACCACGTGAATACCGTAGTGTTCAAAATAATCACTACGCGTAACGCGAAACTGGTCGATGAGGATTAGCGGTTTAGGATCAGAGAGCGTGCTTTTTTGCTCGTCGATGACCTTCACTAAATACGTATCGGCATCTGTCGCAATAACATCATAACGAACAAGACGATCGCCGGATTCGGCTGACAGGTAGTGCGTTTTTATGGATGAGTAAATCATTGGCTTACTCCTTTCATACGCGACTTATCAGAAGTATATCCGCTTAAATGAGGAGTGAAATAGTAGCGTTCACATTTCTTAGATTCGTATTTACGTCTTCCAGGTGATAGCACATTTCTGCCAAACGTAGACACAGCCCAAATTGACAGGCCCGCTTATCCAGGCAGGCCATGGTCAAATAAATTTACCCTTTCATTGGGGACGCAAGCGGTCCACCAACGATCTCTATTTCAACGTCATGACAGATCTCAAACCCTTCCGTAAGGCGCCAGACACCGGTCATTATTTTTCCTGTATCCATATTCTCAACTTTATCATGGGTATACTAAGCCACCTGCACAATACCCTGGTGCTGGATCCAGTAATAACCCTCTTTCATGGGTACACTCTGCGAGTTACTCGCCGGAATGAGTGCTATGCAAGGTCACTCAAAATACGCGGCAAAAGATAAAGACCCAACAGGAGAATTGAGTCATTCAGGATGTGGAAACCGTGATGCCGGGTGCCTCCCGGTGTTCCTGACGGTCAGTCAGAAACGCATTCGCTATTCGCGACTTGCATGGTATGAAGACCAGCCCCACCGCTGAGGGGGATTCATCACGTCAGAACGATTGTTTGTCGGCTTGCCATACCGAACCGTTTAAGTTTAGCCGCAAAAGGTACGTTTCACCAGCCTGGCCCGCCGCGTATGTGCGCCATAACGAATTAATGCAAAGTAAACACATTCTTAACTACCACATCGAAAATAGATAGCGAAAAAACTCAACTTCTTTCCCACCAGGCCGTTAATATAAATATGGGATAAAAAGTGAATGCAGATAGCCTGTCTGCGCGAGGAGAGAAAAATGCCGAAAATTTCTTTTGATCCTGAGTCCGGTGAACATAAGGTCATTGGTGTGATCACAACCGTCAATGTCACGCATGGCGGTTCCCTCTTCATTACTGAGACCGAAAACGGCGGCGTAACGACAACCACCGTCGAGTTTAATAACGGGGGATACGTCTCTTCTACACCAAACGAGGAGGGATTATGTGTCGCCAGCAAAGATGTGCTGATTACCTATACTGACGATCCAAATAACAAAGGCGGCATCACAATGAATGTGACCATGGATGAAAGCGTCAAATAAACGTCTGAGTATGGATAATAAAAGCGTCGCTTTCAGGTCCTGCGGCGACGCTTTTAACGATGATTTATGTATTTCCTCTTTTGCTGCCTGATTAACTCATTTTGCCATACATAGAAAATCCTGATTCTTATGAATGGACAATTGAATATATCATCATTCCTGTTGAATATTTAACTGACTAAACCATTTTGTCTGGAAAACGCCTTAACTTTCATTTTGAATGTTTCCAGGTCGTCTTGCTCCGCAAGTAATATGATATTTCCGCGAATATTATTTATTTGTTGTCGGTGTACATCCGTCAGTTTTTGCGCGGCAACAGGCTGGAGGAGGATAGCGGAGAGCGTTATTAATTTTTCGCCTGACCGTTCAGATATCACCCTGATTGCATCTGGGAAGTACCCAGGCGCACCGGCCATCACGCTGTTTATAATCAAGAAAAAATAGTCCATCGCGCACTCCCTCTCTTGAACGGGTTTTAGTACGGATTACTTCTATTAAATTACTTTTAATATATAGCCTGGCAATAACGTTGCATTGCTATTATCAGCACAGTATGACGCTGATTAACAAGAATTAATTATCGGGAAGAAGATCCAGATTCAGAAAATCACAGTGTACTGCCCGTTTTGATGTCAGAGACAAACAGCAACCAGGTTCGACGGCACCAGCGAATGGCCGTCGAACCAGTGCGGAGAGCAGGTTATGAGGGCACCGAGCCTTCTGGCGCCGTCTGTTTTGCCAAAGTACGCGCCAGAATCGAAGAATATAACGGTTTCCCACCAAGAAATTGTGCGAGTAACGTCGCACCGAGGCAGGTAATAATCATCGGCAGTATGAGCTGATAATTATCTGTCATTTCCAGTACCAGGACGATCCCCGTTAGCGGAGCACGAACGGACGCAGCAAATAACGCCCCCATCCCGGCAATGGCAAACGTACCGGCTTGAAGCCCATAGGCCGGGAACAACTCCGCGACACCCACACCATAGGCGGTGCCGAGCACGGTACCTAACGCCAACATTGGCGCGAAAATTCCGCCAGGCGCCCCGGAG
Source organism: Phytobacter sp. RSE-02 (assembly GCF_040578655.1). Taxonomy (NCBI): domain Bacteria; kingdom Pseudomonadati; phylum Pseudomonadota; class Gammaproteobacteria; order Enterobacterales; family Enterobacteriaceae; genus Phytobacter; species Phytobacter sp. RSE-02. The sequence goes on along the minus strand of NZ_JBEULY010000002.1, from coordinate 8,482 downwards.
CAAAAACAGAGCAGCGTTGTGAGCAGACGGACCAGAAACATAACAATTAACGCATAAAACGTAAAGCCGCCGCTGGCCGCATCGGGGATCAATTCAAAGCCGCCTCCGGCTCCTGGCGCATAAAGCAGCGCAAGGATGCCACATCCGCCACCTATACACCCCCCTACCACCAGGGTTCGCCATGTTCGCCCGCCATAGATATGCTGAAAACCATCCTGAAAAAGAAAGACGAGGCGGTTGAATAACACGCCGACGAGGCCAAATAACATTCCTAACACGAGATACAGCCACAGCGTATTGACTGGCGCATTGGATAACTGCCCTACGGCGATGACCGGGCTTTCGCCATTAAATGTGCGAAATACGATGCTTGCCATGATCACGCCAATAAAAACGGCTTTGATGGAGATAAGGTTATAGCGAAATTGCGGCCTCATCTCTTCGAGAATAAAGAGAATACCCGCCAGCGGTGCGTTAAACGCTGCCGCCAGACCGGCAGCCGCCCCCGTTGCCAGCAATGAATGGCGCGCCTCACCATGTTTTATCCGCAACAGGTCAGAGACCATTCGGCCAATATTACCACCGAGCTGAACGGTTGGCCCTTCTCTCCCGAGCACCATGCCTGCGCCGAGCGTTCCCATACCGCCAAAAAACTTCACCGGTATGACACGCCACCAGCGAACAGGGCGTAACTCTTCCAGCGCGCCTTCGATTTCAGGGATACCTGAGCCCGACGCTTCAGGCGCAAAACGCCTGACGAGAAAATAGCCCATCACCGCCAGCAGCCCGGAGATAATAAAGGCCATAGTCCATAGCGCCCACCCGCTTAAGTCAGCCTGATGCAGAAAACTTGTTCGCCAGTGCTGCACGGCATTGACGGCGCGAAAAAATGCGACGCCAGCAAACCCAACGAGCGTGCCAACAATAGCAGCACAAATTAATACGGCGACGGGCGTCCGGTCACGGTACAGCAACGCTTTGAACATGCTCTTACGTGCCAATTCCGTTTCAGGAACTTGCACATCTGATGAACCAGGAACAATCATTTTTGCTATGTCATCTACCAACAAGGGGGGAGAGTTTAACGCACCTTGTGCCGACTAAACAAAAACGATGTCGTTACAGGACGTATCACTTCCCTTGAAACAGGTCCCTTCGCGCGGAATATCGCCCTGTCGTGTTGCTGTCAGCCCGCTGTCGTGTGGATGTCGTGTTGCTCTTATCTGGCCCCCGGCATACTTCTGCCGGGTAAACATTCAGCCAGGAGAATAACCATGACTATTTTCACCATTCTCAGTCATACCCCGCTGTGGGTATGGATACTTTTTGCTTTTCTTATGCTGCGGGGCTATGCCGCGCTCTCAGAGCGCGAAATGAATATCAGTCAGTTGTTTATTTTACCGCTACTCTTTCTGATTTGGGGAGTATGGGGTTTAAAGGAAGAGTTTAATTTTAATGTTGCCTCATTAGTGGGCATGTTTAGCGGACTTGCGTTGGGTATTGTGGCCGGGTGGCGGTTATGGAAAAACCAGCCTCGTTTAAAAAACAAACCGCATAGCGACAGAATTATTCGCGCGGGCACGCCTCTGACACTGATTTTTATTATCATGGGCTTTGGCTCGAAATATTGTCTGCTGGTTTGGTTGTCGTTGCATCCGGAAGCACACGATGCAGTACAATTCAGCGCTCTGTTCGGCGTTATTACCGGACTCGTTGATGGGTTGTTCTGGGGTGGGACACTGAATCTGTTTTTCTCATGGCGCAAAATGTCGCCGCATGTACGAGGCGCTTAAGCAGATTCTGCGGCACTGTGGCCCAACCTTTTGGCAAATTATGCGGCCTGCTGTAGTCATGCAGGCCCACGGAACATAATTACTCGCCGTTGAGTACCAGCTTATTATAGGCCTCTAATAGTTGCGTCTGAGAAACATAACGGTCGGCCACAAAAGAGATGGCGCCACATTTACCATTGCTAAACGTCACAAAGCTAATCTCTATCGCCAGGCTTTTTACAACCGCGCCGGGATAGATACAATTAATCTTACGTTCATACGGTCTGACATCGATTAATTCAGCAGGTTTCTCTTTGATAAATAAAAGGACTTTCCTCATTTTTCATTCACATTAATCAACAGATACCTGAGTGGAATGTAATTATTACATCACCCTGGCTGGTATCTTAATTTCAGGAATAATCTGAGAGCACATAACACTCATCAAAGCGTGGTGCTTTCCGAATTTATTTTATCCCTCCCTTACAGCCGAAAAAAACAAAGCATTTTGTGGAGATCAGACGGCATTAAAAAGTAGTCTAACGTCATGGGACCATCGATTAAAGGTAGACATACTTAATGAATTATTACACCCATAAATTATTTCATTATCAACTATGCCGTTTGAATCACATTGCACCGCTTCGGTTAGCACGTTAATTTAACGTTTGCGTAGCATTTAATTATCACGCATAAAAAACCGGGCATCAGCCCGGTTTTTTATGCTATTTCTGGCCCTACTCGCTCAGGCCTCGGTTTTTCAGCATCGGTTCAATCTGCGGATCATGACCGCGCCACTGGCGATAAAGTTCAGCTAAATCAGTACTATTGCCACGCGACAAAATCGCTTCGCGGAATCTTTGCCCGTTTTCTCGGGATAAACCGCCCTGCTCCACAAACCACTGGAAGCCATCGTCCGCCAGCATTTGCGTCCACAGATAGGCATAATAACCCGCTGCGTAACCACCGCCGAAGATATGGGCGAAGCATATAATTCAGTTATTTATTTTATTCAATATAAACAGAGAGTTACCCCCTTATTTGCGCTGCAATTTTGCTGGATAACACTATAAATAGATTATTATATTATTCAGTAAGTTGCATATCATTTTGGGGAACCGCTTCCTCAAAAGTACCTCTTCCCATCTCTAAAATAAGCAAATTTCATACAAAGAAGCAGGAATGAAAGACATCTGATCTTTCTCACCGAGCAAGACAAGCAATCCGGAGCCGATTTTCCTTAACAACTTCATTTATGCACAAAGATACTTTTAGCTGAGAGAACTCTTTTACATGTTAACTAATGAGTTTTTAATTAGACCCGTATTAAATATAAATCAATAGGTTATGTTATCATTTACCAATACTTAGCTTTTATGATCTTTCCGAACCAACAATATGCTGCTAAGAATTAATATTATGGCGTCATCCTATTAATAATCAGGCCTGCTGTGAGCAAAACCAAAATCACGCTAGCAGTTTATACTTATTACTAATAAAAAAATCGAAAGCAATACAAAGATGAACACTTAAGGTTAACTATTCCGGACATAGAACGTTAAGGGAATGATGGCTAAATTTATTTAAAACTCAGCCATCGATGATTATAACTTAGATAGGGAAGAAGCCTTTCCTACCGTTAGATCCTTCTACACCAACAAATTCAGTGTATTTTAATTTTCTCTTTTGTAATGGAGATGGTTCTTCATTTTCCAAAATTATAATTTGCCCTACCGTCTTTTTATCCCCCAACCACGAATAAAAGTTCTCCTTTACGCTTTCATCTAGAAGTTCCTCTTTATTGTCGAAAGATATATGTTTAGGATCTTTGTATGTCACAACAGGTGAGTCAATAATCAGAAAACCAGAATGAGGGTAACCTTTTTTAATTGCCCGCTCCATAAGACAGATCATGAATGCAGTTAAGAAGATCCCTCTTTTGCCTTTACCGAATGATACACGCTGGCGATTATTTATAATGATATCAGAAAATTTTTCATCGAATGAAACTGTCTCTACTCCAGGCACTTGCCACTCAGACAGCAAAGTCATTATATCCTGACACAGAGAAGTACTACTTTCTGATAAATCTCGGACTATTTTATGTCTTGTTTTTTTTGTTTTCGCTGTTACGTCAGCAAGACGCACACTTAAACTCTCTATTTTCTCTAGACTTTTAATATAAGAGTTGAGCTCACTTTTTCTTTCAGATAATAGGTCAAAACTGAATTTGTCAATCGGTTTCACTGGAGACATTAATAACTCTTTCTTTCCTAAAATGCCTTTCGCCTTTTCACTTATATCAGATTTTTGCTTATATAGGAGTTCCATTTCAGCCTGAATCCCTCGAACAGCATCCAAGAGACCGTCCTTAAGACTCATGATTTTCTTTTTTTCTGACTCTGATGCCAAGCAAATAACTGAAAAATTAATATTATTTTTTTCGTGATTATATTGTCTTTCAAATGGCGTTGCGCATAAAGGACACGCATTTGTTTCAAATCCGGGCACGATCTCCGCGGCCTTCTTAAGCACCTCTAACCTAGATACATCATTTGAGTACTTTTCATCTAATATCCGGAAACGGGATAATGACTCACGGTAGGCTGTAATTTTGTTATCTATTGTATTTTTTTCACTCTCTAATGAAAGTTCCTGCGTCCTTATTTCAAGTAACTCAGCACTTAGGTCTTTGACAATTGTATTCACTCTCTTAATCTCGTTGTCAACTAATTCCAAGGAGTACTCTAGTTCACTTTTAACTAAACCTTCAGGTATTTCATTTTTAAGAATGCTAATCTGTTCTTCGATAGCAGCTGCTTGTCCCTTTGCTTTATTTATTTCATCCATCGATAGTGGCAATATCATTTCTGAATCATCATTACCGGTAAGTACCAATGCTATACTTGCAGAATTTCTAGTAGTGATATTGGAGTCTGAACCAATAAAAACAACATTGTCCAATGTCCTTATTTCATCAAAAATCGATAGAAGGCGTATATCCCCCGGAGTGAAATTACCCTTAACTCCACGTTTAGTTAAAATAATCTTCCCTGCAGCATTACTCCATTTGACCATTAATAAATTAAAATCCTCTTTCAATTTATCATGTTCTGACTGAGGAATAGCATTTAAAAATCCATGGTATACACTTATCTCATTACTTACCAAGTCTCTGAATATGGTAAATTCTTTTTCGTCACTTACTTTAATCTGCAATGAAACAATCGTATAACCTTCTGATAAACCTATATCCTTTGGTCTATCCCTCCCTCCCAGACAATAGCGAAAACATTCAATAATATATGATTTCCCCGTGTCAGTTGGACCAAAGATCAAATGAGATTCTCCATTGAAGGAAATACTTGCCTCTTCTTTATTTGAACCAAAAACTGTAAGTTTGAATATTTTAATTGTCATTATGGCTTCCTTTCAATTTCAGAAGAGGTGAATTCGGCTCCCCAAGTCAAACTTTTCTTATCGAATAAAGACGCAAGTTCATCAAGACTGAAATCGCCAAAGGTGGTCGCAACCCATTTACATGATGCATTCAATTTTGATGCATAACTACTACCAATCAACCCTACTAACGCCGGACCATTATCGCCAACTGAATAATAAATACCTGTTGAATCATACGTCACATCGATAAAAGATCTTGCTGACATTAAATGAAGCCCCTGTTCAATAATATCCCTTTTGCATATATATTCCCCTCCTCTCATTGGCACAGGTGTATGTAAACTTGTTGGGCCACCTAAATCCTCTGAGTAAACGGTTGCATACTCAAGGTAAACTAGCTTTTGTAAATCAACCTTTCTTGGGTAAAGAGAAAGTAATAAATACACCATTCGCACACCCATTTCAAACGGTGAGTTAAATAGATTATTCATTTTTATCCTCTTTGACCCAATTTAGTTGTCCGTTATTAGCCAGGTGATGACACGTTCCCTGGAGATCTCCCGCATGAAGCCTTTCATGTAGGGGGTTAGATGTTATCTGAAGGGAATTCGCTACATTTTGAACCGCTGTTATTTTATCAACACCATTCGCATAAGGAAGTGAAGCTACGGAGCCTATCCCTGTATTTACTTGTTCTAAAAGATCATCAAAGGCACCTGGTATTTTATCTCGACTAAATCTATTTAAACCCTCAGCGCAATAAAAAAGAATCCTTTGCTGTACAAAATGGTCGATATAAATATCGGGAATTTCTGCGAAAGAAATGATTTCTTTTCTTTGCACGCTTCCATATGCTTTATATAATTTCCTTATATAGTTTTGTTCTTTGGTGTCGGGCTCGATAGGCACTTTTGGATTAGCTCCTCGCGGACCTAATACGCCAAACATCTCCCAATGGCCATTAGATCTAGAATGTATATCAATCATTTCACTTGTGGTTTTAATTTTTATTATATCAAAAGGAAAACCCTCTATAAATAACTCTAACTCAGGACTTAAATCTTTCTTGAAAGTTTTAAAATCCCCTTTTTTATCCTTCCACTCTTTTAATATCCAACTTTTCAGCGTATCACTATTTGATGAAGTTGGATTTGTAACCAAATCATATAACTTGGGTCCTATTTTAAGAGCACAAATAAAATAATTCCTTGGCTGTGTATATTCATTTGAATAAACATAAAACAAAAATTTAGCTAAGTCAGGAGCAAAAGCACTTGGTGATAATGTTTCTTCATAATGTTTTGCTTGATAAAGGTCCCAAGAACAATATTCGGTTTTTTCTTGTGTGTTACCACAAACATCACGGCCTTTATCTCCTGCACCACCGATACGGTGCACCTGAGCATATACGCCTTCTTTAGCAAGCTGGTGAACGGATTGTAGGATAAAGTTCTCCCATTCATCTTCATTCATCAATAACAGTCTTTGCTCTGGAGTTGGCTGCGCAGGCCCTCTATGGTAATACATGCTCATGATCATCCTTATTCAATTGCTAATACACTGTTTTATATGCCTTTTTAAACAGAGCAATGCTATCAATAAATAACAATCTTATCTACCAACTATAGGTTGCAGTAGATTATTTTAATATACATCCAACTGGCTCAATTTCGCATTTAAAAAATACCTAGGCATCTATAGATTGATGAGATATTCGCTAGCTTTATCTACCTGCGGCACAAAGCGGCTGTTAAGGTAGCCGTCATCAACAAGGATGTGAGGGAGGTAAAAATCCGTTAGTGCTACACTTCTCCCCAAAAAACCACTTACCGTTGTTTTTACCTGCAATCTCTATGGCAGACCTTTTGCTGCTTACACCGGACAGCCATCCTTTCCTGTCCGGTATACGAAATACGTCACGCGACCGACAACCACAACATCTTCCAAAGACTCTCCCTCGATCGCCTCTCCATCTTCCGTAATTAAGGACCGCCCTATGAATTTCGCACACTGCTGGCGGTCATATAGAGACAGAACAACAGTGCATCCCTGCTCCAGTTTTCCAAGATTGGCCTCGACGACGGCGTAGCCGGTTGCTGTCGGCATTAATCCTGTAGTGGCGCTAACGCCGCAAATTGCATCAAGTGTTTGCATTAGCGGACAATCCCCATATTGCGAAGTAACCAGAGACGGTTTTCACTGAAATCTGGCGTTTTATCGACGAAGCTGGGCTGGTTCAGTTCAATCCACCTGTTGGCGTCCTGCTCTGTGAAATGGTGGTTGTGCTTGCGTAACTCACGAATAAAATCGCCCGTGCGCAAGCACATATACCCTTTAGGATTAAGTTGGATGGCGTCACGGAACGCGACAAAAACATTGTTTCGGCGGGGCATAGTCATCTCCTAAAAAATACTGTATATGAATACAGTATTTTTTATTGAGCAACAGATCAACTCAGCTTGTGACTATCAATTTTTTGCATAGAGTAAGGGTTTGATTACTCTGCCACCGGCTCGTTAGTTTTACCGGATTCCAGTGCTATAACGCGTGCGGTCAAGGCGTCAACCTGCGCCATCAGAGCCAGAATCGCCTCATGGTGCAGCGCTGCGGCAACGCCATAGGAGTCCGGAGACAAAACGCCCGCTACTACGCTACCGTCCGGCAGTGTCACATCATGAGTCTCCACAACTGCATCCGGGAACGCGCGCTGCACATCCTGTGCTGTCAGGCCTATTCCGTAACTGCCGTTGGTTTTCCAGTGCCAGGATTGCCCTCGCATAAGAGCCATTTTTCCCAGCGGGTCAGGAACAGGCCCGTCCAGGTCTTTCAGTCGTTCGTCACATGTAGGAGTCCATGAAACACCAGTTGCCACACCAGACTGAGAGAATACCCAGTAGGCCGGAGTGCCTCCGTAGGACAGTTGGAAGATGCCATACGAGCCATTACCCTGGACAGCCTGTGCGTACAGCGAAAAATCAATTCCGGCATAAACACCACTGCGGAATTTAGAACCGATTAGTTCTGAGTTGGTTATTGTACCGTTAGCAGGCGTCGCGGCAGGTGATGCCGCACTGGATTTTACTGTCCCCGCGATAACCCCGCCGGACTTCCCGTCTATTGTGCTCAGGCGCGTATCATTGCCCTGGCAAAATGACCCGGCGACGTTGCCGAATGGGTTTGTTAATCCCGTCCCGCCCTGCCCCTGGCTGAGCGGTGTTGTCAGCCCGTTCAGAGAAGTGATATCTGAGTTAGCCCCTTTTTTTGCCAGCGACTTCTGGCCGGGAACCGTGACGGCCACACCGTTTGTT